>CATQHX010000059.1 GCA_958296065.1 Vicinamibacterales bacterium | reverse complement strand
GGGGCATCTCCCAGGGCATCTCCCCCGCCGGCCGCACAGGTCGGCATGCTTTTCGGCCGGTCGATGACGTCGGTGCGGCTGAAGCTCTGCGGGCCGTAGCTGTGCTTCTGCGACACCGTGGTGATCGACGGGCGGCCCGGCGAGCGCGGGTCGCGAAGCGCCGCCTGGCGCGGCGGCAACTCCTCGGGGCGCACGGGGCGGTCGACATTCGGCGCCTCGCCCGGCTCGCCGTGCGAGCAGGTGGCGTTGCGCGCGGCCCGTTCGGTCGCGCCGACGCCGGCTGGCTCCATCTCCCGGCGGTGCGAGTTGTCGGGCGGCCCAGCACCAGCAACGCCGGGCCACCCGCGAGATACAGCTTGTGGACCCCGACCCGGTCCCGTGGCCGCGGTTGGTAACACTTCTCCATGACACGTCAATGGAGGAGAGACGCACGATGGCCACGCGCAACCGTCCGAAGAACGCGCCCCTGCGGCAGCTGATCAGGCTCGCCAAGGTAGAGGAGCTAACCAGGCTGTGCAGGTCCACGATCTACAAGCGGAAGGCGTTGGGCCAGTTCCCCCAGCCCGTCAAGATCGGCCCCCACGCGGTCAGGTGGTATCTGGATGAAGTGCTCGACTACATCGACTCGCGCCCCCGGAGCCGCTAGTCAGACTGAAGCAGACCGGCCGGCTGCGCTTGCAGAGGCTCGTGTGCGACGGCTCCGGCCGAGCGAGCCGGAGCAGGAGCCCCGGCGCGGCAGTGTCTCACGGGACTCACGGCGGGGGCCTGCTCGCGGCGGCGCAAGTCGCATCGCCGCCGGCTCGTGTCGCTCAGACGGCGGCGGTGCACGAAAGGGTCGACACCGTGTAGCGGCGTCCATCCCGTGGCTGAGGCGACGCGCCGCCTCGACCGCCGCTCGTCGTGCTCCACGAACACTTCGCGTCGCCGGGCTCGTTGGATTCACCGTCACGCTCGCGCTCGCCCTACAGGCACTCGTCGCCCTCCATGCCCTGCTCGGCGTGGAGGCCCGCACGCTCCGCCAGCACGCGCGCCAACTGCGCCTTCCCTGGGCGACGAATCGCCGACGACTACTGAAGCTGCGACATCGAGTACGTGGCCGGCTCGAGATCCATGACGCCGACACCGGCCTCCGATTCGGATCCCAACGCCCGTTCGGCCGACGAGCGTCGGTCGGTCCGTCAGAACGGCGCCAGGAACGCCAGACCAGGACCCGCGCCTGATCCGGATCGTTGCCGGCGGGAGCGATCCGCAAGCGGCTATGGCCCGAAACGCGCAAGGGCGAACGCGCCGAGGCGGATGCGCTGGCGGCGCACCTCGCGTCGGTGGCGCAGGACCCCGCCGCCGGAATCGACCACCGACGCCCGGACCGGCTCAGCCCCGTCGATCGCCAGCAGCACGTCGACTCCGAAGAACTCCTCCGGCGCGAAGACCCGGATCTTCTCGTCGCGCGCCGCCAGGATCGCCAGCGCGGCCGACTGCACCCGGCCCGCCGAGAGTCCCGCGCGCAGCCGCCGGCTCAGCAGCGGCGACACCGTGAACCCGACCACCCGGCCGAGGAACCCGGCGCGCCTGCTGGGCGCGCACCAGGTCGTAGTCGATCCCGCGCGGGCCCTCGAACGCGGCGCGCACCGCCTCCGGGGTTATCTCCGAGAAGGTGACCCGGCGGAAGCGGTCCTCGGACCCGCCCAGCAGGTCCCGCAGGCGCCACGCGATCACCTCCCCCTCGCGGTCGAGGTCGGTGGCCAGCCAGACAGTGCCGCCGCGGCCGATGCTGCGCAGCTCGCGAACGACCTTCGCCTTCGAGTCGATGATCTCCCCAGGTCGGCTTCCAGCCGCCCTCGATATCCAGCCCCAGGGCTGTCTGCTGCCGCGGCTTGCCCGCCGAGCGCCCGTCGCGCTTCGGCTGCGGCAGGTCGCGCACGTGCCCGAGCGAGGCCCGCACCACGTAGCCACACCCGAGAATCTGGTTGATCTTGCGCGTCTTTCCGGCGATTCGACGATTACGAGGTCAGCCATAACGCTGGCGAGCGTAACCGTGCAAGGCCACGCCAACGAAGAACCGCCATCGCGTGCTCCCCGCTGAATGCGCTGCCCAGTCCCCAACGGGACACCCTGTTCCAGCGCGGTCCCGTCATGAGTCTGCGCGCGATTGACTCGCCGTCGCGCACCGGTCCCGGCGCAACAGTTGCGACCGCGATGGCGTGACAGCGCCAGCCTGAAACAGGCGCGAAAACTGGTGTCTGGAGGAGGCGAAAATGCATGCACGTGAGCCACGTGCAAATGCTATATATTCGTCAAGCTTTCGCTTTTTCTACTTGCCGATCCAATTCCTTGGATTGACTCCATGGATTCAACCTGTAGACGACCGACAAGGCCGAAGACTCACATCCATAGGGGGTCAATATATTGACGGTCGGCCGATGCACCAGGTCTGGTGCAGTTTCTACTTGCTCTTTCGTTTCCAGAACATCGCCCAGAATTGGACACAGTCCAGAGTTTTCAGAGGCGAAAGTCAGGCGCCAAAACGCCCTCCGAAACCCCGGCGCAACGCGCCGATCCGTCAACCGGAAAACGTCCCGCGAACACCTGCGCGGGCCACCGCCGCCGACGGCCCCGCGCCAGCAGCCCGGCCAGCACGATCCGCGGCCGGATCCGCAGCGCCCCGAAACCACCCCACGCATCCTCCTCGGCATCATGCAACCGAAAGCAGCCGACTGCCCCATGGTACCCGCAACGCCGAGCAGCCTGGGACGCTCGACTGCACGAGGACCGCCCGCCGCGCACCGAACGCCCCAGGACCGGGCATGAACCGGACCAAGCGTCCCGCGTAGCTCACACTCGTCACCGCCGCCGACCGTGAAGGGAGACCTCGGACGGACCCGACCGGAGACGTGATGCCAATCCCTCTCGTCACGGACCCGCCGGCCCGAGAGGGGACACGGCCGGCGGCCATCCCGCAAGAAACGCCGATGACACACGAACGCCACTTCCCCAACGAGGACCCCGCAACGACCCACGCGCGCCTGAGCGCCGCCGTCGTGGCGTCTCACGCCAACGCCTGCGCCGCCGCCGACGCCTTCCTGTCCGGTAGCGTGCCGCCAGACCTCCGGCAGATGCCGCCCGAGCTGAAGCTGACCCGGAACGAAGCAGGACGCGTCGCCGTGATCGACACCGGCACCGCCGATGAGCGGGAGTTCACGAGCCACGAGGCGCTGCGCGCCTACGTCCGCAGATGCGTGGTCATGAGCCTGACCGTGCGCCGCGACGGCTGGACGCTGCCCGATCCGGAAGACGCCCGCATCGAGCCGGACTCGGCCCGGCTGCTGCTGCGCCCCGGAAACCCCGTGATCGACATCGTCGCCCGCATCGGCATGGACCGATCGCTCGACGCGGCGCACCTGCGCTACAAGGACAGCCGCGACCAGATGCAGCGCTTCGATCACCACGTCCACCAGCTCGAAGACCAGTATCGACGCGATGGTGATCGGCTCGGCGCTCCGCCATGTTCCACCATGTCTCGATCCGCATTCGGCGAGTTGAGAGAGCTGCCTGGAGGGCCATCGGGCCGGCGTGCGCCGGCCGAACGCAAAGCAAAAGTCCCCCAGGATCATCTTTTTGTCGACACTCACGACGAGGTCATCATTCAGGCGCAAGACGTCGCGTCGATGTCATGTTGCGCGAGTACGATGCCGGGGCACCTGCTGGAGGAAGTCGGGCCATGAGCACGACAGGATTGCAGGCGGTTCGGAGCGCGTTCGCGATTGGCGTTCTGTCGCTGTTCGCGCGGAGCACGCAAGTGCCAGTCTGGCACAGGCACACCAGGGCACGGGTCGGAGGCACGCTTCGAGAGACATCGGGATGGCCGCAACCAGCCCGCCAGCGACGTCGACAGTGCCCGAGTCCCGAGCCCCTTGGCTCCTGAGAGCCAAGGTGACGGCGCCCGAGTCTGCGGAGGGGTACTTCCATCGGCCGGCACTGTTGAGGCAACTCGATCCGGCAGCGTCCCGGCGAATCTCGGTACTGCGGGCACCGGGTGGGTTTGGCAAGACGACCACGCTCGCCGAGATCGTTCGGCGCGCAAGAAAGAAGGGTGTGCTCGTCGCCTGGCTCACGGTGGACGAGGACGATGCGCCAGGCCTGTTCGGAGCCCATCTTGCGTACGCGTTCGAACACGCGGGCCTGGAGCTGGTGCGGACGAGCGAAGACGCCTGGGCCGCAACGCCGCTCACGCACCAGATCGGGATGCTCGTTCGCGCCATCGAGACGCATTCGACAAGCTGCCTGCTCGTGCTGGACGAACTTGAACGGCTCCCGGCCCAATCCTTCGATCTGCTCGAACGCCTGCTGCGAAGCGGCCCCCGCAATCTCCAGTTCGCCCTGTCGTTCCGCACGAATCCGGGACTGGATCTGGCAGGCGTCGTTCTCGAAGGCTCGGCGGTCGTCGTGGCCACGGAACAGTTTCGCTTTTACGAAATCCGAGATCGGCCGGTTCTTCGAGGGCAGTCTATCGCGGCAGGAGTTGGCAGAGACGTTCGACCGCACTGCCGGATGGCCCGTGGCCCTTCGCATCGACCGCACGATACGGAAGACCGGTTCTGCCGAGAGCGTCGAGCTGGGCAAGGCGCTCACCCGAAACTTCCTCGACATGCGCCTGCTGCGCCGTCTCTCGGACCGGGATTGCACGTTGCTCCTCGAGCTGTCGATTTTCGACTGGGTCGACACGAATCTGGTTGACGAGGTACTGGAAACCACCAACACCCGACTGCGCCTCGAAGGGCTCCTGGCGCTGGACGGGCTGCTGGCGCCCGTGGATCCGGACGGCGCAGTGCGGCGTCTCCACCCGGTCGTCAAGCAGCACTGTCTCCGGCTGCTGGCCGGCCAGGATCCGGCTCGCGTGCAGCAGCTCCACCGCAGGATCTCGGAGGCCCTCACGCGACGTGACCAGTTGATTCCCGCGTGGCGCCACGCCGCCGAGACGGGCGACCGTGAGTTCCTTGGCGAGACGATGGAGCGCGTCGGCGTGTTCCGCATGTGGCTGCGCGAGGGGATGACGTGCCTGGCGGCGGCCGACCGGTTCCTGACCCCGGCGTTGCTGGAGGAATTCCCGCGTCTCGCCCTCATCCGTTGCGTGGCCCGGCGCCTGCGGCTCCAGTTCGACGAAGCGCGTGCGCTATATCAGACCACCAAGCCCAAGCTTGAGGACATGGCGCGGCGCCGCGGCGAGGGCTACCTCGCGGCGATGCTCATCGACCGTCTCTTCACGCAAGTCAGTTTGGTCGGAGCCCACTTCCGCTCGGACCGCGACGCCACCGGAATGCAGGAGACGGGTTCAGGAGGCGCAGAGTGCCAGCAACAGGCTGGCGGCGAACGACAGTGGACCAGCCATCAACGATGCGGGCAGTTGAGCGCATCGAGCGCGCGACCCGCGCCTCCAAGCTGGAACTCGTCACCCACGGTGGCCGCCGGGTACTGCGTGGCCAAGACCCGCAGATGGGGGGTGCGGGCCAATCGACGGGACCTCGTAGATCGGGATCTGCTTGACTGTCTCGCCGGTGCTGGCCCGGAAGATCCAAGTAGGCGCCCACGGCGTCTGCGCGAGTCGCTTCGATCACGAGCGACTCGAGTCCCGCGGTCCGCTCCACTCGGAGACCAGTGCTTCTCCGGCATGCATTGGATATCGGCCGGTCGGCGGGCGGGCTGTAGGCCGTACAGTTGGCGGGACGGAAGTTGCTACGCCTCGGAATCGCCGTCGAACAGATCGGGACGTTCCCACCAGAATCGACCGCTCGGGAACTGTCCGCGGCGACCATGATGCACGTCATCGAGGATCCGTGGCACGGTGTCGGCGTGTATCAACGCGATCCCTCTGGAAGCAAGCCATGACGATCATCAAAGTACTCGAACAAGCCGTTGGCGTGGCAGGGGGCGGGAAGCGGCGGCCAGCCCGGTTGCGGGTCGGCGTCGGTATCGTCGCGGTGGCGCTCTGCATTCTGGCATCGACGCCGGCAGCGGGCCAGCAGCTCTACGCGGCAGGGATCGCGGGAGTGATCGAGAATCTCCTACGTGGAGGGGTCGTCTACACCGTCAGCAGCGTGGCAGGAGACAACGACGCACGTTGCACAGTGGGCGAAGCTGGCCTCGCGGCCGACGCCGAACGCGCCCTGTTGCGCGGCGGCATCCCCGCGCAACCGTTGTCGGAGGCTGCCGGCGAGCAGGACATGGCGTTGCTGTTCGTCAAAGGCATCTCGATCCACGCCCGAGCGGGCAAGTGCGCGACGTTCCTCGATGTGCAGTTAACGCTGCGCGGCGATCTCGGCCTCGTGGTGTTGGTCGCCGAAGGCGGACATCTGACGACCTGGAGCGGACCCGACCAGGTCGCCCGCATGCGCACGTTCGTTGACGAGCAGGTGTCAGTGATCGCAGACGCCATTCGGCGGGCGCGCGACGAGATCGTCGCAGGCCAGCGTTGAACACCCGGCGTGCCGACGAGTTCTTTGGCAGCGGGAGGCCCCCATTGCGGGAGAAGGCAACGCCTCGAGGCGGATCCCCCGCCGTCCGGCGGCGTCAGAGCCGCCAGCCCATCGAGGTGGCCCGGCGCACGGCGGCGCGCCTGTCGGTTGTGCCCGTCTTCCGGTAGATGTTCTTGAGGTGGTGGCGAACACCGTCCTCACTCACCCCGAGCCGATCCGCGATCTCGCGATTGCGGAGGCCTCTGCTCAACTCGGCGAGCACGGCCTGCTCGCGCGGGGAAAAGACCGGAGCGTTGGGCGGCGTCGGTCCTTCGAGGTGAGCGAGCGCCCCGCGGGCCGCGTCGTGAATCTCCGGGTCCGGGGCGCTGTCCAGCAACCGGGTCAGGAGGCTGCGGCTGACATCACGATGGCGGACCAGCGGCCGCAGGTAGTCCGTGCTCCGCGCCAGTCGCAGGAACTCGACGAGCGGCTCGACGGCCCGGTCCGTGTCCGCGTCAATCGTCATCGACAGCACCAACGCCCGCATCAGGGTACGCGTCAGGTCGCGCTCCGACGCGATCCGGCACAGATGATTCGCCAAGCCGCGAGCGGCGTCGCGGTCTCCGAGTTCGGTCAGCATCCGGATGCGCGCGCACGACAACGCTTCCATCTCGCGCCACGACTGGCGGTCGAGATCGATCAGGTCCGAAGCGTCCCTCGGCAGCCGCTCGTCCCGCCACACCTGTTCGGCCCCGTCGGAACGTCCCGCTTCGACAAGGAAGGTGGAGCACAGCGCCGAGGCGCAACGCACGATGGTCGCCAGGCCCATGGCCCGGACCCTCGCGATCTCGTCCGTCAGGAACTGGATCCCAAGCTCCGCGCCGTGCCGTGCGAAGGTCAACTCCGCGGCCACGGCGAGCGCCGCTGCATGAACATCCAGCCATGCCCCGCGCAGTTCGGTCAGTCCGGTCAGGGTCCGCTGCTCGATGGCCTTCACGTGGTCGCGCTCGATGACCAGTGCGTCGATGATCGTCGCAAGCGCAGCGTCGGCGGCGAAGCAGGTCTTCGTCGTACGCCGCGCGACGGCGTACCGACCGGCGGCTTCCTGCACGCGGCCCCGGGACATGGCGGCCATGCCGAGGTGCAGATTGACGAAGACCTCGCCGTGCCGGCAGCCGTCTTGCCCCATCTGCGAGAGGGCTGCCAGCCCGTGCTGGCGGCACGCTTCGAAGCGGGCCGTCTGGTAGTCGGAGACGCAACCGGAGATGTGCAGTCCGCACGCGATCAGCGCCGCTTCAGCCGGCGCGGAGCCGCGCATGACGGCCTCGATCTCCGCCTTGTTGGCGTCGCGGTCCGAGCGGAAGTGGGCTCCGACCAAACTGACTTCCGTGAAGAGACGGTCGATGAGCATCGCCGGGAGGTAGCCCTCGCCCCGGCGCCGCGCCATCTCGTCGAGCTTGGGTTTGGTGGTCTGATATAGCGCACGGCTTCGTTGAACTGGAGCCGCAGGCGCCGGGCCACGCAACGGATGTGTGCATGCGGAGGTGCCGACGCTGCCTTCGAGCACAGGGATCGTGAAGGTGATCCGCGTCCCCTGGCCCACCCCGGCGCTGTCGGCGCGGATGCGGCCCCCGTGGGCCTCGACCAGCCCCTGGCAGATGGCCAGGCCCAGGCCGTAACCGCCGGCCCCGCGCTCCCGCCCGCCGCCGGCAAGTCCTGCTTGCTTGCGGAATCGCAACATGCACGCCATCGACCGTGGCCGAGATCCGGATGGGAGACGACGCGGGAGAGTGCCTCGCCGCATTGGACAAGAGGTTGTTCAGAACCTGCACGATGCGCTGCCGGTCGGCCATCACCCGCGGCAACTCCGGCGGCAGGTCCATGCGCACGGCGTGACGGCCGCCGCCGCCGATGAACGTGTTCCGCGCCTGGTCCACCAGTGCGGTCACGTCCGTGGGCTCCGGGGCGACCGACAGCGTGCCGCTCTCGATGCGCCCCGCGTCCAGCAGGTCGCTGATCAGGCCATGCATCTGGTCCGCCTGCCCCTTGATGATCCGAAAGAACTCGCGCACCTCGGCCGCGTCCAGCCGCCGTGAGGCGCCCAGCGCCGTCGCGGCCGAGCCCTTGATCGCGGCCAGCGGCGCCCGCAGCTCGTGGCTCACCATGCTCAGGAATTCGGCCCGCATCCGCTCGAGATCCTCCAGCGGCGCCAAGTCCTGCATCGTGACCACTACGGACTCGACCTCGCCGTCCGCGGAACGGATGGGCGTGGCGTTGACCAGCGTCTTCACGCGCCGACCGTCGGGAACCGAGAGCACGATCTCCTCGGCCCGCACCGTCTCGGCGCTGACCAACTGCTGCGCCAGGGGGAAATCGGCGAGGGATACCTCGTGTCCATCGGCACGTTGGCAGGTGACCACCTCCAGTAACTCCTCCGGAGAGCGGCCCGGCATGCGGAGGCCGTCGACAATCCGCCGGGCCTCCTGATTGATCGAGACTGCCGCACCGCTCCTCGCCTCGAAGACCACGACGCCCACCGGCGAGGTATCGATCAGCGCCTCCAAGTCCGCGCGGGCCCGCTGCTCGTCGCGGTAGGTGCGTGCGTTGGCGATCGCCGTCGCCGCCTGCGCCGCGAACAACATCAGAACCTCTTCGTCCTCGCTGGTGAACTCCTCGCCACCCTCCTTGTCGCCGAGGAAGAAGTTCCCGACGTGGGTGCCCCGGTGGCGCATCGGGGTCCCCTGCATGCTCTTCGGCAGGATCAGGTCGGAGGAGAAGCCGAGTGAACGGACATAGGCACGCGCATCGCGCAGTCTCAGCGGCACCGGCAGCTCCCGGAGGTGCTCGAAGAGCCTCGGCCCGTCGGGCCACTCGGCAAGCTGGCGGTGCTCCTCGGAGGTCAGGCCGGAGGAGACGAACTCGCGGGCCTGCCCGCGGGCGTCGATGGTCGTGATCGCGCCGTAGCGGGCGCTTGTCAGCGCGCGAGCGCTCTCGACGACCTCCTGCAGGACGGTCTGCAGGTCGAGGCTGGCGCTGACGCGCAGGACGGCCGCGCTCAGCCGGGAGAGACGGTCCCGCAGCACCTCGTTCTCTCGCCGCAGTTCATCGGGATTCTTCAAGGGCGCCACCTCTTGCCGGACGGCTTCGTGCTTCGCCGGATGAGGAAGCCTCCCCGGTGTGCGAGTTCTTTGGCAAATTGTCATGAGAATACCCTCCGTGCTGCACCAGACGTCACGTAAATGTCATGTCTAGCCGGTACCATGCCGGGACTTGGTGCATGAGTTTGGCTCCGGGGGTGCGAGACGCCGAACGGCACGGCTGCAGCGGGAGTGTCCTCGGCCATAAACCCGTATGAATGACGCATGCCGGGGACGTGATTATGGATCACGTGCTCGGCTCGGACACGAACGCGGGCGCCGCGTGCGACTACTGCGGCGAGCCGATAACGGGAAACCAAACAACCGACCGGCCGGCGTTGATGCGGCTTGCTAGAGTGGAGAAGTAAGTCATGAACGATGCAACTATAAAACTCGGACGTGTGGCGTTGCTGTCCATGCTTGTCGGCGCAGCATGTGAGAGTACGCCGACTGCCCCCACTGCTCCGGTTGTTCCGACGTGCAATGGCGTCAGACTGTGGAGAAGTCCTAGCGGCACGCATGAGTTTCACTGGCCATTCGGGCACCATAATGTGACCGTACAGCAAACGTGCAGCGGTCCAGAAAGGTTCGCAACCTATTATGTCATAGTGATCGAGTTTGAAAACGGGAAGTTGGGCAGCTGCTACGGAAACCGCATCACTCCTATCGATGGAGAGGTTGACAGTGGCGTCTCGCGCTGGCGAGAGCCAGGCAAGGGGCCGTGCAACATCCCTCACGATCTGAATCCGCCGGCCAGTTACCCCTATCCGCTGCCGGAGCGGGAATGGAGAGTGGAGTATGACCGCTGCTATTGGGACGGTCAAAAATGGGCAGGTGAGTGCGAATTCAGGCACGGATTTGCCCATGAAACCTGCGCGGCGGACGGCGATCCATGTTGGCCGGCTTACCCCGAGGAACTGACCACGGAGCATTCGAAGCTTGAATGAATGTCCTCGGTCCGCCGGCGGGCGCCGCACTCCACCCCCGGAAATCTGACTGCGTCACGCGGCCCCCGATCGGGTCGCCAGCGGGCGCCCCGGGTCCCGCAAGTGCCTGTGCTGCAGTCACTTACGGACCCCGGATTTAAAGCTAGCGGTGACGCCCGAACACCTGGACGAGGCGGTCGCCGAAGAGATGTTCCTCGACCAGAGCGCAACTGCGGCCGCCGACCGGGCCGGCTTCGAAGGCGCACTGGATCAACTCGACCAGTTTCTCGCCGACAAGACGCTCGTGCGACGCCGTACCCGCGACGAGCGCGCCAAGCGCCTCGCCATCGCCGAACGTGACCGCGACCAGGCGCTCGGCGCCGACAAGCGGCCGAAGGCCGTGGCGCGCGTGGGCGCGCTCGAGGCCGACATCGCGGACCTCGACGCGCGGCTCGCGCAACTGCCCGCCCGCGAGTTTGACACCTATCGACGGTGGCACGAAGACGCGCAACCACCGCCGCTTCCAGCGCCCGGCGATCGGGATGGGCCTGTCATCGATGCATGTGTCGCGCCCGGACCGACGGGACCGGTTGCTGTTGCTCAGCGCGTTGGCGATTGCCGTACTGTCGTTGCTGGGTGCGGCCGGGGAGCGGATCGGGTATGACCATTGGTTGAAGGCGAACACGGTGAAACGGCGGACGCATTCGTCGTTTCGGCAGGGGTTGATGCTGTACCACCATCTTCCCAACTAGCCCGAGGATCGGATTCGTCCGTTGATGGAGACATTCGGGAGCATGCTGATGGAACAGCGGGTGTATCGGGAGGTCTTCGGCGTGATCTGACGCCTTGCAGAATGAGGGGATGCATGAGCGACGCCACACCGACACGGCGGCCGCGCGCCTTCGTATCGCTGGAATCTACGGCGTGGTCGGCGCTGCTGGTTTCGTCCTGTCGCTTGGGCCGGAGCCGAGCGCAGGCGGCATGGAGTTGATGAGTAGCGGACCGTACGACTGGCTGCTGCGCATCGTCCCTGGTCTCGATGGCCTCCGTGTTCCCGCGCGAGCCGCCATCCTCGTCTTCCTCTCTTTGACGGTGCTTGCGGCTCTTGGCGTCCAATGGCTCACCGACCGGCTGTCGCGTACCGGCGCCAGGGCGTGGGCGTTCTGCCTCGCGAGTACCTGCGTTCTGGTCGCCGAAGGTTACCACCCGGTGTCGATGGTTGCCTTCGAGTCGTCGCCGGATGCCCGCGCGGTATATCGGTGGTTGGGAGAACGCTTGCCGGGAGCCGTGCTCGAGCTGCCGTTCTACGGCCATGGCCGGGGGGCGTCGGAAGAACAGGCGATGCGCTTTGTGCACGGCACGCTGGAGCACGGGAACCCGCTGGTAAACGGGTACAGCGGGTACCGCACCCCACTACACTATCTGCTGGCAGGCCATGCGCTGCAAGACTACGAATCCTATGGCGACCGTCAACATATTGACATCCTGCGAACGTTCACGGTGGCGCTGGGGACGCTGCCGGCGACGGTGGCGGCGGGCACGCCGTCGTCGGTGACGATCACGATCACCGACGACGAGACGCCGGCGGTCTCCCTCTCGGCCTAGCCGAACCCGAACTCCATTCGGGGCCACGCGAACCGGCGAGCTCTGCAGGCGGCGACCCAGAGCCGGCGGATCTTCGAGGCGTGAAGCGACGAGCCGTGGGTGGTCGAAGGCGCAGAGGTCGAGCGCCTGCATGGCGAGGTACACCGCGTTGCCGCCGCGGTAGTTGCGTCCGCTGCTGAAGTTGTGCGGCCTGATCCGCTCGCCCGCCTTCCGAGGCTTCTGCCACGGAGCGGTTCCGTCCTTGAGCGCCTGGATGATGCGCTCGGCGAACTGCTGATGGTACGCGTCGGCCCTCTCGCGCTTGCGGGCCATCAGAGCGCCTCCTCGATGCCGCCCTCCTCGCCTTCGAGGTCGACGTCCCAGCCGGCCAGCGCCTCCAGCGACGGCGCCTCGATGGGGCGGCCCGTCCGGAACAGCTCGCCGACCGCCTCGTCGAACTGCTCGCGGCTCTCGACCCGAACCGGCTCCTGCTACGCATCCCTGTCGTGACGCTCACTCATTCCTGCCCCTCCCTCCGCTGAACCGCACTCAAGTGCCCGCGGCCCGATTTCGTCGCCGTCGCGTGTTCGAGCCGCACTGACCAGCACGCTGCTGTCCGCGCAACGCACAGCCGGCAGGTCATCCGGTGCCGCAACGCATCGAGCGGCGCGTCCCATCCGAACCGTGCGGCCAGCGCCGCGTGCTTCAGCACGACGTACCGCTCCCGCACGCGATCAGCTCGAACGCTCGATTGTCGGCGAGCTTCCGAAGCACCAAGCCGCCCGCCAGCGCCTCCACCGGGCTGACCCCAGGAGCTTGCACAAGCTGGCGGCTCACGCCGCTCGCCTTCGCCGACGGCTTCGCTTCGATGGGGGTCGCGGCGCCCGTTTCCGCGTCGTCGCACCGGTCCCCGTCGGTCGATGCCGGCGCCGCCCGCGGCCAGAGGGCTCGACGGCCCAGCGGTTCGCTGCGGCGTCGTAGTCACGGATGCGGACCATCTGCTCGACGCGGCGCACGTCTTCGGGCGTCCGGGTCTGATGAATCACGGCCTCGATGCCGTCGACCACGCCGCGGCAGACGACGGTCCACGCCAGGGCATCGGATGCCTGCATGGCGCAGGTCGCCAGGCGCGACAGCGCCGCGGCGGCGTTGTTCGCGTGGACGGTGGCGAGCGAACCGCCGTGGCCGGTGTTGAGCGCCTGGAGCAGGTCGGACGCCTCGGCCCCGCGGAGTTCGCCGACGATGTGGTCGGGCCGGCGGCGCAGCGAGTGGCCGTCGCCCAGTCCGCGGGGCCTCGAACCGCAGGCAGTTGGCGCAGCGGAGCCGCAGCTCCAGCGTGTGTCCTTGATGGAGATGACGCGGCCGTCGGCCGGCAGCAGCGGACAGCAGAGCGTTCAGCAACGTCCTCTTGCCCGAGCCAGTGCCGCCCCAGATCAGCAGGTTGCGTTCGCGGCCGAGCACCGCCCCGGCCTCCTCGACCACCACCACGGCCGGCAGCGAACCCGCCGCGGTCAGCTCGTCGATAGTGAAGGCCCGCCCGCCGAAGCGGCAGATGGTAATCGCGGCCGTCGGCGCGGCTGGCGGGCCGCAGATGGCGATGCGGGAACCGTCCGCAAGACGCGCGTCGATGATCGGCTCCGTGTGCGGGTCCTTGCCCAGCGGCCGGGCGATCTGGACCGCTGCCCGAGCGGCGGCCTCTGTCGTCAGCTCCGGCAGGTCGACGGCCGCCATCCGGCCGTCGCGTTCGACGAAGGCGGTCCCCGGCCCGTTGACCATCATCTCCGAGACCGCCTCGTCGTCGAGCGTGGCTTCGAGTCCCGGTAGGAACGGCTTCAGGTCGGCGATGGTCAGCTCCATCTACAGTTCTCCGGCCTCGCGGACGCGCGATGAGATAGGGCGCTCCCGCAAGAGGAAGTCCGGCTTGAGGCGGCAGCGCCTCGCATCGACTCCCGGCTTTATTGGAGAATTCGTGATCAGAAACGTCAGAAAACGGCTGGCAGCATCAGAAACGGCCGGCAGTCCGGCTGGCAGAGAGGTTGCGAGCTGCTGCAGGGATTGGGCAGTTCGATGGCCCCTTTGGTGACTCCGTCCACGACCGTCGCCCAATCCGACTCCCGCTCGACCGTGACAGCCGCGCGCCGCTACAGTTAGTGCGGGTTGTCGGCAGCCGATCCCCGGTGCGCGGCCGGCTGGCGAGGATCAGCCTCGTGTAGCCGCGTTCGACGAACGACGGCTCGCACGACCGGAGCGGCGAGAGGTGGCTGGGCAATGGCCGAGACGGTCGTGCCCGCCGGCGCCTTCTACGCCGTGGTCGAATACACCGCGCTGAACCAGACGCTGAGCTACCAGGGCGTCTACGAGCTGAAGGAACGGTGGGCGAGAAGGGACCAGCCCGAGAGCGGACCGCTCGAGCGCAGATGGCCGAACGCGACCACGGAGCGGTTGCTCGCCGAGGCATTGACGCGATGAGCCGGAAGCGGAACCGACGAGAGCTGGCCGCAAGGCGCGTCGCGGCAGGCGACGGCAGACGTGGCGGCCGTCGAGGCCGAGCACCAGGACACCTGGAACGGGGCGCCGACGGTGCCGCCAGCAGCCGGGACGGGCGACGACTCCGAACACGCCGTCGCGAGGAACATATGATCACACCAACCAGAGTTAGCTCATTCATTAGTCTTCCAGAACTCGGCGAGCCAAAACCAACACTTCGCGAGGTTATTCAAATCGCGAAAACGATCAACAGAGCCGCTGGCTTGTCAATACTAGGCCAAATGAATCTTTTTCTTGGCGCAGCTGCGATCAAGGAGGACCTCGAGGACGATGTCGACGTCAGATGGAAGGCGCAAGAACATCTGATCCGAACAACCGTTTCGGAACGGCGACTGAGAATCCTGAAGGCCAATCTGCTCACAGCTCATTTGAGAGACCGCATCGTGTTCCACCGTAGCCAGCTTCTCTCTGCGATAAAGTTGGTCGCGCTGTTCGGTGAGCCAGTGCGCGGCAACATGCTCGAGTCGCACGACGATTTCGGGGTCCTCACGGAGCTCGCACTGGCAATAAACTCACTTTCCGACTTTGGTTCTATTCCTTCCGGCAGGGTTGGTGCACGTGACCTTGCAGCGCAACTTGCACCGGCTCGAGAACTTGAGAACCTCCCACGACTTGACAACGGACTCGTCAGAAGCCGGCGGATGCTCGGACGTATCCTCAGCAGCAAGAAGAAGCCACTCGCTAGAGAATTGGAGCGACTCTTCGTATTCCTGACGAACGGATTCAGCTTCGATGCCTTCCGTGACATGTTGTTCGGCATCTTCTCGTATTTCCAGACGGTTTCTACATCAAGTTTGGAAGAATTCCGGCGGCGTGCATTCTTTAATCCGA
Source organism: Vicinamibacterales bacterium (assembly GCA_958296065.1). Classification (GTDB taxonomy): domain Bacteria; phylum Acidobacteriota; class Vicinamibacteria; order Vicinamibacterales; family UBA8438; genus WTFV01. Next base: position 59,279 of record CATQHX010000059.1, on the reverse strand, counting down.
ACGCGATCGGTAACCCAGTGTCAGGTCCCTTATTCCAACAGTTTCTCTCGAACTTGGCGATCGACTTCGATGAGGTTCCGGGAACCATGAGGCGCATCACGGACGCATGCGCACTAAAGTTAGATCTGACAGCGTTCCGGACGCGGCCAATCTGGCGGTTCTCTCCTGACCGCTATCTGTGCATCGACCCTTGTCTTCTCGTTGAGAAGCTTGCGAGCGGCTTCTATTGGACGGTCAATGCCGCGCTCGATACTGAACACCGCCGCCTGCAGTTCTCTCGGCTGTGGGGAACCCTATTCGAAGAACACGTTCTTGAAATGCTACGCTATGCGGTGCCGCCAAACCGGCTTGTAGAAAATGCGTCGTACGATACGCCCCGCGAAGAGGCCTTCGACGCAGTCGTGTTGGATGGAGTCCATGCGATCGTGTTTGAAATCAAGGGATCCTTCGCAAAGACCGAAGCGAAGTACTCAGGCCGGTTCTTGCCGTTCTTTAGCCCGGAAAATTCGTGGCGTGTTCCGATTCCGGTACAGACACAAAGGCCCCCGTGTGGTACAAGTGCAGTGTTAACAACCACTTGCGCCACCACGGAGGCCCTTGCGTGACAACCGACACTGTACCACAGACTGTTCTGTTCCCGGAACTGTTTGACAAGCCGCTGTTCGCCCAGTTCAACCAGGAGCAGGCCAGTTCCGACGGCGGGGCGATCCTGCTGAAGGCCGCCGAGCGCATCTACGGCCTGGTCAAGGCGTTCGCCGGGTGTCTGTTCGACAAGCGGGCGCCGGACAAGACCCGGCACTCGCTCGCGGACCTGATCGGCCAGCGCATCTTTGGCATCGCCTGCGGCCATCCCGACTGCAATGATGGCGACCGTCTCGCCGACGACCCCATCCACAAGCTGCTGCTCGACAGAGACCCGGTTTCGGGCGAGCGCCTGGCGTCGCAGCCGACGCTGTCGCGGTTCGAGAACGCAGTCAACGGCTGCGCGCTCTACCGCATGGCGGACGAGTTGGCCACGCGGGTCATCGCGCGGCATCGCCGCCGCCTGGACGGGCGGGCGCGGTGCATCACGATCGATCTGGACCCGACGGACGACCCGACGCACGGGGCGCAGCAGTACACGCTCTTCAACGGGTACTACGACAACTGGTGCTACCTGCCGCTGCTTGGCTTCCTGAGCTTCGACCGCGAATCCGAGCAGTATCTGTGCGCGGCGCTGTTGCGGCACGGCAAGGCGGTCGCCTCCGAGGGGACGGTCGGGCTGTTGTCGCGGTTGCTGCCGCTGCTGCGCCGGGCGTTTCCGCGGGCGCGCATTCTCGTTCGGCTCGACGGGGGCTTCGCCAACCCGGCGGTCTTCGCCTTCCTGGAGGCGCAGCCGCGGCTCGATTACGTGGTCGCGATGGCGAAGAACGCGGTCCTGCTGCGGCATGCCGAGCCGGCCATGCTGGTGGCGCGGGCGCGGACGTGGCGCAGCGAACAGACCGAGCACGTCTACACCGAGACCGACGAGTACCAGGCCGGCAAGTGGAACCACGCGCGCCGCGTCGTGATCAAGGCCGAAGTCGTCCGCCACCGAGACCGCGAGCCGCGGGACAATCCGCGCTTCGTCGTGACCAACATGCGGCAGACGCCGCGCTTCCTCTACGAGAAGGTCTACTGCGCCCGCGGGGACGCCGAGAACCGGATCAAGGAACTGAAGGCCCTGCAGATCGACCGCACGAGTTGCCAGGCGTTTTCGGCGAATCAGTTGCGCGTGCTGCTGACGGCTGCCGCCTACGTGCTGATGCAGGAGTTGCGGTTGCGCGCCGCCGACACCGCGTGCGCCCGCGCGCAGGTGCCCTGGCTGCGCGACCGGCTGCTGAAGCTCGGCGTCCAGGTGGTGCGCTCGGCGCGTCGCATCGTCCTGCGCCTGCCGCGCGCGACACCGGACTTGGCCGCGTGGCGGCACATCGCGTTCGCGCTCGGGGCGCGCGCCGGATAGCCGCTCGGCGAGCGCCGCATCGCTGACTGACGGAGGCTGCCAACCGCCCGCAACGGGGGAAGTGTGCGCTGTCCTCCCCTGCGGCACCCGTCATCACGTCCATTCGGCGCTCAACCACCTGCCACGCGCGGTTGAGAACGTTCCAATGGCCGCCCACTGCTCATTCCCCGTTGTCCGTGACCGAGTCCGGTTCCGGCGCCGCCTCCCAGGGGCCGAGTCACGGTCGCCACGAATAGTCCGGGTTAGAGGCCTTTCAGAAAAGTTCGGCAATCAACGCCATCGTGCTGTTCACCAGCTTGCTGCCAATGTGCGCAATACATTTGGATTGCCGAGGCGACGTGAAGTCTCCAGCTTTCCCGTGCGCAAGGTGCGGTGCGTGTGGCCTGTCGTTGTGTTCTTAGAACCCATTCTCGGATTCGGCCTGGCCTCGGGCCTACTCGTCGACCGGTTCGTTCATCGCATCCGTAATCTTGTTTCTCAGGCAGACACGTCTATTCGTCCCGTTGTCTTCTTAGACGTCGAAGACATTGAGATCATTGTGCAGAACATCCGCGACGGCGACTTCACGTTCGTTGACTGCTTGCGCGAGAAACTGGGCCACGACGAGACGAACTTCCTTTCGTTCCATGATTTCTATTGGGGTCAGTTCGTTCCTGAGCACAAGGTCGAATTCAAGAGAAACAGGATCATCGCCGACGAGTACAGAGAACTAAGCGAAGCAGCGATGGCACGGTTCAAGACTGGTGAGTATAGTAAGTGTGTTCACACTGAATTCGGTGCCGTATTCAAGCGCTTTCAACCGAAATAGCACACCCGCAATGCACCCACAAATCAAGTCCCGGATTGGGGTGGATTACTGTGGATTGCCTCGGACCGGCACGGATCTTAAAGACGGCAAGACCCAGCAGATTACGCTCCGGAAGCAGCTCTGATGGAATGACGGCCTTGGATGCCGTCATCTGCTGACTCCTCCCTTGGACCAAGGGGGGTCAGTTTTCACTGTCGCTGGGGGGGTCAGTTTTCACTGTCGCCTGACACCGTCGACCACCCCCGCGGCTGACGACCGTCCACGGCAATGCGTGGCTGGCGCCCGAGATCGACACCGTTCCGATCGCGCCGCAGTACGGCCGCGGTCTCCTCGGCCACAGCGGCCGGAAGCGATCCGCTCGCCGTGCGCTCATCGATGGTGAAAGCCGGACCGCCGAAGCGTCGGATGGTGATCGCGGCGGTCAGCGCGGGCGGCAGCCGGCGAACGACGCTTGCTGGCGCGGGCGCCGAGTGTGGCCATTACCTCGGACAGCGAGGCGACGGTCTGGTTGCGGAGCACGGCGAGGATCGTATCGGCGGACATCGGTCCGCGAAAGGCCAAACGGGTCCGGTGCAATTCACTCCTGAATGGTGTACGGAATACCTCACGGCCACCGTTTGTGGCGGCCGCTCCCCATCGACCGGGAGACGACCCAACTGGGGCAACTTCTTCTACCGGGGCGTGGAGCACCTCGCGGACGGCGTCCCGCCGGCCCCGGGGCCGGTCACGAACGCGGCCCATCGGTCCATCAGCCCGCGCCGCTGGTCGAACAGATCGCTTCGCGCGTAACTCCGCTCGACAGCCCCGCCGACCACGTGTGCAAGGGCCATCTCCGCCACGTCCCTTGTCGCCCCCGACCGCTCCGCGGCCCACGTGCGGAAACTCGACCGGAAGCCGTGAATGTCCGCATCCGTTCCGGTCGCTCTCCGCAGCGCCTTGATCAAGGTGTCGCCGTTGAGCGGCCGCCCGCCCACGCCAGGGAAGATCAGCGAATCGGCCGCGCCGTCAGAATGCGCCTTCATGCGCTCCAGCACGGCCACAGCCGCATCCGACAACGGCACCCGATGTTCCGCCCCCGCCTTCATCCGCGATGCCGGTACGCGCCACTCCCGCGCCTCAAGGTCGACCTCGCCCCACGTCGCGCCGCGAGCCTCGCCGGACCGTACCGCCGTCAGCGCCGTGAAGCTAATCGCCGCCTTGACGACCGGACCGGCCCCGGACGCCTCGACCACCTCCAGCGCCGCGGGAACGTCCGCGTACGGCAACGCCCGCCGATGCTCTCGAGTCTTCGGGGTCTTCGGCAACGCCGCGTCGATCACTTCGCCCGCCGCGTTCACGTCGACATGTCCGAGAGCTTGCGCCACGGCGAGCACGCCCCGGACCCAACCGCGCAAGAGCTTTCCGGTCGCGGGCTTGTCGCGGTAGACCGGCCCGAGCACCGCGAGCACCGCCGCCCGGTCGATCTGGTCGACAGGTCGACCCATGAGACGCGCCGCGTACCGCGTCAGCGTCCGCCGCCGCGTCTCTCGGGTCCGGCCGCGCCACTGGCTCCCTTGGTCGACCTTGGCGGACACGTCGGCGAACGTCGGCACGGTCGACGCACGCCCGGACGGGTCGCCGCCCCGCTTCGCCGTCAGGCGGTTGTCGTGCGCCCGCTCCCGAGCCTCGGACAGCGTGACGGCCGGGTACGTGCCGATGCTGATATCGCGCCGCTTCCCTTGGACGTGAAGCCGTTGAACCCATCGCTTGTTTACCCTGCCCGTCCGGCCCTTGGCCACGACCAGGTACACCGTGTCGCCCGCCTGATACCGGCCCGGCTTCCGCAGCGTCTCGGCCCGCTTGGCTGTCAGTCTTTCCATTGCATCAGCCCGCTTCGACCGAAAAGTGTACACCCACGGTACGCCCACAATCAACCCCCGGATTGGAGCGGACCGCCCCGGACTGGAACGGACCACAAGGATGGCGGGTTTCCCGTATTTACGCTTTGGAATCCGCATGTTTGGACCGATACGGATTGCCACGGACCAACGCAAGCGTTAAGGCAACGCGAACACGAACAGCGTGTTCCCGTTGCTCGGCCGCAGCTCCGGCGTCAGGCGGTTGAAGGCTCCCGAGGTCAGAGACCGGCCGGTGCTGACCGCCACGTACTGCTTCCCGTCGACCGCGTAGGTGATCGGGAAGCCGGTGAGCGGCGAGCCCAGGTTGATCTCCCAGAGTACTTCGCCCGTCTCGTGGTCGAAGGCGCGGAGGCGGCCGTTGTGGTCGCCGCCGAAGATCAGGCCGCCGCCGGTCGCCACCAGGGAGCTGGTCGCCGCCCGCTGCTCGTGCTTCCAGAGCACCGCGCCGGTCTCGGCCGAGATCGCCTGCACGGTGCCCACCTGGTCGGTGCCGGGGGCGATCTGCGAGCGGACGCCCAGGCCGTAGAGCGAGCCGTCGTTGGTCGCCATGATGCGCGCGCAGGCGTTGCGCAGCGGGAAGTACATGGTGTTGGTGAGCGGACTGTAGGCGCCCGCCTCCCAGTCCTTGCCGCCGACCAGGGTCGGACAGGCGAAGACCTCCTGGCCCTCGGCGCGGAAGACCACCTCGGCGTTCTCGGACACGGCTCCGGTCGCCCCGTCGATGCCGCCGACGACGTTCTGGGCGATGGTCGGGGTCGCCCACAGGAACTCGCCGGTCGCGCGGTCGAGCGTGTAGACGATGCCGGTCTTGCCCGGGATGCCGGTCATCACCCGGCGCTCCTCCCCCGGCTGCAAGCGCGGGTTGATCCACTCGACGGCGGAGGGGTCCGGGCGCACCGCGGTGTCGACGAGCAGCCGCTCGAAGGGATGATCCAGATCCCAGCTATCGTTCAGATGCTGGTAGTACCAGACAATCTCGCCGGTATCGGCGTCGAGGGCCAGCGTCGAGTTGTGGTAGAGGTGCTTGAGGTCCGCCCCGCCGATCAGGAACTTGGGCGCGGGCGAGGTGACCGAGGTCCCGATGTAGACGAGGTTCAGCTCCGGGTCGTAGCTCGGCACCATCCAGGCGCCGACGTGCTTGCGCTCCTCGAACGGAACGCCGCCCCAGCTCTCGTCCCCCGGCTCGCCCGGGGCCGGGATCGTCCGCCGCCGCCACAGCTCCTCGCCGGTGGTCGCATCGTGGGCCACGATGACGCAGGCGTTGGGCCCGCCCCGCGGCGTGCAGCCGCGGCCGGAGACGATCTTCCCGTCGGCGATGATGGGACCCGAGCTCTGGTTGGCGGGGTTGACGCGATAGTCGAGAATCTGCGTCTCCCAGGCCAGCTCGCCGGTGGCCGCATCGAGGGCGAACACGTAGTCGTCGCCGCTGGTGTCGATGATGTGCGTGCCGTGGATCGCGAGGTTGCGGTTGAGGTCGGTCAGCGCGCCCAGCATGTAGTCTTCGAGATCGTCCGGCCGGTCGCGGCGGTACTCCCAACGGACGTCGCCGGTGACGGCGTCGAGGGCCTGGATGACGTCGCGCGGGTTGGGCATGTACATGACGCCTTCGTAGACGAGCGGCGTCCCCTGCTGCAGCCCGGGCCCGAGGCCGCGCGACCAGACCATCCGGAGCTGTCCGACGTTCTCGCGGTCGATCTGTTCCAGGGGGCTGTAGCCCCAACCGTCGAGCGTCCGCCGCCACATCAGCCAGTCCCCGGGGGCCGGGTCCTGGAGCATGGCGTCGGTGACCGGGGAGACGTCGGACGACTGCGCGTGCGGCGAGGACGCACCGAACGCGATCAGAACCGCCGCCAGAGCGACGCGGACGACGTGCGAACGTGGTGAGCTGCACATATCAGCCTCCTTCTCCATCTGCGTATGGCAACGGCGCCTACGCGGCTCGCTCGCAGAACGCCTTCACGGCTTCCATGTCCTGCTCGACCGCTTTCCGCACCGTGCCGATTATGAATGGCAGCATCATCTCGGCGCTCGTGGTCCGGGGCTCCGCGTCCATCGTCATTCGCAGCGCCGTCCCCCGCCCATCCGCGGCGACGGTGAAGACGGTGTCCCAGAGCGCGCCTCCCGCCTCGGAGACGATCCGCACCCGCTCGTTCTCCACGTACTCCGTAACCTCGAGCTCCGTCGACGCCTCGCTCCCCATTATTCGACGCGTCTCTCGAAAGCGCGCGCCGACACCCTCCTTCGCCTCCGACAAGAACTCGACCCGCAGGATGTGCGGCACCGCCCGCGAGAACTCCTCGACGTGGGCGACAGTCCGAAACACCGCTTCTACCGGCGCCTCTATCCGCAGGCTGACGGTTATGTTCGACACTGCATGGCTCCGACTCTCGATCGCTATGGCAGCGCGTAGGCGACGATGGCATCCGTCGCGGCGATCACCACGTACTGCCGGCCATCGGCGCCCAGATAGGTCATCGGATCGGCGTTGCCCCGCTGCTCGAGCCGGTCGGCCCACAGCTCCCGGCCGGTCGCCGCCTCCAGGGCGCGAAACCGGTTGTCGTCGGTCGCCGCGATGAACAGCAGGCCGCCGGCCGTCGCGATGGCGGCGGCGCGGCCCGGGCGCCCCGTATTCCGCTTCCCTGCCGGCAGCGTGTCGGTGACGCCGAGCGTCTGCCGCCACGCGATGTCGCCCGTCGCGACGTCCACCGCGAACAACTGCCCCCACGGCGGCTTCTGGCACGGCATCCGCACGCCGTCCACGCTGACCTCGAAGCTGGCCGGCCGCGGCGTCTGCTTCTCGTACGGCGACACCGCGTCGTCGTCCGCGGCGTCGACCATCCAGCCGAGGGCGCCGACGTCCATCGAGAAGACGAAGGCGTAGCCGGTCCCCGGGTCGAACGAGACGCCGCCCCAGTTCGGACCGCCGACGCCGCCCGGAAAATTGAGCGTGGTCCGCGGCGCGGAGCCGGCGGGGCGATAGACCCAGGGAGTGAACGGCCCCGCGTTGTAGATCTCGCCGAGGCTGTCGACCAGCGCGGCGCACGCGGCGGCGTGCTCCGCCGTCGTGTCCTCGGCCGTCACCAGATCGGACGCCTCGTAGCGCACGCGCCCCATCGGCGGCGGCTTCACCGGAATCGGCTGGGTCGGGTAGGCCGCCTCGCCCGGGACATCGCTTGCCGCCACCTCGCGCTCCTCGACGCCGTAGATCGGCTCGCCGGTCTCGCGGTTCAGGATGTAGAGGTAGCCGGACTTGGTGGTCACCCCGAGCGCCGGAATCGCACCGTCCTCGCGCGGAATGTCGAACAACGCGGGCGGAGCGGGCGGATCGGCATCCCACAGATCGTGGTGGATCGTCTGGAAGTGCCAGACGTACTCGCCGGTCTCCGCCTCGACCGCAACGACCGCGTTGCCGTAGAGATTGGCGCCCGGCCGGTCGCCGCCGTAGTAGCCCGGAATCGGCGATGCTAGCGGCAGGTAGATGAGGCCGCGCTCGGCGTCGGCCGTGAAGAAAAACGGCCACGCGTTGGCGCCCAGCCGGCCCTGCCAGCTATCGCCCGCCCATGTATCGTGCCCGACGTCGCCCGGCTGGGCCACCGAGTCGAACTCCCACAGGCTCGCCCCGTTGCGCACGTCGAAGGCGCGGGCGTTTCCGATGCCGCCGATGGTGCCGGGCGGGGTGTTCGCGCCGACCACGGCGACGTGCCGGAAGACGAGCGGCACGGAGTTGTAGGGGATGCCGAGGCCGATGGTGCCGTTGTCCCCGAAGCCGGCCGCGGGCGCGCCGGTGCCAGCCTCCAGCGCATGCATCTCGAGACCGGTGGTGAACAGGATACGCGGCTCATGCTCGTCATCGCCAGGCCAGTAGGCGACGCCCCGGCGGGACGGCGGACGGCCGGCCACCGGACGGCTCCAGATCTCCTCGCCCGTCTCGGGACGCAACGCGACCACGCGATCCGCCGCCGGCAGGTACATCACGCCGTCGACCACGATCGGCGTCGCCTGCGAGTTCGGTCCCCGCCCGGAGGGATCCGGCGCGACGCGCCGCAGATCGTAGATCCAGGCTCGCTCCAGGCCGGCTACGTTGTCCGGGGCGATGGCGGTCAGCGGCGAGTAGCCGGTACCCGCGAAGTTGCCGCGGTACAGCGGCCAGTCGGCGCGGTCCGCATCCGCCGATTGGGCTGCCGTGCCGAGCGGCAGGCCGATGGCGAGCAGCACGCCGGCGCAGAGGACGATCGCCCGCCGCCGGGCCGCGAACACGGGCGTTCGGCCGTCGCGAGACTGCTGTGGAGAAATCATGGGTCGCATGGCTGTTCCCGGCCTCCCCCGGACGTGGAAAGAGTGGCATTGTACGTGCCGGAACCGATATAAGCTATAGCCCGACAAGCGTCGCCTGGGGCTCCGGTTGCCGCCCAACCGGGCCTGTCCATGAGTCAGCCCGCTCTACGGCGCAGACTCATGGCGCACTTACGTGTACGAGGAGGAAACCGCCATGCGCCAGCGTCTTCAACTGCCGGCCCTGATCGCGTTCACGTTCGCGTTCCTCGTAGCCTCGGCCGTCCCGGCGGCGGCCCAGTACCAGCTCACGGTCACCCAGGACCGCCTGATCAACGCCCAGAACGAGCCGCAGAACTGGCTCCTCATGAACGGCGACTACGGGTCGCAGCGCTACTCCAAGCTGACCCGGATCAACCGCGAGAACGTCGGCAACCTGCGCATGGTCTGGGCGCTTGCGCTCGGCGGCATGCAGGACACCGGCGGCAACGGCCCGGAAAACGAGAACAATCCGCTCATCGACAACGGGTTCATGTACACCAGCGACGGCTGGGGCACGGTCTACAAGATCGACGCCCGCAACCCGAACTACGGCGAGTTCGTCTGGATCACCGACCCCGGCGTCGACCACGAGGACAACCGCTCCCGCACGCGCGGCATCGCGCTGTGGGAGGACAAGGTGCTCCAGAACCTGCAGGACGGCCGCGTGCTGGCCATCGACCGGGAGGACGGCGAAATCCTCTGGGACGTCGAGGTCGCCGGCATCACCGATATGGGCGCCCGCGAGCGGTTCCTGACGGCGCCGATAGTGGCCCGCGGCAAGGTCCTGGTGCAGAACGGGGCCGGCGACGGCGGCACGCGCGGCTGGGTGGCGGCGCTCGACGTCGAGACCGGCGAGGAGCTCTGGCGCTGGTATGCCGTCCCCGAACCGGGCCAGCCGGGCAGCGAGACCTGGAAGGACGACCACAACGCCTGGAAGACCGGCGGCGGCGGCATCTGGCAGACCGGCTCCTACGATCCCGAGCGCAACCTCTACATCTTCGGCACCGGCAACCCCTTCCCCATTTACGACCCCGAGTTCCGCCCCGGCGACAACCTGTTCACGAACTCCGCCGTGGCGCTCGACGTCGACACCGGGGAACGGCGCTGGCACTTCCAGTACACGCCGAACGATTCCTGGGACTACGACGAGGTGGGCGTCCACATGCTCTACGACACGGTCATCGACGGCGAGACGCGCAACGTCGTGGCCCACTTCGCGCGCAACGGGTTCTTCTATTCCCTAGATCGGGACACCGGCGCGTTCATCAAGGGCAACCAGTACGTCAACGAGCTGACCTGGACCGCGGGGCTGAACGCCGAGACCGGCATGCCGCTGGAGTACGACCCGAACCTCGACGTGCAGATCTACAACGAGGAGGCGCGCGCGCTACGCGTCGACCGCGACGAGATGAAGCGTGCCTGCCCGACCTGGCACGGCGGCATCGCACACCAGCCGACGGCCTTCAACCCGGAGAAGGGGATCGCCTACGGCGGCGGCACCGAGGGCTGCTTCTCGCAGACCGGCGCGCGGGTGGCGTCGCTCGGTCCCGAGGGGGGCATCGACCGCGCGAACAGCGAGCGGCGCGAGTACACCAGCGACCTGTACTACGGGTCGATCACGGCGGTGGACACCGACACCCAGGAGGTGGTCGCCAAGGCGGTCACCGAGATCGAGATACGGTCTGGCGTCATCGCGACGGCGGGCGGCGTGGTCTTCTCGGCGCTGCAGGACGGATGGCTGGTGGCCTACCACGACGAGACGCTGCAGGAGCTGTGGCGCTTCAACGTCGGCACGCCGCTCAAGGGCGCGCCGGTCACCTACTCCATCGGACCGCGGCAGTACGTCGCGGTGCAGGCGAGCGGCCGTCACCTGCACCCGGTGCGCTACGACAACCTGGAAAACTCCAGCTACCTGTTCGTGTTTGCGTTGGACGAGTAGAATCGGCGCGCCACGACGGCTGACACGCGAACGCCCGGGCCTCGGACGGCCCGGGCGTTTCCTCGTTGCCGCGGAACGCGGCCCGGCCACACGCCGTGAAACCGTGTTCGCCGGTCAGTCCGGGAACTCGGTCCGGCAGACGGCGGCTTCCTCGCCCCAGAAGTCGATACACTTCTGCCGGTCCATCGGACCTTGGCCGATGACCCTTGCCATCAGGAAGTCGGCCAGCCGTTCCACTTCCCGGTTCTGCAGCGTTGCGGGCGGATCGAACAACTGCAGCCCCATCCGATCCAGGTCGCGGCGCGTCCTGCCGAGGCAGCGGTCGTCGACGTAGGCGCGCCGATCGTAGGCCGGCATCTGACGCCCCGGAAGCCCGCACTTGATGACGAAGACGAGCTGCTCCCGCGTCAGCGTGCTCTCGCGCAGGTTCGCCCCGTCCGGCATCTGCAGGTTCATCTTGCGGCCGTCGCCCGCCCAGCCGTGGCACGCCTGGCAGTCGCCCTTGCCGCGGTAGAGACGGCCGCCGGCGGCGACGGTGTCGGTCTGCGCGCTCGCCACCGAATCCACCGGCAGATACCCTGCGAGCCCGATGGCGACCAACGTTCCAATCCCCACGCCCATCCGCACCCACCGAGACGTTCGCACTGACACCTGCCCACCCTCCTTGCCGGCCGAGCCTGCCATGACCCTCGGGGTCTCACCACGGACTGCCAGCAGTCTACGCCGTTTTCTCCGACGCAGACGCCAGCACAGTCGGCACGCGCCCCGACCGTCGCGGGACGAGCACCGAACGGCCGTAAGGGCCGCCGCGGTCGGCAATCGTCACGGCAGCTCCGTGAAGCCGTGCGCGACCGCGTACTTCGTCAGCTCCGACGCCGTGCGCACGCCGAGCCGGTCCATCAGGCTCGCCTTGTGGAACTCGACGGTCTTCACCGAGATCCCGAGGCGCGCGGCGATGTCCTTCGCCGTATGGCCCTCGGCCACCAGTTGCAGCACTTCGCGCTGGCGGGGGGTCAGCTTGCCCAGCGTGGGCGGCACGGTCACCGAACGCGGCACGCTCGCCCGGAGCGCCTCGCTGGTTATCAGGGGCGTCAGATACTTCCGGCCGTCGAGCACCGTCGCGATGGCGACATCCAGCTCCGACGCGGCGGAGCGCTTCAGCAGATAGCCGGCCGCCCCTGCCTCGAACGCCTCGCTGGCGTAGGTCGGATCGGCGTGCATCGTCAGGAAGATGATGCGGCTGTCGGGAACCAGCGTCCGGAGCTGGCGGGCCGCGTCGAGCCCGTTCAGCAGCGGCATCGAGATGTCGAGCAGGATGAGGTCGGGCGCGACCCGCGGGGCGACATCCACCAGCGCCCGTCCATCCTCCACCATGCCGACCAGCTCGCAACGGTCTTCGAGCAACCGCCGGAGCCCCTCCAGGACGAGGGTGTGGTCATCCGCCAGCAGCACCCGCGGTCGTTTCGCCATGTTTCTCACCGGCGCCGTCTCGCGGCAACGGCGCCCATACCGTGATGCGACTTCCCTCCCCGACCCGCGACACCAGGCTGAAGCGGCCTCCGACCAGGCGCACCCGCTCCTGCATTCCCACGATCCCAAGTCCCTCCGACGAGCGCGTCGGCACGGCGAACCCCACGCCGTCGTCAGCCACCGAGAGCCGGATCCCAGTGTCGGCCGGCTCCACCTCGACCGTCACGCGGCTGGCGTGAGCATGCCTGACGACGTTGCCGAGGGCGGCCTGGACCACGCGGTACAGACACGCCGCCACCTCCGCCGGCAGCGGCTCGACGCCTGCTTCGACGCGCAGATCGATGCGAATCGATTCGTGGCGCTGCAGATCGGCCACGTACGACCGAAGCGCCGCCTTCAGTCCCAGGTGATCCAGCACCGACGGATGCAGGCCGTAGGCAAGACCGTGCACGTCGTCCGACAGCTCCACGAGCCGGTCGCGGATGGCGGCGAGGCGCTCCGCCGTCTCGCGCCCGGACCGGGGCACTCTGGCCTGCAGCGACTCGACGTCGAGAGTCAGCATCGCGAGCCTCTGGTTGACATCGTCGTGCAGCTCGCGCGAGATGCGGCGCCGCTCGTCATCCTGCGCGGTCAGCAGCCTCCCCGCCAGCGCCTGCAGCTCGGCCTGACTGCGCTCGAGCTCCTCCTGCTTCCGCCGCAAGGCGTCTTCCGCGCGCTTGCGGTCGGTCACGTCGCGCCAGATCGAGCGATAGTAGTAGTTCCGCCGCTCGTCGCGAATCAACGCCATGCTGAGGCTGACGTCGAGCAGACGGCCGTCCTGCCGCCGCAGCCGCAACTCCACGTCCCGTGCACGGCCGTTTGCGCGAGCCGCTTCCAGCGCCAGCGCGAGGGCGTCGGCGCAGCCGGTATCGTGGAGGTCCCGGACCGGCCTCCCTATCACCTCGTGCCGCCGGTATCCGGTGGCGCGCAGCAGCGTGGCGTTGCACTGCACGACCCGTTCGGTGTCGACGGTGACCGAGGCGAACATGTCCGGGGCGTCCTGGTACAGGTTCTCGTAACGCGCCCGCGCCGCTTCCAGCGCCCGCAACGATTGCAGGCGGCGTTGCTCCGTGTCGACTTCCCGTGTCTTGGCCATCCCTGGATCCAGACGTAGCCGGCCGGCGGCATGCCCGCGCAGCGCCAGGAGCCTCTGCACCGCTTCCAGGGCACAGCCCCCTAAGGCCCTAGGGATCTCCCTAGTTCCCGGACACCGCCGCTCGGGGTATCTTGCATCCAGAACGGGGACGGCGCCAGGCATTGCCGCTCCCGAGGAGCCATGGGAGGCACGATGGATACACCGCCGGACCTCCGATGCCTTCACCGGCAGGCGGCACGCGGGACCGCGCGCCGCCTGTGCGGCGAAGGCATCACCGTTGCGCCAGGCCGGCACGGCCGCAGCCCGGGAACCGACACCCGCATGCTCTCCGGATCGCGCGGCGTCGACGTTCCAACGATCCTCTGTTTCGTGCGAGCCGTACAGGCCACTCCTCTGGCGCGGGGCCGGGCGGCGTGACCGGCGCATCACGCTGTCCGGCCAGCGGGCGTCTCCTGACGCCCGCTGGCGCCTGACGCCCCGGTCGACCGATTCGCGACCCTCGCCTTGCCGCTCCAGCGCGGCGGCTTCTCCTTCCGCTCTTCCCCTGCCCGCGTCACGGCTCGTCGGCACCGTCCGCGATGCCATACGGTCGCCACGAAGTCTCCCTCCCAGCCAGACAATTCCTCCCAGAACGGGAAACGACCGCTCCGAGCGATGGTACGATTCACGGACGATGCGCAGACGCTGCCATGGAGAGAGCCGTTTGGGACCGGCGTGGACGACCGTCCGCGCCGTGCTCACCGCCCTGGTCGCGGCGGCAACCATGGGGCCCGGCGCGGCCGGCGCGCAATCGCTGCAGCCGGCCGGCTGGGACGCCGATCTACGGCTGGCGGAAGCGGTCGACCGCAATCCCGACCCCGACGTCGTCGAAGTGGACTTCGAGGCGCGGGTGGCGAAGGTCGAGCTCGCTCCCGGACTGCAGGTGGACGCCTGGACCTACAACGGCACGATTCCGGGCCCGATGATCAGGGTCAAGGTGGGCGACCGGCTCATCGTGCACTTCACGAACAACCTGCCGCGCCCGAGCACCATTCACTGGCACGGACTGCGGATCCCCATCGGCATGGACGGCGTGCCCGGCTACTCCCAGGACCCGGTCCAGCCCGGGGAGACCTTCACCTACGACTTCGTGGTGCCGGACGCCGGCATCTACTGGTATCACCCGCACGTGATGTCGGCGGCGCAGGTTGGCTTCGGCCTCTACGGCGCCTTCCTGGTGGAGGATCCGGCCGAGACGGTCGGGATAGCCGACGACCTGGTCCTCGTGCTCAGCGACATCGACGTCACAGAGGACGGCAAGCTGTTGCCCGCCGACACCGGCGGCACGGTCGGAATGCTGTTCGGCCGCGAGGGCAATCAGGTGCTCGTCAACGGCCGCCGACTGCCGGAGCTGGTGGTGCGGTCGGGAGCGCCGCAGCGCTGGCGTCTCGTCAACGCGGCCAAGAGCCGCTACTTCAAGCTCGACCTCGGCGAGGGCAACGTCTTCCGCAAGATCGGCGGGGACGGCGGCCTGACGGAGTACTCCGAGGACCACGACTTCATCGTGCTCGGCGCCGGGGAGCGCGCCGACGTCCTGGTGACGCCGACCGGCGACCCGGGCGGCGAGGGACTGGTCCGCTCGCTGCTGCACGACCGCGGCTACGGGAGCATCTTCGGGCGCGACTTCGAGAGCCTGGTAACGATCCGTTTCGCGGACGATCCGCCGTATGAAGGAGACCCCCTGCCGCGGACGAGCCGCGCTATGGAGCCGTACGAGCTCGACGGCGCGACCGAGATCGACCTGGAGCTTACCCTCCAGGAGGATCCCCACGATCAGACCTTTGCCTACGGCATCAACCACGTGCCCTTCTGGAAGGCGCAACCGATTCTCGCAGGTCTCGGCGAGACCCAGGTCTGGACCGTGACCAACTCCACCGCGTGGTCGCATCCGCTGCATCTGCACGGCTTCTTCTTCATGGTCCTCGACGATGCCGGCGATCCGGTCCGCCCCCTGGAGTGGAAGGACACGGTGGACATCCCGCACGAGCGAACGGTCCGTCTGGCGGTGCGTTTCGACGAGCGCCCGGGCACATGGATCTTCCACTGCCACATACTCGATCACGCCGACGGGGGCCTGCTGAGCGCGGTCCACCTCGACCTGCCGCCGGAGGATTTCCGGAACCTGGCCGAACACTAGTACTAACCAGGTAAACCTGAAAGCGGCGCAAGTCGCGCCGCCAACGAGTACGTAGTTTGTACAGAATCCGCAGTTCGGCCGGACAAGGCAGCTAGTGGATCGAACCGCCGAGCCCCGGCACGGCCTCACGCGAACGGATTCCGCACCGTCACGCCGGCGAAGTTCATACCCGCCTGCAGGTCCTCCGATAGAACCTCCGGACAATCGCCCCGGCGTGCGGCTTCGACGATAGCGGCGTCCCAATAGGAAATGCGCCAGCGTGCGGCGGTCGCGAGCGCCTGCTGCACGAGCGGGACGGTGGTCTCGACTATCCGAAAGCGAAGCCAGGACTCGACCAGATTCACGGCCGCCTCGTGGGCGAGACGGTCCGGCTTCGTTGCCCGCGTCGCCTGCACGTAGAATTCCTGCAGTACCTGCGCCGACAGCACGAGGTCGTCGCGAGCGAGAATCGCCCGCGCCGTTCCGTTCTTCTTCTCT
Source organism: Vicinamibacterales bacterium (assembly GCA_958296065.1). GTDB lineage: Bacteria > Acidobacteriota > Vicinamibacteria > Vicinamibacterales > UBA8438 > WTFV01. The sequence continues at coordinate 43,081 of CATQHX010000059.1, read as the reverse complement.
TCGTCGGGAACGGTGCTGACGGCGTACAGGAGCACGTTGGTGTCAACGAAGACCGCCACGGCGGTGGACCTCCTCGCGCGGCAGCCGATCTCCGGCGCGGAACCTGTCGACGTCGCGCAGGGTCTGTTCCTGCAGCCGCTTGCGCCGGTCGAACTCGGTCTCCTCGCCCGACCAGCGGATCAGGAAGTCGCGGACGGCGGCCGACACGGTGGTGCCGCGTTCCGCGGCCCGGACGCGCGCGCGCCGGTGCACATCGTCGCCGACTGTTACTGTGATATTTTTCATAGTCACATTTTCACATAAGTGAGCCCTCGTGAGATCGCCTCTCCAGTACTTGCTCTGGCAGTCCCCGCCCCGCACCCGCAGCGCCATCACCGCCGACTTCCCGGGCGCCGCGGTTCCGCCCGGCAGTCGGGTGCGGTTCACGGCACGCGGTCAATCGATCGTCGGCACGGTCGCCGAGTTGCAGGCCGCGCGCGCGGTGGTGCTGGCCGGCGACGACGGACGCTGGCAGGTGCCCTATCGACTCCTCCGGGTAGTCGAACGGGTGCCCGAAAGAGAGTGCACCCTGCCTAACGTCGAGAACCTGGCCCGGCGCCTGTTCGCGCGGCATCAGACACAGAGCGGCCTGAGCACGCGGTGGACGTTCGGCTTCGATCTCTCCACGGCGCGCGCCGGTGTCTGCCGGTATCGAGACCAGCGCATCGACTTGTCGGTGAGCTACTGCCTGCGGGCGACCCGGGCCGACATCGAGAACACCCTGCTGCACGAGATCGCCCACGCGATCGTCGGGGTCGAGCACGGCCACGACGCGGTCTGGCAGGCCAAGGCCCGCGAGATCGGCTGCACCGCCGAGCGCTGCCATGGAGTCACCCACACGGTGGCCCGCTGGGTCGGTGAATGCGGCTGCCGGCGACGGTGGTTCCGGCAACGCCTGAGCCGCCGGCTGCGCCACGGCGCCATCTGCAAGGCGTGCGGGCGTACCATCGAGTGGCGCTGGAACACGGACGGAGAAGGCGCCTAGAGTCTGCGCCGCAGAACTTCACTTCGTTGCGTTCTACGGCTCAGGCTCCTGGCCGTCCACGACCCACCCGTCGCGGAGCTGGACGGTCCGGCTGCCGTAACCGGCGTTGACGTCCGAGTGGGTGACCTGGATGATGGTCGTCCCATCCTCGTTCAGCCGCGTAAACAGCTCCATGATCTCACGGCCCTGGTTCGAGTGGAGGTTGCCGGTCGGCTCGTCGGCCAGGATCAGCGTCGGCTTGGCGATCAGCGCGCGCGCCACCCCGACGAGCTGCTGCTGCCCGCCCGAGAGCTGGCTCGGATAGAGGTCCTTCTTGCCGACGATCTGGAACCGGTCGAGGGTGTCGGCGACCAGGCTCTGGCGCTCCGGGCGCGGCACGTCGCGATAGGACAGCGGCACCTCGAGGTTCTCCGCCACGGTCAGGTCGTCGAGCAGGTGGTAGCTCTGGAACACGAAACCGATGTGCGTGCGCCCGAGCGCCTGCCGGTGCTTCGCCCGCAGCCTGTGGACGGGCTGGCCGAGCAGCTCGTACTCGCCCGACCATTCGGCATCGTGCATGCCGAGGATGTGCAGCAGGGTCGACTTCCCCGCCCCGGACGGCCCCATGATGGAAACGAACTCCCCGGCGGCGATATCCAATGTGATCCGGCGCAGGACGAACGTCCGGCTGACGCCGTGGCTGAACACCTTCTCGACGTTCCGGAGCGCGATCAACGGCTCGGACATCAAAAGAGCTTAGCAGCCGCCGATGAGAGCTCGGCTGTCGTCAGGCGGCCGCCCGGTGGATGGCGGAGCGAGTCACGGAGTAGACTCCGTGCGTCACGGGAATCCAGCGCGTGCGACGCGCACAACAAAGGGCCCACAAAGCGAGGATGTCATGAGAATCACCACGTTGCTCTCGGTAGTTGCCGTCGCCGCCGGCTTGCTGGTCGGCGGGGCCGTGCAGGACGTCGCCGCCCAGGAGCAGGAGCCGTTCCGGGCCGCCGACTTCGAGTACGGCGCGCGTTTCGAGCTGCCCGAAGGGACTACCGCCCAGATCTGGAACCCGGCCAAAGCCAAGCTCGTGGCCGGCGGGCCGATGATCGGCGGCACGGTGCGCGCCACCGACCCGCGTACCTACTGCGCGATGGCCGCGGCGGGCTACGACTTCGTCTGGGTCGAGATGCAGCACGAGTCCATCTCGTGGGAGCAGGTCTCCAGGATGTGGCGGACCTGCCCGGGACCGGCAGCCCCCGGCGCGCGCGTGGCCTATGCCGATGAGCGCGAGATCCAGCACGCCACCGACATGGGCGCGCTCGTCATCGTGGTCCCGACCGTCGACAGCGTCGAAGAGGCGCAGGCCGCAGTCGACTGGACCTACTTCCCGCCCATCGGCCGGCGCAGCGCCGGTGGCGGCCAGGGAGCCGGCGAGCTCTGGAACCAGGTGCCCGGCGGCTACCGGCAGACCTGGAACGACAACGTCGTGCTGATCCTGATGATCGAGACGCTCGAGGGCGTGGAAGCATCGCGCGAGATCGCGCAGATCCCGGGCGTGACGGGGCTGTTCGCGGCCAGCGGCGACCTCGGCAACTTCTCCGGCTACGGCGAGGGCGACGCGGAGTACGAGGCGCTGATCACCGAGGTCTCCGAAGCGGCGATCGACGCCGGCATCCACGCCTGCGCGCCGCTCCGCTGGGCCAACCGGGCGTCGTTCACCTGCTTCCAGGCGGGCACCGAGGCGGCGAACATCCGGCGCGGGGCCGCGGCCGAGATCCAGCAGGCCAGCGAGCAGTTCGGCGCCACCGGCGGCGGCGCGCCGGTCGAGCGCTCCGGCGCGGCCGGGCTGCTGGCCGAGCTGACCGCGCAGTGCGGCTCGATCACCTACGAGGACGACTGCTACGCGGCGGTCCGCAACGCGGCGGGCGCAGCCGGCGACCTGTCGGACGACGAGCAGGCGCAGATTGCCCGCCGGCTGCGGGAGATCATGGGCAACAATCCGAACCAGGCGGCCCGGATCGGGGAGATTGCGGCGGAGGCAGGTCTCTCGGTCCAGTAGTCCGCGGCACGCGGCCCGGCTCTTCAAGCGCACGGCGCCGCCACGCCACGGCACCTCGCAAGTCCGGCGCCGGATACCTGAACAGGGTGTCCGGCGCCGGTCGCATTCGACACCCGCCCGCAGCAACGCACCCCCCGGCACCCATTCGGCGGCTTCATCGGCAGCGCGTCCCGGATTGCCATGGTGAAGACGGGATGGGCCGGAAACGCCGAGCCTGCGAGGCGTTCGGGGCGCTATTGCTCGCCCCGCGCACGGCGGCGTTGCTCGCCAACGAGCCGCGGCAGGGCATCGACCGCGTACAACGGCAGCGACAGGATGCGCACCGTCACCGGCTGCGTTCCTTCCGCAACGCGGATGGTGTGGCGCACCGTCTGCAGGCTGGGCGGGTTGGCGTCGAACCGTACCGCGAGCGGAGGCCGTTTCTCGTACGCGAACTGCAGCAGCGATTTCAGCGAGCCGCTGCTCCCCGCCTTGACTTCGACTGGCACCATCCAGTCGCCGTGCGCGATCACGTAGTCGACCTCGGCATTGCCCCTGCGCGCATTGCGCAACCAGTAGTGGAGTTCCGGCGGCTGCTCGCCACCGCTCAATCCGATGAGCTGTTGTCCGACGTACTGCTCGGCGATGCCCCCCTCGTTCACGAGGCGAACCGCATCCATGGCCTCGACACCGATCGGATCGAGTCCGCAGACGTGGTTCATCAACCCGACGTCCATGAACAGCAGCTTGCCGGTGCGGCGGCCGGCGTCGGCGCCCAGAGGAAGCCCGGAGCAGTTGCTGTGGGAGACGCGATGGCAGACGCGTGCCTTGACCAGCAGCTCGACGGCCCGGCCGACCTCCGCGGCGCGCGCATCCGGATCGAGGCGGCGGTAGCTCACGGGTTGCCCGACCGTGCGTGGCACCGTGCGGAACAGCCGCTGCAGCCGGCCGAGCTGCGCCCCCCGCGCATACTTGGCGAAGTCGTCTTCGTAGGTCGCTGCGATGGACCGGTGGACGGCGGCCACCTCCAGTGGCGACCCCGACTCGCAGTGCACCTGCACGGCTTCGGGCAATCCGCCCACCAGCAGGTACTCCCGCAGCCGGCGTGACAGCCGACGGTGCACGGCGTCGGCCGACGGCTCGTCCGGGTCCGTGGCGGAGGCCTCCTCCATCGCCTCCGGGTCGGCGGCGGCCAGGAACTCGCCGAACGTCATCGGTCCAACGTGCAGATACCGGATCCGGCCGACCGGCATCGAGAAGCCGTGGTCGGCGAGCGTGAACTCCAGCAGCGATCCGGCGGCCGCCACCGGCAGCTCCGGCCGGTCCTCGTAGAGATAGCGCAGGGCGGGCAGCGCGTGCGGCGTCGCCTGCACCTCATCCAGAAAGAGCATCGCGCCGTCGAGCCGCACGCCGCCGAGCGCCTCCAGCTCCCGCAGGATGCGCACCGTATCCAGACTCTCGAACACCCGGTCGAGGTAGAGATGCCGCTCCAGGTTCACCTCGCACAATCCGAGCCCGGCCGCCGCGGCGAACTGCCGGACGAGGGTCGTCTTCCCGACCTGCCGTGCGCCGCGCAGCACCAGCGGCTTGCGACGCGGCGCCTTCAGCCAACCGTGCAGCGTCTCTTCAGCGAATCGCTTCATGCTCTAATAGACGTCTAAAATATCAAAATAACAGATCTAAAATACGTCTATTCAGGTGAGTGCTCTATTCGAAAGCCGATGAAGGGAGCCCCGGTCCCACCCCTTGCCTCCACGTTCGACTCGGCGGCGGCACGCCCGGCGGCCAGCGGCTCAAGAAGACAGAGCACTACACTCCAAGTGGTGTATCATGTGCACCATGAGAACCAACATCGTGCTGGACGACGCCCTGGTCCGGCGGGCGATGAAGCTGACCGGCGCGCGCACCAAGCGGGAAGTGGTACACGTGGCGCTCACCAGCCTGGTCGAGAGCCGCTCCCGAAAGAACCTGCTGGAGCTGGCCGGCATGCTGGACATCGAGCCGGACTTCGACCACAAGGGCCTGCGCGGGTTGCACGGAGACTCCGACGGTGCTGATCGTTGACACGTCGGTCTGGCTGCACGTGCTGCGGGACGCCGCCAAGCGGGGCACGCTCGAAGCGGCGATCGGCGGGGGCGACGTCTACCTGACCCGTTTCACGCAGATCGAGCTGCTCGCGAGTGCCCCCCACGAGGAGCAGTGGCACCGCCTGGCGACCTACCTCGACGGCCAGCGCTACCTGGAGCCCGAGCCCGACACGTGGCGGCAGGCGGCACGGACCTTCTTCGAGCTGCAGCGCCTCGGCACCCCCGCGCGCAGTCCCGTCGACTGCTGCATCGCCGAGATTGCAATCGCCCACAAGGCGCTGCTGCTCCACCACGACCAGGACTTCGGGCTCATCGCGGCGCTGCGGCCGCTGCAGGAGCGCTGGCTGGACCTGTAGTCGGATAGCCGGTTCGCGCCGAATGCTCCCGCCATGCTCGACGTAATCGAGATCTTCCGTGACGACGGCGTCACGCCGAATCCGCAATCGGCCTCGCCGGCGCGGGGCCGCGCCCAACGCCAGGCCCGGCTCGGGCTCCGGATCGTGTTCTGAGCACCTGGTCACCCCGTGTGGCGGTCGTTCGGCCTGGTTGGCCAACGCGGCGATCAGGATGGAGGAGACGCAGATTCATAGTGCAAAAACGATGACCGGGTGGCAGTCGACAGGCACTCGCCATCGCGCAGTCACGAAAAACAAGCGATGATGGTACATGCGCGCCTGCGACCCAAAGGGTTCGCTTGGGAGGAGGGTTGGTAATGCCAACTAGAGTGTTCGCGTCGGGGGTCGGTCTTGCACTGGCCCTCACCTTCGCGGCCGATGCTTTCGGGCAGGGCCGCCAGACCGGCACCATCGGCGGCGCCGCGGTCGACTCGCAGGGGCTCTCGCTTCCCGGCGTTACCGTCACCGTCAGCTCGCCGTCCCTGCAGGGAATACGCGCCGCCGTCACCGACATCAACGGCAACTATTCGCTGCCGCAACTCCCGCCGGGGGCCTACTCGGTGGTGTTCGAGCTGTCCGGCTTCGACGATGTCGAAGAGGAAGCCACGGTGCCGCTCGGCGGCGAGGTGGGCGTCAACGCGGTGCTGGCGCCGGCCGGCGTCACCGAGATGGTCCAGGTGATGGGCGTGATCCCGGCGGAGATCCAGACGACGGAGACCGCCTCGAACATGGTTGTCGACGAAGTGAACGCGTTGCCGATGGGCCGCTCGCCGTTCGCCATCGCCGCGGTTCAGCCCGGGTTGAACACGAACACGCCGAACGGGGGGCAGCTCGCGGTCAACGGCTCGTTCGCCTACGACAACGTGTACCTGATCGACGGCGTGGACACGAACGACAACCTCTTCGGCACGTCGAACAGCCTCTACGTCGCCGACGCTATCGAGGAGACGCAGGTGCTGACCTCCGGGATCTCTGCCGAGTACGGGCGGTTCTCCGGCGGTGTGGTCAACGTCATCACGAAGAGCGGCGGCAACACGTTCTCGGGCAGTTGGCGGACGAACCTCGACAACCCGACCTGGGAAGGGCTCAACCCCTACGAGGTGGAGAACGAAGTCGAGCGGGAGGACGTCCTGAACCAGACGCACGAGGCGACGCTGGGCGGACCAATCGCACGCGACCGCCTCTGGTTCTTCACCTCGTACCGCCGCGCACGAACCACCGACAGCGACAGCTTCGGGCAGACCGGCATCTCGTACAACGAGAGGGAGAACAACGACCGGAACCAGCTCAAGCTGACCGCGACGCTCGCCCCTGGACACACGCTGTCCGGCCAGTACATGCGGAACCAGACGGACCGGTTCGACTTCGCCACCTTCCCGTTCAGCATCACGCCCGACGTGCAGAACGACGCGCAGCGGCCGAACGACCTGTACGTAACCACCTACCGCGGAGGCCTCAGCCGCAACGTCTTCGCCGAGGCGCAGGTGTCGCAGAAGCGCTTCGGCTTCCGAGGCGGCGGCGGCGCCGAGACGGCCATCGGATACTCGCCCTTCATCACGCTGACGCAGGAGCTGGGGCACTACAACGCGCCCTATTTCGATGCGACCGACCCCGAGGACCGGAACAACCTGCAAGTGACCGGCAACGTCACCTGGTACCGAGGGACCGAGAGGTTCGGCTCGCACAACGTAAAGGTCGGCTTCGAGAGCTACCGGTCCACGCGCACCGGCGGCAACTCGCAGACGTCCACCGGCTACGTCTTCGATGCCGACTACAAGGTGGACGCCAACGGCGATCCGGTCATCGTGAACAACCGGCTGATCCCCGTGTTCTCCCCCTTCGACTCGCTCATCGAGAACTGGATCCCGTCGCGCGGCGCCCGGATCGACATCAACACGTCGTCGTTCTTCATCAACGACAACTGGTCGCTGAACGAGCACTTGTCGTTCAACCTGGGCCTGCGCGGCGAGTACGTGTCGAGCGAAGCGAACCCGGGCGACATCGTGACCGTCGACACGCGGGCCATCGTCCCGCGCCTGGCCGCCTCCTACGACCCGCTGGGCGACGGCCGCTACTCGATTCAGGCTACCTACAGCCAGTACTCCGGGAAGTACAGCGAGGCGCAGTTCGCCGAGAACACCAACGTCGGCAACCCGAGCCTGCTGTTGGGTGTCTACACCGGTCCGCCGCACGAGTGCCCGGGCCTGCCCAACGCCACCGCACTCGACTGCCCCGGTCTCGACCCGGCCAACTACTTCACGGTCCTGGGCCGCTTCCCGACGCAGAACGTCTTCACCGATGAACGCCTCAATTCGCCCGTCACCGAGGAGTTCACGCTGTCGACCGGCGCCACGCTCGGGAGACGCGGGCACTTCCAGGTAACCTACGTCCGGCGCCGCGCCCGCAGCTTCGTGGAGGACTACCAGGACCTGACGACGGGAACGACGGTGCTGACGGATCCGGACAGCGGGGACGAATACGGCGAGTTCACGAACAAGTTCTACCGGAATCCCGGCGACCTGGGCGACGATCCCGACGTTCTGCAGCGGAACTACGAGGGACTGCAGTTCGAGACGCGCTACCAGTTGTTCGACGACCTGCTGCTGAACGGGTCGTGGACGACTCAGCTCCGCAACGAAGGGAACTTCGACGGCGAGGGCACCAACACGCCCGGCGTCTCGTCGGTCTACGGCGACTGGCCGGAAATTTCACCGGCGGACCGGTTCTACCCCTGGGGCCGTCTGGACGACTACCAGAAGCAACGGGTGCGCGTCTGGGGCATCTACACCCTCGGCATGGGATCGTTCGGCGATCTCGACATCGGCGGTTTCTGGCGCTACGACTCGGCAGGGAACTACAGCCTGGCGTCGAGCAGCTTCGGCGTAACGCCGGAGCAGCAGGCGATTCTCGACGAGCTCGGCTACATAGACGGTCCGTCGTCGCGGACGCTGTACTACTCGGGCGGCCGCGGGTCCGAGCTCTACAACGGCTCCAGCCGGTTCGACCTGTCGCTTCACTACGACATCCCGGTCTGGCGGCGCGTGCGGCCATGGATGAAGATCGAGTGGTACAACCTGACCAACAACGACAAGCTGCTCTACTTCAACACGACCATTCGGCCCGACTGGGACGGGTCGCTCGACGCGCTGGGAATCCCGACCAGCTACATCGAGGGAGACCGCTTCGGCGAAGCGACCGCGGCCGGGGACTACCGTGCCGCCCGGTCGTTCCTGATTTCCCTGGGCTTCCGCTTCTAGGAGCTCGCGCCGCAGAACGCAGCGAAGCGACGTGCTGCGGCGCAAGCCTTCGGAACAGACCCGGCATGAACCACAGCCAGATCGTCAGCTTCATCTGGGGCGTGGCGGACCTCGTCCGCGACACCTTCAAGCGGGGCAAGTACCAGGACGTCATCCTGCCGCTCACGGTGCTGCGCCGGCTCGACTGCGTGCTGGCCCCCACCAAGCGGAAGGTGCTGGAGGTCCAGACCCGGTTCAAGGGCAGGCTCAACAACCTCGAGGGGCAACTCGAGCGCGCCTCCGGCTTCGCGTTCTACAACACGTCGCGCTACGACTTCGAGAAACTGCTGGCCGACGCTCCCCACATCGCACAGAACCTGCGCCACTACATCGCCGGATTCAGCTCCAACATGCGCGAAGTGATCGAGAAGTTCGACTTCGACAACACCATCTCGAAGCTCGACGAGTCGGGGCTGCTGTTCCAGGTCGTGCAGCGCTTCGGCGACCCGAAGGTGAACCTCCACCCCGACGCGGTCGACAACGCCGCGATGGGCACCATCTTCGAGGAGCTCATCCGCAAGTTCAACGAGGCGCTGAACGAGAACCCCGGCGAGCACTTCACCCCGCGCGACGTCGTGCACCTGATGGTCGACCTGCTGCTGGCCGGCGACGAGGAACGGCTGCGCACCCCGGGGGTCGTGCTCAGCGTCTACGACCCGTGCTGCGGCTCGGGCGGCATGCTCACCATCGCCAAGGAGCACCTCACCGCAGGCGAGATCCGCGACGGCGACCGCCGCGGCGAGGCCGTGAACCCGGACGCGGACATCCACCTGTTCGGGCAGGAGGTGAACCCGGAGACCTTCGCCATCTGCAAGTCCGACCTGTTCATGAAGTCGGAGGACGGCCGCGACGCGAAGCGCGTGCTCTTCGGGAGCACGCTCTCGAACGACCGGCATGGCGGCGACGATTTCGACTACCTGATCGCCAACCCGCCCTACGGCAAGGACTGGAAGCGCGACCAGGACGCGGTGCGGGCCGACCACGACCGGAGCGCTTCCGGCCGGTTCGGGCCGGGGCTGCCGCGCATCAGCGACGGCCAGCTCCTGTTCCTTCTCCACATGCTGGCCCACGTCAAGGAGCCGGCCCGGGGCGGCTCACGGGTGGCGATCATCATGAACGGCTCGCCGCTGTTCACCGGCGACGCCGGCAGCGGCGAGAGCGAGATCCGCCGCTGGATCCTCGAGAACGACCTGCTCGAAGCACTGATCGCCCTGCCCGAGCAGCTCTTCTACAACACGGGCATCGCCACCTACGTCTGGGTGCTCACCAACCGCAAGCGGCCCGAGCGGCGCGGCAAGGTCCAGCTCATCGACGCCACCGCGTTCTGGGTCCTCCTGCGCAAGAGCCTCGGCGCCAAGCGCCGCGAGGTGCCGTTCGACCGCAAGCAGGACATCCTGTGTCTGCTGGCCGACTTCGAGGATGGCGCGACCCGCCAGGTCCAGCGGGACGGCGAGGAACGCGACGCCGTCGTCAGCCACGTCTACCCCACCACGCACTTCGGCTTTCGCAAGATCACCGTCGAACGGCCGCTCCGGCTCGATTTCCAGGCCAGCCCCGAGCGCGTCGCACGGATCGAGAGCCAACGCGCCTTCGCCAACCTGGCCGTGTCGCGCAGGCGGGGCGAGGCCAGGACCCGGGACGAAGAGGCGGGCCGGGAGCAACAGGCCGCCGTCCGCGTTCTGCTCCGGAGCCTGCCGGACACGCTGTTTCTGGACCGGGCGGCGTTCGAGGCCGAGCTCTCCCAAGCGGCCCAGGTGGCGGAACTCAAGCTCGCCGCGCCGATTCGCAAGGCCATCCTCTCGGCGCTGTCCGAGCGCAACGCCGAGGCGGAAATCTGCCGGGACGCGGAGGGCCGCCCCGAGCCGGATCCCGAGCTGCGCGACACGGAGAACGTGCCCCTCGCCGAGACCGTCGAGGCGTTTTTCGAGCGCGAGGTGAAGCCCCACGTCCCCGACGCCTGGATCGACACGTCGCGCCGGGACCCGCAGGACGGCGAGGTCGGAATCATCGGCTACGAAATCAACTTCAACCGCTACTTCTACGAGTACCGCCCGCCCCGCCCGCTGGAGGAGATCGAGGCCGACATCCAGCAGGTGGAAAAGGAGATCGTGGCCATGCTGCGGGAGATGGCAGAGTAATGTCGCAGGACGTCGACGGCTACGAGCGGATGCAGAAGGACCGACCGCGCGTGCGTCCGTGTCAGGACTGACATAAACGTCGGCACTTGCGTCTATATGCCGCCATTCACTACCATCTAGACGTGGTCGATCTGACTGCGGCAACGCTGGAGAATGCCGGAATCGGGGCCTTCTTCCGGCCACGAGACGTCGACCCGCTCGGCGTCTCGTACCGCCAGCTCCGCCGCTGCGTGTCGACCGGCGTCGTGGAGGACCTCGGCGGGGGCCTGTACCGGCTGGCCGAGATCGCGCCGACGGAGCGCGAGACCGTCGCCATGATAGCCGCCGCGGTGCCGCACGCGATCGTCTGCCTGATGACGGCACTCCGCGTTCACGACATCGGGACCGAGTCGCCACACGAAGTCTGGATAGCCATCGACCGCAAGGCCCGCCGGCCCGCTCGACCGCCGGCGCAGGTTCGGGTCGTCCGGTTCTCGAAAGCAATGCTCACCTACGGCGTCGTCCGCCGCACGATGCTCGGCGTCCCGGTCTCGATCACATCCCCGGCCCGCACGGTCGTCGACTGTTTTCGATACCGCAACAAGTTCGGTCTCGATACCGCGCTCGAGGCGCTCCGCGACGCCCTGGACCGGCGGCTCGCCACGGTGGACGAGATCATGCGGGCGGCCAGCGTCTGCCGGGCGCGCACCGTCATCGAACCCTACGTCCAAGCGATCCTGGCGTGACGAAACGTCCGCTCAAGAACGTCGGGGCCTCCGTCCGCGCAAGGCTGCTCGCTCGCAGCCGGGAGACCGGCGAGGATTTTCAGTTTCTCGTCTGGAGGTACGTCGTCGAGCGATTCCTCTTTCGCCTTGACCGCTCCCCCTACCGACGCCGCTTCGTTCTCAAGGGAGCCATGCTCTTCGCCCTCTGGAACGAGTCGTTCCATCGCCAAACCCAGGACATCGATTTCGCCGCCCTCGGCAGCTTCGAGCCCGACGACGTAGAGCCGGCCTTGCAGCACACATGCCGCATTGCCGTTAATGACGGCGTCGTCTTCGACGCCGTCCGGATGACCACCAGTCGGATCCCATCGTTCGCCGCGCGTGGTGTCGCTATAGAAGCCGGTAGTGAGGGAGAGCGGCAGGTCCGCGGTCGGTGCAGAGCGACCGTCGAACGTGGCGGCAAGGGCCTGCAGAAGGCGAGCGCCGTCGAAGTGGAAGCGCGCCAACAGACGAGAACAGCGTGCAATTGCCGACTTCCTCGACCGCGAGACGGCGAAGATCGATGCGCTGGTGGAGAAGAAGAAGCGGCTGATCGAGCTGCTTCAAGAGAAACGCACTGCCCTCATCACCCGTGCCGTCACCCGGGGCCTCGACCCGAACGTCCCCATGAAGGACTCCGGCGTCGAGTGGCTGGGCGAGATCCCGGCGCATTGGGAGGTGAAGAAGCTCGGTTACTTGACGAACATTGGCAACGGCTCGACACCAAATCGAAACCGACCCCGCTATTGGTTAGACGGGTCACATCCGTGGCTAACGAGCACTAAGATCAATGAAGGGATCATCGCAACGGCAGACCAATTCGTGACGGACGTTGCGCTCCGTGAGTGTCACCTTCCCCGGGTCCCGGCGGGCAGTATCCTCATAGCCATTACGGGAGAAGTTCAAACGAGGGGACGGGTTGCTCTACTCAGCACAGACTCAACGATCAGTCAGCACTTGGCGTACATAACACCGGACTGCCCGAAGGTCAACACGGGCTTTCTCGTGCGGCTCTTCGAGGCGAGCTACGAGTGGCTCCGGGATGAGAGCAGCGGATCGGGAAGTACTCGTGCCGCACTGACCTGCGAGTTTCTCGGGTCGGTCCGGCTCGCGCTCCCTACTGAAGCTGAACAGCTCACCATCGCTGAGTTCCTCGACCGCGAGGTAGCCAGTATCGACGCCCTCGTCGCCAAGATCCGACAGGCCATCGACCACCTCAAGGAATTCCGCACTGCGCTGATCTCGGCTGCGGTCACCGGCAAGATCGACGTGCGGGAGACAACGCCCCGATGAGCTTCGAGCCGGGCCTCACGGTCCCCGCGCGGTCACGGCTGAATCTCACGCACGTCCGGAGAGGAGCTGTGGCAAGCTGTAACGTCGAGCTGTGACACGCTGTGGCGAGCGACGATGGTCCCACGATCCGGACTCCGCGAGTCACCCCGATGCCTTCTCCCCGAGCACCTGCTTGATTGAATTTCAGACTCATGCCGTGTGCGCTGGCGGACAGGGCGGCCCGTTGGTGCAGATCGGGACCAGGCCAGTCGATGACGTCGTCGATGCGAGCACTTCCTTGTCATGTGCTAGCATCCTCGAGGGAACTGGAGAAGCAGCGCCATGGCGAGCTTGAGCGTACGCCGCCTGGACGGCGAAGTCATTCGGCGGCTGAAGATGCGGGCGCAGCGCGACGGCCTGTCCGTGGAAGAGACCGTGCGTCGCATACTGGCCGAAGCCGTCGTCGACGTGGAGCCGGCCGGCGCGATGATCCGCCGCATCGTCGGCGACGATGCCGTCGATTTCGACCTGCCGGCGCGTGAGGTCGACGATCCGATCGACTTCACATCAGGCGATTACGGCCGGGACGATCCCGAATGATCCTGCTGGACACCAACGTGCTGTCGGAAGCCATGCGCGTCGAACCGGACGGGCGTGTGATGCGCTGGTTGGACGGACACCCTCCTTCGGTCCTGTTTCTCTCCGCCGTCACCGTCGACGAAATCCTCTTCGGAATAGAGATCCTCCCGCCCGGACGGAAACGGGCCCGTCTGGGCCGCGCGTTCCTGCAGATCGTCGACGGGTTCTCCGAGCGAATCGTCCCGTTCGACGTGCAGGCCGCCGCCGAGAGCGCGAGGCTTCGCGCCGAGCGGCGGCGCGCGGGCGCTCCGATGAGCCTGGCCGATTCCCAGATCGCCGGCACGGCCGGAAGCCGCGGCTATTCCCTGGCGACGCTGAACACCTCGGACTTCCGCGACCTTGGTCTCTCGGTCCTGGAACCGCGCTGAACAGGTCGGCGGACACGACCACACGTCACCGTCCCATGACTCCTGACGTCTCCGAACGCGCCTTCGAGGACGCTATCGAAGCCGCCCTGCGCCGCGACGGCCCCGACACCCCTCGCGGCGCAAAGTCGCTCCGCGAATCCCCGCCGGCGTACGGCGACGACCCGCTGCCCGGCGGCTACCGCAAGCGCCGGCCGGAGGACTACGACCGAGCGCTCTGCCTGATCCCGACCGACGTCGTCGACTTCCTTCTGGCCACCCAGCCGGAGGAGTGGGAGAAGCTGAAGCAGCACCACGGGGCCGACATCAAGCCGAACTTCCTCGGCCGCCTCTCGCGCGAGATCACCCGCCGCGGCGCGCTCGACGTGCTGCGCAACGGCGTCAAGGACTCGGGCTGCAAGTTCCGGCTGGCCTGGTTCCGGCCGGCGAGCGGGCTGAACGAAGAGTCGCAGCGCCTGCACGCGGCCAACCTCTTCGGCGTCGTGCGCCAGCTTCGCTACAGCGAGCAGGCCGAGCGGAGCCTCGACCTCGCGCTCTTCCTGAACGGCATCCCCATCTTCACGGCCGAGCTCAAGAACCCGCTCAACGGCCAGGACGTCCAGGACGCGATCCGGCAGTACCGGAAGGACCGCGATCCGCGCGAGCCGCTGTTCGGCTACGGGCGCTGCCTCGCCCACTTCGCCGTGGACCCCGAGCAAGTATTCGTGACCACCGCGCTCGCCGGACCGAAGACCCGCTTCCTGCCGTTCAACCAGGGCCGCTTCGGCGGCGCCGGAAACCCGGCGGTCCCGCCCACCCGCACGGGCTTCCCCACCGACTACCTGTGGGAGCGGATCTGGGCCCGCGACAGCGTGCTCGACCTGGTCCGCCAGTTCATCCACGAGGTCGAAGCCGAGGACGACCGCGGCCGCAAGACAGGCAGGCGCTTCCTCATTTTCCCCCGCTACCAGCAGCTCGACTGCGTGCGCCGGCTCGTGGGCCACGCGCGAGACCACGGTGCGGGCCGGCGCTACCTGATCCAGCACTCGGCCGGCAGCGGCAAGAGCTTCACCATCGCCTGGCTCGCTCACCGGCTCTCGGTGCTGCACGACGCCGACGACCGGCGCGTCTTCGACTCGGTGGTCGTGGTGACCGACCGGCGCGTGCTCGACCGCCAGCTCCAGAGCACCATCCGGCAGTTCGAGCAGACCCTCGGCGTGGTGGAGAACATCGACCACACCGCGCGCCAGCTCCGCGAGGCGCTCGAGGCGGGCCGGACGATCATCGTCACGACGCTCCAGAAGTTCTCCGTCATCGCCACGCAGATCGGCCAGCTTCCCGGCAAGCGTTTCGCCGTCATCGTGGACGAGGCGCACTCGTCGCAGTCCGGCGAGAGCACGAAGAGCCTGAAGGCGGTGCTCGCGGCGGAAAGCCTGGAGCAGGCCGCGCGGGAGGAAGCGGGCGCCCGGACCCCGGAGGAGGAGATCGACGAGCAGGTCCTGGCGGAGATCCGCAGCCGCGGGCGGTTGCCGAACCTGTCGACCTTCGCGTTCACGGCCACCCCGAAGCCGAAGACGCTCGAGCTGTTCGGCAGCAAGCGGCCCGACGGGAAGTTCGAGCCCTTCCACCGCTACACCATGCGCCAGGCCATCGAGGAGGGGTCGAGACGAACTTCGACCTCTACAAGCGCATCACCGACGATCCGGACTTCGGCCGGGCGCTCAAGAACTTCCTGTTCGACGACTACATCCGGCGGCACCGGCGCGCCGAGGAGCTGCTGAAGCTGCAGGAGTCGAAGACGCTGGAGTTCAAGTCGAGCCTGCGCTGGAACCTGCAGGAGGACCGCCGGGACGACCGGCACGTGACCCACGCGGCGCTCAAGACCATCGCCGCGTTCCTGAACACCGAGGGTGGCGACCTGCTGATCGGCGTCGACGACGACCGCAAGGTGCTCGGCATCGAGCACGACCGCCTCGAGAACGACGACAAGTTCCTGCGCCACCTGGCCCAAGCGGTGCGCAACGGCCTCGGCGACCGGGCCGGCACCTGTATCGATCCGAAGACGCAGATCGTCGAGGGCAGGACCGTCTGCCTGGTGAGCTGCCAGCGGAGCCCCGAGCCGGTGTACCTGCGCTGGAAGGGCGTGGAGAAAGCCGCCGGCGGCGACCTCTACGTGCGGACCGGCCCCGGTTCGGTGCGGCTCGGCGAGGAGGATGCCGCAAAGTACGTCGCCACCAGTTTCGGCTCGAATTGATCCAGCCGCGCCGTTTCCCTCGCCGCCGCGGCGGGCGATATGATCGACAGGTTCGGCCGCTATCCGAGCCGGCCATCCAACGCCGCATCCACCACCGACACAGCACACGGAGCCTCCCATGCATATCGCACGCGCGCTCGCCTCGACTGCCCTGCTCATCCTCGCCGCGGCCTTCCCGGCCCGGGCGCAAGTGGAGGCCGTGAACGATCCTCTTCCCGACCCGATCCGGAAGGGCGACCTGGTCGTGGAGGCGAACCGGTTCGTACGCGCGCCGCAAACCGAGGAGTCGGCGCTGGACGCCATCACGAACCTGGCCTACGCCCGCATCCAGTACCTGACGCCGATCGGGGACGGCTCGGGGCGCCTGGTGCTCAACGACCTGCGCGGACCGCTCTACATCACCGACGAGAGCGGGGCGGAGCCGGTCACCTACCTGGACATCCGCACTCGGGACGTCGGCTTCGACGACTCGATGTTCCCCAACGAGACCGGTCTGGTGGGGATTGCCTTCCACCCGCAGTTCGCCGACGCCGGCACGCCGGGGTACGGCAAGTTCTACACGGCGTACAGCGCCACGTCGGACAGCGGACGGGCGGACTACCTGGACGACGACGCCGAGAGCCACGAAAGCGTGATCCGCGAGTGGACGACCGACGACCCGGCGGCCAACGTGTTCAGCGGCACCTCGCGGGAGGTGTTCCGGATCGGCCAGTTCGCCTCGAACCACAACATCGGCGTCATCGCGTTCAATCCCACGGCCGCGGCGGGATCTCCGGACTACGGGGTGCTCTACGCCAGTCTCGGGGACGCCGGGGCGGCCAACGATCCGCGCGACTTCAGCCAGTCCCTCGCCGTGCCGCACGGTGCGATCATCCGTATCGACCCCCTCGCGGGCGACGAGAGCAAGGGTTACGGCATTCCGCCCGACAATCCCTTCGTGGGCGAGGCGGGCGTCGCGCCCGAGATCTGGGCCTACGGCCTGCGGCATACGCAGCAGTTCTCGTGGGACACGGACGGCCGGATGTTCATGGGCGACATCGGCCAGAACTTCGTCGAAGAGGTCAATCTGGGCGTCCCCGGCGCCAACTACGGCTGGCGGCTGCGGGAGGGCACGTTCGCCACCGGCTACGCGGTCGGCGCCAGGCGCCCGGGACGGGTGTATCCGCGCCCGACGCAGGACGACCAGGCCTTCGTGTATCCGGTGGCCCAGTACGACCACGGCGAGGGCAACGCCATCGGCGGCGGGTTCGTCTACCGGGGACAGGCCATCCCCGCGCTGCAGGGCAAGTACGTCTTCACCGACTTCCCCCGCGGCCGGGTGCTGTACATCGATGCGGACTCGCTCGAGCCCGGCCAGCTCGCCGAGATCCGGGAGCTGCGGCTGATCGTCGACGGCGAGGAGCGCGACCTGATCGAAGCGGCCGGGTTCCCCAACACCTACGGCAGCGGCGACCGGGTGGACGCGCGCCTGGGCATCGACTCCGCCGGCGAGCTCTACCTGCTGACGAAGGGCGACGGCTGGGTGCGGAAGCTGGAGCCGGCGTCGGAGCGGTAGCCCGGAACCCGCCGCGGGCGGCGGCCGCTTTCCGCCCAACCAATCCGCTCCGGGAGTCTGCGCCCTCCCACGGCACGGACTCCCGGCGGAAGATCCTTCGCTGCACGCTTTGACAGGGTGTATCCGCGGGCATATATTCGACCTGAGTCGAGGAGCGACGACAACGGTGGCCGCGGGCGGCGGAGCCTGATGCCCAGCGCCGTGCTTCCGGTAACGGGCGGCGTCTCAGGAGGGAATCGATATGCGGCAACGACTGCTCGAGTCGCTCGGCGTGGCAACGGCAATCGCCACCATCGCGGTGCTTCTGCAGCTCACCGCCGTCCCGGTGGAGGGACAGGCGCCGAGCGAGACCCCGTGGGGGCATCCCAATCTGGAGGGTATCTGGCTCGACGTGTACGCCACGCCCCTTGAACGACCCGCCGAACTCGGCGAACGGGAGTTCTTCACCGCGGCCGAGCGGGCCGAGCGCGACCAGGCCCGCATGGTCAACCCGGGGCGCAACGCGCGCGGGCAGGATGGCCGGACGGACGTGGCCGGGGCCTACAACGCCGTCTACACGTCGGCGAGGCCGGCCGGACCCCGCACGTCGCTCGTCGTCGACCCGCCGAACGGAAGAATCCCCGCCCTCACCCCGGAGGCCCAGCGGCGCAACGAGGCGCAGCGCGAGTGGCGCCTCATGCTTCTGCGCAGCACCGAGACCTGCCGCGTCGGCGGCAGCGGCTGCACCGGCGGGGAGTACGGACCGGCGTCGCCGCAACGGTTCGACGTCGTTCCCTTCTACAACACCGGCCGCATGAACCGCCACTTCGGCCCGGAGGATCAGAGCCTGGGCGACCGCTGCATGTCGGGACGCACACCCGACCTGAACGGGTTCCGCCGCATCGTGCAGGGCGAGGATTCCATCGCCATCGGCTACGACACCGGGCAGGGCCAGGGGTACCAGCGCATCGTCAACCTGGGCGGAGACCACCCGCCGAGCCAGGTCCGTCTGCGGCACGGGGACTCGCGCGGCCGCTGGGAAGGCAACACGCTGGTCATCGAGACCACGAATTTCTCGCCCAAGTTCACCTTCCGCGAGTCGGGCGGGAACCGGCGTCTCACCGAACGGTACACGCGCATCAACGAGGACACCCTCGAATACGAGGTCACGATCGAGGACCCGACGGCGTGGGTCGCGCCGTGGACGATCCGGCAGGAGCTCAAGCGGCAGAGCGACCAGCAGAACCGAATCTACTACGAGCCCCGTTGCCACGAAGGAAACTACGGCCTGCCGGCGCTGCTCATCGGCGCCCGCGTCGACGAACAGGCGTTCGCCGAAGGGCGCGGCCCGGATCCGTTTTCGCTGGACACCGCCACCTGCGTGCAGGGCCTGCAGGACTGAGCAAGGAGCAATGATGATGGAAAACCGTTTCCGAGCCTCGACCGTTGTCACGACCCTTGCAGCCTTCAGCATGGGCGCGATCCTCTCGGTGGCGATGACCAGTACGGCCAGCCAGGGACAGGACCAGGCGCCGCGACCGGCGCAGACCCCCGACGGGCGCCCCAACTTCAACGGCGTGTGGCAGGCCCTCAACGAAGCGCACTGGGATCTGCAAGCGCACGAAGCGCTGCCGGGCATGGTGATGCAGGAGGGCGTCTATCCGTACGAGTACGCCAGGGTGCCGGCGGCGCCGGTGGTGGCGCTGGGCGCCGCGGCCGGCGTGCCCGGGTCGATGGGGGTCGTGCAGGGGGACGGCAGCATCCCGTACCTGCCGGAAGCGCTCCAGGTGAAGCAGGAGAACGGCGCGAACTGGATCGACCGCGATCCCGAGCTCAAGTGCTACCTGCCGGGGACTCCCCGCGCGATGTACATGCCCTACCCCTTCCAGATCGTTCAGGGCGCGAACAAGATCCACATGAACTTCGCGTTCTCGAACGCGGCGCGCGTCATCCACCTGGACGAGGTCGATCTTCCGCCGGACTATTCCTACATGGGGCACTCGGTCGGACGGTGGGAAGGCGACACGCTGGTGGTCGACGTGACGGACTTCAACGGCAGGAACTGGTTGGACCGCGCCGGCAACTTCCACAGCGAGGCCCTGCAGCTCACCGAGCGCTACTCGCCGCTGTCGGCGGACGCCATCTGGTACGAAGTGACGATCGACGATCCGGAGACCTTCACCGAGCCGTGGTCGATCGCCATGCCGCTCTACCGGCGTCTGGAACCGAACGCCACCGTGCTGGACTATCCCTGCATCGAGTTCGCCGAGGAGTTCATGTACGGGAACCTGCGCCGCGAGCAGTTGGTGAGGCGCTGGGAAGGCGAGACCATCATCGTCGAGATCACGCGCAAGATTCCGCCCGGCGATCGTCTGCACGAATGGTACCGACGGTGACCGTCGGATGCGAAACCGCATGTGGAAACAACAGGGGCAGGGAGGCCGAAACCGATGAGGACGAAACTGTTGGTTGGGGGCTTGAGCGCGGTCGTCGGGATCGCTCTGGGGCTGGCGGGAACGGCCGCACCGATCGAGGCGCATCACGCCTTCGCCGCTGAATTCGACGCGGACCGGCCGGTCGATTTCAGCGGCAAGGTCACGCGAGTCGAGTGGGTCAACCCCCACGTCTGGATCCACATCGACGTGGACCTGGAGGACGGCTCGACGGAGGCATGGGCGTTCGAAGGGGGCACTCCGAACGTGCTGTTCCGCCGGGGCTTCACCAGACGGTCGCTGCTGCCCGGCACCGAGGTCAACGTCGACGGGTATCAGGCCAAGGACGGCACCAACCGGGCCAACGGCCGGGACATTACGCTCCCCGACGGGACGCGGCTGTTTCTCGGCTCGTCCGGCACCGGCGCCCCGTGGGAGCTGGCGCGACCGGGTGTCGACACCGTAGAGAACCCCAGGTAGCCGCGCCTGCCTGTCGGAACATCTCGACATCAGCCCACGGCCTCGGCGGTTGCGAGGCCGTGGGCTGATGTGCGTACGCGCCACGAGCCCCCCGCAGTGGGGGTCGCCCCCGGTACAGGAAAACGCCCGGCTCCGACGGGGTCTACCGTTGAAGCCGGGCGGTACCGGCCCGAGCGGATTCACCGCTGAAGCGCGTCGACGTCGTAGATGGAGAAGGAGGCCGGATCCGGACCGCGCCCTTCCGCAAACGCCTGATCGTCCAGACGATAGCCAAGGAGCAACGCCGGCAGCCCGTAGTTCCCTTCGTGGCACCGCGGCTCGTAGTAGATCCGGTTCTGCTGGTCGCTCTGCCGCGTCAGCTCCTGCCGCAGCGTCCACGGCGCCACCCACACCGTCGGATCCTCGATGGTCATCTCGTAGTCGAGCGTCTCGTCGTCCACCCGCGTATACCGTTCAACGAGCCGGCGGTTCTCGGCCGCACCCTGGTAGGGGAACTTGTGCGAGAAGTTCCTGGTCTCGATGACCAGCGTCTCGCCCTCCCAGCGGCCGCGCGAGTCGCCGTGCCGCAGGCGGATGTTGCTCGGCGGATGGTCTCCGCTCAGGTTGACCATGCGCTGAAACCCCTGGCCCTGCCCGGTGTCGTAGGCGATGGCGATGGAGTTCTCGCCCTGCACGATGCGCCGGAATCCGTTCAGGTCGGGCGTGCGGCCCGACATGCAACGGTCGCCCAGACTCTGATCCTCCGGACCGTCGTGGCGGTTCATGCGGCCCCGCGTGTTGTAGTAGGGAGTGGTCTCGTACCTGCGCGGCGACGGGGGCCCGTACTCTCCCCCGGCGCATTGCGGCGCCTGGTTCCGGCAGGTCTCGGTGTTGCGCAGGAGCATGACGCGCCACTCCTGCTCGATCTCGTTCCGCCGCACCTGCTCCGCCGTGAGCGCGGGAATCCTCCCGTTCGGCGGGTCGACGACGAGCGACGTGCGCGGGCCGGCCGGCTTCGCCGACGTGTAGACGGTGTTGTACGCCCCGCTGGGCAGCACCGGCGGGCGAGCGAGCGCGGCCTGATTCCGTGCGGCCCGCTCCTCCTCGGTAGCGAACTCCCGCTCGCCGATCGCCGGGTCCCGTTCCAGCGGCGTGGAGTACACGTCCAGCCAGATGCCCTCCAGGTTCGGATGCCCCCACGGAGTCGCACTCGAATCCTGGCCGCTGACCGGCACGGCGGTAAGCTGCAGGAAAACCGTGACGATCGCGAGCACCGCCGCCACCCCGAGCAACTCGAGCAGTCGTCGTCTCATTTCCATACCCCCGCGAATCCCGAAGTCAAGCGTCCATCCTCGCCCGGCCGGCTGTCCGGCGTCAACTGTTTTGGCCGCTCCTGCCGCCTGGCCAACCCGCGGCGACGGGGCCCTGGGCGGCCAAGGCTCTACCTGGCATCCGCGCCCGAGGCCTCACTCTCCGCCTGTCTTTCCAGATTCCGATGGATCTCGAGGATGTGGCGAATGTCGTGATTGCCCTCGTGGCACCCGTACTCGAACAGCGGCCCGTCGGTCTTCACCATCGGAAGCTCCACGCTCCACGGGCTCGTCCACGTTTCCGGGTCGGTGACCGTGAACTCGTAGTGAATCCTGTCGGCGCCGACGCGGGTAAAGCGTTCCACGACATGGAGCGCGCCACCGGCTCCGCGGAAGCGTCTCCGCTCGGCGTAGTTGCGGGTCTCGACGACCAGCGTGTCCCCCTCCCAGCGGCCGCGCGAGTCGCCGGGAAACTGCCGAATCGCGTCCGCGATGCGCGGGCGCCCGTCGAGCGGGATGATGCGCGGCGGGTTGGTCGCCAGCTCGCTGAACACCACGACATGGTCCGGCGTCTGGAAGATCTGATGAATGTCGTTGTACGACGGCGGCATCATCGGCGGGCCCTCGTGCGACCAGGCGATGCAGCGCTCGGACAGGGGCCGGGTCTCGTGGCTGTCGAAGGCGCTCGGGTCCGCCTGGGCAGTCCGGGTGGCGGCCGCTCGCGCCGCGGCCTCCGGCGTCAGCGGAGGGATTCGGCCATTCGCCGGCCAGGTGATCAACGACGTGCGCCGGCTCGACAGCCCCTTCGGGACAGGCGTGCGCAGCCAGATCTCGTTGTCGTAGTGGATGTGATGACGCTCGTCCGGCGTGCGGTTGGCCTGATACTTGTACCGCTGGAGTTCCGCTCGATCCTCTATGTCGATGATGTCGAGAATCTCGCGCGCCGACGGGTCGACGCCTTCGGCCGTCAGCTCCCGCTGCAGCCACGCCGTCTCCTCTTCCGAGAAGAACTCCCGGTTGCCCAGATGTACCGGCCGCTCGAGCGGCGTGAAGGTCTGGGTCGTCCAGTACCCCTGCAGGTCGGGCCGGCCGTCGGCGGTCCGGGGCAGCGTCCACTCCCCCGCCCCGTCCGCGCCGCCCCGGACCTGCTCCCGCGCGGGCGCGGCATCCTGAGCCGCCGCGGAGACTGGCGCCAGAAACACAATCGCGACAACGGCGACGACCACTGCACGAGCGGCATGGTCCATCTGATCCTCCCCGAACTCTGGTCCGCCACTGACCGGATGCGCCCATGATCATCCACGGGCGGGCGCTTTTCAAGTCGCGGTGGGGTACCCTCGACCATGGTCGGCAAGAGGACCTCGGGGCGGACAGCGTCGGCAACGAACGCGGAGACAACGCGGAGGTGGAGGTACGCGATGAGAATGCGTCTGACGCAGGTGACCCTGATCGGCCTGCTGCTGATTCCCGGCGCCCGCACCGCGGCGGGGCAGGTCATGCAATGGGAGGTCGACGGCGCGATGCGTGAAGCCATCGTCCACGCGCCGGCGACCCCGGCCCCCGAGGGCGCCCCGCTGGTCCTGTCGTTCCATGGATTCGGCGACAACATGCGGAACTTCCAGTACACGAACGTCCACGTGGCGTGGCCCGACGCGGTCGTCGTGTACTTTCAGGGACTCGAGAGGCGCCGCGGCCTCCTCGGCTGGCAGGTGGAATCCGGAGCGAACGGCGACCGGGACCTCAGGCTGGTCGACGTGGCGCTCCGGTCGCTGCGCGAGACGTACAGCATCGACGACGAGCGCATCTACGCGACCGGCTACTCGAACGGCGGGATGTTCACCTACCTGCTCTGGGCGGAGCGTCCCGACGTGTTCGCCGCGTACGCCCCGGTGGCGGCGCGCCTCCGTCCCTCCGTGCGGCCCAGCCGGCCCAAGCCCGTCCTGCACGTGGCCGGGACGCGCGATCGAGTGGTCCGCTTCGCGGATCAGGAGGCCGCGATCGAGGTGGCCATCGAGGTGAACGGCACCGACGCGGCGACACCGTGCGGAGCCGGCTGCACGTTGCACGGCGCCGGTACTGCGGCGCCGGTCATGACCTGGATCCATGGCGGCGCCCACGTCTACCCGCGCGGCACCAGCGAGCTCATCGTCGCCTTTTTTCGCGAGCAGGGCCGCCCACGCTGATGGAGATGATTCGCGAGCCAGGCACGCGCCGGATGCGCCGTGGTTGGCTGGAGCGGGGAACGGGCGGGGCCGCCGCGATGTAGCGCAGGGTCGGCGGCGCGGGTGTACCAAGCCCGCGCCGCGACCCGGTGGGGATGCTGCATCCCCGTCAGAAGGAGGACGATAAGGTTATCGACCGCACCCGCACGAGACTTTATGCCTCTTCCGGATGCGGCCCGCCCTATTCGACCGTGAACGTCCCGGTCACCGTGCGCCCGCCGTCTTCGCGCTGCCGGCGGACCGAGGGAACGTCGCCGACCGTGAACTCGTAAGCGCCGGTCCGGATCGGCGTAAAGCTGAACTGCGCCGTGCCCCCGACATCGAATTCGATGGCTCGGAACGCCAGCGCCTGCAGGTGCACCTCGATCCCCTGGATGGTGACCAGACGCAGGTGCGAGTTTCGCAGCAGGTCGTCGACCTCGAGCCGCCATGGCTCGGCGCCGTCGCTGGTGACGTTCAGCCGGTAGTATTCGCCCGTTACCAGGTCGAACGCCGTGGTGGAGAGCACCGGACCGTCCGAGCCCGTCGCGATCTCCAGGTGAATGTCGAGCGGTGGTCCGGCGGCCAGATTGCCGCCCACTTGCGCCTGCGCGGCGGCCGCGGCGAGCGCCAGCGCCGCACCGCAGGCCGCGACGACGAGGGTCCGTAACAGCATGCAGGTGGTTATAACCGAATTTCCCCCGGCGAACCAACGCTCTGCGGCCGGCACGAGGATGATCGTCGCTCCTGGAACGAGTCCTTGAGCTGCCGCGCGACGCGGGCGGTGACCGCCTCTCGGGCCTCGAGTTGGATCGGGTCTCCAGTCCGCGGATTGCGCGTGGTCCGCGCTGCTCGCTGCCGGACTACGAATTTAGCCATGCTTGGCAACGTGAATTCGCCGGTCTCCTGCAACTGTCGCACGCACAGTCGCTGGAGCTCTTCCAGGAACTCTCGCGCGTCGGCGCGGCGTAGCGTGAGACCGCGGGCGGCAAAGTGTTCGATGAAGTACGCGATCAGATCGGTCTTGCGCATCTGACGAGGCTTCACTGGCGGCCTCCACTTGTCCGATGACATGCAGGATCCCTAACGGCCCACTTGGCCGCTCATCGCGTTCGCGAATCCGCATCGACCGGCACGGACGAACCCCTCGGGGGTTAGGAGAACGAGACTATAGCAACGTTCGATGGGTATGAATACCCGTAATAGCGTCATGGTTCAATACCAAGATGGAATGGCCCATTGGTTCGGATTCTGGCCAGTAATATGGGACAAATCACCGCAGGTTGGCATTCCATTCTTGCATGGTATAGTGCCCTGCAGTCATGAATGGCCGCGACGGCTACCGGATTCCTTCCACAAGCGCGCTGATCGCCTTCGAGAGCGCCGCGCGGCACGCCAACTTCACCTTGGCGGCACGCGAGTTGCGCACCTCGCAGGCCGCCGTCAGCCGCCAGATCGCCAAGCTCGAGGCATGGCTGTCGGCACGACTGTTCGACCGCTCCCGCGCCGGGGTAACCCTGACCGACGCCGGCAAGCGCTTCCGCGACGGCGTCGCGGCCGGTCTCGCAGCCATTCACCGCGGCGCCGCCGAGGCGGCCGAGCTGTCCCAAGCCGACCAGGTCGTCATCGCCTGCTCGCACGATGCGTCCCACTTCCTCATCATGCCGCACTACCACGCTCTCCGACAGGTGCTCGGTGGGGAGGTCCGGATCCGCATCCTCACCTACCATCACTCCGTCCAGGGCCTGCCCCGCGACCCGTCCGCCGACATCCTGCTGACCTGGGACGCGGCGGGCGTTGCCCCGGAGGACCGGGCGTCGGTCATCAAGGAGGCAATCAGGCCCGTCTGCTCGCCCGCCTACGCCGCCACCCATGCTCGAACCCTCGCGGGGCCAGTCGCCGGCTGGAGCGGTCTGACGTTTCTCGACCTGGTGCGACCCAACGAGGGCTGGGCGTCGTGGGAGGACTGGTTCGCGGTTGCCGGAAGTCCCGACGAAACGCCGCGCCGCGTCGGGTTCGACAGCTATACCTTCGTGCTGGAAGCCGCCGCCGCCGGGCATGGCATTGCGCTGGCCTGGCGTCACCTCATCGAGCGATCGTTGGAATCCGGCGCACTGGTCGCGCTCGGCGACGGGTTCGTCGAAACCGACAACGGGTGCTCCGGCGTCCTCACCGAAAAAGGTCGCCGCAAGCCGCTCGCGCGCAGGTGCCTCGCGTTCTTCGACGCGGTCGGCTCGGCGGTGTTTCCGCGCCGGGGTCACCAGGACCAGCAGGTGTTGGGAAGCCCGATTCCCTGAGGCGCCGCGCAGCGGAGTGCCGCCGCCCGCGCCCTCCGCCCTGCTTCGGTCTCATGTCCTCGAGCGTGCGAGCTCCAGAACCTCTTCCTGGGTCATCGGGCTCCGTGGGTGGTGGCTCAGGCACATCGGGCTGCGCACCCGTTGAAACGCAACGGCGTCGCTTGCCGCGAAGAACTCGCCGGGCCGCAACCGGGCGATGCTCCGCGCATCGCCGCCCTTCTGCGCGGCCATCTCCCGGGCGGCTGCGATCTGCGCGGGCGCATTGAGCAGACCGAAGAACTGCGTCGTCGCGTTGCCCGGGATCCGGTTGTGCAGTCCCTTCGGCGCCTGGGTGGCGAAGACCAGGCCGAGGCCGTACTTCCGCGCCTGCGAGGCGAGGGCGAGCGTGCTGTCCGTGGTGGCCGTACGGCCCGCTGAAGGTGCGAAGGTCTGCGCTTCGTCCATGACGAACAAGCCGCCCAGCGGCCGGTCGCCGGCGGGGTGTTTCTTGACCCAGGCGAAGAGCGCCATCTGCAGTTGATTGACGAATTGCTGCCGCTGCTCGTCGTTCGGCAGTCCGACGAGACTGATCACGGAGATGCGGGCGCGCCGGCCGGACGCCGGCTGGAGCAGGGCCGAGGGATCGACGGCCTCGCCGGTTCCACCCAGCATGGGATCGTTCACGGTCTCGGCGAGCAGCGTCTGGGCGACGTCCGCCGCAATCTTCTCGCCGCTGGCGAGCCGGCTGACGCCCGCCGGCAACGCCGACAGGTAGCCGAGGAATCCCTTGAGGACCCCGCCCCCGCGTCGCACATAAGCACCCAGGGCCTCCTTCAGCACCGCGCGGCCCTGACTGAGCCGTGCGCCGGATCCGGGCAGACCCGCGCGCGGCACCAGCGAGGCGACGGCGTTGTCGAGCGCGATCTCGAACTCGTCGCGATCGTCCGCCACGTCGCCCAGGCCGGACAACGGTGCGAACGAGAGCGGGCGCCCGGTCGTCAGACGCGGCGTCCACACGACGACCTCCGTGTCGCGAAGGTAGGTCGCCGCCCTCTCCGCGTCGCCGTCGAGCCAACCCCGGGGAGGCCCGGGCCACGGCAGACCGAGTCGTGCCAGGTCGTTGTTCGGATCGAGGACGATGGCCGAAACGCCCTTCAACGCGCACTCCTCGATGAGCCGGCGTATGAGAACGGTCTTGCCGGAGCCGGAGCCCGCGAAGATCACCGTATGGCGCCGGAGATCCTCGAGCGGCACGGTCACGCGTCGCCCCGTGCCTTCGGCTATGCCGATGAGAATGGCGTTCTCGTCGGCATCACTGGGCACCGCGGCTGTCTTGGGCGGCGCAGCGGTCTTGGGCGGCGCAGCGACCCCGGAAGCCACAGCGGCCGGGGATGGTGCCGCCGCCGAGGATGGGGCGGTGGCGTGGGACGCCGCAGCGGCCGGGGATGGTGCCGCGGCTTGGGATGGTGCAGCCGCCGGGGGTGGTGCCGCCGCCGGGGACAGTGCAGCCGCCGGGGACAGTGCAGCCGCCGGGGACAGTGCAGCCGCCGGGGACAGTGCAGCCGCCGGGGACAGTGCAGCCGCCGGGGACAGTGCAGCCGCCGGGGACAGTGCCGCGGCTCCGGACGATGCAGACGCCCCAGCGGTACCGGCGAGGTCGGGGCTCAAGGGCGCGAGCAGTGTCGTTCCGCTCGCGTGACGATGTGCTCCGAGCCATGTGGCAAGCCCCTTCGGCTGCTCTTCGAGGAGTTGCTGCAAGGCCCGGAACACCTTGAGGTCAGCCTCCGGCAGCTTCACGACGGTGCCGCCGTGCCTCTCGAATGCGTCGAGCGCCTGCCGGGTCTTCCTGCCCTGCGACCACGCTGCGTTGCGCAGGATGAACAACCGCCTCCGCTCCCCCGAGAGCTCGAGCCCGGACGCCGTCACGGCGGCCCGCAGCCGGTGCAACGCCGCTACCGCGTTGTCGTTCAGCACGGCTCGAAACGACCAGTGCACTTCATCGTCGGTGTCCGCATCGACTATGCGCCGCAGCCGGGCATGCAGCGAGGGGTTCCGCCCGAGCGGCGGATCCACCGAGAAGTCACCCGTCGCGGCGTTCTCCTCCGCCCAGGCCGTCAGGCCGGCGCGCAGCAGCGCGGGCAGGCCGCCGTCCACCTTCTTCTCGTCGAGGGCATCGGCGACGTCCGCCTCCCGCACGAACTGGCTGAACCGCCGGTCGAGAGCGGGGCCGGGCGGCGGAGGGGGTTGCGGAGGGTTCCCGCCCCCCTGGGGCTCGTTCGGCAACGGCTCCAGCTCCGGCGACTCGTTCAGCAGCTCCGCCAGCTCGGTGACGCGACCGTTCTCCCGACAGCGCGCACAGTGGTCCTGGACCACGTTGATCAGGCTGCGCGGCGAGAACAGGGGCGCGTCGGCGAAGGCGGTCGTCCGCACCGGCCAGGTCGGATACGCGGGCGTGAACCCGGCACGGGCGTAGGCGTCTCGGAGGTACGCGGCCACCAGCGCCTCCCCGACCTCCGCCGACGGAATCTCGCGAAGCTGGACGACCGCCGGATATCGAGCGTTCGCGGTTGGCAGACCCTGGTCACAGATCAGCGTCCAAGTGTCGTTCAGGCACGACACGACGATGAGGGAGTGCTGCACGTCCTCCGCGAGATCCATGAGTCCGACCACCACTTCATGGGTCAGCGATTGCTGCTCGGCGCCGTCGAGCGACCGTCCCAGCGCGATCAGCCCGTCCAGTTGATCGACCGCCACCAGGGTCGTACACCCCGCGGCGCCCATGAGTCGGTCGAATGCGTTGACAACCTCCCGACACGGAATCCGGCTCGCGCGGATGGAATGCGCGCGCGCCCTGTTGCCCTCGATTTCCTGCCCCTGCAACAGCGCATCTCCGAGGTCCCGCTGACCAAAATCCTCACTGTTGGTCAGGATGAGCGCCAGCGCCACGTCCAGGGCAACCTGGTCCCCGGGCCGCCGACCGAGATGACTCTGTAGACTTAGACGAACGTCCTTCAGGTGCGTGGGATTGAACGTCCCCGCCACTAGGTGCTCAATCTCTGCTCGTTTCAGCCCAATCGCATCGCCCAGACCATGAAGGACGGTGCGTAGCTGGGTCCCGGCGCCCGCTTCCCGATGCAAGGCATCCCGGTAGGCAAGGGCCAGACTGTCCCAGAACTGTCGCGCGGTACTCGGCTGAAAGAGAACGAAGATCTGTCCCTGCTCGATCACCGCGTGGCGGACGCGTCCCAGAAAGTGCGACTTGCCGATCCCGGGCCGCCCCCGGATGACTACGTTGCCGACCGACAGGCCGTCGCGCGTCCGGGCGAGTGCGTCCAGCACCCGCTCGAAAGCGGACGAATGAATGCCGTCGACGTGAATGACGTCGTCGCGCCAGATATCGTTGCCGGAATACGCCGTACGGAACGCGACCTGCCCGAGTGCTTCCAGCTCTGATTCCACAGCGCCTCACTCCATGCTGATCAAGTGCATGTCGTCCACGCCGATCCGCAGCGCCGCGTTCCGGTCGGCCTCCGTGAGCCGACGCAGGTCCTCATGCAGCGTCAGATTGACGTCCTTCTCGCGAAACATCCGCGTGAGCTCCAGGTCGACCTCGCGACGGGACCAATCGCCGAGCTGCACCCGGAGGTCACGCAGCTCCACCCAATCCCCCGGCCGGGATGAAAGGTTGCGGTAAGCCTGCCGAATCCGATCCCGGAGCGAGCCGGGCTGTCGAGGAACCGTCGGCTCACTCTGATCGAACAGCTCCTGAATCACCATTCCCCGCGCATCGAGCGCGACCCTCAGACCGTTGAGGAGCGCGTACAGCGCGCCGCCAGCCGAGCCGGTCCGAAGCGGCGCCGGTGCGTCGAGCTCCGCTACCACCCAGGCCCAGCCGGCATCCGTCAACTCGTGGGCGAAGCCCTTGCCCGGAAGTCGGCGGCTCTGGACGAGCCCCTCCCGGTTGAGCTTGTCCCGCACCGGCTTCTTCAACTCGAGCCGATAACGACTCTTGAGCTCCGTGTTCAGCGTCTCCCTGTTGAGAGCCATCAGCGCGATCATCACGGCGCGCTCCGGGATTCCATACCCCATCTCACGTCTCCTCTACCCTGAACCGCCGCCGCTCCTGCAGGAATCGTTCGAGCTCGTCGAGGACGCGCGCCACGTCGCCGAGCACCTCGTCGTTCGTGTATCGAAGCACCATGAACCCCTCGCGTTGCAGAGCGCGATCGCGCACCCGGTCGGCGGCGTACTTGTCGGTGTTCAGGTGGTCGGGGCCATCGAGCTCGACGACGCACTTCTCCCGCGACCAGACGAGATCGACCCGTATGGAGTTGGCCAATACGCCCGACGACCAGGTCTGGTTCCAGGCGCGCCCCGTCGCCCACGGTAATCGTGAGAGATGCGCCTCGAGCTGCGTCTCCGCCCGACTGAACGCGTTGGGCCGGCCCCGCAGCGGCGTCAGGTACGCGGCGCGAGGCATTGCCGGCGGATCCGACGCCGGCATCCGGTCGTACAGCGAGGAACGGGGCACTCGCGTCATGCACGAGGTCGGTGTCCCGAAGAGCCATACGGTG
The DNA here is from genome assembly GCA_958296065.1 of Vicinamibacterales bacterium. Taxonomy (GTDB): domain Bacteria; phylum Acidobacteriota; class Vicinamibacteria; order Vicinamibacterales; family UBA8438; genus WTFV01. The sequence continues at coordinate 12,089 of CATQHX010000059.1, read as the reverse complement.
AGCTCGCCGGGGCCGGCGAGCCAGAGCGCGTTCGCTTCCGCGACTTCGATCTGCGCGGCGCTCCAGATGCCCGTCAGCTCGATCATGACGACCAGGCGTCCATACCCGTAGGCGCGAAGTATGAGCTTCCGGGCCTGGCGTACGACCATCTCTCGCGCGAACTCCGCCACTCCGACCCGCCGCCCGCACAGCGATGCCTCCGCGGCCGCAAGGAGAAACGGGCCGAACAGGTCCGTGCTGCCGGCTACGCGCTCGCAGATCGCGCGCACCGCGGCCAATCCCGCGCCGCCGGGTCCCGCAAGATGTTCCGCCTCCGGCAGCCAAGCGGGATATGTGCTTGCCACGGCTTTCGACAGCGCCGCCATGACCTGCTCCGTGAGATCGCGCCGTTCCAGACTCGCGGCGTCCACGGCGACCGCCAGGATTGCCGCGCTCACCCCGTCAGCGGACTCGACGATCTCTCGCACCGCAACCGGGGACGCCTCGGGCCAACGCACCAAGGGCTCGCGCAGCAACGCTTCGATCTGCGAGCTGGTCGGGGCGGCGTCGCAACAGGGGCCCGTCGACACGAAGCCGGATCGTACCCGAACGACGCACGGCGCGCCGGAACATCGCCTGCGTCACCCGCTGCTCCATACGAGCCGCAACTGCCGGCCGCTTTCCTCCATCCGTCCACTCCTTCGTCTCCGGATCCTCCCGCAGACACTGGAAGACGCGCTTCTCCGAATCCGGAGTGTCGCCGCCCGCCGGCAACGCCGGATCCGGCGCACGGCTCAGTGGTGCTCACGTGCGACGCGGCGGCGGAAGCCCAGCAACGCCGGGCTGATGGTCGCTCAGACCCGGATGAGGCGGACATCGTAGTGTGCGAACGTCGAGTCCGCGGTGACCAACGTCAAACCCTCGATCCGTGCCTGAGCAACCAGCACGCGGTCGAATGGATCACGATGGTGAGGCGGCAACACGCCAACCGCGAGCGCGTGGGCATGCGTGATGGGGAGCTCCCGGACACCGCTGACTCTCATGCGTTCCGGAACGTAGATCGCCGGGGGCTCCGGCAGCGGCAACTTGCCAATCGCGTGCTTGATGACGATCTCCCACACGCTCGCCGCCGAGAGGTACCTTTGCGACGTGCGGGCGGCAAGGGACTCCAGCAGATCGGCGTCGAACCGCTCGCGGTCGGTCTGCAGCCACAGCCAGCAGTGGGTGTCGAGGAGGAACCTCACGACCGGTCTTCGACAGCCCCGGCGCCGCTCGCTGTTCGCCGAAGTCCCGTCATCTGGTACGCCCTTCGAACGCGCGCAGCAGCTCCTCGTCGAGCGGGTCGTCGAAGTCGTCGGGCACGACGAAGCGGCCCTCGTCAACGCCGAACACGGGCCGCGTCTCCTCGATCGGCACAAGCCGCGCCACCGGCTGGCCCGACCGTGTGATGATGACGTCTTCTCCCGCGGCAATCTGCTGCAGCAACCGGGAGAGATGCGTCTTGGCTTCGTGAACGCTGACGGTCATCACACGATTGTAGACTAAGCAAAGACTAAGCGGGGACATCTCATCGTTGCACCCGGAACGTTGCTGGCGAGCAATGAGCCCTGTCGACACTGACCATCCGACTCCCCGAGATACGCCCGCCCGGATGCGGTGGTCCTTGAGGCCACTGCCGAGCGTCGCGTGCCGCAGGCGACGAACCTACGAGCCGTGGCGCTCGCCGGGCGGCGGGGTGAAGCGACGCAGGCGCGGGTCGGCCGCGGCGGGCTCGTCGTCGAGATACACCAGAGTCGCCATGATGCCGCCGAGGGTGTAAGCGGCGAACCCGGTGAGCATGAACAGCAAGGAGACCGCGACCTCGTCGGCCGGACGGAACGCGATGTAGCGGTGCGCGAAGAGCTATCCATCCGCCTGCAGCAGTCGCAGGTCCCGGGTACGGTGCGCCTTCAGGGCTCGCTGGCCGTCCCGTTCCCGGTAGAACACGATGGACTCCTCGCGCGCCGCCGAGGCGGAAGCTTCGAGCTCGCCGACCCACCGCTCCATGCGCGCTCGGACAGGGGCAAAGCCCTCGTCCAGGATGGTGTCGAGCGTACGGATTTTCTTCTCCAGGCCTCGCCCGCCTCCAAGCGTTCGGATGACCTGCGCCGTGGTATCGGTCAGGCCCCACGGCAGGGACTCGACCCGGCCCACCTCACCCAGCTTCCGACGCAACTGGGCCCGGAACGCCGTCAGTGGATCGCGATCGAGCAGCGTCTTGAAGGTGTCCGCGCACTGTTCCACCTTCTTGCGCAGCACGGCCTGGCGGCGCTCTGCGTAGTGCGGATCGTCTTGAAGCGTCAGATGCAGGCGGAGCGCGTCGGCCCGGATATCCAGGAGACTCGACAACACGAACAGATTGATGTCGGACAGGGCCAGCCCGGCGTCCTGCGCCGAGCGAACTTCCCTCGCCGCAAGGTGTCCGAACTTGCGACGCAGCCACTTGACGTCACGCCTGGCCGCAACGAGCTCGATCTTCATGCCGTCGGTGAACCGCTGGCCGTGGTCGAACTGCGCGCCAACTTCGTCGAGGTGTTCGGCCGCGCTCTCGAGTCGGGCGTAGTCCCCGGCTTCCATCAGGTGACGGACGCGCTCCAGGTTCTCGGAAAGCGAGCCCAGAGCCTGTTGCACCCGGTCGAGCCGCGCGCCGGTGATCACCGAAGAGACGGTCATGAAGAGCATCACGGGAGCCACGACGGGAAGCAGGGCGCTGCCGGCGGCGACGAACGGGGCCTGCGCGACGATCCCTGCCGGTCCCATGACCGCCGAGCCCACGCCTGTCCCGATCGTCATCAGCGTTGCGGGATTGGCGGTCGCCAGGAAGACGTTGCCGGCAAGCAGCGAAGAGGCAGCCGTGCTGCCCGTGCCGAGGAGCGGTTGCAGCCACGCGCTGTCGATCACGCCGCCGGACCGGAACGGACTCGTTCCAGACCATCCTGCGCGCAGTGCCTCGCTGGCCTCCCTGCCGAGGTCGACCAGAGCGATGTTCCCGTAACGCTCGTGGGTGAGCACCTGCCCGACCGGCGCTCGTGGTGTCTTTCGTTGGAGACCGAGGATGCCCATACGTCCTCCTGGTCGCAAGTGAACGGTCATCGACTCGATAGCACTACGCTGACGTAGCCTTGCGGCCCCTTCAGCAGCCTGCAGGCATCGTCCGTTCGCTCCGAGTCAGCCAGCGCAAAGAGCGCCCGTTCGACATCGACGGCTCTCAGACCCTGGCACGGGGACCCCGATGCTCTGTTGACCCTCGCGGCGATGTCCCGACACCAGCACGCCCATCGTTCGTAGCAGGCAGCGTTCGCTATCGTGATCGGGATGCTCGCGTGGATCGTCAATCCGCGAAGCGGCGGGAACTCGCATCCCCTCGCGGTTCGGGCGATCTTCAGGTCGAGGACGGGATGATTCTCCGGATCCAGAAACATGAGGATCTTCGTCGCGAATGACACTTGACCGAACTCCGGCAGCCTCAGCTTCCTGAGCGCGAGCAACCGCTGGGCGGTGCAAGTCTCCCGCCTGGATCGCACGAACTCCTGGAACATGGCCAGTCGTTGCTGGCCATCGACCGATTGCATCCTCTCCTGGAAGTTGCGCACCCTGAAGTCTCGCCTTCCCTGCCGTGCGTATCCCCAGAACAGCACGTCCGACAGGCCGTCCCTCACGTCAGCGACGTCATCGCAACGCAACGCTGCGCCTATGCAGGCTTCTACCCCGCGCATGTCCTCATGATGGCGTTCCCCCTTGCTGTGGAAATCGAGAGTCACCGTCGGGAATGAGAAACACGAGAGGGCCTTGGACAGCAGAACGGCGTATTCCGGCAGCAACAGTCTCGGCATGCTCGCCTGCCTCGCGGTCATCGGTCGTCTCGCAATTCGCGACACCTCGTCCCGCCCCGCCGCCGCTTTCTCTCCGCCTCCCGCAACCGCATCAACCGCTTCAGGCTCATGCACTTGATGCCCTGCGCGTGCCTGTGCCGGCCGACCACGTCCGCGTTAGAGAGCTGCACGGCCTCGCCCTCGCTGCCGGCGAGCCTGCGGCGACCCGTCGGCGACAACTCCACGTAGCCGATGTCGCCGTTCGCGAGTCGAATGGAGGCCAGAGCGGGCGCTTCGCTCCGGGGCTGCCGCCGCATTCTCGTAGGTGGTTCGGGTGCGGCATCCGACAGCGCAGCCGCGGACGACGCGGCCGGTGGTGGACCCAACGTGCTGCCCAACGTCTCGACTGGCGTACAGCCCCGAGATGTGATTTCGAAGCGCTCGCAGCCCAGCACGCGGGAGAACCTCTCCACCATCAACCTGGGAACCGTCCCGTCGTCTTCGATGCTGTACAGGAACCCACCGAACATGCCAGGCACCTCGAAGTACACGCTCTCTCGCCCCAGTTCGAGTAGTGGTTCCAACTCGGGCAACCGAAGGAACGGCTTCCGCCCCGCGGGATACGTCCTGATCAGCGCGTGGAAATGCCCCTGCACACGATCCAGAACATCCCGCGCGATGCGGCTCCTCTTGTACACCGGCAGCAACAGCGGGATCAGAGCGAGGTGCCCGCGACGACCGGCGATATCGACCGCCCGTTCACCTCGACGCGTGCGGAGGGTTCGCCAAGCACCCATCTGGAGCAGGTGCCGCACTACCGACACGGGAGCGCCCCCGTGTGCAGCCTGATGCAGCGGCGCGTAGCGCGCCCGACCTCCCGGACGACTCGCGTTCACAAGATCCCCGTGAGTACCGAGGACCTGCAGCACGCGCGACCAGTCGTAGCCACGGGCCGCGTCCGCCAGGGTATGCCGTATCCCGATTCGCCAGTCCGGCGCGCGGACAGGCTCGTCAACACCGTCGATCCCGTTCCATCTCGCTTGTGGCAATCTCCCTCCCCGTAGCGTGTGTTTCCCCGATCGGCCGACGCTCAATCGTACCGCAGGCGTGTGTCAGAACCTGTCAGGAACTACCGGCGAACGTGGTGCCGGCGAAGGGCCAAGCCAGACCCGCTATGAACGCTTCCGGACTCGCGACACTGCCGGAACGGGTCGCTCGGACGATTGCGCGATGCGGTCCGTGGAGGGCTTCGGCATTCGGACTTCACGATTCCGAGGACTGCGCGCTACCATGCCAGCCCTACACCCCGCTGCCGCAGGTCCTCCCGGCGGCGCTCGTAGTCCGGCATGACCCGTCCGAGGGCCTGCCAGTAGTCGCGGCCGTGCCCGCGGTGCCTCAGATGTACCAGCTCATGGACGACGATGTAGTCGACCAGGCGCATCGGCGCCTGGATGATGCGCCAGTTCAGCCGGATGGTGCCGCCGCGGTCGCAACTTCCCCACCGCTTCTGCTGGTCGGCGATGACGACGCGGGGCATCGCGACGCCGGCCCTCGACCGCCACGCCTCCACCCGTTCCGGCAGCCGCTCGGCCGCGTGACGGCGGAACCAGGACACGAGGGCGGTCCGGACGTGCACGGCTTGTTGCGCTCCCGCCGGCGCGGGCACGTGCAGCCAGCCGCCGCGCAGCTTCGCCTCTCCCGTCGCGTTCGGATGCACCTTCAGGCGATAGTGCCGCCCCAGATACTGGACGCTCTCTCCGCTGACGAACTCCCGCGGCGCCGACGAGGGGTCGTGCGACTGCACGTGCCGCAGACGCCGGACGATCCAGGCCGCCTTCCGGCGCACGACGGCGTCGAGGCGGGTGGTGGAGAAATCCGCAGGGGCCACGAGCAGCACGTCGCCGGAAGGGTCCACCGTCACCGCCACCGTCTTCTTACGCCGGGCACTGCGGCGGATGGCGTACGGCAGGCGGGTGTCGCCCCATGTGATCGCCGAGGTCTCCAGGTCGCCGGTCATCGGTCGGTGCGCACCTTCGCCAGGTCCACGATGTCGGTGGCGAGAGCCTCGACCGCATCGTCCTCGATGCCGCCGGCACGGAGCTGCCGCTTGATCCGGCTGCGCATCTGCCGCTGCACGTCGTCCTTCTGCTCCCAGTCGACCAGATCGGTGAACGGCGTGACCGCTTCGTCGAGCAGCGAGGCCAGGTCCCGGTTGGCGGCATCGTAGGTGGCGGTCCGGTCCTTCACCCTGCGCGGACGCTGTTTCTCCAGCAGGCCGTAGATGGCGAAACCGCGGGCGTCGAGCTCCATCTCCTCCGCCTGGCTCTGCTCGCCCTTCAGGTCGTTCCGCAGGTCGTTGAGCAGCTTGAGCTGCTCGGCGGCATCCAGTCGTTCCTGGCGCCGTTGCTCGATGATCTCCTCCAGCCGCGCGCGCAGCGACTGGTAGAAGACCGGGTTCTCCTCCACGCGGACGTTGATCTCGTGGCGGATGGCGTGCTCCATCTCGCTGGCCTTTGCGTCGTCGGTGGCGAGCGCCTCGACCTTCTCGTCGAACTCCTGCGAGAAGAGCTGCACCTCCTTGACCAGGATCTCGATGCCGTCGGCGACAACCGCATCGGCGATGAGCTTCCGCACCTTCTCGCCGCAGCCCGACAGGTCGAGCCGGTCGTCGCGGTAGCGGGCGCGCGCGGTGCCCCGGATCTTGCCCAGCCAGCGGAGGTCGGCGTGATACGTCAGGGCGCGCTGGTCCGGCAGCAGCATGTCCATCGACTGGCTGAAGCGCCGGAACGCCAGATCGAACGCGGCGCGCACGTCCTCGGGCTCCAGCACCCGCACGCAGGCGTCCAGGTCGTTGGTGTCCGCGACCGGCTGGAAGAACTTCATCGCCGCCGCATGACGGGACTGCAGCCGCGGCAGCTCGTCCACGTTCGGGGTCAGCGCCCCCTGGACGTCGGTCGTCGAGAAGATCGCCAGCGCATCCTGCAACTTCGCGGACACGCCCCAGTAGTCGACGACGAGGCCGTAGGTCTTCTCGTCCCCGAGCGGGCGGTTCACGCGGGCGATGGCCTGCAGCAGCCCGTGCTCCTTGAGGGGCTGGTCCAGATACATGACCTGCTCGACCGGGGCGTCGAAGCCGGTCAGCAGCATGTCGCACACCACCAGGATGGACAGCGGGTCGCTCCGGTCCTTGAACCGGTCGATTGCCCGCTCCTGCTGGTCCTTGCGCAGGTGCCAGCGCGCCAGCCGGGCCTCGTCGTTGTGGCCCGCCGACATGACGACCACCGACTCCGGGCCGTTCAACCGGTCCAGCGTCTCCTTGTAGGTGACCGCAGCGTCGCGGCTCGTCGCGACCACCTGGGCCTTGAAGCGGTTCGGGGCGATGAACTGCGTGAAGTGGTCGATCAGGTCCAGGCAGATCGTCTCGATGCGGCGCGGAGCGCCGGCGATGGCCTGCTCGGTGGCAAAGCGTTGCTTGATGGCGGCCCGCTCGTCCTCCGTGCGGTCCGCGAAAACGTGCTCGAACACCTGGTCGAGAGCCTTCCCGATGATCTGCAGGTCGGGGAGCCGGCTCTCGTAGAAGATCGGCACCGTCGCCCTGTCCTGGACCGCCTGCTCGATGGTGTAGGTGTCGATGTAGGGACCGAACGTGCGCAGCGTGCTGCGGTCCTTCTTGTCGATCGGGGTGCCGGTGAAGCCGAGGAAACAGGCGTTGGGCAGCGCCTGCCGCATGTTGGCGGCGAGGCTGCGGTACTGCGTGCGGTGGGCCTCGTCCACCATGACGAAGATGTTCGTCGCCTCCGACAGCGTCGGGTGGACCGCCGCACGCCGCCCGGGGCCGGCCGGGCCCGTGATCTCCTGGAACTTCTGGATCGTGGTCATCACCGTCTTGCCGATCGGATGCTCCAGGATCCGCCGCAGGTCCTTCACGCTCTCCGCCCGCTCGGGATTGGGAAACCCGCACGCGGTGAACACCCCCGCGATCTGCCGGTCGAGCTTGGTGCGGTCGGTGACGATGATTACGGTCGGCTGCTGCTGCGCCTCGTCGCGGCGGAGCTTGAGCGCCAGCCACAACATCGTCAGGCTCTTGCCCGACCCCTGCGTGTGCCAGACGATGCCGCCCCGCTCGCTCGGTTTCCCCGCCTCCCGGATCCGCCGCAGCGCCTCGTTCACGGCGATGAACTGCTTGTAGCGCGTCAACTTGCGGACGGTGCGGCCCCCGTCGACCTCGAACACGACGAAGTTGCGGACGATGTCGAGCAGGTTCCCTGGCTCCAGGAGCCCGTACAGCAGGATGTCCTGCGGCGTGGGCTTGCGCCCGAGCCTCTCGCCGAGCTGTTTCACGCTACGGGGATACGGCTCCTTCCATTCCAGGAAGAACCGCGCCGGCGTGCCGACCGTGCCGTAGACGGCGCGCTCCCCACAGGTGCCGACCAGAATCTGCGCCGCCTCGAACAGCTTCGGCGCACCTTGGTCCTTCCAGGTCGTGTCGGCTTCCTGGTAACGACGGAGCTGCTTGACCGCCTCGGCCTTCCAGGCATCGCCGATGGTCGGGCTCTTGCACTCGATGACGGCCAGCGGCAGCCCGTTGACGAAGACGACGACGTCGGGGATGACGTGCTTCTTCGACCATAACACCTAGCCATAATCCGAGACTGTCCAATACCATTCGGTTAGGTTCCGTAAGTGACTGCAATAAAATATGTTAGTTCGATTTCACGGACCGCCATCCAACCAGCGGAGTCCAGGCCGGTGCGGCCCATTCCCGTATACAATGGGGGAATGGATGTTGTAGCCAAATCCGCCGCCAATCCGCCCAGAACCAAGCGCCGAGGACGCCATCCCCACCAGGCCCTCTCGGCCGCCTTCGTCCGTTCGGCCCCGCCGGGACGCCACGCCGACGGCAATGGCTTGTACCTCTTCGTTCAGCCCAGCGGAACCCGAAGCTGGGTCCAGCGGCTCGTCGTCCGCGGCCGACGCCGCGAACTCGGACTCGGCGCCGCCACACTCGTCCCGCTCGCCAAAGCCCGCGAGCAGGCCCTCGCCAACCGCATGCTGGCCCGCTCGGGCGGCGACCCCCTCTCGGAGAAGCGCCGCGTCCAGGGCGTTCCCACCTTTGCCGAAGCAGCCCGCCGCGTGCTCGAACAGAAGCAGGGCGGCTGGCGCGGCCGGTGGCACGCGCAGAACTGGATCCGGAGCCTCGAACGTTACGCCTTCCCGCGCGTCGGCAACCGGCCGGTTTCCGAGGTCAACACGGCCGACGTGCTGGAGATCCTCTCGCCCATCTGGCACGTGAAGGCGGAGACGGCCCGCGCCGTGCGCCAGCGGCTCCGGTCGGTGCTGGAGTGGGCCATCGCCATGGACCTGCGCAACGACAATCCGTGCGACCGGGTGCTGCCGGTGCTCGGTCCGCAGAACGACATCGTGACGCACCGGCTGGCGCTGCCGCACAAGGACGTGGCCGCGGCGATCGAGACGGTGCGGTCGTCGAACTCGGCGCAGCCCACCGTCAAGCTGGCGTTCGAGTTTCTCGTCCTGACGGCTGCGCGGTCGGCGGAAGTGCGCCTCGCCACGTGGACCGAGATCAACACGACGGACCGCGTGTGGACCATTTCGGCGATGCGGATGAAGGCGAAGCGCGAGCACCGTGTTCCGCTGTGCGGGCGGGCGATGGAGGTCCTCGCCGCGGCGCGCACGCTCGGCGACGGCAATCCGCTGGTATTCCCGATGCGGAGCGGGAAGGCGATCTCGGCGTCGACGCTGCCCAAGATGCTCCAGCAGCACCGGGTCGCCGCTGTGGCCCACGGGTTCCGCTCGTCGTTCCGCGACTGGGCGGCCGAGGAGACGGACCACCCGCGCGAGGTCATCGAGGCGGCGCTGGCGCACGTGGTCCAGAACAAGGTAGAGGCGGCCTACGCACGTTCGGACCTGTTCGAGCGTCGGCGGTTGCTGATGGACGACTGGGCTGCCTACGTCGGCCGCCAGCGCGAGTGCGATACAACGGATTCGTGAAGCGTTCGGCGGGACCGCCCGGAAGCAGGCCGGGACGGCTGCCAAGAAAGGCGAAAGCGACCACGCGCGGCGGTCTCGGAATACCGGCCATTTCCGCCGTTATTTCGCGTTTTCCACTTGCCGATCCAATTCCTTGGATTGACTCCATGGAGTCAATCCTCCAGGTTTCAAAAAGAAGTGTCGGCCAGCGTTCACAGTGTGTCAATCTATTGACGGCCGGCCGATGCACCAGGAATGGTGCAGTTTCTACTTGCTCTTTCATTTCCAGAACATGGTCTGGTCCTGGATGGACTCCAGAATTCCTGAAGGGGCGAAAGTCCGCCCGGCGCCGCTCTCCCGAATCCCCGGCGCGACACGCCGATCGCACAAGCGAGGAGCAACCCGTCCACGAACCCCTGCGCCCACGTTGCCGACGTGGACGTCGCGGCGCCGCATCGGCGTGCACTGACGGGCGGCCGGGACTGCGACGCGGAGGGCGCGGCGTGCACGCCGAACGGGCGTGCCTTGTCGATGACGGTGAGCGCAACGGTGCAGGGTGCGGTGGCCGTTCTTCCCGCCACGCCGTCGCTCGCTGCTCAGCCGCCGCGGGCTCCTCGGCGGTCATGACCCTCACCGTCGAGGAGTTCCCCGAGCCGCAGCCGACCAGCGCGGCGAGAACACCTACGGCGATGATCAGTCTGTGCATGGCGGAGACCGATAGCGACGACCGGCACGCCTTCTCCAGACCGCCTCGACGCGACACGCCGCCCGGCGCACCGCACCCGACGTCGACACCCTCCCTCGGCCTGCCGGCCCGGCGCGCCTCCCGGAGTCGGCGCGCGGACGAACGTACCCCGGGGAGAGGGAGCGGGGCGGGCGACAATGACGCAGATCCGAACGGCGGCCAGGGGAACGACGCGGGCGGGCATACCCACGCCTCGGCGTGCTGCATCGCGGCCGCACGACGCCGCGTCCCTGACGCCGGCCTCGGCCACGCACCGGCCCTGCCGGGCCATCACCCCACACACGCTCGACGCCTGAAGCGGCTCGACGGCCGCCACCGCCAGCGGCGCACGACTTCGCCCAACGGCCGCCACGCCAGCCGCCCCGTCGGGCGCATCCCCGGAGGAGACGATGACGCTTGATCGACGACGCTCCGTCCCGAAGCACCGGCGATGGCTGCGGCGCCTGCGCAAGCGCCTCGCCAACCGCGAGCACATGCGTCGCGCTACCGCGAACGACATCAGCTACATGCTGTGCTGCGTCCCGGCGTCGACCTGCCGCTCGAGGCGGGCACCTGCGGACGCATGGTGCACGCGCCGAGTCGCAGCGCTGCAGCCACTGCGCCAGGCGCCGCTGGTGGCTGCTCAAGCACGCCCTGAACGACGCCGAGGTCGCGATCACCGCCATCGTCGAAGACGACACGTCGTGGCGGGTGACCCACGACGACGCGCTCGACGACCTCGCGGGCGAGGTCGCCCTGTCCGCGCTACTCGACGGCGCCGAGGCCGACGACGCCGAGCACGACGACGGCGCGGACGACGACTTCGGCCAAGCCGCCCCCCTGCTCGACGAGCTGTCCGCACTCGGCGATCCCTGCCTGCGCTGGTAGCGCCCGAAGAGTCAATCTCCCAGCGTGGACAACGCCGACGGCATCGGGGCGGCGCTCCCAGCTCTGCTGTCCTGCCTGCGGTCACGATCCGCCGGCCCGCGTCATCCTCGGGGGCCGGTTGCGCGCATCCGAAGTCGCCCAGTCGCCGACCGACATTCTGTCCGGCCCGTTCGCCGGATCGAGCAGGCCGGTCGAGGTGCACGCACGCCGGCTGAGAAACTGTGGGCGGCGACCCACATTTTTCTGCCGGCCAGATCCGGCGCGGCGGTGCTAGAAGCTCCGACAACCCGCCACGTCCGGCTACCGGCTGGCTCAAGAGCAATCCGCGGCCGAAGAAAATCTGTACGCGGTCGGGAACAAAAGCCGCCGCGACAACGTCTAATAGGGCACCCGGCCCCGAGAAGTACCCCTCTCAGTATCGGACCACCGCATCGGAGCCGGATACGGCATCCCCCCGCCTCCCTCTCACCACGTCGACGGGCGGCATCGACTCAGCGATCCGATCGTTCCGAACCTCGACGACCTCTCCGACTCGGGCGACCCTTGTTTGCGCTGGTAGAGCTCTGCGGGCTGGCGGGCTCGGACCTGTCCGCAGCCCGACCGAGCGCTCAGCGTTTCTCGGCGCAGCACCCGACCTCCGAGGCGGCCGCAGCCAGTTG
>CATQHX010000058.1 GCA_958296065.1 Vicinamibacterales bacterium | reverse complement strand
ATGCCGTCAAGGGGTGGGTCGAGGAGCGGATGTCGCTGCGCCCCTGGCCGAATCTGCCGGCCCCGTCGCCAGCCGCCCGTAACGACGACCTGGTCGGATGGTTTCCGCAGGCGCAGCCGGACCGCTGGACGATGGGGCTCTGCGTGCCGCTGGGCCGCCTGAGCTGGCGGCAGCTCGAGGCGCTGGCCGTGCTCGCCAGGCGCTGGGGAGACGGGCAACTGCGGACGACGCACGAGCAGGGAATCGCGGTCCTCGACATCCCGGGCGGCTTCCGGGACGCGGCGGCCACCGATGCCGCTGCGGTCGGCCTCAGCATGCACGCCGACACGCTGGCCCGCAACACCGTGGCGTGCACCGGAACGCAGTTCTGCAACATCGCGGTGACGGAGACCAAGGGTGCGATGTTCCGCCTCGTGGAGACGCTACGCCAGCGGACGCTCGCCCTGCATGGCATCCGCATCCACATGAGTGGCTGTCCGTCGAGTTGCGCGCAGCACTTCACGGCGGACATCGGCCTGAAGGGCGTTCGGGTACGTCGGATCCTCGGGACGCGCGAGGGCTTCGACGTTTATCTCGGCGGCGGGGTGGCCGGCGATGTCCACCTCGGCCTGCGCTACAGGCTCGGGGTGGATGTCGAGCAACTGCCGCTCGTCATCGAGGAGGTGGTCAACGAGTACTACATCCGGCACCGGGCGGGGCAGACCTTCAGCGATTACTGGCGCGCGAAGCTGCGCGAGGCCGAAGCGGCGAAGGTGGAAGAGGAGGACTACCGCCCCGCGACCTGGATCTGCGAGCGATGCGAGTACCGGCACCGGGGTGAAGACCCGCCGGTGTTCTGTCCCGGCTGTGCCGGTGTGCGCCGGCTCTTTGCACGGCTGGAGGAAGACGCCGCCACCACCGCCGCCGCACCCGTCGAATCGCCGCCTGCCGCTCGCGACGACGGCTTCGTGTTCGCGGCCCGCGAGGCTGCCCTGGCCGAGGGCGCCGCGGTGTCGGTGGACATCGGCGGCCGTACGTATGCGCTGTTCCGGATCGACGGCCAGGTGCGGGCGATCGACGGCCTGTGTCCACACGAGGGAGGCGCCCTGGCCGAAGGGACGGTCAGCAAGGGGGTCGTCACCTGCCCCTGGCACGGCTGGACGTTCGACGCGTGCACGGGATGCAGCCTGGAGCCGGCCGGCAACGACGTCGCCCACTATCCGACGCTCGTCGACGAGGGCAACGTCTACCTGAAGCCGACGCCGGCGGCGGCGTCCGCGGCGCCACCGTCCGGCGGCAGCGTCCCGGCACCCGCCGGGTCGTCCTCGGGCAGCGCCCTGGCTGCCGTTGCCCCAGCCGGCGTGCGGCCGCCGCGCCCTGCCACTGCGTCGCTGACGGTGGCCGGGATCCGGGACGAGACGCCGGGCGTGCGCACCTTCCGTCTGGACAACCGGGACGGCCGCATTCCCCACGCGCACCCCGGGACGTTCCTCCAGGTCCGTGCGCCGGTCGACGGCGCCGACACGTGGCGCAGCTTCACCGTCGCCTCGTCGCCCACCGACCCGTCGTTCCTGGAGCTGACGATCAAGCGGAACCCGGGCGGTCAGGTGACCAACCACCTCTTCGACGCGGTCCGGGCGGGGAGCGAGCTGACCGTGCGCGGCACGCAGGGCGGCTTCCATTTCGATCCGGCGCGTCATCGCGAGCCGCTCGTGCTGGTCTCGGCCGGGAGCGGGATCACGCCGGTCATGAGCATCGCCCGCTTCCTGGCCGAGACCGATCCCCGGCACCGCTGCGCCTTCGTCCACGGCGCGCGCACGGAGGACGACATCATCTTCCGGGCCGAGTGCCAGCGGCTGCACGACACGCTGCCGTTCTTCGACTATCACGTGTCGCTGTCGCGGCCGGAATCGCGTTGGGAAGGCCCGCGAGGAAGGCTGGACGGCGCCCGGCTGGCGCCGCTCGTGCACGACCTGCAGGACAGCCGCTACTTCCTGTGCGGTCCGTCCACCTTCATGGATGAGATCGGAGCCTGGCTGCGACGGCAGGGCGTGCCGGCCGACCGCGTGCACACTGAGCAGTTCCACGCGGCGCCGCGGCTCGCGCGGGCGGGGTGAGACCGATGACCGTTTCAGAAAACGTCGCGCTCGAATCGGAGGCCGCCCCCGAGCCTGTCCCGTCGCCGCCGGTGGCCGGCGCGACTGTCGCGAGCCCGGCTGGTGCGTCGACCCTCGTCGACCGGTATCTGAAAGAGCAGCAGGTCACCGCCGTGGCGCGCTTCGCGCAGGCGCACGACGCCGCGCACGCCGGCGGTCCGGCCCTGGCCGGGCGCTACTCGGCGTTGATGCCGGCGACCCCGCCGGCCGCCGGCCAGCAGTACGCCTTCGACGTGGATCTCGACGCCTGCTCCGGTTGCAAGTCGTGCGTCGCCGCGTGTCACTCGCTGAACGGTCTCGAGGAGGAGGAGTCGTGGCGCGACGTGGGCCTCTTGCACGGTGGAAGCCGGAGCCTGCCGGTCGTCCAGCATGTCACCACGGCATGTCACCACTGCCTGGACCCGGCCTGCATGCACGCGTGTCCGGTGGAGGCCTACGAGAAGGACCCCGTCACGGGCATCGTCAAGCACCTCGACGATCAGTGCTTCGGTTGCCAGTACTGCACGCTGGCCTGCCCCTACGAGGCGCCCAAGTACAGCCGTTCCAAGGGCATCGTCCGCAAGTGCGACATGTGCAGCGACCGGCTGGCCGAGGGAGAAGCCCCTGCCTGCGTGCAGTCGTGTCCGAACGGCGCCATCGCGATCCGCGTGGTGGACGTCGAGCAGGTCGTCGAGGAATCCGAGACCCACCTGTTCGTGCCGGGGGCTCCCGAGCCGGCCCTGACGCTGCCGACGACCGCCTACCGGACGGAGCGGGTCCTGCCGCGCAACATGGTTCCGGCGGACTACCACACGGTGCGGCCCGAGCAGGCGCACTGGTCGCTGATCCTGATGCTGGCCCTCACGCAGCTCTCGGTCGGGGCGTTCCTCGTGGAAAGGTTGCTGGAGCTGCTCGTGCCGGGGGCGCTGACGGCGAGCATCCGCCCGGTTCACAGCGCCAGCGCCCTGGTGTTCGGCCTGCTCGCGCTCGGGGTGAGCGTGCTGCACCTCGGCCGCCCGCGCTACGCCTACCGGGCCGTCCTGGGCCTGCGCCACTCGTGGCTCAGCCGCGAGATCCTGGCCTTCGGGGTCTTCGCCGGGCTGGCCGTGATCTATGCCGCCTGGTCCTGGGCGGCATCGGCGGGCTGGCCGGGGCGACTCGCCGGTTGGGAATTGACGGTCGCGCCGGTAGCCGCGGTCGAGGCGGGTTTCGGGTGGTGGCTCGGCTGGGGCGTGGCCCTGTCCGGCGCCGCCGGTGTGCTCTGCTCGGTGATGGTCTACGACTACACGAAACGCGACTTCTGGAACGGCCCGGCCACCGCCGGCCGCTTCTTCCTGACGACCGCGGTGCTGGGGCTGGCCGCGGCGTGGCTGCCGCTCTCGATCGTCGCCGCCGCCGGCGACGAGGCGCTGGCCGGGGTCGCCATCGACCGCTACGGTCCCCTTCTGTGCCGCGGACTCATCGTCGCCACGGCCGTCAAGCTGCTGTTCGAGGCGGCCGTGTTCCGCCACCTGGCCTCCCGGTCGACCACTTCGTTGAAGCGCACGGCGTGGTTGATGACCGGCGCGCTCTCCAACGTCACGATGGCGCGCTTCGCGGCGGGACTGCTCGGCGGTCTGGCCATGCCCGGCCTGCTCCTGCTGAGCCGCGTCCCGGCGCCGTCCGGGCAGGGCCAGGACCTCGTGTTCGCGGTGCTCGTCGGCATGCTCTTCCTCGCGTGCCTTGCGGGCGAGCTCCTGGAGCGGTACCTCTTCTTCGCGGCGGTCGCATCGCCGCGCATGCCGGGAACCCTGTAGCCGATGCTGTATCAACGCGACGGGCACCTGACCCGCGACCTACTGCGTGCGCCCGGCGGCTTCGGGCTCGGACAGGTACCGGCGAGGCTCAAGCCCGACGCCACCACCGACATGGTGTGCGGTTACTGCTCGACCGGCTGCAGCCTTACCGTCCATCTCAAGGACGGCGAGGCGGTGAGCCTGACCCCCGCCGCCGACTACCCGGTGAACCGCGGCGTCGCCTGCCCCAAGGGGTGGGAGGCGCTGTCCGTGCTCGAGGCCGGCGACCGCGCCGCCGAGCCGCTACGGCGCGATGCGTCCGGCGTCCAGCGCCCGGTGGCCTGGGACGATGCGCTGCGGACGATGGTCGAGCGCTTCAAGGCCATCCAGGCGCAGCACGGGCCGGAATCGGTGGCATTCCTCAGCACGGGGCAGATGCCGACCGAGGAGATGGCGCTGCTCGGCGCGCTGGCCAAGTTCGGCATGGGAATGGCGCACGGCGACGGCAACACGCGCCAGTGCATGGCCACCTCGGTGGTGGCCTACAAGCAGGCGTTCGGTTTCGACGCGCCGCCCTACACCTACCGCGACCTCGAGGAATCCGACGTGCTCGTGTTCGTGGGGGCCAACCCGTGCCTCGCGCATCCCATCCTGTGGGAGCGGGTGTTGCGCAACCGCCACGACCCGGCCATCGTGGTCATCGATCCGCGCGTAACCGAGACGGCGATGCAGGCGACCGAGCACCTGCCGATCCGTCCCAAGTCGGACCAGGCGCTCTTCTACGGCCTGGCCCGGCTGCTGATCGAGCGCGGCTGGATCGACGGGGCCTACATCGACGCGCACACGCGCGGCTTCGACGAGTACGCGGCGGCGGTAGAGCCCTACACCCTCGAGCGGGCGGCGGAGGAGACCGGACTCGGGGCCGACGCCGTCGAGCGGCTCGCCGAGACGATTCATGGCGGCCGGCGAGTGTCGTTCTGGTGGACGATGGGCGTCAACCAGAGCTATCAGGGGGTGCGCACCGCGCAGAGCATCATCAACCTGGCGCTGATGACCGGCAACATCGGCCGCCCCGGCACCGGCGCCAACTCCATCACCGGCCAATGCAACGCGATGGGCTCGCGCCTGTTCAGCAACACCACCAACCTGCTCGGCGGCCACGACTTCGCGAATCCGGAACACCGCGAGAAGGTGGCGCGGGTGCTCGACATCGACCCGGCGGTCATCCCGACGGAGCCGAGCTGGGCCTACAACGAGATCATCGAGGGGATTCTCCGCGAGCGGATCAAGGGCCTCTGGGTCGTCTGCACCAACACCGCGCACTCCTGGATCAACCAGGGGCAGGCGCGCGACATCCTCGGCCGCCTCGACTGCCTCGTCGTGCAGGACATGTACGCCACGACCGAGACCGCTCGGATGGCCGACCTCGTGCTACCGGCGGCCGGTTGGGGCGAGAAGGACGGGACCTTCATCAACTCCGAGCGGCGCATCGGTACCATCAAGAGGGTGGCCCGTGCGCCGGGGCAGGCCCTCGCGGACTTCTCCATCTTCAAGCTGGTGGCCGAGTACTGGGGCTGCGGCGAGATGTTCCGCCAGTGGCAGTCGCCGGCCTCGACGTTCCAGATCCTCAAGCGGCTCTCGGTGGGCCAGCCGTGCGACATCACCGGCATCGACGGTTACGACATGCTGGACGAGCGGGGCGGCATCCAGTGGCCGTGCCCGGCTGGGGAGTCCGAGGCGGTTCCGGAGACGGAGCGCAGGCTCTTCGAGGACGGCCGCTACTACCACCCGGACGGGCGCGCCCGCTTTCTCTACGAGGACCCGCGTCCGCTGCCGGAGCCGCCGAGCGACCGGTTCCCGCTGCTGCTCCTGACCGGGCGCGGCAGCGCGGCGCAGTGGCACACCCAGACCCGTACCGCGAAGTCGGCCGTGCTGCGCAAGCTGTATCCCGCGCAGGTCTACGTGGAGGTCAACCCGGCGGACGCCAGGGCCCGCGGAATCGTCACCAGCGACGCCGTCCAGGTCGAGTCGCGCCGCGGCCGCATCAGCGCCACCGCGTTCGTCACCCGCTCGGTGCAGCCGGGACAGGTCTTCGTCCCCATGCACTACGAGGAGACCAACCGCCTCACCGACGCGGTCTTCGATCCCTACTCGAAGCAGCCGTCGTACAAGGCGTGCGCCGTAGAGTTGCGCCGCGTCGCGGCAGTCGGGTGAGGAGCGTGGTCCTTTCGCACAAACCGTGTCCCCATTGAGCACTGAACGACTATGAAAGTCCGTCGGCTGCCTCGTAACCCTCCCGCGTTGTGATGGCAGTATGGACAGAGGCACTGGCTCTCCGCTGCCATGACCGAAGCGGACCTTGAAGCTGTCGGGAAGCCTATCTCCAAACGAATCCTCCACGCTTCAGCATGCGTCCGTTCACTTGCCGGTCCACTGCAGCCGCGCCTTCAGGTCGTTCAAGTGGCTCCACGGAAGAAGCCCTTCGTGCTGCAGATTTCCGACGACGATACCCGGGGCGAGGCCTTGCTCTTCGGCGAACTGCTGGACGGCGGCGCGGGTGAAAACGCCGAGTCGAGTGAACCGCCGCCAGACTGCACGCGGCACGAGGAAGTTCGCCGCCCAGGCGTTCGCCTCGGTCTCCATGTCGTTGCCATCGTTGTCGGATCCGTCCACAAACACGCTCTTCTTGCCGTGCAACAGGATGTGCGCTGCCTCGTGGAAGAGGCTGAACCACAGGTGGTCGTCCGTCTTGTGGCGCGTGCTGAGCGCAATGATCGGGTGGCGGGCCGAGAGCCACCAGGCTGCGCCGCTCAGGCGCGCCTTCGACAGCGGCTCGACCAGCGACAAGGCGACGCCCGCACTGTTGCACAGTCCTCGCGCTTCCCGGATCGATTCCGGCACCGGTGTGCGAGTCAACCGCCGGACCTGCTTCAATGCGTCCTTGAACCCGGACTCGCTATAGTGGGCACGCGGCTGATCGGCGGCATCGAGCTCCGCGAGCCGGAGCCACGCAGCCAGCGCGAATCTGTCGCTCGCGAAGCTCGGAGAATGGCGGTAGGCGACATTCGCTTCCCCGTACTTCGCGTGCCAAGCCTCCACGGACGCGACTGCGAAGAAGGCGAGCAGTGCCGAAACCAGGTCCCCGCCAGCCACGGGCCTGACGGCCCGTTTCGCCAGTTCACGAATTGGGAAGGATCGGGACCATGCAGCGGCGGCGACTGCTTGTTCGGCTTCAGCAGCGCGCGTCTGTTGGAGACGGTAGTCCGTCTCGATGCCGAGCCAGATCGCGGCGTCGACGCCGAGGACCTTCTCGAACTGCAGGGCGGTCCGCGGTTCGATGGGTGCTTTTCCGGCGACGATCTCGCTGATGAGCTTCGCGGAGCGCCCGCACCGTCGAGCGAGCTCGGCCGGCGTCATGTCCTGGGCGTCGAGGCGCTCCTTCAGCACCCAGCCGGGTGGAACGGTGTAGTCCGGCTCGTAGCGGTTGGTGGCCGTCCCCATGTCGTGCCCCTGTTCAGTGGTAGTCGGTCACCTCGACGATTGTGATCGCGGTCACGCCAGCCGTGTCGCGGTTCGCGGCGTCGCCTATGGAGCTGCGTCGCGGCTCGAACACCAGCCGATACGGATGGACGCGGTCCACCGCGTACTGCGCTTTCCGTTTGCCGGCGAGGCGGTGCCGTCTGTCTGGCGGAGTCAGCGGCACCATCGACAACGCGCGAGCGTGCTTCAGGACCGCGAGGCGAATCGCGATCGTCCTCGCCATGCGGTCGCCGTACTGCTTGCGGAGCTCACGTTCCGAGTTGAAGACCTTCGCGAGCTTGCGGGTCTTGAAGAAGATCTCCAAATGCAGCTCAAAGAGTTACCTAAAGCGTAACTACTTCATGAAACAGCGTCAAGCTGCCTGCCCGGGACCGCAGCCCAATACGGGGCGGACCTCGGGTTGCGCGTCAGGAGCCGTTCGGGCACTCGACATGCCCATCGGGCGCCCGTACACTGAGAAGTCAGCGGCTCAGGGCCGCGTGAGGCTCATGGAATTCACGACGAAGGTCCGCACCTGCCTGTGGTTCGACGGCCGGGGCGAGGAGGCGGCGGAATTCTACGTATCCCTGCTGCCGGACAGCGAGGTGGAAGCGGTCCATCGACCGAGCCCCGACGCGCCCCCGCTCGTCGTGGAGTTCACGCTGTCCGGTGCGCCGTACATGATCCTGAACGGCGGGCCGCACTACCGGCACACCCCCGCGGTGTCCATCTCGGTGCCGACGAAGGACCAGGCAGAGACCGACCGGCTGTGGGCGGCGCTGACCGCGGACGGCGGCCGGGAGAGCCGGTGCGGATGGCTCGTCGACCGGTACGGCGTGTCGTGGCAGATCGTTCCCGAAGCCCTGGCACGCATGATCTACGCCGCGGACAGGGAGGCTGCCGGCCGGGCGCAGGCCGCGATGATGGAGATGCGGAAGCTGGACATCGCCGCGCTGGAAGCGGCCTTTCACGGCGCCTGACGAGGGGAGGCCGGTACCCGATGGGCGACATCTCGCTGGCCGACGTTGCGCGCGCTCTCGATGCGATGCTCGACGACCAGATGACGGGGCAGGCCCGCATCGCCGCGCATCTGGTGGCCGCGGCAGAGGCTGCCGGACACGGCCCGGAACGGGTGATCGAGACGCTCAGCGCGGTCGTGTCGGCCACCGTGCTCGACGAGTGCTGGATCACGGACGGGGAGGGCGTCGCCTGCATCACTACCGTCCGCGACGCGAGCGGCGCGCCCGTGCCCTTCCGCTTCAGTCCCGATCCCGCCGTGCAGCCGCAGGCCTCGGCGTTCCATCCCTTGCTTTCGTCCGACCCGGAGAGTGACGACGTCGTCGCGCAGGGCGCGCAGGTGCGCGAGATCGACAACGAGGTCTTCAAGTACGTCGGGGTCGCCGGCGTCGACCGGCGGCGGATCGTGCAGGTGGGCAACGCGCTGGCCTTCGAGGAGCAGGCGCTGCAGAGCGGCGTCTACACTTCGCCGGTCATGACCGCCGTGCTGGCCGCCTTCAGCGAGCCGGAGTTGCTGGCGAGCGCCCGTACCAGCGAGTACGAGGAGATCAGGAGCGTGTTCGAGGGGCTCCTCGCCCAGCAGATGATCGTGCAGGCCACGCTGTCGGCGCGCTTCGTCGCGGCCGCGGAAGCGGCAGGTTGGGCCCCGGGGGAGATCGACGGCCGGCTGCGGCGCATCGTTCGTTCCACTGCCATCGGTGAGATGGAGGTGGTAGCGAAGGACGCCGGCGTCCTCTACAGCAGTCTGACTTCGCCTCGTCCGAGCGCCGTCGCCGATCTGCCGCACGCCGCGGACCTGGGACCGATCCGGGACGGCACGACCCGCGTCGTGGACCACCCGACCGGGCCACGAGCGGCCGATGGCGCTCTCTGGAAGTACGTTTCCGTCGCCGATGCCGACAGGCCGCGGTTCGTGCAGATCGGCCTGCCGACCGCGGACAGCTCGCCGGTATCTCCCCGGTTCGGCGAGGCGCGTTCCGGCTGATGCGTCCTGGTCAGACGTCGTGGCCGGAGCGACGTCGCCAAGGTGACCATCTCTACGGGGCGCAGGACGAGCGGATCTTCGTCGACTACGACAACGCGCGGCTGGCCGAACTGGTCTTCCGGGTGCGCTTCGACGGGTTCAGCTACTGAGGAGGGCGCTATTCGCGTGCGTCGAACGTGGACGCCACGTCGATGGGCGGGTGCGATCCGTGAGCCAGAGGTAATCCTCGTCGCTCCAGCGGCCCTGGCGCGGCAGGTTGTCGCTCAGGATCGCGTCGAGCGCCTCCTGCGACGTCATGACGGTCACGGACGACGCCATGAAATGAATATACCCTCGACTGATGTGCTCCGAAAGGGAGCCGCTGGAGTGCCACCGCGGCGTTGTCGCCACGGGTTTCGCACTATCCGAGATGCGTGACGTGGATTCCGCCCCAGTGCCGGTCCAGGTATTCCGCGACGAGCCGGCGATGACAATGGTCGGGCGTGTCTTCGCTGCACAGCAGGCAGCCGTCGGCGACGACTTCCCTGGCGACCGTGTCCTCGACGCGTCGAACGCGCATCAGGTCCAGGAACCGGGTTTCATAGGTGCTCCAGTCGCCGCCGTTCTTCTTGTAGTCTTCGAGCATCCGCTTCGTGGGCGCCAGCGCCGGCAGGTGCACGTAGTCCATGCTACATATTTCGGCGAGAAAGTACGCCAGGTCGTCCCGCTTCGCGAAGCCGGCGAGCTGCGACACGTTGTTGAGCCGCACGTCGACGACGCGTCGCGCGCCCGATGTCCGCAGAAGCTCGAAGAACCGGTTCGCGGACTTCTTCGTGAAGCCGATGGTGAAGATCTTCATGTCTGCAACTCGCGGTTGCGGCGGCGCGGTGGCTTGGAATCGTCAGTCGGTGCCTCTTTCCGGTGCGCGAATCGATGGGCCTGTCGGTTCATGGCCTCGGCGACCCGTTCGGCGTGAGAGCGGGGGAACAACCGCTGTTCCTCGATCGCGTCCCCCATGCCGTGCAGGGCAATGAGTCGGCGCATGGCGTCGGCGTGAGGCTCCAGCCCGCCCTCGGGCCGCACATGGGCAACTGAAACGCCCCGCGCCTCGAGTGCCGGGGCTACGAGCAGGCCGCGGTGGCACTCCAGCGGCTCCTTTTCGGCGCACATCAGCGCGATGCGCTGGCTGGTCGCGCCCTGCGCCACGCGGTCGAGTCCGTTCTGGAACGAGGGTGTCCCGCCGAGTCGCGCGTAGCTGATGCGGCCGTTCTCATAGCAGGACGGATCGTCGGAGCGGCCGCCCAGCTCCGATCCCAGAAAAACGTAGGTTATCCCGCGCGCGACGAGACTACCCGCCAACGACTCACGGTTGAACTGCGGGTTGAAGCGGCTGTAGGGTGCGGCGCGGACATCTGCTACCGCGGTCACGCCGTGGCGTTGCAGCAGTTCGATGAATGCATCCATGGAGTGCGTGGAGTGACCTATAGTCAGTACGGTGCCGTCGCTGGCAGGCATGGTCTCTCGTCAGGTGGCTGGGATGACGGCGGCGATCAGCTTGTAGCACGCGTCCCCGTACGGTTCGCCCAGGCTGACTGTCAGGTAACACCCGCCGACGTCGTAGGTGCCGTTCAGCTTCGCGAGATAGCTTCGCTCCCAGCCGGGATCGGTAACCCACAGCGCGTACTCGCGGCCTGCGTGCCAGAACCGGCCCTGCACCCGCCGCTTGTCGTTGCCGAAGGCCTCACCGGGACGGGACACGATGAGCCGCAACCGGTCGACGCGGAGCAGCCGTAGGGAACCGGTCACCGAACCGGCCACTGCCAGTGGGATCTTGTCGTTCAGGCCGTTGTAGGTGCGGTGGCCGTCGATCCACAGCGGGGCGACTGGATCCGTCAACGCAGCCAGGTCGGACGTCGACAGGCGGCCCGCTTTCTCCCAATAGCACTTCGGATCGAGCAGCCAGTTCTCCGTCTGATAGTCCTTCGGCTGTGATTCCAGAACCGGAACGTCGATCACGTCGAGAACCTGCGGATCGCTGCCGTCCTCGTACTGGCGCTCGTACTCCGACACC
Source organism: Vicinamibacterales bacterium (assembly GCA_958296065.1). Taxonomy (GTDB): domain Bacteria; phylum Acidobacteriota; class Vicinamibacteria; order Vicinamibacterales; family UBA8438; genus WTFV01. The sequence continues at coordinate 48,516 of CATQHX010000058.1, read as the reverse complement.
TCCCCGCCGTCGCGGGTGCTGACGGGCCGAATCCAGCCGCCGGCTTCCGTGCCGTTCCACTCTCGGCCGGCAACCCATCGACCATGGAGCGTGCGGGAGTTCGCGAGGCAGACCAAACGCTTCGTGGTCGACATGGTTGTCGTGTGCGACACCGCTTCAACCGTCCCCAGTCGCCGCTCGAATGACGAGACGGAGCTCGCTGTCGTCGATCAGGGTGTACTCGGGCAGGCGTCCTGACAGTTCGCGGCTTTCCCGGCGGATAATCGGCACCCCGTCACCTCGCCGGTCCATCATGTGGGCTCGGGCGAGGCCGGTCGGGGCGGGGCAACGGGACAGCAACGACACGATCAGCTCGTTGCGGCTGGCCTGACGCAAGTGCAAGCTGTCCGGCGTCAGCGTATTCGCCAGCGCCCCGGGAACGTAGAGCTCCAGGCGATCCCCGAACAGGTGCAGGCGTGTCCTCGCGCCCGCGATCGAATAGTCGCGATGCGCCACGGCATTGACCAGCGCCTCGAAGACCGCCCGGTCGCTGAACTGCGGCCGCTCCATCCGGGCGGTCGCCTTGGTGGCGCGGACCAGCATGTTCCTGCGAACGAAGTGCAAGGCCTCGGCGACCTGTTCGTCGAGCGGCCCGCCGATGTCGCGCGCGTCGGTCTGGTACTCGACGTCGGTACGTTCACCGGCGTAGCTGACCGCCTGCACGTACGCGTGGGGCAGCCAGCGCTGCGGCTCGCGCGTGCAGAGCAGGACGCCGGCGAGGGTGAGCCGCGCCGTGCCATCGACGTCCGCGACGAGACGCAGCTTGCGCGCCGCCGTCTCGGAGGCGTCCTCCTCCCCGGTCGTGTCTTCCCGCAGGAACCGCCGCGTCAACCCATAGTCCAGATCGCTCGGTCCGGTACCCGGCACGGCGGATTCGTCGAACCGGATCATCCGGCTCTGGCTGCGTTCCTGGAACAGGCGAGCCAACAAGTCGGGCGCCAGCTCCCGTTTCGAGCTGCCGAGTCGGCGGAAATAGCCGCCGGGGCTCTTGTGCACGAACAGGCTGCGCTCGACCGCCACGAAGAGGACGGGCACCAGGTCACCGGCCGTGTCGGGCAACTCGATCTTTCGAATCGTGGCGTCCAGCGGTGGCTTCAGCGTGTCATTGCAGATCTCGCGGACCCAGGTCTCCACGACGTCCAGCGCGTCGAGCGGGATTCCCGTGACGTTCCGCGTCGTGTCGTCCACGCCGAGCACCAGCTCGCCGCCTCGTCCGTTGGCGAACGCTCCCAGTTCGTCGGCGACGTCGTTCCGGCGCGGCGCGGTCACGCGCGCGCCCGCCACCGAAACCTGCCTGAGTTCCAGTGCCGAGTCTTCACCCAGACGGATGCGCTGTGCCAGATCTCCGTAGCTCGTCAAGGTAGGCTGTCTCCGCGCCCTGTCAGCGTCCACTGCATTACCTGCCAGCATAGTGGATGACTGGAGCACGGAAACGGTCACTGCGGTCCGCCCGCCGGAACTGTAACTTGCCGGGGCTCCGTCTTGACCGCCACACACGCACGAGAAGTCTGGTGCTGACGTGCGGACTCTCGTCACTGCCGCTGGCAACGCGGGCAGTAGTGCGTGCTCCGCTGCGCCACGAGCTCGCGGCGCACCCGTGCCCCGCAGGTCACGCACGGCTCGCCGCCCCGGCCGTAGATCCGGATCTGCCGCAGGAAGTCGCCCTGCGCGCCTCGGCTGTCGCGGTAGTCCCGGATGCTGGTGCCCCCGGCCTCGATGGCGTGCCGCAGCACGGCGCGGATGGCCGCGTGCAAGTCGCGCGCCTTGCGCGGCCCGACGCCCATGGCGGTCCGGAGCGGATGCAGGCGGGCGCGGAACAGTGCTTCGTCGGCGTAGATGTTGCCCAGACCGCGCAGGAACTCCTGGTCGAGCAGCAGCGCCTTGAGCCGCGCTCTGCGAGACCGCAGCCTGGCGACGAACTCGTCGCGGCCAATCTCCAACGGCTCCGGACCCAGCGCCGCCAGACGGGCCGGCAGCCGTTCGGACCACTGCCAGCGCCCGAACTTGCGGACGTCCTGAAACACCACCGCGGTGCCGTCGTCCAGCGACATGCTGGCGCGCGTGAATTCGCCGGGGGCGCCGTTCACGATCAGGTTGCCGGTCATCCGCAGGTGAACGACCAGCAGCGACTCGCGACCACGCCGGCGCAGTCGGAACAGCAGGTACTTCCCGTAGCGTTCGAGCCGCTCGATGCGCTGGCCCCTCAGGGCTTCCTCCGTCGCGCGCGGGTCGCCGGCACAGGTTCGCGGCCAGGCGAAGGAAGCCTCCGCGACGATCCGCCCCTCGACGACGGGGGCCAGCGTGCGCCGCACTGTCTCGACCTCGGGCAGCTCGGGCATGGCGTCTTCGGTGGCGGCGGATCGGTGGCTTGCGGCGGCTCGTGGGGCGTTCCCGGCGTCAACCGTCCCGGCGCACCAGCTCGGGCAGCACGGCCCCGATTTCGCCTTGGACCACCGCGTCGGCGATGCCGTCGAGCGGGGTCGGGTCGCGGTTGACGATGATCAGGCGCGCGCCGGCCTGCCGGGCCACCCGCGGGATGGACGCGGCCGGCTCGACCACCAGGGAGGAGCCGACCGCAATCATCAGGTCGCAGGTCTCGGCCGCTCCCTGCGCCCGTACCATGACGTCGTGCGGCATCGCCTGCCCGAACGAGATCGTGGCCGGTTTGAGGAACCCGCCGCACTCCCGGCAGCGCGGCGCCTTCTCGCCGCCCTCGATGCGCCGGCACGCCTCGTCCGACGTGATCCGGTCGCCGCAGGCCAGGCAGGCCGCCTCGGTCGTGGTGCCGTGCAGCTCCAGCACCTTGTCGGCGGGCAATCCCGACCGCTGGTGCAGGCGCTCGATGTTCTGCGTGATCAGCGTGTCGAGCCGTCCCTGCTTGTGGAGTTCCACGAAGGCGTAGTGCCCGGCGTTCGGCTGTGCGTCGCGCATGGCGGGCCAGGCGGCGGCCTTCTGCCGCCAATACTCGATGCGCCCCGCCTCGCTGGAGACGAACTCCTGGAAGTCGACGATGCGGTTCTGCGCCCACACCCCGTTCGGACTGCGGAAGTCCGGGACGCCCGACTCGGTGGAGATGCCGGCGCCGGTGAAGCCGACGGTCCGCGACGCCTCTGCAACCAGCTTGCGGGCGGACTCGACCGTTGTGTTCTGGGGCATTCTGCCTCCGTTGCGGTCTCGTCGGCCCCGGGGCGACGATCGGCGATCATTCCTACCGCGCCGAGCCGTGCCTGAGAGGGGCGTTGGCGCCGAGGGCCACTTGAGATCATACTGCGCCCTCCGCTGCCTCCGGCTCGAGCCGTACATCCGTCTTGTTCGGCGCGGCCCGGGTCAGTGACCGTTTGCGACGCGCGTTTCCATGTTGCAGGTCGGCTTGCGTTTGCCCACCAGGGCGCTCCTTGTTGATTCTTGCCTTCACTATGACCCGGTCGCGCCCATGTCCAACTGCCATTGAGCGGTGAATCATGCGACGGTATCCCTTCCGTACCCCAGGCGGTACCAGAACGGTACGAGCGCGCCACCGGCCAGGATCAGCCCGCTGCGCCAGGCCGCGTCGAAGGGAAACCAGTTCGGGGCCGGACTGTCTGCGAGCCAGGAGCCGATGCCCACGAGCAGACAGAAGACCGACAGCGCGCAACTGCCGGTCGCGGCCAGCGCCCGTCCGAGGCGCCGGGGTCCGTCATCCGCCGCCGCGCCGGATTCCCGCGCAATCGGCCCCCAGAATCCAACGGGAAGCACCTTGCGGTAGAACGCAACGAGCCGGGCCCGGTCCTCCGGGCCGGCGACTCGAATGGCCGCCAACGCCGCCGCCGTCGCGAATGCCGCCACGAGCAGCAGACGGAGGGCGTGCTGATCGTCCCCTAGGTAGACCATCAGCAGAGGGGCGGCGAGCAGTGATGTCAGCACCGCCGCGATCTCCGCCCAGGCGTTCATCCGCCACCACAGCCAGCGCAGGATGAGCACCACGCCCATGCCCGCCCCGAGCAGCAGGCTGGTCTGCCAGGCGGCGTTGATCGACGTGAGCTGCGTCATGATCGCCAGTGCGATCCCCACCAGCAGCACGTTCGAGCCCCGCGCCACCCATACCAGAGACCGGCCGCTCGGCTCCCGGCCGAGCCAGAGCTGGCAGACGAACCGCTTGTAGATATCGTTGGTCCAGTACGACGCCCCCCAATTGAGGTGCGTGTCGACGGTGGAGGCCAGCGCCGCGAGCATGCCGGTGACCATCAGCCCCATGACACCGGCCGGGAGCAGCTCCGCCATGCCCCGCACGTAGGTCGCCTCGCGATCGGCCTGCAGCATTCCCGATGCCGGAGTCAGGCCGGGATCGGGTGGGAAGAGCACGAGAAGGCCGAGCCCGAGGGGGATCCACAGCAGGCTGCGCAGCAGCACCTGCGTGAACGTGAAGACGACGGCGGCGGTCTTCGCGTCGCTGTCGCTGCGGCACGCCATGGAGCGCTGGGCCAGGTAGCCGGTGCCGTCCGCGTTGATCTGGATGAGCCACTGCAGTCCGAACAGGAGCAACACCGCCGCCGAGGCGTCGCGCGCCCGGTCCGGGGTGAACGCGAGTATCTGCTCGGGCTGGATTCCGCCGGGTCCGCCCTCGGCGAAAAGGCCGTGGAGCCGCTCTGTGACGGCGCCGAGCCCGCCCACTTCGGTCACCACCACGGCCGCGAACGCCGCCGTGCCCAGCAGCATGACCGCGAGCTGCAGGACGTCGGTGGCGACCACGCTGCGCAGGCCGCCGGTGGTCGAATAGAACGTGGCGACGGCCAGGATGAGGAGGATGGAGATCAGGTTGCTGGCGGTGTGCGTCCATACCGCGGGATCGTCGGGCGGCCCGATGGTCAGCGGGACGCCGATCCACTCGACGAGGTCGACTACCGGCAGAAAGAGGCCGTCGGGCAGCCACACGTGCCACAGCAGGAACGGCTCGGCGATCTTCGCGGCGGCGAAGAAGACGAACGCCAGCACCGTGCAGTTGAAGATCGTGCCGAAGTAGACCGCCTTGATGCCGCGCAGCACGGTCGCCGGCCGCCGGCCGTAGCGCACCTCCGTCAGCTCGGCGTCGGTCAGCACCCCGGCCCGGCGCCAGCCCGGGGCGAGCACGAAGCCCATCAGCAGAAACGCGAGCGCGTAGATCCAGAGCTGCCAGAGCGCGAAGATGCCTGCCGTGGCGATGAGGCCGGTGACCAGCAGCGGGGTGTCCGCCGCGAACTGCGTCGCGGCCATGCTGAGCCCGGCCTGCCAGCCCGGGAGACTGCGGTTGGCGAGGAAGTACTCGTCGAGATTGCGCGACGCCGTCCGCCGATTCCGGAGTCCCGACCCGACGGCGTAGGCGATGAACGCGGCGACGATCAGGAAGTCGAGAGTGGTCATGCCGGGGGCTTCGGGCCGTTCCGCGATCGAATCGTCCAGTACCCGACTCCGCCCGGCGGTTTGCGCGGCGCCGCTCCTGGCTGCCGGTGAGATCCGAACGCAGGCTCCGGCCTGGACGGCTCGGCGCGACCCGGCGCGGCGCCGGGGCCGTATTGGTCGCAAACGGAAACGGCCGGGGTGTTCGGCCCCCGGCCATCTGAAGTCGACGCGAGCAGACGGCCTCTACTTGAGCGACGTCACCTTCTGCGTGTTCTGGCGCCGCGCGCCGCCGAGGATGCCGGTCAGGCCGTAGTTGCCCTCGTGGCAGGCGTACTCGTAGAGCACGCCGTCGGTGCGCCGGAACGGAATGGCGACGCTGAAGGGCCGCGTCAGGTTGTTCGGATCCTCGAAGGTGAACTCGTACATCACCGTGTCGGGATCGATGCGCGTGAACCGCTCGACCAGGTAGCTGTCCCGCGACGAGCCGGCGAAGTTGGTCTCGCGGGCGTAGTTCTTCGTCTCGACGACCAGCGTCTCGCCCTCCCAGCGGCCGCGCGAGTCGCCCACCCACTGCCGGATGTTCCCGTGCGGCTTGTCGATCGGGATGATGCGGACGTTGTGGATGTGCTCGTTGAGCAGCGCCACGTAGCCCGGCGTCTGGAAGATGTGGACATTGTTGTTGTACGACCCCGGCCGCATCGGGGGCCCCGAGTTGGAGCCCATCAGGCAGCGGTCGCCCAGGGTGCGGTCCGTGTAGTGGTCGCCGAAGCCGTTGCGCATGTTCAAGCGGTTGATCGCCCGGGCCTCGCGGTACTCGTCGGTGTACGGGATCCGGCCGTTCGGCGGATCGACCACCAGCGATGTCCGCTTGTCGCTCGTCAGCTCGATGCCCCGCTCGTACCAGAACTCGTTGTAGGAGAGCACCCCGCCCTCGGCGCGGGGCTGGTAGCCGGCGCTCGGGGCTCCCGTGATCGGGTCGAACAGGTCACGGTTCAGGCGTACCCGCTCCGATGCCTCGAAGGCGGCGGCCTCCTCGGCCGACAGCGTGTCCCGGTCGGCAAGAGCCGCCGGCCGCTCCAGCGGCGTCAGCGTGCGGAACGTGAAGATGCCGGAGATGTCCGGCTGGCCGTCCGGGGTCCGCAGCGGCATGGTCGGGGCGTCGGACTGGGCGGCCGCCGGGGCCGGCGCGGCCAGCACGACGGCCAGCAGGGCGGCGAGTGCGGCTATGCAGCGATGGCTCGTCATCTCGATACTCCCTTTTTCAGTAGCAGCGTTTCCGCCAATCCTACCGCGAAACGGGGGCGTTCCGGGCATGGAAACCCGCAGGCAGAGGTCGGGCGCGCAGTCAGTGCCAGTCCGATCCCGGCGACAGGTTCAGAACCGGAACAGCCGGTTGAACTTGATGATGAACGCCCGGTTCGTGGGCCCCAGATAGGAGCGGTGCAGGCCGGTATCGCGTTCCTCGTTGAAGACGATGAACAGCTCGCTGCCCGGCTGGTACTCCCAGCGGAAGCGGATGTTGGCGGAGACCGCGTTGCGGCTGGAGTTGTACTGCACCAGCGCGCTGGTGAACATCAGCGGCGTCATCGTGTAGGTGACGCGTGCGCCGAACAGGTTGGTCGTGAACTCGCCCTCGGCCAGGTCGATCCAGTTGATCGAGTAGAGCGGTTCGACGGAGAACTGGTCGGTGAGGCTGGCGCGGCCGCGGGTGACGGTCAGTGCCGTCTTCTGGCCGCTGTAGAAGCTGCCGTGTTCGGCGAGGACGTTGGCCGACCAGCGGCGCTGCTGGCCGAAGTTGTAGCCGACGCCCAGGTTGGCGAAGTCGTAGCCGCGGACCGGGAGCGTGACGCCGCGCGAGATCTCGAACGGCCGCGGGAGGAACTCGTACGAGCGCATGCCGCTCAGCAGGAGCTGGTCGCTGTTCTCGAGCTCGATGCCGAACGACGCGAGACCCTCGCGGGTCTCCACCGCGCCGGCAAGGTTCTCGATGTAGGCGAACGAGCCGGTCCACAGGAACCGGCGCACCCAGTCGATCGATTGCGGCCGAGGACTGAAGCGGAACTCGGCGAAGCTGCGGCGCATGTCGCGGCGGCGCACGAACCCGATCTCCGGGTTGAAGTCGTCGCCCACCAGCAGATGCTCGAGCTGCACCCCGTAGCGGTCGCCGAGGTACTCCAGGTGCGCCCGGTAGCTGGTGTCGTTGCCGGTCCTGCCATCCGTGCGGGTGCGCGCCCAGTGGGTGTTGATGTTCAGGTCGTCGTAGAAGCCGAAGATGCCGTCCACGCCGTAGGCCTCGTTGCTGCCCAGCCCGTCGAGGGCGACCGACCGGCCGGTGAACATCGCGCCGATGCTGCTGCGCCGCAGGATGTCGCGCCGGGCGCGCAGGACGCTGAAGTTGGTGGCGCGCGCTCCCGCCGCCACCGAGTCCCCGGACTGGATGTTGAGCGCGCCGAGGGTGTACCGGCCGACCCGTCCGGTCAGACGTCCGCCGGCCCGCAGGGGCACCTCTTGCGCCGCCTGCCCGCCGCTCAGACCGATGCGGCGGCTGTAAAAGAGGACCGGCGTGTCCGTGGCCCCGGCCAGGCGTCCGCTGGTCGCCGCGCCGCCGAAGCGGAACGTCCCCTGGTTCTCCAGGAAGAACTCGCGCTTCTCGGGGAAGAACAGGTTGAAGCGGGTCAGGTTGATCTGCTGCTCGTCGGCCTCCACTTGCGCGAAGTCCGGGTTGGCGGTGAAGTCGGCGGTCAGTCCCTGGGTCACCCCGTACTTGACGTCGATGCCGCCGTCCCAGCCGATCTCGTTCGCGAGGGGCGGCGACGCGACGGGGCTGGTCGTCAGGTCCCCGATGGCGTACGGCTTGACCTCGAACAGCCTCGATGCCGGCGGCGCCTCGATCCCGACGAGGGTGGCGGCGAGCGAGGCGCGGAAGTGTCCGCGGAGCCCCTGCGCGGCGGACAGCGGCGTCAGGTAGGACGACTCGTTCTTCCAGCGGTTCACCCGCCGGGCCTGGAAGCCCCAGGTCTGCGGGCCCTCACCCCGGTAGCGAAGCGACTTGAAGGGCAGGGCCGCCTCCATCACCCAGCCGCCCTCCATGCGGCCGACCGAGACGTCGTACACCGGGTTCCAGTCCAGGTTCGGCTGCGACTCGTTGGTGAGCTGCGCGTCCAGCCGGCCGCCCACCGCCGACACCTCGAACAGAATGACGTTGCGCCGGTCGTAGAAGGTGTCGAACGACCAGGCGAAGTTGTCGTCGCGCACGATCCGAATGTTGTCGCGGCGCATTTCGGTGGCGATGATCCGGTCGGGCCGCGTCTCCCAGCAGCGGGCCACGACATAGACGTTGTCGTCGTCGAAGAGCAGCCACACCTCGGTGCGCTCGGTGGCCGGTTCGCCCTCGGCCGGGTCGTTCTGGATGAAGTCCGACATCGGCCGGACGAGCTCGTAGACCGCTTCGTTCAGGCTGCCGTCGATGCTGATGGGTGTGTCGACCCGCGTGGCCCGAATGGTGACCCCGGAGTTGTCGCGGGCTATTACCTCGGGGGGAACGGGCGGGGGCGGGCCGAAGATCTGCGTCGGCGGAAGTCGCAGGCCGCCCTGCGGCGCCGGCGCGCCGTGCGCGGGCGTGGCACCGGCCACAAGCGCCAGGCCGGCGATGAGCGGGGCGGCGTGGGCAAGGACGATACGCATCAGCGCCGCCGCGTTCAGGGCGGTCCCCGCGCCGATGGTCGTGTCGCGGCGGACGCGGTAGCGCGGGCGGCCGTCGGCGGCCTTCGGGCCGCTCGCGTCAGCGCCTTCGACGAGGAACAGCATGGTCACGGCGTGAAACCGGCTCTGCGAGCTACCGCGGCCCGTCCGCTTCGGCCTCTTCCAGCCGGGCTATCTCGAGCGTGGCGGCTATTCCGGTGTTCCCCTCGTGGCAGGCGAACTCGAACATGTCGCCCTCGGTAGGCGGCATCAGGATGGAGGCCGTCCAGGGCTGCGTCCACAGGTCCGGATCCTCGAAGGTCACCGCGTAGCTCACGGTGTCTTCGTCGACCCGGGTGAAGCGCTCGACCAGACGCATGCCTCCCTGCGACAGCCCGCGGAACCACTGCGCGGGGCTGAAGTTGGAGGTCTCGACGACCAGCGTGTCGCCTTCCCAACGACCGCGCGAGTCACCCAGCCACTGCCGCACGTGTCCCGGCAGATGCGGCCGTCCGTCCAGCGGAATGATGCGGAACTCGTGGACCATCTCGAAGAGCAGGAGAACGTGGTCCGGCGTCTGTGCGATGTGGATGTTCTGACTGTAGGGGCCGCCCAGGCGCGGAATGCCGTACGAGATGCAGCGCTCCTGCGGGCTGCGGCCCTCGGGCCCCTCGCTGGTCTGCCCCGGGCGGGCCCGCACGCGCTCCATTCCCGCGGCGGAGTACGGGATGCGGCCGTCCGGCGGGTCGACGATCATCGACGTACGACCGTCCGACAGGCTGCGCTCCCACCAGACCGCCCGCCGCGCCCCGACGCCCTCCGTGGACTGCTGTGCGGCGTTGATCTCGGTAATTTCCGCCTCCGTCAGCAACTCCCGGTCGCCCTGCTCCTCGCGACGTTCGAGCGGGGTCGCCGTTCCGTGGTTCCAGATGCCGTTCAGATCCGGCGCGCCCCAGGGCGTCCGCGGGGGGGCGGTCTGACCCCCCGCGGTCATCGGAAGCCAGGCGGTAGCGGCCATCAGCGCCAGCGCGGCGATGGTGGCGGTGCGGGCACGGCGGCGTTGCGGGTCGTGCATGGATTCCTCGTCCGGCAGCCGGAGTCGACGCCCCCGCGGCGTTCCAGCGGGTGCGTCCCACCCGGACTGCGTGGCTCCTCGGTCAGCGTCGCCATCTCGGTCCAGATTCCCCGAGCCTGGTGCCGCCGAACCCGTCGCCGGGCGCGGTGGTCGGCCACAGTCCCACCCGCCCGGAAGCCTTCGCCGCAATACTCACTCCGTTGCGTTCTCCGGCGCAAGCTCCGGCCCCGGAAATCGTCGCCTGAGGCTCCGATTGCCCGCCCAACCGACCCTGCCTGGGAGTCTGCCCCGCGCGCGCCGGATTCGGCTAGGATATATGCCCCGGATTCAACAGAGGAGAGGGATAATGACGGAGAATCGACGGATCGTCTTGAGAGTTGCAGGCGTGGCCCTGCTGGTTCTGTCGGTCGCGGCGCTCGGCGCCGGCGGCGCGGCGGCCCAGGAGGGAGAGGCCGACCTGGTGCAGCGCGTGCTGCCGAACCCCAATCCCGAGGTCGAGTTGCACTGGGCCACGCTGCCCGACGAGCGGACGTGGGGCTCGACCGCCGGGCGTCGACATCGATCCGACCGACGGGCACGTCTGGGTCTACGACCGTTGCGGCGGAATCGGGCTCGCCGGCGGCTGCGCGGCCAACCCGACCCTGAATCCGATCCTGAAGTACAACCGGCACACGGGCGAGCTGATGGCCGAGTTCGGCGCGGGGCTCTTCGTGCTGCCGCACGGGATCCACGTCGACGACGACGGCAACGTCTGGGTCACCGACTCGCAGGGCAACGACGAGATCGGCCACCAGGTCTTCAAGTTCAGCCCCGAGGGCGAGGTTCTCATGACGCCTCGGCGTCGCCGGCCAGCCGGGCAGCGACCCCGAGGGCGTGCATCTGAACGAGCCGTGCGACGTCATCACCTGGGGCCCGACCGGCGACATCTTCGTCTCGGACGGCCACAGCGGCCAGAACCCGGATCCGCCGGCCGGCGCGGACCGGGCGCATCCTCAAGTACGACCGCGACGGCAACTTCATCAAGCAGTGGGGCGAGATCGGCTTCCGGCCCGGGCCAGTTCCGCACGCCGCACGCGATGGAGTTCGACTCTCAGGGCCGCCTGTTCGTGGCGGACCGCGGCAACCACCGCATCCAGATCTTCGACCAGGAAGGCGAGCTGCTCGACATCTACTACGCAGTTCAGCCGCATCAGCGGGCTGTACATCACCGCCGACGACACGCTCTACGCGATCGACTCCGAGTCGCAGGAGACCAACCACTACGGCTGGAAGAACGGCGTCCGCATCGGCCCCGCCGGTGAGGATCGGGTGACCGGGTTCATCCCGCCGCACGTCCCCGAGGAGGGCCGCACGCTGCAGGGGCTCGCCGGCGAAGGCGTCGCCGTCGACGAGGACGGCAACGTGTTCGTGGCCGAGGGGCCGGCGTCGCGGCCGTTCGCCGGCGGCGGCTCACCAAGTACGGCAAGGGCTCGAACTAGCGCCGCCAAACCCGTCGCAAGGGCTCCGTGTTGCGGGTACGGTCGATTCAGGCCCCGTGCCGTCCGACGGCGCGGGGCCTTTTTCTTGCCCGATCCGATACCCCGAAGCGATGTTCCCTCGTCGCCCCTCGCCCGGGTGTCGGGGATGCCCCGTGCCTGGCGGCGCAGGCTCCTAGAAGGTAACCAGGAACGTACCGTCCGGCTCGGCGACAACGGCGGCCAGGCTTCCCTCGGGAATCTCCGGCCCGGCCCCCTGCGCGCCCAGCGGCGCCCCGTCGGCGTCGAACAGTTGCCACTGGAAGGTCCCGCCGGACTGCCAGCCGAAGCCGTCACCCCACCCGAGCAGGGTCTCGCCGCGGTGATTGACCGCCACGGTGGGGTTCTTGCGCCGCGCGGCGGCCTCCCCGGCGGGTGATGCCGCCCCCGGGAGCTTCCCGGTGGGGCCGGCGAAGACCTGTCCCGCCGTCTCCCACGCCACGGCCATGCCTTCCGGACCGCGCGCGAGGCTGGTTGTGGAGATCGGGCAGGCGTTGATCTCCCACAGGTCGATCAACTCGTCGGTGAACGTCGCACCGCGGTCGAGCGAGGTCAGCAGGCGCTGGCCGCGCCGAATGTTCTCGCCGGCGCCGCGGTAGGACACGTACACCGCGCCTTCTTCGTTCGTCATCGCGTGCAGGCCGCAGCAGTCGCAGGCGCCCTCCTGCTCGCCGTTCACAGGCCGGGCGGCCGAAAAGGTCTGGCCATCGTCGCGCGAGACGGTCATGAAGACCGAGCGCTCGGAGTCGGGGGGCTCGCCGGTGTGCCAGAACACGTACAGATTGCCCTCGCCGTCGGCGGCGATGGAGGGGCCCGCTTCTACGCCTTCTCCGGCGGCGATGGCGAACTGCGGCTCGAATCCGGTGCGGTCCTCAGTGGTCCGGGTGTACAGAAATTCCGTGCGGCCGAGCTTGAACCACACCACGTGCAGGCGGCCGTCCTTGCCGAGCGCGATCTGCCCGCCGTCTATTGGGCCGATGCCGACCACCGTGCCCGGTTCGGAGTTGACGTAGCGCGGCTCGGACCAGCCGGCTGCGTCCCGCGCCCGGCTGACGTACAGCAGATCGCCCCCGCGCGGCTCTCCCTGAAAGTAGACGGCGTGCACGGTCCCGTTGTCGTCGACGACCGCACGGGGCAGCCGGCCACCCTCGGGGAGGCGCAGCAGGGTCACCGCGTCGCTCAAATCGGCCGGCCCGCCACCGCAAGAAAGCAGTGGCAGCAGGCTCGTACAGGCGAAAATAGCGGCGCGAAGACTCATGAAAGCAAGGGTAACAGACGATACATCTCGACAGAAGCCGTATAATGCCCGGAATTCGTACCTCGTTAGCCTGTTTCGTGCACCGATGCGGATGGGTACTCAATCAACGGTAGGTGTCATGAGAGGCTTTGCCACGCTCGCCGGCCTAGCGCTGGCCGTCTCGATCTTTCCGACCGACATTCAAGATATCCGAGCACAGGCGGGGCCCGAAGCCGGAGAGTCCGCGCTACCGAGGCCGACCTTTCCGGGCGCGATCACGCCCCCGAGGCAGGAGACGCGTCCGTCCGAGGCGGCCGTGCGTGCCGAGGTGCCCACACCCGCCCAGGCGGCCGCGCGTGCCGAGGTGTTCGCACCCGCCGGGGTGCCCGCGCGTGCCGGGGCGGTCGCACCCGCCGGGGCGGCCGTGCGTGCCGAGGTGCCCGCACGCGTCCAGCCGCCCGAAGCTGCGATCGAAGAGGACGAGCCGATCCCGGGAACGTCCTTCGAGCGGACGCGCGTCCGGCTCGCGGCGGACCTCGAGGCGCTGGACACGTTCCGGCCCTCGTATCCCTTCTGGCAGCACATCTTCACGATCCCGGACGGCCATGTCGCCTTCGGCAGCAAGACCGATGGGCGACTGCTCGTGACCTTCCCGTCGCGAGGCGACTGGCGGCGCAACGGCGATTGGGCCGACGAGTCGCTGGCGAACGCGCTGTCCGGCCGCGGCCTCCCGCGCAGGATCCGCGACCGGCGGCGAGCCGTGGAGGAGACGCTCGAGCGCCGGGTCGGGCCGATCGTGCACAACGCCACGCGAGGCCGTTTCGTGGCGCCCCACGCCGCGCGCTACGGCGGCTTCCTGAGCGAATGGAGCGCCATCTACGAACGCTTCGGGGTGCCGGCCGAGATCGGCCTGGCGCAGGCGATGGTCGAGTCCGGCTTCAACGGCCGGGCCCGCTCCTCCGCGCGGGCCCTTGGCTTCTGCCAGTGGCTGCCCCGCAACTGGAACTACCTGAAGCGGCGCTCCCCGCACGTGATCGAGGGTTACAACCAGACCACCCAGGCGGGGTACTGCGCAGCCTACCTGTCCGTGCTGGCGACCATGTACGGCAGCTTCATTCCCGCGCTGTCCGAGCATCACGCCGGCGGCGCCAACGTCATGCGGACGGTCATCAACGGGGAACGGCTCGGCGCGGGCAACATGCGCGAGCAGTACCTGCGCGGATCCGATTTCGTCCGCAGGCTGCGCGATGTCTCGATTCGCCGCTACCGAGCGCTGTTCCGCACCTACGGTCCGCGCTCGGCCCTGTACGCGGAGATGATCTTCGGCAACATGGTGAACATAAGGCGCCTCATGGAGGAGATACCGCAGTCGGAGGTCTTCGCCATGCGGGTGCCGCGCAGCACGTCGATCACGCGGGTGATGCAGCGGACGGGCCTCTCGCGCGACGAAGTGCGGCGCTACAACCCGGCCCTGGTGCGGCAGGTCCCGTCGCGGGCCAACCTGTATCTGCCCGAGTACATCGCGGACTTCGGGCCGGACGTCTCGTTCTGGCATCACCCCCCGAGCCCGCAGTACGCGGCCGTACTCGACGAGTTCCTCCAGCTCGAACCGGGTATCGAGAAATGGCATTCGTCCGGGTTCAGGGCGACGCTGCAGGACTTTCGCCGCCGATTCTCCGAAAGCGGCACCGAGGAGGGCGCGATAATGGCGACCGTGCTCGCCTTCACGATTCAGGATCTGCGGACCAGCGGGCGAGCGGCCATACTCAGGGAATTCCGGACCAGCGGCCGGGTCCGCCAGTTGTTCGACCGGGGCCGGCGCGAGCTGGCCGGACTGGCCGCCCAGTAGCGTCGTCCGCGGTGGCTCCATCGGGGGCCGCCGATTCGTGCAGACCGGGAAGGGTGGGTCGGACGCTCGGGTCGCCCTTCTCCTCCAGGAGTCTGCGCCGCAGAAACGCAACGGAGACGTCAGCCGTTTCCTTCGTCCGTGTCCTCCATCCAGTGTTCGCGCATCTGGTAGAAAGTGAACGACGCCGTCCACGCGATCAGCACCAGGCCGGTCACGGCCTCCAGCACGACGAGGAACCGGCCGCTGCTCACCGGGACGATATCGCCGAAACCGAGCGACGTGTAGACCGAGCCCGAGAAGTAGATGATCTCGGTGAGTGTCGGCGACGGCACCGACAGCTCGACGACGCCGGCGCGGATCAGCACCAGCCATCCGAGGGCGAACACCAGCACCTCGATCACGTGCGCGACAAGGGCCAGCACGACCGCCAGCCCCACGTCGGCGCGGCCCGTTCCCGGCAGGGCGCGGACCACGTTCGACGCGAGCACCAGCAGCTCGTGGTGCAGCCCGACCGACAGCAGTGGCAGAACGACGGTGGCAAGGGTGAGCATGTCGAGTCAGCGGTTGCGCCGCCAGCTCCCGGCCGGCAGCGTTTCCCGGGCATCGGTCGCCGAAACGACAATCGTCGCCTGCGGCACCCGATTGCCGCTCAACCGAGCCCGACCAGAAGTCTACGCGGTTCTACGGCGCAGACTCCTGGTCCAGCGCATTTCCCCGGCACGAACCGGTTGTTCGGGGCGGTATGATGGCAGTGCCATGCGCCTGACTACCATTGTCGTAATTTTCTGCGGTCTCTGGATCACCGTGTGCGCGGCTCGCAGCCAGCCGGACCAGGCCGTGATGGCCGCCATCGAAGCGGAGCGGGAGCCGCTCATCGACACCATGCAACAGCTCGTGGGCATCGAGTCCGGCAGCCGCGATCCGGAGGGTCTCCGGGAGATCGCGGCCGTGATTGCGGACCGGCTGCGGGAGCTGGGCGGGGAAGTCGAGCTGGTGTCGCACGATGACCCCTACGTGATGGTCGACACGCCGACCGAGATCGGCCAGAGCGTGGTGGCCCGGTTCCGGGGCCAGGGGCAGGGTCGCATCCTGCTGCTGGCCCACATGGATACGGTCTACCTGCGAGGCCAGCTCGTGGAGCAGCCGTTCCGTATCATCGACGGGCGCGCGTTCGGTCTGGGCATCGCCGACGACAAGCACGGCATCGCACTGATTCTGCATACGTTGGCCGCCCTGCGCGCACTGGAATTCGATGACTACGAGCTGATCACCGTGCTGATCAACGCCGACGAAGAGGTGAGCTCGGCCGGGTCGCGCGGGCTGATCACCCGACTCGGGGCGGAGCACGATGCGGTCTTCTCGTGCGAGGGAGGCGGGGCGAGCGACCGGTTGGCCCTGACGACCGCGGGGATCGGGGCGGTGCTGCTGGAGGTGACCGGCCGCGCATCGCACGCCGGGAGCGCGCCCCAACAGGGACGCAATGCGCTGTACGAACTGGCCCACCAGGTGCTGCAGATGCGCGACCTGAGCGACGAAGCGGCCGGGATCAAGCTCAACTGGACCATCGCGAGCGCGGGCGCCACCCGCAACGTCATTCCCGCCGAGGCGCGCGCCACCGCCGACTTCCGGGTGCTGCGGGTGGCCGCCTACGACGAGGTGGAGCGGCAGGTTCGGGAACGGATCCGCAATCAGCTCATCCCCGGCACGACCGTTTCCGTGTCGTTCGAGCGTCGCCGCCCGCCCCTGGAGCCAACCGCGGCGTCACGCGCGCTCGCGTCGCACGCGCAGGCGGTGTACGGGGAGATCGGACGCCCGCTCGGCGTGACCGATCAGGCGGCCGGCGGGGGAACGGACGCGGCGTTCGCGGCTCTCGAGACCGACGCTCCGGTGATCGAGGGCTTCGGCCTCATCGGCTTCGGCGCGCACTCGGATGCCCGGGAGTACGTCGAGCTGGACTCGATCGTGCCGCGGCTCTACCTGCTGGCGCGGTTGATCATGGACGTGGCGCTCGGACGGGCACCCATCTGAGCGCATCCTTGTAATCCTTGAAAATCCGTTGGTGACATCAGGATTTTCAAGGATTATCATGCCGCGTGGCTGTTGCGCGCCCCGCATCGACTGCGCGCGTTCGGGAGTCGTTCACCGTTCATCCGGTTGTAGCCCTGACCGGGCCGCGCCAGTGCGGCAAGACGACCCTGGCCCGTTCCATTGCGGCCAACGTCACGGGAAGCACCTACTGGATCGTCTATCCGGGCGACGAGGCGTACTCCCTGGACGATCGGATCTCCGTGCTGCCGGTCGCGGCCATTCCCGAACTGGCCGCGGCCATCGGGTAGGCAACGCCGTCACCAGCCGCGGCGCCAGGGCCGAACCGGGAATTCCATCCCGGGCACGACACTGTTGTGGATCGCGCGGCCGTGCACGCCGTAGCACTCGGGGCGCGGAGTCGGCGGGACCGCGACTGAAAAGAGAAGGAGCGGGCCGATCGGACGATCGACCCGCTCCGTGAGATCCGCGGTTGGCGGCAAGCCGCTGCTATTGCGGCAGCCGCAGTGCGGCGAGCGAGCCCGCCATGACCCCGCCCCGGGCGACCTGCACGACGATGTACTGCTGTCCCTCGTGCATGTAGGTCATCATGCCGTACTGACCCGTCGCGGGCAGCTCCACGGTGCCGAGCTTCTCACCGGTCCGCTTGTCGTGAGCGTTGAGGACAGGCGGCCCCTGCGCACCTTCGGTGGCCAGCAGCAGCGTGCCGGTGGTCATCAGGATGGCGCGCCCGCGGGGGGTGCCGGTGCCCGAGAGGTCGACGCCCTGCAGCGCCGGGTGGCGCTTCATCTGCTCCGACGCCTCGCCGACCGGCACCGCGAAGACGTGCTCGCCGGTGTTCATGTCGATCGCGGTGATCTTGCTGAACGGCGGCTTGTACATGGGCAGGCCCTGCGGTCCGGCCCAGCCCACGCCTCCGCCCTGAACCCAGTCGGAGATCGTCGTGCCGGTGGTCGTGCAGTCGCCGGAGTCCGAGGTGCAGCCGTGGATGTCGGCGTCGGTGTTCGTGCCCGGCTGCACTGTCCGGCCCGAGCAGCCCTGGCCGTTCGACTGGTACAGGTAGCCGGTTTCCGGGTCGAGCGTGGCCGGGTGGGTGATGTTGAGACCGCCCGCGCCGCACGCGATCCAGCCCTGCACCGACTCGTTGTGGTTGTTGGGCAGTGGCGGGATGTAGGGGCCGCCGACCCGGAAGCGGCTCAGGATCTCGATCGCTTCCTGCTTCAGCTCCGGCGTCAGGTCGATGAGGTCGTCCTCGGTCAGGCCGAGCGGATTCAGCGGGGCCGGCCGGGTCGGGAACGGCTGAGTCGGCGAGAGCTGCTCGCCGGGCACGATCGACGCCGGCACTTCACGCTCCTCGATCGGCCAGACCGGCTCGCCGGTCTCGCGATTGAAGGCGAAGGTCATGCCCTGCTTCGTGGTCTGGATGGCCATCGGCACTTGCTCGCCGTCGACCGTGACGTCGACCAGGATCGGCACGTTGGGCAGGTCGTAGTTCCAGATCGGGTGGTGGACCGTCTGGAAGTGCCAGACCCGCTGGCCGCTCTCGACGTCGATGGCGATGGTGCTGGTGCCGAACAGGTTGTCCCCCGGCCTGAACCCGCCGTAGTAGTCGATGGTCGGAGCATTGGTCGGGATGTAGACGATGCCGCGCTCGTGGTCAGCGGACATCGGCGCCCACGAGGAGACGTCGCCCGTCCAGTCCCAGGCGTCGTTCTGCCAGGTGTCGAAGCCGAACTCGCTCTCGGACTGCGGGATCACGTTGAACTTCCACTTGTGCTCGCCGGTCCGCGCGTCGTAGGCCAGGATGTCGCCCGGCACGTTCTCGATGCGCGACTGTGCGTAGCCCTGTTCGTGGGAGTTGCCCACCACCACGGTGCCGTTCACGACGATCGGCGGCGACGAGTTGGTGATGTAGCCGACGTCCATCGGGATGCCTTCGTAAGGGTCGTAATCGTGCCCGAGGTCCGCCAGCAGGTCGATGACGCCGGTGTCCGGGAAGCCCTCGATCGGCACCGGCTTGCCGAAGCCCGCGAGATGCTCGCCGGTCTTCGCGTCGAGCGCGTGCAGGAAGAACGCGGGCGTGATGATGTAGATGACGCCGCGCCCGTCGATCTCGGTGTAGCCGACGCCCTTGCCGTAGCTGGCGCGCATCGACTCTTCCCACCGGCGGGTGTTCGGCTCGCGGTAGGTCCAGAGCGTCTCGCCCGTTGACGGGTCGATGGCCGCGACGGTGCGCCGGTAGCCGGCGACGGTGTAGAGGATGCCGTCGATGTAGCTCGGCGTCGAGCGCGAAAGGTACAGCGGATGCGGCCCGAAGTTGTCGCCCCGCCAGACCCACGCCACCTCGAGGTCCTCGAAGTTCTCGCCGTTGATCTGGTCGAGCGGCGAGTAGCGGGTGCCCCAGGCGTCGCCGCTCTGATAGCGCCACTCGCCGTAGGGGTTGCCGCGCGCCTCCTCCGGCTCCTGCGCGGTGACCGGCGTCGGCATGGCCACCCCGGCGACGAACGCCAGCAGCAGGCCGAGCGAACCGGCTGCGCGCCAGCCCGATGTGCGGTTCCTTCTCATCTTCTCATTCCTCCAGAATGGGAAACGCCCCGCAAACGGGGCGACTGCGCGCCCCTCGTCCGAGCTAGATAGTCTAGCCTGAAAAACGTCGCCCGCATCGCTTCCGTTGTGTCGGCTCCCATAGAATAGTCAGCGTGAGCGTGGTCTATCGCGACGAGCGTGGCGTGGAGTACGTCTCGGTTCCTCTCCCGACGCACGAGGTGACCGATGCCGTGCCCATCGACGCCCGACGCCTGCGCCGCAGGTCGCAGGACGAGGCGTCGTTCTATGCCGGAACGGACGGTGCGGAGCTGGCCGCGCAGCCGCGCGGGCACCGCAAGCACTGGAGCGACGAGCAGTGGATCGCGTTCAAGGAGTTCCAGACCCTGGAGTCGGAGCTGGCGCGCGATGACCAGCCGGTTGCTGCGGCCGTGGTCGTCAAGATGAGCCAGGAGTCTTCGCCGTAGACCGGTGGCGACTCCTGGAGAGGATTGGTCAGGCGGAAGGCGGCGCCGCCAGGCGATGTCTTCCGGCCGAGGCCGGAGGATCCGATCGTGGATTTCGTTGTCTGGGGCCACGACCCGTGGCAGCGGCCAATCCTGCAGCACCTGAACTGGGACCCGCTGTGGGTCTCGATCTTCTGCGTCATCATGTTCGTGCTGGCCCATGCGGCCTACACGATGCTCTCGTCCGGGCGCAGGCGCACCGCCGCCGAAACCGACGCCCTGGAGGCTGCCATTCCGGACGTGCCGCCGCGCATCCTGCGTCACTCGCTGGCGGCGCGTCTCTTCCACTGGGCGATGTCGGTCACGATGTTCGTGCTCCTGGTGACCGCTTTCTTCCCGATCATCGGGATCGGGTTCGACTGGGTGCCGTGGCACTACTGGTCGGGCATGATCTTCACTGGAATCATCGCCTGGCACATCGTCCATACGACTGTCTGGCTCGACTTCTGGTCGATCTGGGCCGGCCCGAAGGACGTCCCCGATTTCAGGGCGCTGATGCTGCGCGAGACCGGCCGTATCGCCGACGCGCCCCAGCCTGCGAAGTATCCCCTGGGCAACCAGCTCTATCACTGGATCCTGACCATCGTCGGGCTGCTGGTCATCATCACCGGCGTCCTCATGATGTTCCGCATCCCCACGCCGTTCTTCGCCCACAACCAGTACCTGATCAGCGAGCTGGCCTGGGGCTGGGTCTACGTCCTGCACGGCCTGGTCGGGGTATCGCTGGTCGGCCTCGTGGTGGCGCACATCTACTTCGCCCTCCGACCCGACCACTGGTGGCTCACCAAGGCGATGATCTTCGGCTGGATTACCCGCCGCCAGTACCTGGAGCATCACGAGCCGAGCCGCTGGCGGGTCACACAGGACAAGCCCTGGTAGGCGGACCGGGGCGGCAGCACCGCGGCGGCAGCCTGCCCGCGACGGCGTCGGTGTCGCGCCGGCCGGGTGGCGTCACGAGCGGCGTCCCCGACCGAGCACGCGCGTCCAGACGAACATCGCGGCGGCCGTCACGATCATCTGCAGCGCGGTGGCGATGGCGTCGACGGTCACGCTCCAGCGGCTGACCGCGGGCAGCACCGGCACCGCGGCGACCGCGCCGACCACCAGCGCCAGTTGCACGCCGCCGGTCAGCGGCAGCGGGTGGTTCAGCGACGGCGCCGCCCCGAACCCGGCCAGCGCCTGCACGAAGACGACGGCATCCGTCAGGCTGTCCGCGCGAAAGAGGACCCACCCGGCGGTCACGACGACCAACACGTAGGCGTGGCGGAACGGCGCGGGTGTGCGGGCCAGCATGGTGCCCCACGGCGTTCTCTCCAGAGCCACCGCCGAGCCGTGCCACGCTCCCCAGAGCAACAGCGGCCAGCTCCCGCCGTGCCACACGGCGATGAGCAGGAACAGCGGGAACAGAGACAGGATCGCCTGCTTGTCCCGTCCGGGGGATCCGCCGCCGGGCTGCAGCGGGAGGCGCAGGTACGCCTCCAGCCAGGCGGTCAGGGTCATGCTCCAGCGCTGCCAGAAACCGCGCAGGCTATCCGCGGCGTAGGGCCATTGAAAGTGTTCGGGCAGCCGGAATCCGAGCATGCGCCCCAGTCCGAGAGCCATGTCGGCGTAACCCGACAGCGCGAAGTAGATCTGCAGCGAGAAGCAGGCGAGGCCGAGCCAGGCGTGCGCCACGTCGAGGACGTCGGCGGACATCGAGAACGCCAGGTCGGCGGGGGGCGCCAACGTCTCCGCGATGAGCCATGCCTTGGCGAGGCCGATGGTGAAGCGCCGCACGCCGTAGGCGAACGCGGCCATGCCCACCTGCCGGGCCGCGAGATGGGTGCTCACGTCGCGGAAACGGACCAGGGGCCCCGCGACCAGGAAGGGGAAGAGGAGCAGGTACGTCAGTGCGTGCGCCGGGTTCCGCGGCGCCGTGGCCTCACCCCGATGGATGTCGGTGGCGTAGGACACGGCGTGGCAGGTGAAGACCGCCAGACCGAGCGGCGCGAGCAGACCCGGGACCGGAAATGGTGTGCCCGCGAACGTATCCAGCCAGGGGAGGACTTCTCCGGCGAACGGGTTGCGGTACCTGAAGAACACGAACCCGAAGAGGCTGCCCGTGACCGCGAGCGAGAAGCAGATCTCGGGAACGGCGCTGATGCGGTCCGGACCCGTTGCCGGCGGTTGGCGGTGCGTGCCGGCGATGCCGAGACCGAGGAGGTACTGCAGCAAGGCCGCGGCGCCCAGAATCGCCGCGAGACGGCCGGTTCCTGCGACAAGGAATGCCAGGCCGCCGGCGACGAGGATCCAGTTGGCGGCGTGGAACCGTAGCGGTCCATCCGCCGCGCCCCGCGAGGTCAGCCGCGCGACCAGGAAGCAGAGGCCGAGAACGCTCGGCAGGAAGACGACGAGAAACCGCCAGTCGGTGAAGGCCACGCGCCGGAGATGTTACTCGCCGGACGCTTGCGCCGGGCTCGATCGGCGAAAACTCGCAGCGTGCCGGCAGGGGTTCCGGACCGTGTTCATCAGGGGCCCGGCCGGCCTCTGAATCCCCGCTCGCGACGGTCGCGGTCGCCCCTCCGCCGCCCGCGCTCTTCGTCCATCCGAACGATCTCGGCCTCGAAGAGGTGCATCTGCTCCGGACTCAGGATCTCGGCGATGGCGGCGCGCAGCGTTTCCTGCTCGGCCGCGAAGCGGTCGCGCATCTCGCGGCGCATCTCGCGCCCGATGGTGCGAAACCGCTCGCGGCGTGCATCGAACAGCACGGCGAGCCTTTCGCTCTGTTCATCGCTCAGTCCGAGCCGGGGTCCGATCCTCTCCAGCATGCGTCCGCTTATCGGCGGTACGGGAGGGCCGCCCCGGCCGGGTCCGAAGCCCGGGCGCGGACCGAGCCCGAGCCAGGGGGTGGCGACAATGCCCGTCCCGAGGCCCGCCAGGAACACGACCAGCACGAACAGGCCGATCCAAACGCGCGTGCGCATCTCGACACTCATCGTCCTGCCTCGCTCACTCCGGCGAGATTGTCCTCCGGATCCACTGTCAACAGGACGTCGATCAACAGGTCGTCCGTCGTCTCATCGGCATCCTGCCAGATCCGCGCCACCGCATCGATTGCCGCAGCCGCCGGAACCTCGCTGTCCGTCGTTTCCTCGGCCATCCAGGCGGTCACCACGTCGGTATAGTCCGACACGCTCGTTTCGGCGGCCTCGGTCGACGGGCCGAGGCCGATTGCGGCCCCGACGAACAACGCCCCGGCCACCGGCGCCAGGCGCAGCGTCCACGCCTGCCAGTTCACGGCGTCGAGCCATCCGGCCAGCGGGCCGGCGTCTTTCCTTGCCGGCCGCGCACGCGTGCGCCGGCTCGCAGTCTCGAGGTCGGCCATGACGCGGGTGGCGAAGCCGAGCGGCACCGGCGTCTCGGGACGTGCGGCGAGCACCTCCCGCGCGGCCCGCTGCGCGTCCAGCGCGTCGCGGCAGTCGGCGCAGGCAACCAGGTGCAGGGTGAGCGCCGCGCTGCGATCCGTGTCGAGCGTCCCGTCGGCGGCGCGTGCGAGCAACGGTTCGGCCTGTCGGCAGGTCATCGTCTCTCCCTCTTGCATCGATTACGTCGAGCCCGCGTTTCCCGCTGGCGCCCCGAAACGCCTCGCTGGCTCGGCGTTTCGGCCCATCCCCCCCGCTCCATGACCTTGCGTCACAGAACGCCACTTCGTTGCGTTCTGCGGCGCAAGCTCCTAGCCCTTCGGCGAGGTCACGAGCGGGCGAAGCAGCGTCCGCATGCGGCGTCGGGCACGGAAGATCCGTGATTCCACCGTGCCCATGGGCGCTCCTGTAACGCCGGCAATCTCCTTGTAGTCGAGCCCCTCGACGTCTCGCAGCACGAGGGCTGTCCGCAACTCCTCGGGCAACTCCCCGAGCGCGCGGTCGATGGCTTCCCGCGTGACGAGCGACGTCTCCGCATCGGGCGCCGGGGAGGGCACGTCACCGGCCTGCAGCGCCGCGTCCTCGTCGTCGAGGCTGCGGTCCGTGGCTCGTCCCTGCCGACCGCGCCTGTCGAGATGGGTCCGCGCGACGTTGGTGGCGATCCTGTAGAGCCACGTCTTGAAAGCGCTCTCGCCGCGAAACCGCTCGAGCCCCCGCCAGGCGCGGACGAACGTCTCCTGCGCCACGTCTTCGGCGACGCTCGCGTCGTGCACCACGGCGGACGCGTAGTTGACGATTCTCGCCTGGTAGCGCAGCACCAGGGACTCGAAGGCACCGGTGTCGCCGGCCCTCGCGTCCTCGACCGCGACGCGATCGGGATCCACGGCCGCGCCGCGATTCTCTTCGGCCGGACCCGCGTGCTCGACGGCCGCGATTTCGGCCCCGGCCGCGGCGCTCTCTGGAGTCACCTGCTGTATGGCCGGCAATGCCGGCTCCTCGGTTGTTGCCGTGAGCATACGCGCACTCGCCTCGTCCACGAACCTGGACTCGCGGGAAGGCACGGATATTCCCCGGCTTGTCCTTCACTCCCGCGGGGAAGAAACCCGGTGGGCCAAGGGTCGGTATGAACAGCAACTGCAAAGGAGGCACGATGCACATCGACTTGTCGGGAACGCGGAAGAGGGTCCTGGTCGCGGGTGTCGGTCTGGCGCTCGCCGGCGCAGCGCTGGTGGCCGCTCATCCGGGGCACGCGGCCGAAGAGCAGCGCCGGGGTGGCCGTGGCGGCAGCGGCGCGTGGATGGGAGGGCCGCGCGGCGGCGGGCCGGCGAGAGCCGTTCTTCCGCTCGGGCGTCTCGAGCTGTCCGATGACCAGCGCGAGCAGGTACGGACCGTGATGGCAGAGAGCCGCGAGGAGGTCCGGGACCATCTCAGGGAGATGCGGACCGCGCGAGAGGCGCTTGCAGAGGCGGTGTCGTCCCCCGAGGTGGACGAGGACAGCATTCGGGCTCTGGCCGCCGATGTCGGCCGGCTGACAGGTGACGCCGCGGTTCGGCGGGCCCAGGTCTACGCCGCGGTCTGGCGGATCCTCACGCCGGAGCAACAGGAGCGGGCCGGGGAGATTGCGGCCGAACGGGAGGAGCGGCGCCGCGCGCGTCGGGAACGGATGCAGGAACGCCGGGAGCGGATGCGCGAACGGAGAGAGGAACGCCGCCGCGAGCCCGACGCCCCGTAGGAGGCAGGTCGGTCCGGGGCGGTTCGTGGAACTGCGAACCGCCCCAGTCCCGAGGTCCCTTGGCGGCCGGTCTCGTTGGACGGGCCGCCGGGGAATTCATCAGGACATCCGCTGGACCGTGACGCGTGCGACCGGATTTCTCCAGTCGCGGTCGCCGGCGAAGTCGCCGTCGCCCTGAATGCCGCGGTGGATCGAGATGAACCCCTCCCCCATGCCGGGCGCTCCGCCGCCGCCGGGGCGCGTGCACTCCATGTGCGGACCCGGAATCGAATCGCACTTCTCGTCGTTCGTTTCCGTGCCGGCATCGTAGCCGTAGGCGTAATACGTCCTGGCGCGCGGTTCCGACGAGAGCGTTACTCGCAAACCCATGAAACCATCGTTCGTTGGAATCAGCATCGCCGCGACGCTCAAGTACCGGTGCATGCTGCCCCCGTTCACCAGGAACTCCGTCGTGGCTCCCGGGGCGAGCAAACCCTCGGTTGTCTCGATCGACATCGCCTTTCCCCTGAGGGCCATGGTCAAGGGCATGGTGTCGCCGCCCTCGGCGAGCATCCGCAGTTCGTCCGACGCGACCATTCCCGAGGCGAAGAGCGACACGTCGTCGCCGTGAGTCGCCGCCAGAATCGGCGTGAAGTGCTGGCCGCTGGTGAGGTTGGTTACCGTCACCAGATAGGTACCCGTCCATTCCTGTGCGAACAGATTCGAACGGGCGGAGCTGCCTATGCAAACGAGCGCCAGAGCGAGCATGGCAGCGACGAGAGCACGTTTCATGATTTCCTCCTTGCGTGGTGACTCACTTGCCGTTATTTCATTCGACGCTACGTCCTGCGATTGCGCCACGACCGCGGTCCGGACGGAAGTGCGAGCGTCTCTATAGGCAGTGTGTAACCGGTGCAGGGCCGGGTCAACAGCCGGCGCGAACGGTATCCAATATCAAATGAGCCCGATAGAGTCGCTTGCCGCAACCCTGTGAACAAGCGGCCGCTCCGGACGCTGCCGTCGGGAACGTGCGTCTCTCCGACGCTTGTGGCAACTGGCGAAACGACGGCCGTTTTCCGTTTGCAGGCGGGCTGTGCGTTTGCGGTTCAGCCGGTGTTGCCTTGCGTCTCGGTATTGCCGTAGTTCCGAGCGGGAGCGTCGGCGCTGCCGCTCCCGTAGCCGCGGGCGGGTGCTTCGGCATTGCCGTACCCGCGATTGGGGGGTTCGGGACCGCCGTGCCCGCGGCCCGCTGCAAGTGGCGTCCGCGGGTCCCGCACCTGCGGCCGGGGGACGAGGGCAATCTCCTGGGCGGTAAGCTCGCCCGGCTTGGTGGGCGACGGTCGCAACGTGAACTCCAGGATGTGACGCCGGCTGGGCAGTTCCTGCGTGTTTATTCCCGCCCGCTGCAGTTCGCTGCTATGCACGAAGGTCGATGCATACGGCGAGTCTTCGCGGGTAGTATCGGTAACCCACAACGGGCCCGTGAACGAGCGCATGTAGCGGACGAAGCCGAATCCCTTGATGGCGTCGTACCAGTGGCAGAGTCCGCGAACCCGTGACCCTTCCTCTCCCCAATCGGGGCCCCGCGACTCGCCCGGCAGAAGTCCCGGAATGAGGTAGCCGGAGACGAACAGGTCCGCCTCGCGCCGCAGGTCGCCCGACACGTTGTCGAACGCCACCACCTCGACCCGGCAGCCCATGTTCTGCAGGGCTCGCGCGACCTTGGTGAAATCGCCGTCACCCGTTGCCAGCAGCACGCGGTCGATATTGCGGGCCTCGAGGAGCACGTCGACGGCCATGTCCAGGTCGCTGTTGGCCTTGCCGAATCGCTTGCCGTCCTCGTTGATGTACCACTTGACGTGCTTGACGATCACCTTGTAACCGAAGTCGCGCAGCGCCGCCTGAAAGCTCTGCACGTTGCGCTTGTAGTCTTCGTCGGTCTGGGCGCGCTCGCGGTCGAACGAAGTGTAGGAGTTCAGCCGCAACGCGTCCGATCGATCCCGGCAGGCGAACTCTCGCAGCACGTCGTAGCGCAGGCCCCGCCCACCGTTCCTCGTGATGTTGTCCGTATCGACGTAAACACCGACTCGCACTATTCCTCCCGGTTGCTGCCAGCCACGCGACGTTTTACGTCGCCGTTACATTTCAGTATACGCGCGTTGCTTCGACTGGTCCGGCCACGGTCGGTCACCGCGTGGCAGGCCCGGGGCAGGGAGCCCGCTGCAGGCGAGCGTCGTTAGGCCCGGGGTGGGCTGCGTTGCTGCTCGGTCCAACACGCCGGATTGGCGTGCTCGTCGCGCCTTGCCGCGCGGGCGCCTCGCGGTGTGACGCGGGAGTCGCCACGGATTGCCGGACGCGGCTACATTCCCGCGTGGGATACGCTGCCCGGCGTCCGTCCCGCCCGGCGCGGTGCCTGCCGCCATTCGGAGGTTGCTCCCGGCGGTCGGCGATAGTAGATTGCATCTGAATGCCTATGCTCAGCAATTCAACGCGGCTGTCGCTGTGGGTGCTCGTCCTCGTCCTGTCGAGCATGGCCCTGGCCTGGTTCGGACGGGACGTCTCGGCGCAGGCGCCGGCGCCCGCCGTGCAGGCGCCGCCCGATGCCGAGCAGGCGGAGTTCTTCGAGACCACCATTCGCCCCCTGCTGGCCGACAATTGTCACGGGTGTCACGGCTCGCGGGTCGACACGCCGTTCGGCGGCCTCCGGCTGGACAGCCGCGAGGGGTTGCTGGCCGGGGGCGACTCGGGACCGGTGATCGTGCCCGGCCGCCCGGACGAGAGCGCGCTGGTGCAGCGTCTGCACGGCCGGCCCATGCTGATGCCGCCGCTCGGACCGCTTGCCGACGAGGACATCGCGGCGGTCACGAGGTGGGTCGAGATGGGAGCGCCGTGGCCGGAGGCGACGATGGCCGCCTCTGGAGCGGACCCGCCGGATCCCTCCGCGCCGTTCGATCTGCCGGAACGCCGGCGAACGCACTGGGCCTGGCAGCCAGTGCAGGCGGCCGATCCGCCGGCCCTCGACGACGACGCCTGGCCTGCGACGGCCGTCGATCGCTTCATTCTGGCCGCCCTCGACGAGGCGGGGCTCGCGCCGGCCCCGGACGCGGACCGCGCCGCGCTCATCCGCCGCCTGTCGTTCGACCTGCGTGGGCTGCCTCCGACCCCGGCCGAGATTGCCCGCTTCGCTGGCGA
The DNA here is from genome assembly GCA_958296065.1 of Vicinamibacterales bacterium. Taxonomy (GTDB): domain Bacteria; phylum Acidobacteriota; class Vicinamibacteria; order Vicinamibacterales; family UBA8438; genus WTFV01. The sequence goes on along the minus strand of CATQHX010000058.1, from coordinate 20,366 downwards.
CGGGTCGCCATCGGCTCATGCCGCCCTGGTCGACCGCTATCTCGAATCGCCCCACTTCGGCGAACGCTGGGCGCGCCACTGGATGGATCTGTTCCGCTACAGCGAGTCGCACGGCAGCGAGGGCGATCCCGACATTCCCTTCGCCTGGCGCTACCGCGACTATCTGATCCGCGCCTTCAACGACGACGTGGCCTACGACCAGTTGATTCGCGAGCACCTCGCCGGCGACCTGTTGCCGGAGCCGCGCCTGGCCGCGGACGGCCGGACCAACGAGTCGATGATCGGTCCGGCCAACTTCCGGCTCGTCGAGCACGGCTTTCAGCCGGTCGACCCCTGGGAGGATCGCGTCAAGTGGACCGACAACCAGGTGGACGTGGCGTCGAAGGCCTTCCTGGGCCTCACCGTGTCGTGCGCCCGCTGCCACGACCACAAGTTCGATGCCATCAGCCAGAAGGACTACTACTCGTTCTTCGGTACGCTGTACGGCGCGCGGCCGACGATGCGCGCCGTCGACTCGAGGGCGGTTCTCGAGACCAACCGGGACGCGCTCGCCGCGCTGAAGTCGGACATTCGCGGCCGGCTGGCCGAGGCGTGGAGCGCAGCGGCGGAATCCGTGGGCGACGCGCTGCTGGCACCGCTGGAGCCGGGAGCGGGTGAAACCGGCGGCGCGGAAGGTGAACCCGTAGCCGCGGAGGACGCGGTCGAGGCGGAGAGCGTGGACGAAACGGATGCCGCGCCGGCGCCGCATCCCGCGTCGGGCAGCGTTCTCGCGGCGTGGCACGCGCTTTCCGCGGTCGATGCCGACGACTTCCCCCGCGCCTGGAGCGAGCTGCGCAGGCGCTGGCACGCCGAGATCCCCGCGCGCGAGCGCTTCAACGCCGAGCACTTCGAGCCGGCGTGGGACCTGCGCGGGCCGGACTACGCAGAGATGGTCGGGCACGGTACCGGGCGCACCGAGGCTCCATCCAGGCCCGGCGAGTTCGCCATCGAGCGGCGCGGCGACCTGCTGCTGAACGGCATCTATCCGGGGGGCGCCTACACGCATCTGCTGTCGACGAAGCACCCCGGCGTCATCCAGACTCCCAGCTTCAAGATCGACAGCGACTTCATCAGCTTCCGCGTCATGGGCGGCGACCTCAGCTTCGTGAATCTCATCATCGAGAACTACTCGGTGCCGCGGGGCGGCATCTATCACCTGCGCCACAGCCCGAAGACCGAAGAGATGAGCTGGGTGCAATGGGACACCGAGTTCTGGAAGGGCTTCACCGCCTACATCGAGTTCGCGACCCAGGACGACGCCACGCGATTCCAGCTCGACCCCGAGGACAGCCAGCTCCGTCACCGGCCGACGCGGCGGGGCGACGGCCGCTCGTTCATCGGGGCCAGCCGCATCGTGTTCCACGACGAGAAGCGGACGCCCAAGCAGACGGTCGTTCCCGTCCTCTCGCTGCTGGGTGGGTCACCGGGCGCCGCGGCGGCCGCCGCGCAGACCTCGGGTGCGACAGGTGGACCGGGCGGCGCCCCGGCGGCGCGGCACGAGGCGCCGTCGTCGCGCGAGGAGCTGGCGGCTCTCATCGCCCGCCGTGCCGGGGAGACGGTGGCTGCCTGGCGCGACGATCGGCTCACCGAGCAGCAGGCGGTGTTCCTCGACGAGCTCGTCCGGGCGGACCTGCTGCCGCGCTCGCTGGAGGAGCTGGTCGACCTGCGCGCGGCGGTGGCCGAGTACCGGCTCCTGGAGCGGGACGTGCCGGTCGCGCGCCGCGTCCCCGGCGTCATCGACGAGGCGGCGCCGGATCAGCCCCTGCTGGTGCGCGGCAATCACAGGAACCTCGGCGAGGTCGTGCCCCGCGGGTTCCTGACCGCCCTCGACAACCGGCCGTACCCCGAGCCGGGGCTTGTCCGCCTGCGCCTGGCTGAGGCGGTCGCCGCTGCGGACAACCCGCTGACGGCGCGCGTCGCCGTCAACCGGGTCTGGCGGCACCTGTTCGGCTACGGCATCGTGCGCACCGCGGACAACTTCGGCCGTCTCGGGGACCCGCCGTCGCATCCGGAGCTGCTCGACCACCTCGCCGCCGGCTTCGTCGACGACGGCTACTCGATCAAGCGGCTCGTCCGCCGCCTGGTCCTCAGCCGGGCCTACCGGATGAACAGCCAGGCATCGGCCTGGGCCGCCGAGATCGACCCGTCCAACCGGCTGCTGCAGCACGCCAACCTGCGGCGGCTCGACGCCGAGGCGATCCGCGATGCGATGCTCTCGATATCGGGCCGCCTCGACCCGACGCTCTACGGGCCGTCCATCCCGGTGCACTACGCGGCCCGGCGCGGCCTCACCGAGGGCGATCCGAACAACGGTCCGGTGGACGGCGACGGGCGGCGGAGCATCTACCAGGAGATCCGGCGCAACGCGCACAATCCGTTCCTGGAGGTCTTCGACCTGCCGAAGCCGGCGACGACGCGCGGCCAGCGAGACACGACGAACGTTCCTGCGCAGTCGCTCGCGTTGCTCAACAGCCCGTTCGTGATCGGGCAGGCGGCCGAGTGGGGCCGCCGGCTGGCCGAGGGCGAGGCGACGTCGGTGGACGGGCGCATCGCGCACATGTTCGTCAAGGCGCTCGCGCGCCCGCCGTCGGAGGCCGAGCGCGCCCGCGTGGCCGACTACCTGAGCGCGGTGGCGGCGGAGCGAGGCGTCGATCGGTCGCTGCTGCTGTACGACGCCGCCGTCTGGCAGGACGTCGCGCACAGCCTGTTCAATCTGAAGGAGTTCATCTTCATCCCCTGAGGATTTCACCGATGCCCTTCGACCCACGTCATCACCCCGGAGCCCGCCCGTTCCTGACGCGCCGCGAGATGCTGCGGCAGACCTCCACCGGCTTCGGCTGGCTCGCCCTGTCGGCGCTGATGGCCGACAAGGCCTACGCCGGGCTGGGGCAGGCAGGCGGCGCCGTTGCGGCGGAAGGGCCGCTCGCGGCCAAGGCGCCCGACTTCCCGCCCAAGGTCAAGAACGTCATCTTCTGCTTCATGTCGGGCGGCATGTCGCACGTCGACTCGTTCGATCCCAAGCCGCGGCTCGCGGCCGAGGCGGGCGAGCCGATGCCGTTCCAGACCGAGCGGACGATGTTCAACCAGGACGGCAACATCTGGCCCAGCCCCTGGGAGTTCACCCATTACGGCAGCAGCGGCATCCCCGTCAGCGCGCTCTTTCCGCACACCGGCGGCGTCGCCGACGAGCTGACCGTCATCCGCTCGATGACCGCGCCGTTCATGGAGCACGCCCAGGCGAACTTCTATTTCCACTGCGGCATGCCGTTCACCGGCTTCCCCAGCATGGGGTCGTGGGTCACCTACGGCCTCGGGACCGAGAACCAGAACCTGCCCGGCTTCGTCGTCCTCGGCAGCGGCGGCATCCCGCTCGGCGGCATCAACGTCTTCGGAAACGGCTTCCTGCCGGCCGTCCACCAGGGCTCGCTGATCTATCCGGAGCACGCCCAGCCGCTGCACAACGTCAGCCCCAGCGAGACCGACTCCCGGCAGCGCGCGCGGCTCTCCCTGATCGACGACCTCGACCGGCAGTTTCTCCAGCGCACCGAGAAGGAGTCGCGCGTGGAGGCGGCCATCGACAACTACGAGATCGCCTACCGGATGCAGACCGCCGTCCCCGAGCTGACCGACCTGAGCGGCGAGACCGAGGCCACGAAGAAGCTCTACGGACTGGATTCGCCCAACGCCTCCACCGCCGCCTACGGGCGGCAGTGCCTGGTGGCGCGCCGCCTCGTCGAGCGCGGCGTGCGCTTCGTCGAGCTCACCATGGTCGGCACCGACGGCATGGGCCAGGCCGCCAACCCGTGGGATCAGCACACCAAGCTGGCCGAGGGCCACGCCGCCAACGCCCTGACCGTCGACCAGCCGGTCGCCGGCCTGGTCAAGGACCTGAAGGCGCGCGGCCTGCTCGACGAGACCCTCGTCATCTTCTCCCCCGAGTTCGGCCGCACCCCGTTCGTGCAGGGCACCAACGGCCGCGACCACAACCCCTACGGCTTCAGCCTCTGGATGGCCGGCGGCGGCCTGAAGAAAGGCTTCATCTACGGCCAGACCGACGAGTACGGCTACCGCGTGGTCGAGAACTCCCACACCGTCCGCGACCTGCACGCCACCGTGCTGCACCTGCTGGGCCTCGACTACCAGGGCCTCACCTACCGCTTCGGCGGCCGCGACTTCCGGCTGGCGGACGTCGACGGGCACCCGATCCGGGGGATTCTGGCCTGAACGTAGGAACACATCATTCGGACCTGCCAACTGAGCCGAGCAGGGCCAGCGGGCATCGCCAGGAGACGTGATTCAGTGACCGACAGGGGCGCTCGAAGCGCCGCACCGCCGGCCCTCTCTAGTTGGCGTAGCGGGCCAGTGTCTGACGCCAGAGCCCCACGGGCTCGCGGGCGCCGCCCGCGTTCTCGAAGACAATCCGGCGTGTCTCGAGGCGCAAGCCGTAGAAACGCTCGTTCGCGTCCACGTCCTGGCGGATGGTGCTGCCGTTGATCGTGACACCGGCAAACACGCCGCGCGCTCGTGAGTAGCTGAGGATCTGGGCACTCAACTCGATGTCGGTCGCCGCGGCGGCGTTGCGGCCCACCGGGCCGGCGGCCAAGCCGGCGTCGACGCCGATGGAGAACTGGTTGCTGACGAGGTTGTCGAGTCCCTCCGGTACCATGATGACCAGGATGATGTCGCTGCGCTGGACCCCGATCTGCAACCCGAAGCTTCCGCCCGTGAGTGTGAGGAAAGCCGGGGCCGACCAGCTGTCGCCACTGCGCGCGCTCAGCACGCCCCTGCCGCGCATGCCCCCGAAGCCGAACCCGGCGCGCGTGGTTCCGGGAAACACCGCAATGCCCTGGGCACGCTCCAGGATGGCGTTCGGGATCGCACTGTCGTCCGCGGCCATGATCGCGTCGAGCACCGCGGCCGCCCGCGTGATGCGCTCGGCCTCTTCCACGCCATCGTCCTGGGCTGCGGCGCGAGGCGTCTGCAGTACGACGACTGCGATCATCAGCGCCACGGAGACAAGCAGCTTCCTCATGCCCCGAATTATAACTTTCCGAGGCGAGGGTCTGGCCACGTGGTGGTCTAGGCGGCTCGTGACCAGCAGGTTCAGCCAACGGCGCGCGGTCGGGGCGCTGACGCCGACGTCACGTCCGAGGCGCGCGAGGTTCAGCACCTGCCCCGTCGACGCGCAGACGAGCGAGAAGAACGCACGGAACGTCTCCAGATTGCTGACCTGCTCCATGTTCCGCAGGTCGCGCTCCAGGTAGGTCTGGACGTAGCTCTGCATCCAGAGGTCGCGATCCACCTCGGGATTGAGGCGCGGCTCGGGCCAGGCGCCGCGGTGGAGCCAGTCGGCGAGGTCGAGCTCCGGGATGTCGCCGCCGGGGCCCGTGCAAAGGTTCTCCAGCAGATCGCCGAGGCTTGTCGGGGCCGCCGCACCGAGCACCTCCGAGACCGCGAGGGGATCGAGGTGCAACACCGCTATCCGCCCCGCCAGGGTCTGGCTCACCCCGCGCATCAGCGCGAAGTCCTGCGAGCCGGTCAGCAGCCAGCGGCCGGGCTGCCGCCGATGGGCGTCGATGTCGTCCTTGATGTAGTGGAGGAGCTCCGGCGCGTACTGGATCTCGTCGAGGATGACGCGCTCGCCGGCGTCGGCCAGGAAGCCGACCGGATCGTCGCGTGCGACGTCGCGCACGTCCGGGCGCTCGAGCGACACGTAGCGGTGCGAGTCGCCGAACTCCTCGCGGAGCAGGGTCGTCTTGCCGGTCTGGCGGGGCCCGGTGACGAGTACGGCGGGGAAGGTACGCATCGCCCGCCGAAGAGTGGTCGCCAGCAGCGTGGGACGTACGGCATCGGTTGCTCACCGCTGGCGAATCAAATCAAATACAGCATATTACATTTGCAAAGAGCCGTAAGGCTGGGACTCGTGTGCCCGGGAGTCGAGACGCCGCCTGCGAAGGGCGAGGCGGATGACCGCCCGGGCGGGTCAGGGCCCGAGGGCGCCGATCGGAATGACTCCCACTTCCCCGGGACGCACATAGCCGTACCCGGTGGGAACGATCACGGCGAGGGCAGCCGGCTTGCCGTGGTCGCTGCCCTCCAGGCGCTTGGCCAGTCGGCGCAGGCTCTTTGCGCCATCGTCCACCCAGCGTTCGCCCAGCTTGATCTCGAACGCCGCCCAACGGCCGTCAGCCGTCTCCACGACCGCGTCCACTTCCAGACCGTCCTTCTCGCGGTAGTGGAATACCTGCGCATCGGCGGCCTGGGCGTAAACGCGCAGGTCGCGGACGACCAGGGACTCGAAGAGCAAGCCGAGGAACTCGAGGTCCGCCATCAGTCGGGCGGGCGTGGCCCGCAAGGCGGCGACGGCCAGAGACGGATCGACGAAGTGGCGGATCGGCGTCTGCCGTAGCGACGTTCGGGATCGCAGGTGCGGCGACCAGGCCGGCTGGTTCTCCACCACCATGAGGCGTTCGAGCGCGTCGAGATACTCGGCTGCCGTGTCGGTCTTGATGTCGCGGCCTTCCTCGCCCACGTCGGAGGCCAGCGTGGACAGGCTGACGGGAGTGGCTACGTTGCGCGCCAGCGAGCGCAACAGACGGCCCACCTTGACCGGATCGCGCATCTTGCCGCTGGCCCGCGATACGTCGGTGCGGCAGACATCGTCCAGATAGCCGCGGTTCACCCGCAGAATTCCCGGCAGCGCCTTGCCGACATGGCCCGGCCAGCCGCCGGCGCAGACGAGCTCGGCGGCATCGGCGATCGACGTCTCGGACCGCTGCGCCCGCTGCTCGACGCCGTCCAGCAGTCGCCGCAACGAAAATCGCGCCGCCGGAGCGCCCGCTCTCGTACAGCGTCAGCGGACGCATGCGTAGACGGACGAAACGTCCGGCGCCGGTATGCCGGGCGACATCGTCCGCCGGAACGGCGGAACCGGTAAGGATGAACTGGCCGGGAGCGCCACGCCGGTCGATCTCGCGGCGCACGTGGTTCCAGATGGCCGGCTCCAGTTGCCATTCGTCGATCAACCGCGGCGTGTCCCCGTCGAGCACGGCCGCGGGGTCGGCGCCGATCATACGCCTCGCGTTGTCGTCGACATCGAGCAGCACGTCGCTGGCCGCCGCCCGCGCGGCGGTCGCCGTCTTCCCGGTTGCCCTGGGTCCCTCCACGAGCACCGCTCCGGCGGCTTCCAGCAGCTCGGCCAATTCGGCGTCGACGATTCGCGGCAGGTAGGTCACGGCCGGTCTTGTTCGACTGTGTTGTACTTCGACGGCCACCGCGCAGGCAACTCCAACGGGCGATTCGTCGACTATCCAGCGGGTGATTTGTCGACTGGCCAGCGGGTGATTTGTCGAGCCCTCAGCGGGTGGTTCGTCGAGACGGGTCTGCCGTCGGGCAGTCGCACGAGATACGCACGTTACAGCGTCGAGCGCTTCCAGGCAGTGGCCAGACTGTCCGCGTACTCGTTCCAGCGGGTCCCGGAATGGGCGGCCGTCCACCGCAGCCGGCAGTCGGGGTGGGCGCGGTAGAGCGCCAGCAGCTCCTGCACCAGCTCCAGGTTCTTGATCGGGCCGGCCTTGCGTTTCCAGCCGGCCCGTTCCCAGGAGGGAGCCCATCGCGTGATGGTGTTCACGCAGAGCTCGCTGTCGCTGAGGACGTCGATCTCGGCGTCCGACGGCAACATGGTGAACGCCTCGATCAGCGCCCGCAGCTCCATGCGGTTGTTCGTGGTGTGCGGCTCGTGCCCGTGCGCCTGGCGGACGATGCCGCCATCTTCGACCCAGACCGCTCCCCAGCCTCCCGGGCCTGGATTCGGCACCGCGCTGCCGTCGGTGAACACGCCGGTGCCGGCGCCGTCCTCGTACTTGGCGAGCACCTCGGCGAGCGTGAGATTCTCCTCCCGCAAGGTGCGGTTGCGCTGCGCCCCGCCGCTGCGGGCAGCACGTCCGGCCGAGCGCGCACCGGACTTCTTCCTCGGCGAGTGCAGCCGGCAGTACTTCGGCTGCCAGCCGGGATACTTGTCGAGCACGGCCGGTGCGACCTCGAATGACGCATGGCATACCTGACAGGTGAAGCTGGGCACGCAATCACACCCCTTCCGCGGACAGGTACTCCTCGAGCGCCTTAATCACCACGACGTTCAGGCTCTGGTCCTTGATTCGCGCCAGGGTGGTCGCCCGCCGGTGGGTGGCCGGAGAGAGTCGCACTACGAACTTGCCCGAGAATGGCTTCTCCGGTTCCTCGCCGTCCTTCCGGCAACCGTCCAGGTAGAAGTCGACGGATTTCTGGAAGGCCCGGCGAACCTCTTCGATCGTCCGGCCACGGAAGTCGACGTGGTCACGATGCAGGTTGACGACTGTTCCGTAGAATTCGTCGCCGTCGACATCCACCTTTCCCAGGTAGCCCCTGTACTCCATCATGGCTCGACTCCCATCCGCTTGAGCAGGTTCATGACTTCGCGCACCGTGGCTCGTCCAGTTTCTCTGGAGGGGTGCGGCTCATGGAAGACCGCTCGCGTTCCGTCCGGGAAACGGTAGCGCACCCGTGAGCCTGCTCGCTCCCGCAGTTCTGCGCCCAGCTCGACGAACAGCGCTTCGACGTCTGTCCAGTCGAGATTGGCTTGAACCTTGTAGATTGCTGCCAGTGTCCGGCGGTGCTTCCCCTTCACGACGGCCTCTAGATACTAGATTACAGTATCATTGCCGAGAACGACGTGAGGCTCACCCGCGCGGATCTGCACAGCCCGTCGGGCCGAGGGCCGCGGGTTCTACTCGCGGGCCATGCCCGTAATCACGTAGCCGCCCGATCGCTCGTCCCGGTCGAGCTCCAGCAGGCCTCTCGCCTGGGCCTCTTCGAGCAGATCGTTGAACGAGCCGAATCCGTAGGCGGATTCGTTGAATCCCGGCCGCCGCCGCTTAAGGGTCTGCTTGATCATCGACCCCCACAACTTGGCGCTGTCCCCGCGCTCGGCGTAGATGGCCTCGGCGGTCTGCACCACCAGGTCGAGCCCTTTCTGGGCCGGGTCGTCCTGCGGCGCCGGCTCCGGTTTCTTCCCGTTCTTCCCGGCCGGGGCGTTGTCGGCCGGCGTGCTCTCGGCCGCGGCATCGGCCTTGGCGCGCGGCTTGCTCCGGGAACGGCGGCGGGCCGGCTTGCGCTCGGCCACCAGGTCGTCGTAGAAGATGAACTCGTCGCAGTTGTTCATCAGCAAGTCGGAGGTGGAGCTCTTCACGCCGACGCCGATCACCGACTTGGCGTTCTCGCGCAGCTTGCTCACCAGCGGCGAGAAGTCGGAGTCGCCCGACACGATGACGAACGTGTCGATGTGCTCCTTCGTGTAGCAGAGGTCGAGCGCGTCGACGACCATCCGGATGTCGGCCGAGTTCTTGCCGGAAATCCGCGTGTGCGGGATCTCGATCAGCTCGAACGCCGCCTCGTGCATCGTCGGCTTGTATTCCTTGTAGCGCTCCCAGTCGCAGTAGGCCTTCTTGGCCACGATGCTGCCCTTCAGCAGCAGCCGCTCGACGATGGGTCGGATGTCGAGCTTCTTCAGCTTGGCGTCGCGGACGCCGAGCGCGATGTTCTCGAAGTCGCAGAACACCGCGAGGTTGCTGTCGCCGTTCACACTCTCTCCTTTTGATTCTGCCGCCGGTAGGCCGGCGCGTCGTCGCCGCGCGGCCTCGAGCCGCCCTGGCTCGCGACGCATGGCGGGCCGGCTTCCGCCGCGGTCAGACCGTTCGAAGGCTCGATCATACGCGGGGCGCGGGCGGCGTTGCGCTGCAGATCAGCGCCACCGGCACGGACGACCACCGGACCCCCGAGGGTATCCGCGTGCAGCCGGGTCTGGCCTTCCTGCACTACTCCTTCGCCGCGCAACTCGACGCCAACAGGCCGGTGACGCTGGAAGGCACGGTGACCAAGATGGAGTGGCAGAGTGGAGAAACCGTAGCGCGCGCATGAGTGCCTCCTTCAGCCTCCACAGGTGCGCGCGCGGGGGCGACCGCAGCACCGGCCGGGGACACGGCCATCATTCCGTTGGCCCGGAGCGGCTGTCAAGTGCCTCCGTCGTAGGCGTCGGGCGTTGGCATCGGTTTGGCCATGCCTCCGGGACTTCGGTGCAGCCGAAATCACGGGATGGAAGGCACGCGCTTCAGCCGGCGGGCGACGATCGGGTCATGGCATATCGACGCCGCACGGTTCCTGAGCGTCATCTGGAACGTGTTCAAGGGGAAGCTGTGCGACGAACGCCAGTTGTTGATCACGTCGAGTGCGTGACCGATCACGAGCGGGTCAGCAACCACCCCATTCTGGGCAAGCAGGCGTCCCGCGCGGCCGACCTCGCCGCGGGCGAATGCGGGTACGGCCCATGGGTCTGTCGATGGTGCCACGATGTTCCACTGTACCAACCTCGGCGCACGAGGCGACGTCAGCCGCCGAAGCTGGCAGTTGCGAGACCGTGGGCCGTGCGGCGGTTCCTCGCCATCCCTGCCCCCATCAACCCCCTGCCATCGCCCCGACCACCAGAAACGGCTCGCGCCCCGCCACTACCTCCTCCGGCAACAGCGCGTCCGGCGCTTCATGGGACAGATCCAGGCCGCAGGCGAAGAACCGCAGATACGCCCGTCGGCGCTGCGTCGCGTGGTGGCGGATCGTGCCCCGCAGAACGGGATGCGCCGCTTCCAGCGCATCGATCACGGCGCGTTGGGTGGCGGCGCCCTCGACCTCGATGGTCACCTCGCGATCGATGCGGGCAAGCACGGATAGCGGTTCCGGCAGGACGACACGGATCATGATCGGCGGCTCAGCGATGGCGACGAGCGCCCGACTGGCAAGACGAAACTGAGTGCGCACTCTGAACCGGGGGAAGTATCGATGGTCGTATGCAGCGGTACTCGCACCAGGAACTCCCACTACGGTAGCGTCTGGACCTCCACCGACAGGACGGCCGGGAGGTCGCGCACGATGGGCGTCCAGGTATCCCCGGCGTCCGGGGAGGCGTAGACCTGCCCCCCGGTGGTGCCGAAGTAGACCCCGCACGGGTCGAGGGTATCGACGGTCATGGCGTCGCGCAGGACGTTGACGTAGCAGTCCCGCTGCGGCAGCCCCTCGGTCAGCGCCTCCCACTCGTCGCCGCCGGTGCGGCTGCGGTAGACGCGGAGGCGGCCGTCGGGCGGGTAGTGCTCGCTGTCGCTCTTGATCGGAACGACGTAGACGGTGTCCGGCTCGTGGGCGTGGACCTCGACGGGGAAGCCGAAGTCGGACGGCAGGTTGCCGCTGATCTCGCGCCACGACTCGCCGGCGTCGTCGCTGCGCATGACGTCCCAGTGCTTCTGCATGAACAAGACGTCCGGCCGCGACGGGTGCATGGCGAGGCGGTGGACGCAGTGGCCGACCTCGGCGTCGGGTGTCGGGAGAAATCCCTCGGACTGCAGCCCGCGGTTGACCGGCCGCCACGACTCGCCGGCGTCGTCGCTGCGAAACGCCCCGGCGGCGGAGATGGCAGTGTAGATCCGCCGCGCATCGTTGGGCGCCAGCAGGACGGTGTGCAGGCAGAGCCCGCCGGCGCCCGGCTGCCACTGCGGGCCGGTGGGATGCCGCCGCAACCCGGAGACCTCCCGCCACGACTTGCCGCCGTCGGTCGAGCGGAACAGCGCAGCGTCCTCCACCCCGGCGTACACGGTGTCGGGATCCCGGGGAGACGGCTCCAGGTGCCAGACCCGCTTGAACTCCCAGGGATGCGGGGTGCCGTCATACCAGAGGTGCGTGCCGGTCTCGCCCTCGTAGGCGAACTCGTTGCCCACCGCATCCCACGTTCGCCCGCCGTCGTCGGAACGCTGAATCACCTGTCCGAACCAGTCGGCGTACTCGGCCGCGTAGATCCGGTTCGGGTCGGCCGGCGATCCGGTGACGTGGAAGACCTCCCAGCCGCCGAAGTGCGGGCCGGTGACGTCCCACCGCCTGCGCGTCCCGTCGGCGGTCAGAACGAAGGCTCCCTTGCGGGTGCCCACCAGCACTCTGACGTTGCTCATGGTCGATTTTCCTTCCGGCGCCGCCCGTCGTCGACGTCGGCCCGCCCCGTACCGCGTGCCGCCCGAGGGGGCGCCTGCCCCGAACAGACGAACGCCCGCGTCGGGGAGTTCCCGCGCGGGCGTCCGTCGCTGCCGTTGACGATCAGTCGACGATCGCCTCGATCAGTCGACGATCGCCTGGTAGGCGAGATTGCGCGAAATCCCCTGCACCTCCCGGACCGCCGTCCCGCGATGCTGGATCATCCCGACGAACGTCAGGTCGGTCTTCGGATCGATCCAGAACCACGTGCCGGCGGCGCCGCCCCAGTAGTAGGTGCCCTTCGCGTACGGCTCGCCGGCGGTGGCCGGATCGTGCACCGTGGCGAAGTCGAGGCCGAAGCCCTGGCCGGGCCGCATGGTCGCCAGCGCCTCGGGAGAGAGGAAGTTGGTGGCCATCATCTCGACGGTGCGCGGCGCCAGCAGGCGCACGCCTTCGAGCTCGCCGCCGTTGAGCAGCATCTGCGTGAACCGCAGATAGTCGTCGGCCGTGCCCCAGAGCCCGCCGCCGCCGGACGGGCCCGCCGGCATCTCGGTGCGCGTGGGACCCATGTCGAACCGCTCGAGCCCGCCGTCGTCGCCCTCGCCGTAGATGAGCGCCACGCGGTCAAGCTTCTCCTCGGGCACGTAGAACGCGGTGTCGACCATGCCGAGCGGGTCGAAGATGCGCTCCTGCAGGAACTCGGCGAACGGCTGTCCGGAAAGCTGCTCGACCAGGTAGCCCTGCACGTCGACGCCGATGCTGTAGTACCAGCGCGTGCCCGGCTGGGCGAGCAGCGGCAGGTTCGCCAGCTTGTCTATCATCGCCTGCAGCGACTCGTCCGCGTTCAGCACCCGCTGCTCTCGGTAGAGGCGGTCGACGTGGTTGGCGGTGCCAAGGCCATAGGCGAGCCCCCCGGAGTGCGACATCAGCTCGGCCATGGTCATCGGGCGCTCGGCCTCCACCAGTCGCGGCTCGCCGTTGGCCCGGTCGCCCGCGTGCACCTTCAGGTCCGCGAAACCCGGGATGAATCGCGACACCGGATCGTTCAGGCGCCACTTGCCCTCTTCGTAGAGCATCATCAGCGCCACGCCGGTTATCGGCTTGGTCATCGAGTAGATGCGGAAGATGGAGTCGCGCTCCATCGGTGCGCCGCTCTCGACGTCCTGGACGCCGGCGACATGGACGTGGACCAGCTTGCCGCCGCGCGCCATCAGCGTCACCACGCCGGCGAGCTCCCCGTCGTCGACCATGCCCCGCATCCCGGCCGTGAGCCGTTCGAGCCGCTTGGCGGAGACCCCGACGGCGGCGGGATCGACCGTTTCCAGATCGCGCGCCGCGGTCCGTGCCGCCGCTGCTGGTGCTGCCTCGGTCCGTGCTGCGCCGGCCGGCGCGGCCGCGGTCCGTTCCGCCAAGGCCGCCGGGGCCTCCGTCCGCTTGGCCGCGGTTGCAGCGCCGGATGCGATGCCGCCGAAGAGAACGCCCGACGCCGCGAGCGCCACGAGGAGATACGCCAACCGCCAACGGGTCACTGCTTCTCGCACGATGTCACCTCTGTTGTTTTCCGTCACGCCGGCTTCCGCACGCCGCTTCCGTCCGGCCGCTTCCGTCCGGCCGCTTCCGTCACACCGCAGGCAGTTCTCCGTCAGGCCTGCTCAGTCGACGATCGCCTGGTAGACCCAGTTGCGCGACAGGCCGTGCACCCGGCCCTGCGCTTCGCCACGGTGCTGGATCATCCCGACGAACGCGAGGTCGAGGGCCGGGTCGATCCAGAACCACGTGCCGTCGATGCCGAGCCAGTAGTACGCGCCGGGCGCGTGCGGCTCGCCGGCCGCCGCCGGGTCGTCGTAGATCATGAAGTCCATGCCGAAGCCCATCCCGGGCCGCATGTTGGCGGTCGCCTCGGCCGACAAGTGGTTGGTGTGCATCATCTCGACGGTGCGCGTGCCCAGCAGCCGCACGCCGTCGAGCTCGCCGTCGTTGAGCAGCATCTGGGTGAAGCGCAGGTAGTCGTCGGCGGTCCCGAACAGGCCGCCGCCGCCGGAGGGTCCGGACGGCGGGCGGGTGAACGGCTCGCCGCGCGAGTCGAGCACGAGCTCGCCGTTGTCGCCGGCGGTGTGCCGCACGGCCACGCGGGGCAGGCGCGACCCCGGCACGTAGAAGGCGGTGTCGACCATGCCGAGCGGCTGGAAGATGCGCCGGTCGAGGAAATCGCCGAGCGGCTCCCCGGACAGCTTCTCCACCAGGTAGCCCTGCACGTCGACCGCAACGCTGTAGATCCAGCGCGTGCCCGGCTGGGCCAGCAGCGGCACGGTCGCCAGCTTGTCGATCATCGCCGACAGCGGCTCCAGCGGATTCAGCACCCGCTTCTCCAGGAACATCTGGTTGACCGGATGACGCGGATTCAGCACGTAGCCGAGCCCGGCGGTGTGGGTCATCAGCTCGCGCATGGTCATCTCGTGGTCGGCGTCCACGAGCTTCATGGATCCGTCGTCGTTCTCGCCCGCGTAGACCTTCAGGCCGGCCAGCTCGGGGATGTAGCGCGACACGGGATCGTTGAGCCGCCACTTGCCCTCTTCGTAGAGCATCATCATGGCGACGCCGGTGACCGGCTTGGTCATCGAGAAGATGCGGAAGATCGAATCGCGCGCCATCGGCCGGCGGCTCTCGATGTCCTGCACGCCCGCCACATCGACGAACGCGACCTTGCCGTGGCGGGCCAGGAGCGCGACCACCCCGGCCAGCTCGCCGTCGTCGACCATCGCCTGCAGCCCGGCGTCGAGCCGCTCCAGGCGCTTGGCCGAGAGCCCGACGTCGGCCGGATCGACGGTTTCGAGAACTGCGGCGGCGGCCGTTGCGCCGCTTCCGCGCTCGGCGACGAGCGGCCTCGCGGAGAACGACGCGACGAGCAGGGCAAACGCTGCGAGGGCGGCAGCGAACGGAACGAGACGCCACGGTCTGGCTGTCGGCAACGGGATACCTCCTGGTGGGAGCCTGCGGATGTGAAAGATTCTAACGGTTTCGAACCCGAGGCCGGGCCGTGGCCGCAGCCGAATCGCGCAGGGCCGCTCGCAGACGCGGTTCTCGAGCGAGCCGGCAGACAGCACGATCAGAGGGGCCCGTCGGCCCGGAGCCACTATGATTCGCGGGTGACACACAGGGTCCGCATGCCTACAGCGGGTCGCCGACGTTGGTGGATGCCGGTCGTCGCGCTGCTGGGCGCGCCGGCAGCGGCCGGTGCGCAGACCGAGTTCCACTACCAGTACGGGAAGTTCGTCAACCCGTTCACGGGAACGCGGGCCTACGCGTCGGTGCTCACCGTGCAGCAGGCGTCGCGCTGGTCGCTCGGCGACAGCTTCTACTTCATCGACTTCACCGACGACGGCGGAGCGGACGGCTTCAACGAGAAGAGCTACTACGGCGAGTGGTACCCGTCGCTGAGCCTCGGCCGGGTGTCGGGGCGGACGATCGGCGCCGGGCCGGTCCGGGACATCGCCGTCGTCAGCGGCTTCAATTTCGGCAGCGACGCCAACATCTTCCGGTACGTGCCGGGCGGTCGGCTCTCGTGGAGCGTGCCCGGGTTCTTCTTTCTCAACACGGACTTCGGCGCCGCCATCGACAAGGGGAACGGCATCGCGGGGGGCGGCGCGCCGCGGACGGACACCCACTTCGTGTTCGACGTCAACTGGGGCGCCGGGTTCGACGTCGGCCGCCACTCGTTCCTGTTCACCGGCCACATGAAGTTCATGGGCGCCGCGACCAACGAGCTGGGACACGACGTGAAGCCGTCGCTGCTTGCGCAGCCCCAGTTTGGCTGGGACCTCGGCAAGGCGCTGACCGGCCACGCCAACCAGCTCTTCCTCGGCGTGGAGTACCAGTACTGGTGGAACAAGCTGGGCGTCGACGCCGGCGACAACGTGGCGCAGTTGTGGGTGATGTGGCGGATGTGAGTCAGGACAGGAGGTCCTGCCGGCCTCCGGCGCTCATACCATCGTCTGGTTCCCTGCATTCGAGCGGCTGCTATTCTCTCTTTCAGTCGTCCGGGAAGCTGCGGACGCCACGATGCTCGCCAACCCGGCTCCAAGGGAGGTCTCGATGATCCGCATGAAGGCCGACACGCCCCGAACCACCGCCGGCCTGCCTCTGCTGCTCCTGCTGCTCGCCGCCGCCTGCTCGTCGCCGCCGGAAGTGGCGCCGGAGCCCAGTACCGCGACGGTGTACGAAGGCGCCCGGGTGATCGTCGGCGACGGCAGCGATCCCATCGAGAACGCCACGGTCGTGGTGGACGAGGGGCGCTTCGTCGCGGTGGGCGCGGCGGGCGAGGTAGAGACGCCGGAAGGCGCGGCGCAGGTCGATCTGACGGGCAGGACCGTCATCCCGGCGCTCATCGACACGCACGTGCACTTCCCGGTGGAGCGCGAAGCGCTCATCGACGCCCTCGAGCGCAAGGCCTACTACGGGGTCGGCGCAGCCATGGGCCTCGGACGGGACGTCGGCGACGACGTGTACGCGGTCCGAGCGGAGACCATCCCGGGTGTGCCGCGCTACCGGCACGCCGGCCGGGGGATCACGACGCCGGAGCCGGGACGCACGGAGATCCCCTACTGGATTACCACCGAGGAAGAGGCGCGGACCGCAGTGCAGGAGCTTGCGGCGCTGGAGGTCGACATCGTCAAGATCTGGGTGGACGACCGCGGCGGCCAGTTCGAGAAGATGACGCCGGAGCTGTACACCGCGGTCATCGACGAGGCCCACCAGCACGGCTTGCGGGTCACCGCCCACATCTTCGCCCTCGAGGACGCCAAGGGCCTGTTGCTCGCGGGGATCGATGCGTTCGCGCACGGCGTCCGCGACCAGGACGTCGACGACGAGTTCGTCGAGCTGGTCCGGGAGCGCCCGGACGTCGTGCTCGTGCCGAACCTGCCGGGCCGCGGCGTCGCCGAGGACCTGAGCTGGCTGAGCGGAACCATCCCGCCCGACGAGCTGGCAGAGCTGCAGGCGGGCTCCGTCGACCGGCCGGAGGCGCAGGAGAGCTTCGGCATCCAGGCGCGCAATCTGGCGCGGCTCAACCAGGAGGGGATGCGCATCGCCTTCGGCACCGACGGCAACGCCGGCTGGAGCCCGCACCTGGAGATGGCCGACATGGTGGCGTCCGGCATGACGCCGCATGAGGTCATCGTGGCCGCCACCGGCAACTCCGCCGCGTTCATGGAGCTGGACGACACCGGCACCGTGGAGGCGGGCAAGAGCGCCGACTTCGTGGTCCTGGAAGCGAACCCGCTCGACGACATCGCCAACACGCGGGCCATCGAGGCGGTCTATCTGCGCGGCGAGGCGCTCGATCGGGCAGCGCTGAGCGAGCGCTGGCTGGGCGGCGGGACGCAATAGCGAAGGGCGGACGGCGCGGGCGTCGCGGCACCGCCGCTATTCCGCCTGCAGGGCCTGGCGGGGATCGGCCCGTGCGGCCCGGCGGGCCGGAAGGAGCGAGGCGGCCAGGGCCGCCGTCACCAGCACCAGGGCCGCGGCGGTGAGGGCAAGCGGATCGCGAGGGCTGCGGCCGTCGAAGAGCAGCGGCGCGACCCACCGTCCGGCCCAGAGCGCGGCACCGGCGCCCGCCGCGATCCCGACCGCCGTCAGGGCGAAGCCGCGCGTGAGGATCATGCGCAGCAGGTCCGACGGCTGGGCGCCGAGGGCCCGCCGGATGCCGAACTCCAGCTCCCGCTGGCGCACGCCGAAGGCGATGACCGCGTAGAGGCCGAGCGCGGCGAGCAGCAGCGCCAGCAAAGCGGCGGCCGCGAAGAGGCCGCTCCCGATGGTCCATGTCCGGATCCGCGCAGCGAAGATGGCGGGAACGCTCTCCACGCGGTCGGCCTGCAGGTCCGGAAACAGCTCGGCCAGCGCGGCGAGCACCGGCGGCACCGCCAATCCGGGGTTTCCGCGAGTGCGGACCACGAGGGACCGCTGTGTGCGCAAGAACTCCGCCGTGTCAGCGTCCGCTGACGCCTGCTCGAGTGGCTGGAAGTACTGCGGTATGCGATGGCCTTCCTGCAGGCCGAACTCGAGGGCCGATTCAACCACGCCGACAACCGTGGTGCAGTCGGCCGCGTCGCGTCCGATGAACAGGCAACGCCCGACGGCGTCCTGGCCGGGCCAGATGATCCGGGCGAACGTCGTGTTGACGACCGCGACCTTCTGCGTGCCCGTGCGGTCCCACTCCGTGAAGCCGCGGCCGTCAAGGATCTCCAGGCCCGCCAAAAGGAAGAAGTTCGGCGTGACGTAGTTCACGTACGGGCCGTTCATGTGGGGAAGGCGTTCGAGCCCTTCCGCCCGCAGCCATGCCCTCGCCGTGGCCGAGGTCAGAGGTGTGTTCGTGCCTTGCGCCACGTCCCGAACGCCCGGCAGCAAGCGCAGGCGGTGCTCCAGCGAATCGACCAGGCTCTCGTTGAGGGGCGTTGCCCCCCGCGAGACGTCCAGCCGTACCGTCAGCAGGTTCTGCCTCGCGTAGCCGATGTCGAGTTCGCGCGCTGCTTCGAACGACCGGTAGAAGACGCCCGCACCGTTCAGCAGAACGAGAGACAGGGCGGCCTGGAGAACGATCAGACCCGTACGGATCGGCGCACCCAGGGCGCGAGCTCCCCGGAGGCCGTCGAGCCTGTCGATGCCTCGGCCCCACGCCGCGTAGACCGCCGGGAACAGTGCGGCGATGAGGCCGACGGCGAGTACCGCGACGCCGGTGAAGGCGGTTGCCGTGACGTCCAGCGGGTTTGTGGCCCACTGCTGGCGCGGGAGTACCGTGACACGCAGCACCTCGCCGGCCACCGCGGCCACCCCCAGGGCCGCCAGGCCGGAGAGTGCGGCCAGCAAGACGCTCTCGATGACCAGCAGGCGTCCGACGCCCCAGCGGCCCGCGCCGAGCGTGTGCCGCATGGCCAGCTCCTGCCGGCGCGTGGCGACCCGCAGCATCAGCAGGTTCGACACGTTCGCGGTCGCGACGAGGAGCACGACCAGGGCGACGCCGCCCACCATCAGGGGCAACTGCATGTCGCCGTCCAGGGCTGCCGGTCCGCGGGTCCGCAGCAGGGGGCCGAGCGCGACGATGGCCGCGGTGTCCATCCACGCCGAGTCGGCGCGCGCGGCCCTCACGGCACCGGTCGCCGCCGCCTGCGCGGTCCGTGCCGCAACCCCGGGTGCGAGACGCACGAGGGTGGTGAGCGAGAATCCGGAGCCGAACTGCCTCCAATTCTCGCGGTCGTCCGTCACGGCGATCTGCAACGGCAGCCAGACGTCGGTGGCGCTCGGCTCCGGGCCAGTGAAGCCGGATGGCATCGCGCCGACAATCGTGTAGGTGACGTTGCCAAAGGTCACCGTGGCGCCGAGCGCGTCCCGAGCGCCGTCGAAGCGGCGCGCTCGGTAGCCGTCGCTGATGACCGCGACCGGTGGCGCCGCGAGATCATCGTCCTCGGGACCGATTGTCCGACCGATGATCGGTTGCGTGCCGAGCAGGGCGAAGAGGTTCCCTGTCACCCAGGACACCTGGAGCTCCTCGGCGGACTGGCCCCGTCCGTTGTGCATGGACCGGGGAGCGATGTAACCGCCGAGGGCGGCGAACCGCTCGGCGGCGGCGTTCAGGGCGCCGAACTCGGGCCACTGAATCCTGTCGTGGGCGAAGGCGGGGCCCGGTAGCGCCCCGGAGCCATCGCGGTCGCCTCGCTCCCGCACCCACACCCGGTGAATCCCGTCCGGATCTTCGATATGCGGCGGCGCCTGCAGAAACAGCCGGGACAGCAGCCCGTACATCGCCGCGTTGAGTCCGATGCCGAGCGCCAGGGTGAGGACTACGGTGCAGACAAAGCCAGGATGCCGCCGCAGCCCCCGGATCGCGGACCGCACGTCCTGAAGCAGCCGTTCGGCGGGTCCCCAGCCCCATGTCTCGCGCGTCAGCTCGCGGATGAGCGGCACGTTGCCGAAGTCCCGCCGCGCGGCCGCTCTGGCCTGCCGCGGGGACATCCCGGCCGCGACCCGCTCCTCCATCTCCTCGGCGAGATGGAAGCGGATCTCGTCGTCGAGCTCCGATTCCCGCCGCCGCCACCACCGGAGCGAGCGCAGGCGAACGCAGACCTGCCGCCACATCGACATTCCCTCTCCACACTTGCGTGGACGAGCGCCCTCCTACGGCGCAGACTCCTGGTCCGCGGGTCGCAGCACGCGCGCCATGGCCACCGTCAGTTGGTCCCACCGCGACTGCCGGACCGCGAGCTGCTCGCGGCCGGCCGGGGTGAGCCGGTAGT
>CATQHX010000057.1 GCA_958296065.1 Vicinamibacterales bacterium | reverse complement strand
GCGAGATGCGGTTTTTGCTAGCGCAAACCGGGGCCTGCGGCCCCTAACCGATCTCGGACAGAGAGCACCGATGGCGCGCCCGCGCATCGATACCAACGCCCGGCGTTCGCGGCAGGTCGGCATCCGCCTGACGCCGGCCGAGGCGCGCGTCATCGAGGCGGCGGCGGCGCGAACCGGCCGACCGCCCGTGGCCTTCATCCGCTCGGCGGCGCTGGCCGCGGCCGGCGCGGCGAGCCGACTCCGCGAGCCGGCCCGGACCGAGGCGACGGCCATCCGGCAGGAGCTTCGGCGCATCGGCGCGAACTTGAACCAGGCGCTCCGGCTCGCCCATGCCGGCCGCGATCCCGACCTCGCCGCCGCGGTCACCGCCTTGCGCGACATCGTCGCGCGGAGGCTGGCATGATCCCGCGCATCCACGACGGCGGCCGTGGCGTGCGCGGCCTCGTGGCCTACTTCACCCACGACCCCCCGTCGGCCGGCGAGCGGCGGCCGACGACCGCCGACCGCGTCGGGCTGGTCGTTGGCCTGAACATCCCGACCGACGACCCGCACCTCGCCGGCCTGATCATGGCGCGGACGGCGGCAGACGCCGAGGCCATCAAGCAGCTGGCCGGCACCTCGAGCCGCGGCCGGAAGCTGAAGGCGCCGTTCTACCATTTCTCGCTGTCGTGGTCTCCCGACGAGCCGCGCCCCGACCGCGTCGAGATGCGCCGGGCGACGGAAGAGGCCCTCAAGTCGATCGGCATGGACGCGTGTCAGGCCCTCGTCGTCGAGCACACCGACACCGAGCATCCGCACGTACACGTGGCGGTCTGTCGCGTGGATCCGGAGACCGGGAAGGCCTGCGGGCGGAAGAACGACGCGAAGAAACTCTCGATCTGGGCGGCGAAGTACGAGCGCAGCAGGGGGCGGGTCCAGGTGCCGAATCGTATCGCGCGGCGCCCAGGCCCGCGAGGAGTACCGCGCGGTCGTCGACCTGCAGGTCGACGACCGCGTCCCGGTCGATGAAGCGAAGACGAAGGCGCGCGCCGTGGTTCCGCTGCCCCCGATGCAGGCGAAGCGCGGCGCGGGCCGGGAGGCCCGGACAGCGGCGGAGCGGCAGGACTGGGCGGCGCTCTTCAAGGCCCAGGTCCAGTCACGGACGCCGCCGGAGCAGGCGCGACGCGAGCGGGTGCGATTGGCCCGTACGCATCGGCGGCGGCGCCGGCGGCAGAAGGTCCTCGCGCCGCTCACGAAACTGCAGCTGTGGAAGCGCGCGCCTCGCACAACGCCCGGCAGGACGGAGCCGACGACGAAAGCGACGCCGGCGCGAATCTCGGGCCCTGACCTCCAGCGGCTCGAAACGCAGATCAGCGCGAAGCGCGACCGGACCCGCGACGAGCTGCGCGACGCCGAGAGGGGCGTGCGCAAGGCCAAGCGCAGCGCCCCGCGGCAGCAACGCACATCCGCGCCCGCGAGCACGAAGCGCGAGCGCGAGGCCCGCGAGACGTTCGAGGCGGCCGTCCGTGACGAGCGGGCCGCCCAGCGCACCCAGCAGGCCGTCGCCCGCGACCTCGCCGCGGCCCGCGATGTCCTCGCCGACGCCACCCGCGCGGCGTCCCGCTGGACGCCCAACCGTCAGCGCGCCAGCGAGCAGCGCCGCGCCATCTTCGATGCCGAGGAACGCCTCGACCAGGCCCGCGACGCCGAGCTGGTAGCCGATAGCCGGGCCAGATGGGAAGCGCATAACCGGCAGGAGGCGCGCGACCGCTGGCGCGACGCCGCGGCCGACAAGCTCCGGGACCGGCAGGACCGCCGTCAGCGGGCGCGTGAGAACCGCCCGGCACGTCGCAGGCTGCAGCGGCTCCGCCAGCGCGTGGCGGATCTGAGACGGCGCCTGACCACCCTGGACGCGGCGCTGAAGGCCGTCGAACGGATCCTCGAGCGGCTGGGATTGTCGAAACCGCCGCCGGCACAGCCGGCGCCACCCCCCGACCGCAGCTCGTCGCTGTCGAGCATCATGCGTGACCTCGACAAGAACCTCGAACGCGACTACCCCGCGCCGGCCCCCGAGCCCGCCCGGGTCGCCAGGCCGGTGCGGCCGCCGGCCTCGAAAACACCGCCGGCTCCTCGCGTTCGCCAGCAGCCGCCCGCTCGGGAGCGCCCGCCGGCTGCGGCGCGCGCCGGTTCGCGCGAAGCAGGCCCGCATGCGCCGCTGAGCGAGAACCTGATCGGCGCGGTGCGCGCCGGCGGTTCCCGCCTGTCACGGGTGCGCTCGGAGTTCGAGCGGATGGACGCGAGGGACGGCGTCAAGCGCCTGGTGCTGCAGGCCGTGGACCCGGAGCTGCTGGAGGTGGTCGTCGGCCCCCGCCTGGCCCCGGCGTGGGTGAAGCCGCTGCGCGCGCAGTACGCCCGCTTCAAGCAGGCGTATCCGGCCGACTGGGCGGACGTCGAAGAGGTCTGGCGGAAACAGCGGGCGCGATGGCGGTCCAAGGCTGCACCGCACCGCGAGGAACCGCACCGCGAGCGGTCGCCTGACCCGCCGCGGCCGCCGGCCCCGGCGGCCGGCACGGCCGAGAAGGCGCAGCAGCAACGGCAGCCCGGGCACGACCGCTAGAGAATCGCCCGCAGCCGAGCCGTCCCCGCCTTCAGCCGCCCGCCTCGGTACGATGCGCCCGCGACTACATGGAGACCACCGACATGCAGGTCGTCCGGGCACGAGGTCGAGACGGCGCCAGCCAACCTGCCACATGACCGTCAAGTTTCCCGGCCGGCCGTCAGGGCCGTTGGGAGCAGTCTGACGCTAGATTCGAATTGAGGTTCGAGGCGACCACCAAGACACCACCGCCGTCGGGCCCTGGTTGAGCAGACGTGTCGGTCGCCCGTCGACCAGTCGGATGAGCGCTTCCATCAGGACTATGCAGAGCAGGGTGGGCGAACTTGTTTCCAGCGCTGCGACCCCGATCCCGTAAACCTGTACACGCAACTACAGGGCGACGAGGGGGTCCGCATGCGATTGCTGACAATGCGTGAGGTGAGGGAGATGACCGGGCTTTCGCGTTCGAGCATCTACGCGATGGTGGCGGCTGGCGACTTTCCCAAGCCGATTCGAATCGGAGCTCGGGCGGTTCGATGGTACGAGCACGAGGTGCGAGCCTTCATCGCGAGCCGACCCCGCGCCGGTTCCACCCGGTCCACCCAGTGACGACAATCCGCCGCGCGCAATCGACGATTGCGTGCATGGCCGCCTGCCGCCGGGCCGACGCCGGGGCCGCCTGCGCCGGCCGCGCCGAAGGCCGCCAGCCAGAGGACTGACGATCGACCAGCGCCAAGAGCGAGTTGTCACCCCACGATCCCGAGACGTGCGCACAGCGCCAGAGGCTGCCTTGATCCGGGCGCACGGGTGCGAGCGCGCGAAATGTGCAACGCCGACGGCGCGGATTGGCACGACCTGCGGGCCTACGACGCCGCACACTTGGCGGCGGCGCTCACGTGGCGAGACGAACGCGAAGACCCGGAAGACGAGAGCGTCTTTCGCGTGGCCGGGCGCCTGGGCTCACCGGTCCGGCGGCGCGGCCATGCGGTAGCCGACGCCGCGCTCGGTGAGGATGTAGACGGGCTTGGCGGCGTCGTCGCCGAGCTTGCCGCGCAGGCGCCGGACAAAGGCGCGCACCAGCTTCGGGTCGACGTGTTTGCGGCGCCAGACGAGGCGCGCCAGGTCGTCGTAGGAACACACGCCAGCGGCGTTGCGCGCGAGCGCGCACAGCAGGTCGTGCTCGGTGGCGGTGAGGTCCAGCTTTGAAAGGCGCCTTTCCTCAGCGGGTGCGAATCCCGCCCGGCAACTGTCGTGTGTGGACGCCTCCCCGCTTGTCAAGCCTTTCCACGGGTAACTTCCGGGACCTCGCCCGCATTACGCTGAAACGCTGAAAACGTCTCGAATGGTCCCGTGGATTCCGGTTCAGAAAGTGGGAATCGATGAGTGAATTGTGGCCAGGGAACTGCATGCAAGTCGTTTAGAATGAATGCCTTATGAGAATCAGGTAGCTCATTCGACCGTTATGCCGGTCGGGAGCGTGTCTCCCGTGCGGTAGGTCTTCTGCGGGTTGGCGGTCAGAGCATCCTGTCGCACGTCGAGCTCGAGTCCTTCCGGGAGCCCGGGGGCTGTCATCGTCCGTCCCCCGGGTCGGTATTGCCATCGCGCTCGGCGTCTTGCCACAGCTCGGCCCGCAGCGTGTCGGCGTCCTTTTGCGCTCCGCCCATGTCGTTTGCGCAGCGAATCAGCGCTTCGGCGCTCTCGTGAATCAGGTGTTCCGTGCGTTCGCGGTCGCAGGCGGGTTCACCGTGGTCGATCAGCGTCCACCCGTAGCCCGTTTCGCACAACTCGTAACTGTGCGGGCCGCTGTGCCGTCCGCGGCGGAAATAGACGCCCGCGTCGCGGAGGCTTACCTGGAAGTGCGCGTTCCAGCGCCGCAGGCCCGGCTCGGTGGCGCGTGGCGTGCCGGGCTCGAGCGGCGGGCAGAAGCTCGTCGTGCCTCGTCTGGGGATGCACAGTGCATCGGCCAACTGGCGGTGCCACCGCGCGATCTCCGCCGTATCGGTGGTCCCCGCCCTGTGGCTGTAGGCGTCGGCTGCGGCGTCGATGGCGCCTGCGGCGATCAGATGCCGTGCGAAGACCTCTATCGGGGCATCGCTGCCGGCCTCTTCCCGGGCGCGTCTGCTCGTCATGGTCAACATGACCTTCTGCAGCCGGTGCACATACTCGGCCAACACGTCGGAGTCAATCCGGTCACGTAGCGGGTCGGACTCGTGTGTCTCGTTCAATCCGGGCTCCGTTCGCGGCCGAGTATACGGAGGCTGTCTCAGTTTCCCGCTCGGGCTCTTGCTGGTGCGGCGGGCAGAGTACGCGTGGTGGATGGCGAACCGGCTCACGAGGGCGCCGCCCGTTGATGTCAGGTCTGGTTTCTGCAGGGTGCTTGCAGGAAAGGACCTCGGGGGTGGATGTGCGTGGCGGCCGGCCGCGGTCGACTATCGGTACGGACGTGCGGGACGGCTTGGGTTCTCTCGGCGCGCGACCCTCGCTGGTGGCCCCGGTCGGCCACCTCGTGTGCTGGCGTGCGGCCGCGACGGACGCCCGGCGCGGTCGTGCGCCGTTCCGGCGGATCGACCCGGGCGTGCTCGCGGTCGCCCTCGGGCTGTTGCGCCTCGGTCCGCGGGACGGTTTCGTGGATTTCGGCTGCGGTGACGGAACGGTCGTCGAGGCGGCCGGCGCGCAGGCCGCCGGGTTGGTCGTCGGCGTCGAGCTCGATCCGGATTTGGCGCCCGAAAGCAGGACGTTGCTGATCTGGGCGACACGTGGTTGGTGGCCTCGTCGTTTCGTTCATGCCCAGGCGCTTGCAGAAGCAGTAACGGCAATAGGCGCCGCAGACCTCGTTGCAGGAGCCGCGCCGTGTTCGTGTACTGGTGCTGCACGCCTCTCCCGACGGTATTGGCCTTCTCGTCGCTTGCGTCGAGCCGGCCGTAGTCGACCCCTTCCTCGGCGCGGGGGATGACGAGCTGCCGGGCCGTGCTTCGTCGCCGAGTTGCAGCGTCTCCGCCCACTGATCGGTGCTGTAGATCCTGTCGATCCGGCGGCTGCGCTCGAGCCCTGCGAGCACGGCTGCTGCACGGGCCTGGCAGGCGACGGAGACGCCGGGCCTGTGGAACTGGTCGGTGTAGGCGTGGTAGCGGGCGAGTTCGCGCGCGGCCCCGGCGGCGACGGCCGCCTGGATCCAGAGCCGGTCGTAGAAGGCGCTGCCGGAGGCAGCCGGCCAGTGGGTCCCGTCATGCTGGAAGCCGCGCAGCGCGCCTACCTTCCTCCGCTCGCGGTCGCGCGGCTTGGCGTCGAAGCCGTTGGCGGCGGTGTCCTCGTCGGGGCCGCCGTCGCCGGAGCACTTCGCGGCCTGGTAGACGACCTGTGCGCGGTCGCCGTTCTCGCCAGCGGCACGCAGGCGCATGGCGCTCAGGGGGCGGCCGAACGGCTCGCTGCTGGGACTGCTGATCTCGATGACTCGCGGTCCGGGCGGCGGCCCCGCCGAGTCGCGGTGCTCGGCCACGAACGGCGCTCGTTCGAGCGGGGGTGAACCAGGTGGTCGGTCGCGCCATGTTCGGTCCTTGCGGTGTTGAGGGCGCCTCGTCGTTGTCGGTCGCTGCCGCGGCGCCTGAGCGCGTGGCGCGAGGCTGTGGTGTGCGGGCTGCCTGCCTACCACCCGATGACGATCTCGGTGATGCCGAAGGCGATGCCGGCGCCGGCGCCGATCCCGGCGATGGCGTGCAGCGCCTCGTTGTCCAGCTTGCACGGTTTCGGGGCGCCGGGTTCCCAATCGCCGCCGAACTGGCCGCACGCGGCCAGGAAGGCCGCCGTGGCGCCGAGGGCGAGCCCGCCGCGCAACAGCCGGGACTTGAACGTACGCGGTCGCAGCACGAGGACCAGGTCGGGCTCCGGTTCTTCGTTCGGCGCGGCCGCCTGCGGGCCGCGGCTGTCGGCGTTCCTCCATCGGGTCTCGTCGAGGCAACGCTGCCCTCCGGCGCGCAGGCACGTGATGGTGGGAATCCGCGCTGGCGGTAGCGCGGCAACCGTGACCCGTTCGCCCCTTGCTCCGGTGGGCGCCGCCTCGGCCTGTCCGGTGGCTTCGGTCGGCGTTGCAGCTGTCGCCAGCACCGCGGCGAGCAGCGCCGTGTCGGCGAGGAATCTGGTTCGGCGCATTGTGTCCTCCGTCCTTGCTTCGCCCTCCTGCCGGCGGATTTCCGTTGCGCGGCTCGGCGTGCGCCTGGTCCGGCGGGCGAGGCGTGCCGCGAGCGTACGGAGTCGCGGCCGGTCGGACGATCTGGTCGGGTGCGGTCGTCGGCGAGTGACCCGGCGCGCGCGTACTCCTCGCTCGTGGGCGCGGGGGTGTCGAGCGAGGGTGCGAATGGTGCCGGGTTTGCGTGGATGCCGCCGGACGGCGGCCGTGTGTGTCGTCGCCTCTCTCGTGCTGTTGGTCTCCCTTCCGGCGCGCGCGCAGCCGTTGGGCGTCGTCTTGCCCTACGCGAACGTGGTGGCTGCGGCTGCCGCCCGGGACAGAATCGATCCGTTGCTCGTGCATGCGGAGGTCGCCGTCGAGTCGGGACACCGTCAGGATGCGGTGTCGCCGGCCGGCGCGCAGGGCCTGATGCAACTGATGCCTGCGACGGCCCGTGATCTCGGGCTGGCGGATCCGTTCGATCCGGCCGCCAACGTCGAGGCGGGCGTCGCCTGCCTGCGGCGTCTCGCCGACGAGGTCGGGACCGTGCTCGCGCTTGCGGCCTACAACGCCGGGCCCGGGACGGTGCGGCGGCACGGCGGGGTGCCGCCGTTCCGGCCGAGACCGACCGCACGGCGCCACGGGTCGGCCGGCTCGTTCATCAGCAGCAGCGCCGTGCGCGGCGCGCGGGTGGCCCACGGCAGCGCCTCGAGCTGCACGCCGTAGCGCGGGCAGGACACGCGCGCATGGCGTAGAGGAAGACCACGGGGGTGTGCCACAGGGGTACGAAGTCGAAGCGCCGGACCGCCTGCGTGTCGTAGCCCGGGGCCGGTCGCCGGCACTGCGAGGACCTCGCGCCCCGGCGCGGGGCCGTACCCGGACCTCGATGCGCAGCTGCGGGTGCTCCACCAGCCGCACCGTCTGGTAGACGAAGGACGGGTGCTTCTGGATCCGATTCAGATCTCCGGTACGCTGGCGGAGTCGCCACGTCGCCGACGGCCGCAACTCTCGGCGTACTTCGGCTGGACCGAGCTGCCGGAGGATCATGCGGTCCGAATAAGTTAGCGTCTATGGGACGGTGTCCTCCGGGCAGGTAGCCAGCGTCAGGTTCGGGTCTTGGGCGACGATGCGGGATGGGGCCGGTCGCAGGGCTGGGCTGGGTTGAGGTCGGCCGGCTCGTCCATGAAGGTGTTGATGAAGTTGCCGGGGTCGAAGCCGATCGCGCGGGCGATCTGGATGAACTCGATCACGTCGAGCCTGCGCTCGCCGGCCTCGTACTTGAAGACCCACTGCTGCGGGTGGTTGAGCCGCTCGCCCAGGGCCGTGTGGGTCAGGCCGGCGCGCAGGCGCATCTCTCGCAGGGGGCGGCGCAGCCGTGCGGCTACGGGGTCGAAGTTCGAACGGGTCACGTGTCGTGTGGTTTGGCACTCGGCAGTGGTGTCGAAGCCGGTGGGCCTTATTCCGATATCGGAATAGGCCCATCTGCTTCGCCGCTGCAAGCAACTGCAGGAGGACTATCCCGACAGTATGTGGGCGGGCGCGGTACAGGCGGTTCTGCAGGACGGCCTTGCGTTGCGGGACCGCTGCAACGCGGGCGAGGTCAGCGAGCACGGTCTGGCGTCGGCCCGCGGTCGGCTCGCCGCGCGTCTGGGCCGGCTGATCGACGCCCCGCCGCCGCTGGAGGATGCCGAACGCTTCGCCAAGCACCTGGCCAACGAGTTTCCGGCCGTGTTCCTCTTCCTGTGCGACCCGTCGATCGACGCCACCAACTGGCGCGCTGAGCAGGCCATCCGGCCGGCGGTGGTCACGCGCAAGGTCTGCGGCGGAAACCGCACGCGCAAAGGCGCCGATACGCAGCAGGTGCTGGCCAGCGTCGTGCGCACCGCCCGCCAACGCAAGCTCGACCTGCCGGACTTGATCACGACAATGCTGCGTGCCCCCACGCCCATCGTCCCCGACGTACTCGCGCTGCCGCCGCCGTCCTGAGGCCGGCGGCGCCGGCACGACACATCTCGCCTACCCTCGCTTCGGGCTGCTCTGCCGCGAACGGGCCGGCGCACCCAAGCCGTCTCGGTCCCGGCCTTGCTCCGCCGCGCCTTGCATTGCGACGGTAGTAGCTGCGTATGCAGTGCAACCCGCCGCCAAAGAACCGCCGTCAAATCGGAAGCGCTTCGACGGGGAGCTTCGATCCGCCGCGCCTCATTTTCCCCCGTATTCATTGCCCGGCGATGCGCTAATCGAAGACCGTCGACCTTCATCTGCCAGTCGACACCGCGTTGGGTGCCGTTCGCGTCGGTAGACCACGCCGACATGAGACTCTCCCCTGACAGGCGCCGACGAATTCTTTGGCGGCGGGAGGCCCCCATTGCGGGAGTAAGGGCCGGAGCAAGAATAACTTCCGTTTTTCGTTACATGGGTTCGATGGTGTAGTTCCATTTGGGGAGGAAGCCGTTCGGTGTGATGCGTAGCTCCCGCATCTGCACGTCGGTGACCTTGACGCCGGTCTTGTAGGTCTTCCGCACCAGGTGTGCGCGCACGCGCAGTCCGGTGGCGGTGCGTGTGGTGCGCAGGTATTTCAGGATGGTCTCGTAGCTGTCCAGCGGACGGCGTGCCCAGTTCTTGCTGACCTCACAGAAGAGGCGGTGTTCGATGGGATTCCACTTCGACGTGGCCGGCGGATAATGAGCCACGGTCACGCGCAAGCCGTGCCGGTTGCAGAGGCGATGCTGCAGGTTGAACTTCCAGGCGCGCGCGGTGCAACTGTTGCTGCCGCCCCCGTCGGCCAGAATCTGCAGGGCTTCGGCCTCGGGATAGTCCTTGTGACCTTCGGTGCGCCACCACTTTTCGATGCAGTCGACGGCGAAGGCCGGGGTGTCGGCGGTTTGGCCGACGAAGACGGTGCCGGCATTGGCGCGCGGGTCGTAGATGCCGTAGCAGCCCGTGGAAGAAGTGTGTTCGCTGAGCCCGGTGTTCAGGTAGCTTGGCGATGAGCAAATGAGCCGACGAGTCCCGTCGGTGTCCATTTGAACCCCCACACGCGCGTCAGACGCCCCCAGCGGTCGATCAGGCGGTCGATCAGGTGGCAAATCGCCGCCAAAGCCCGCCCCTGCAGGCTCCGGGGCGTACCGACGCCGGTCTGGTGGCGCAACAGCAGCCCGATGTTGCAGGCGGCCGCCTGGATCAGCACGCGCTTGCGGACATTCTCGTGACCGCGCACCCACACCCGACGCATACCGCCCGTCTCATACATGTGCGCGAAAGTACGCTCCACCATCTCGCCCCGGCGGCGTTGCAGGCGGCGACCCCGCCGCCCGCGCACACGCCGGCGGTTCGCATACAACGCTTGCTGCGCAGTTCGCTTCTCCGGCGGCGTCTCGCCCGTCTTCTTGTCCTGCCAGCGGCGCCGGCCGCGCTCCGGTTCCGATACGTGGCTTCGAACACCTACCTCGCGCAGCCCCACCAGCGTCTCGTCGCTGTGATAGCCCTTGTCGGCCACCACCTCTTCAACCCCCGAACCCTCCGGCTGAACCGCCTCGACCTGCTCCGCCGCCATGATCAGCGTCTCTGGCAGCGTGGCCGTATCGCCGTCCGATGCATCCTGCACCGTCACCGACACGATGGCGCCCGTGTCCATGTCGACCCCGTGCTCGGCCTTGTGGGCCAAGTGCGTCCGGCCGTCCTTCATCTTCGCGATCTTCGCGTCCGGGTCCTGCGGCGATTTCCACTCCTTGTTCGACGTCTTCTTGTTCTTCCGGGACCGGTCGAACCGAGCCAGATCCGCCCGCGTCGGTGTCTCCACACCCGAGGCTTCCGCCAACCGCCGGATGAACGCCTCGTGGGATTCGCCCGTGTCCCGCCGCTCGATGCTACGCATCGCCGCGTTCGCTTCCAGCGTCGTCGCATCGATGCCGACCGTCTTCCCCGCCACCAGCCCCGCTTCAGCCAGCCGCTCCAGAACCCACGTAAACACCGCCTCGTGCGTCTCCACGTCGATCAACCGACGCGTCCGCGACAACGTCGAGTGATCCGGAGACGTCTCGGTCACATCCAGGTCCAGGAACGACCGCAGGCTCAGTGAATCGGCCACCCGCCACGCAATCCCGCGCTCCGAAGACAGCCCCTCGAAGTAGCCGATCAACAGCATCCGGAAATACCGCCCGGGACGCAGACTCGGCCGGCCCATCCGCGACGCGTAGAACACCGCGCACAGACTCTCCACGAACGCGTCGAAACCCGCATCCTCCAGGACCCGGTTGAGACGCTCGAAGAATGGATGCCCCGCGTTCGTCGGTAAATCCGCCGTCGTCACCCACAGCGGCGACCCTTGTCGCGCCGCCGGTCTCTTGCCCATCGCCATGCCGCTCAGTGTACGAAACTCGACCACCCCTCGGCCAGGCCGGGTCCGCGACTTTCGCCACGGGCTGGTAGGGGATGGCGCGGCCCTCGGCCGCGGATGGAAAGTCGTGGTCGTTGACCAGTTCGGGGCTGTGGTCCCACTTGGCGCCGGGATTGCGGAACGCGCCGACGAGTTCCTTCTTCTTGGTGTCGACGCTGATGACCGGAGTGTTGTCGACGGCGCAGCGCTCGCGCAGTTCGGCGATGTGCTGGAACTGGTCGTCGCGGTTCGGATGCGAGGCGCCGGCACGCTTCTTGTGGTTGACCCGCAGCGAGAATCCCATCTTCTTGAGGAGCCGGGCGACGGTCCGCGCGCAGATGCCGGTGCCGAGCGTGCACAGTTCGGCGGCGACCTTGGCGGTCGTACGGCGTGTCCACTTCAAGCCGCGGACCGGGTCGCCAGCCGTCTCGTGGTCCATCAGTGCTTCGATGTGGGCGATGACTTCCGGCGTTTCTTTTCCGTCGGTCGGCGTCCGCCGCCCGCGCGCCGCACCCGGTCGACCTCGACGTCGCGCTCGACGAGTTGCCGCCGGCCGGCGGCGACCGTCGACGGGTCGATGCCCAGCAGTTGGGCGATGCGCCGGTCGCCGCCCCACCCGCACTTGAGCGCTTCGAGTCCGGCGAACAGACGCCGCTGCCGCTCGTCGAGCAGGCTGGCGAACAACACGATCGCGGCGCGCAGCTCCTCCGGCATCAGGTCGGCCTCAGGCAGGGGCCGTACAAGTCCGGGCGTAGCCATCAACACGCGCCGCGCGCGCAGTTGGTGGGTCTGGTGCGCGCGGTCGGCCGCGCAGTAGAGGAACTGGCCGGCGAGCTTGTGCCGCACCAGACGCCCGTCGCCGACGAGCTTGCGCAGCGGGTCCTGGGTGCCGACCGCGAGCAGGTTGTCCAACTCGTCGACGAAGTGTCCCGCCGGGGCGTGGTTGACGAACGACTCAGCGGTCGCGACCAAGGTGCCGGCGCGGGAGAAGCGGACGCCGGCGAAGGACCACAAGCCGTGCTCGTCGAAGTCGGCGAGTGCGTCGAGGGTGTAGTAGCCGCCGCGATGCGAGTAGCTGGTCCGTGCGTCGAGATCCTTGAGCTTGCGAAAAGCGGTGCGCCTGCTGGCGCCGGGACCGAGGGCCGTCATCACCTCGGACAGCGTGGCGATGGTCTGCTTGCGGAGCAACGCGCTGATCGTGTCGGCGGAGAACGCGGTCGGTCTCATTGTGGCACCATTGCGGATTCCATTGTCCGTAATTATGCCATAAACTTGGCGGAATCTGCTCCCCGGGATCCAGAAAACCTTTGCCCTGGCGGGACTGTCTACGCCGCAACCGTTGCGGGACCGGGTGTGCCCTATAGCGAGACTACAGGCACTTCTAGGAAGTTATTTTTGCGCCGGCCCTAAGGCAACGTCTCGAGGCGGCTCCGCCGCCGTCCGGCGGCGTCAGAGCCGCCAGCCCATCGAGGTGGCCCGGCGCACGGCGGCGCGCCTGTCGGTTGTGCCCGTCTTCCGGTAGATGTTCTTGAGGTGGTGGCGAACACCGTCCTCACTCACCCCGAGCCGATCCGCGATCTCGCGATTGCGGAGGCCTCTGCTCAACTCGGCGAGCACGGCCTGCTCGCGCGGGGAAAAGACCGGAGCGTTGGGCGGCGTCGGTCCTTCGAGGTGAGCGAGCGCCCCGCGGGCCGCGTCGTGAATCTCCGGGTCCGGGGCGCTGTCCAGCAACCGGGTCAGGAGGCTGCGGCTGACATCACGATGGCGGACCAGCGGCCGCAGGTAGTCCGTGCTCCGCGCCAGTCGCAGGAACTCGACGAGCGGCTCGACGGCCCGGTCCGTGTCCGCGTCAATCGTCATCGACAGCACCAACGCCCGCATCAGGGTACGCGTCAGGTCGCGCTCCGACGCGATCCGGCACAGATGATTCGCCAAGCCGCGAGCGGCGTCGCGGTCTCCGAGTTCCGTCAGCATCCGGATGCGCGCGCACGACAACGCTTCCATCTCGCGCCACGACTGGCGGTCGAGATCGATCAGGTCCGAAGTGTCCCTCGGCAGCCGCTCGTCCCGCCACAGTTGTTCGGCCCCGTCGGAACGTCCCGCTTCGACGAGGAGGGTGGAGCACAACGCCGAGGCGTAACGTACGATGGTCGCCAGGCCCATGGCCCGGACCCTCGCGATCTCGTCCGTCAGGAACTGGATCCCAAGCTCCGCGCCGTGCCGTGCGAAGGTCAACTCCGCGGCCACGGCGAGCGCCGCTGCATGAACGTCCAGCCATGCCCCGCGCAGTTCGGTCAGTCCGGTCAGGGTCCGCTGCTCGATGGCCTTCACGTGGTCGCGCTCGATGTCAAGCTCGATCACCAGTGCGTCGATGATCGTCGCAAGCGCAGCGTCGGCGGCGAAGTAGGTCTTCGTCGTACGCCGCGCGACGGCGTACCGACCGGCGGCTTCCTGCACGCGGCCCTGGGACATGGCGGCCATGCCGAGGTGCAGATTGACGAAGACCTCGCCGTGCCGGCAGCCGTCTTGCCCCATCTGCGAGAGGGCTGCCAGCCCGTGCTGGCGGCACGCTTCGAAGCGGGCTGTCTGGTAGTCGGAAACGCAACCGGAGATGTGCAGTCCGCACGCGATCAGCGCCGCTTCAGCCGGCGCGGAGCCGCGCATGACGGCCTCGATCTCCGCCTTGTTGGCGTCGCGGTCCGAGCGGAAGTGGGCTCCGACCAAACTGACTTCCGTGAAGAGACGGTCGATGAGCATCCCCGGGAGGTAGCCCTCGCCCCGGCGCCGCGCCATCTCGTCGAGCTTGGGTTTGGTGGTCTGATATAGCGCACGCGCTTCGTCGAACTGGAGCCGCAGGCGCCGGGCCACGCAACGGATGAGGGCGAGACGCGGGAATTCCTCCAGCAACGCCGGGGTCAGGAACCGGTCGGCCGCCGCCAGGCACGTCATCCCCTCGCGCAGCCACATGCGGAACACGCCGACGCGCTCCATCGTCTCGCCAAGGAACTCCCGGTCGCCCGTCTCGGCGGCGTGGCGCCACGCGGGAATCAACTGGTCACGTCGCGCGAGGGCCTCCGAGATCCTGCTGTGGAGTTGCTGCACGCGAGCCGGATCCTGGCCGGCCAGCAGCCGGAGACAGTGCTGCTTGACGACCGGGTGGAGACGCCGCACTGCGCCGTCCGGATCCACGGGCGTCAGCAGCCCGTCCAGCGCCAGGAGCCCTTCGAGGCGTAGCCGGGTGTTGGTGGTTTCAAGTACCTCGTCAACCAGATTCGTGTCGACCCAGTCGAAAACCGATAGATCGAGGAGCAGCGTGCGATCCCGGTCCGAGAGACGGCGCAGCAGGCGCATGTCGAGGAAGTTTCGGGTGAGCGCCTTGCCCAGCTCGACGCTCTCGGCAGAGCCGGTCTTCCGTATCGTGCGGTCGATGCGAAGGGCCACGGGCCATCCGGCAGTGCGGTCGAAGGTCTCTACCAACTCCTGCCGCGACAGACTGCCCTCGAAGAACCGGCCGATCTCGGATTTCGTAAAGCGAAACTGTTCCGTGGTCACGAAGACCGCCGAGCCTTCGAGAACGACGCCTGCCAGATCCAGTCCAGGATTCGTGCGGAACGACAGGGCGAACTGGAGATTGCGGGGGCCGCGTCGCAGCAGGCGTTCGAGCAGATCGACGGATTGGGCCGGGAGCCGTTCAAGTTCGTCCAGCACGAGCAGGCAGCTTGTCGAATGCGTCTCGATGGCGCGAACGAGCATCCCGATCTGGTGCGTGAGCGGCGTTGCGGCCCAGGCGTCTTCGCTCGTCCGCACCAGCTCCAGGCCCGCGTGTTCGAACGCGTAGGCAAGATGGGCTCCGAACAGGCCTGGCGCATCGTCCTCGTCCACCGTGAGCCAGGCGACGAGCACACCCTTCCTTTTTGCGCGCCGAACGATCTCGGCGAGCGTGGTCGTCTTGCCAAACCCACCCGGTGCCCGCAGTACCGAGATTCGCCGGGACGCTGCCGGATCGAGTTGCCTCAACAGTGCCGGCCGATGGAAGTACCCCTCCGCAGACTCGGGCGCCGTCACCTTGGCTCTCAGAAGCCAAGGGGCTCGGAACTCGGGCAGTGTCGACGTCGCCGGCGGTCTGGTTGCGGCCATCCCGATGTCTCTCGAAGCGCGCCTCCGACCCTGGTGTGCCTGTTGCAGCTGGCGCCTCCGTCCTCTGCGCGAACAGCCACAGAACGCCAACCGCGAACGCGCTCCGAACCGCCTGCAATCCTGTCGTGCTCATAGCCCGACTCACTCGAGCAGGTTCCCCGGTATCGTACCCGCTCAACATGACACCGACGCGACATCTTGCGCCTGAGTGATGGCTATGTCGTGACTGTCGACGAAAGATGCTGCCCCTGGGGGGGACTATGCTGCGCGCCCGGCGGGTGTCGAACCGCGGTTCTCCAATCCACTCCTGGCTGAGCTGCCTGACGGTCCGGCAGGTGGTGGCCACCTTGAAGAATCCCGATGAATTGCGCGTGAAACTGTACATGGTCGGAACTGCCTACGAAGCTCATGCTGGCGTTTGCCCCCAGCCGTACCCGTTCGTCGTGACCGCCGCGGTGAAACAGGAACGCGGTGATGCGCTCCACGTCGCGGGCAACTTGGAGACCAGCGGCTCCGGCCGTCGATGACCATCGACGCGCGCACGGGTCGGGCCATCGAACCGCTCGTCGAGTTCCTCCGACTGACGCGAAACACGGACTACCAGCGGCCACTGATCCGCCACCGCGATGTCAGCCGCGACCTTCTGACCCGGTTGCTCGACCAGAACCCGGAGCCGGAGATCCGCGAAGCGGCCGCATTGGTGCTCGCGCACCTCGACGGCCCGCCGCCGCCCAGCCTCCCGGTCTTCTCCCCGCGCGAGCAAGCGGTGCTGGCCGAGCTTCGCAACGGCCTCCGCAACCGCGAGATCGCGGATCGGCTCGATGTCACCGAGGACGGCGTGGGCCACCGCCTCAAGAACATCTACCGGAAGACGGGTACGACCGACAGAGACGACGCCGTGCGCCGCGCCACGTCGATGGGCGTGCAGTTCTGACCCTCCCGCACCGCCGGGCATCCTCCTCCAAAGCGTGGCACCCGGCGTATCGGCGTGACGCCGGTCGGCAGCGCCGACGAGATGGCGCGGCCGGTGCCCAACATTCCGGTCCTCTCGGTTACGACTACCCCTGTCGCCTACCCCCTCTCCGCAGCGGGGGTAGCTCCGTGCCGCGCGATGGCGGCAATCGCATCTACCGGTCTTTCGGCTGGCCTCTCCCTTCCGCTTGGCGATCTTGCGGGCGATACTCTCGGCCGAGCTGACGAGACGCGCAGAGGGTAACCCCGGATGTCTGAGGAAGTAGTGCCAACGGTTGCCAACGGCGAATCGATCATGAGCCCTGGTCGAGAAAACGGCAGTGTCGGTGCAACTGCCATAAACAACGGTGCAGTCGCCTGGTTTGCACGGAATCCGGTGGCCGCGAACCTCATGATGATCTTCATCATAGTGAGCGGCCTCATCGCCACGACCACGGTCAAGGAGGATGTCTATCCGGAGATCGAGCTCGACCTCATCAGCATCCAGGTGCCGTACCTGGGCGCGGCGCCGGAAGAGGTCGAAGAGGGAGTCGTCATCCGCGTCGAGGAGGCGATTCAGGGCATCGACGGCATCAAGGAGATTCAGTCCACTGCAACGGAGGGCAACGCGTCGGTCATGGTCGAGCTGGAGCTCGGCACCGATGCTGGCCGGGTCGCCGACGAGGTCAGGAATCGGGTCGACGCGATCACGACGTTCCCGCTGGAGACGGAGAAGCCGATCGTCCGCGAGTTGACCGCCCGCAACCAGGTGACCGACATCTCCATCTCCGGCGAGACCGACATCTTCGCCCTGAAGGCGCTGGCGGAACAGGTGCGCGACGAGCTGGCCGCGATGCCCGAGATCACGCAGGTCGACATCGCCAGCGCGCCGCCCTACGAGATCTCGATCGAGGTCTCCGAGCTGGCGCTGCGGCGGCACGGGATGACCTTCGATCAGGTCGCCGACGCCGTGCGACGGTCGTCGGTCGATCTGCCCGGCGGTTCGGTCCGCACCGACGGCGGCGAGATTCTCCTGCGCACCATCGGGCAGGCCTACCGCGGCGCCGAATACGAGGATCTGGCCCTGTGGACCCGTGCGGATGGCAGTCGGCTGCGCGTGGGCGACGTGGCGACGGTCGTCGACGGCTTCGCCGAGACCGATCAGCAGGCCCGGTTCGACCACGAGCCGGCGGTGCTGGTGTCGGTCTTCCGCACCGGCGACCAGAGCGCGCTGGACATCGCGGCTGCCGTCCGCGGCTACGTCGAGCGCAGGCGGGCGCGGCTGCCGGAGGGCGTCTCGATGACCATCTGGCTCAACGAAGCCGAGGGGCTGAACGACCGCCTGACACTCATGCTGCGCAACGGCGCCACCGGCTTCGCGCTCGTCTTCATTGTGCTGGCCCTGTTTCTGGAGCTGCGGCTCGCCGTGTGGGCCAGCCTCGGGATTCCGATCTCGTTCCTCGGCGCGATCGCGTTGCTGCCGAGCGTCGACGTGTCGGTCAACATCATCTCGCTGTTCGCGTTCGTCCTGGTGCTCGGGATCGTGGTCGACGACGCCATCGTCGTCGGCGAGAACATCTGCCGCCACCAGGAGGAGCACGGCGAAGGACTGCGCGGGGCCATCGAGGGCGCGAGCGAGATCGCGAAGCCGGTCACCTTCGCTGTTCTGACCGCGGTGGCGGCGTTCATGCCGCTGATGTTCGTGCCGGGCATGATGGGCAAGCTCTTCCGGGTCGTTCCGCTGGTCGTCGTTCCGTGCCTGCTCTTCTCCCTCATCGAGTCGCTCGGCATCCTGCCGGCCCACCTGTCGCATGTCCCGCGGCGCGTAAAGCCCGGCCGGTGGCGCCGCTTCCAGGGGCTCTTCTCCAGCGGACTGAAGACGTTCAGCGAGCGGGTCTACGCGCCCATTCTCGAAGCCGCGCTGCAGTGGCGGTACGTGACGGCGGCGGTCGGTCTCTCAACGCTGATCCTGACCGGCGGGATGGTGCTCGCGGGCCGGGTTAGCGTCCAGTTCTTCCCGTCCTTCGAAACCAACTTCGTGTCGGCGTCGGTGACGATGCCGCAAGGCACCCCGGTCGATGCCACGTCACGCGTCATCGCCAGGCTCGAAGAGGGCGCCACCCGGTTGGGGGCCCGGCTGCGGCAGGAAACGGGAGTCGACTACATCCGGCATGTGTCGACGGCAATCGGCGACCAGCCGGTGTTCGTGCGGCGCGGCGGGCCGCTGGGGCCGATGGGGACCCTTGCCGCGGCGAACGTGGGCGAGGTGACGGTCGAGCTGCTGCCGGCCGAGAGGCGCCGCT
Source organism: Vicinamibacterales bacterium (assembly GCA_958296065.1). GTDB lineage: Bacteria > Acidobacteriota > Vicinamibacteria > Vicinamibacterales > UBA8438 > WTFV01. The sequence goes on along the minus strand of CATQHX010000057.1, from coordinate 31,150 downwards.
TCACCAGCGAGCAGATCGGCAACCTGTGGCGGGAGACTACGGGCCCGATTCCCGAGGCCGTCGAAGTCAGATTCGACATGTCGGGAATGGACCCCGGCGACGATGTCGACGTGCAGCTCGCGGGAGCTGACATCGAACTGCTGCGCACCGCAGCCCAAGAGGTGAAGCGACGGCTGGGTGAGTACGCAGGCGTGTACGAGATCTCCGATTCGTTCCGCGCCGGGAAGGAAGAGATGCAGCTCGGCATCAAGCCGGCCGCAGAGACCCTCGGGCTGACCCTGCAGGACCTCGGCCGGCAGGTCCGGCAGGCATTCTACGGCGAAGAAGCCCAGCGCATCCAGCGCGGCCGGGACGACATCCGCGTCATGGTGCGCTATCCGCGGGACGATCGCCGGTCGCTCGGCGACCTGGAGAACATGCGCATCCGCACGCCGAAAGGCGGCGAGGTGCCGTTCAGCCAAGTGGCGCTGGTGGAGCCGGGACGCGGTTTCACGTCGATCAAGCGCGTGGACCGCAAACGGGCCGTCAACGTGACCGCCTCGGTGGACCCTGTGATCACGTCGGCCGGCGCGGTCATGGCCGACCTGCGGACGCGGATCCTGCCCGAGGTGCTGGCCGGCTATTCCGGCGTGTTCTACACCTTCGAGGGCGCCGAGGCGGAGCAGGCGGACGCGGCCGGCGGCCTGCAGCGCGGCTTCATCCTCGCCCTGCTGATGATCTTCGCCCTGCTCGCGGTCCCGCTACGGTCCTATGTACAGCCGCTGATCATCATGGGCGCGATCCCGTTCGGCCTGGTCGGCGCCGTCTGGGGGCACCTCGTCATGGGCCTCGACGTGACGATGATGTCGATGGTCGGCCTGGTGGCGCTGACCGGGGTCGTGGTCAACGACAGCCTCGTCATGGTCGACTTCATCAATCGCGCGCGCAGCGTCCATGCCGACCTCGGCCGCGAGATTCGCCAGACGGGCGGGCTTCAGACCGACCGCCGCGAGTTCGAGTCCAGCGGGATGCAGCTCGCGATCCGCGAAGCCGGGGGCATGCGGTTCCGTCCGATTCTGCTCACGTCGCTGACGACGTTCTTCGGTCTCGCGCCGCTCATGCTGGAGCGCAGCATACAGGCGGCGTTCCTCGTGCCGATGGCGGTGTCGCTGGCCTTCGGCGTGCTGTTCGCCACGTTCATCACGCTGATCCAGGTGCCGGTCTCGTACCTGATCCTCGACGACGTGCAGCGGACGCTGCGGCGAATGTTCGGACCGGGAGCAGGGACCGTGCTGCCGGCGGATCCAGAGGATGCACCGGTTGCAGTTGACGACGGCGTAGCGGCCGCGGCGCGGGTCGCAGAGGTGTCTTCCTGACGCGCGGGGCAGAGTTGAGATACATGACCGTCAAAAGTAATTTGTTGCCGATGAACCCAGCCCAGCTCGGGGTCTATTTCGATCATCTCGTCGATCCGTCGGGTCATGCTCACAACGCTGGGCAATACGTTGAGATAGACGGTGCACTGGACGTCGAGACGTTCAGGAAGGCCGTCACGCTGACCGTGCGGTGCACCGCCGCACTTCGAATACGGATCCTGCTAGCCGACGATGTTCCCCGCCAGTGCATTCGAAGCAGGGACGACTTCGAACTGTCGATGCTGCCGATACCAATGGTGGACGTCGGTTCGGCGTCCGACCCGATGGTCACGGCGCACCAGCGCATGCAGGGGTTGTTGACAACGCCATTCGACTTGGCCGCGGAGCCTCTGTTCCGATTCATGCTGTTCAGGTGCGCCGCAGACAGATGGCTGTGGTTCATGGTCGCGCATCATGTCGCCGTCGATGGATGGTCCGCATACCTCTTCACACGGCGCGTTGCGGCTTTCTATTCGGCGCTCGTGGCCGGGACGCCCCTGCCCGAATTCGAAGACGACGCCTATTGGAACTGGCTCGAAGCAGAATGTGCCTACGATGGCTCCCGACGGCAGGCCCGTGACCGCGCCTATTGGGCGGAACTGTTGGAGGGCCGGGGTGCCGCGCAGAACTGGAAAGGCGCGCCGCGGCCGCACGGCAAGAACTTCGTTCGTCGGCGCGTGGCGTTGCCGCCGAAGCAGACGGCTGCGCTTCGGGCGCGGGCTGACGCTGCGAGTAAGTCCACCAGTTGTGTTCTGCTCGCCGCGGCGGCGCTGCTCGACGCCGTGCAGTCCGGAGACGACGATGTCGTGCTTGCGGTCCCGCTGCTCGGGCGCGCCGGACGCTCGGCGCGTCTCACGCCGTCGATGGCGACCAACGTGGGATACGTAAGGATCGATGGATTGTGGGATCAAAGCCTCGGAGGGCTGATTGAAGGGGTTTCCGGGCAGAGCGCCCGGGCCGTACGTCACCAGCGCTATCGCCACGAGACGCTGCGCCGGGAACTGCTGCCGAACATCGAGGACACGGCCGCGGACTTTGCGCGACTCGCGGTCAATTTGATGTCTTTCGACCAGGACATCCGGTTCGGTGATCTTCCGTGCAGAACACATCTCCTTTCGAATGGACCGGTGGTTGATCTGCATCTGGTCGTCGATGACAACTCGAATGTCGGCCAGGTGGACGTCATCTTGTACGGGAACCGGGACATATATACCGAGGACGATCTGGCATGTTATCTGGCTCGTCTGAGTCGGATCCTGGATGAACTCTGCGCTTCCGAGGATTCGACACCCCTGGCGGGGCTGGGTCTGGCAGACGCGGCGGAGTTGTCGGCGCTGTCTGTTTTCAATGCGACGGCGGCGGCTCCGGAGTCCGGGACGCTGCCGGGTCTGCTGTCGTCGCAGGCGCTACGACACGCGGACCTGCCCGCGGTGGTGTACGGGGGCGGGCGTCTGAGCTACGGGGAACTGGAGGCGCGTTCGAACCGCTTGGCGCGGGAGTTGTTGTCACGCGGCGCGGGTCCGGAGACGGTGGTGGCGGTCGGCTTGGAGCGGTCCCTGGAGATGGTGGTGGCGGTGGTGGCGGTGGTGAAGGCGGGCGCGGCGTATCTGCCGCTGGACGTGACCTATCCGCCGGCGCGTCTGTCGTACATGCTGTCGGACAGCGGGGCGCGTCTGCTGGTGACGACGACGGCGTTGCGGGGGTGGTTCGCTCCAGAGGCGGCGGCTGCCGAGTCCGGTCCTGCAATGCTGCTGCTGGACGACGAACCGTTGCAGTCGTCGCTGGCGTCTCGCTCGCTGGCGCCGCTGGAGAACGGAGAGCGTCCCGGGCCGCTGACGCCGGACAGTCTGGCGTACGTAATCTACACGTCGGGCTCGACGGGTCGGCCCAAAGGCGTGGGCAATACGCAGCGGGGCGCGCTGAACATGATCGCGGCGCAGCGGGGGGCCAACCTCGACATCGCGCCGGGGGACCGGGTGCTGCAGTTCGCCACGCACGGTTTCGACCTTTCGGTGTGTGAGGTGTTTGTCACGCTGGCGGCGGGAGCCACGCTGTGCGTGCCTGCCGAGGTGGTCCGGCTGGACGAGGACGCCCTGGCGGAGTTCGTGCGGGAGCAGCGAATCACCCATGCTTCCTTCGTGCCGTCGGCGCTGTCGTCTTGGCGCGTGGAGAGTCTGGCGCCGGTACGCAATCTCATGGTGGGGGGTGAGGTCTGTCCGCGGGACGCGGTGTCGCGGTTCGCGGTCGGCCGGCGCATGCTCAATGCGTACGGCCCGACCGAGACGGCGGTTTGCGCGAGCATGAGCGCGCCTCTGGACCCTGGGAGCGACGGCGTGTCCGGTCCGCCGATCGGGCGTCCGTTGCGCAACACGGCGGTTCACGTGCTGGACGGCCGGTTGCGTCCGGTTCCGGTGGGGGTGTGGGGCGAGCTGTACATCGCCGGCGCGAACGTGTCGCGGGGATATCACGGGCGTCCCGGCCTGACGTCGGAACGCTTCGTCGCGTGCCCGTTCGGTGCGCCGGGCTCGCGGATGTACCGCAGCGGTGACGTGGGCCGGTGGCGTTCGGACGGGGTGCTGGAGTTCGGCGGTCGTGTCGATGCCCAGGTGCAGTTGCGGGGGTTCCGCATCGAGCCCGGGGAGGTGGAGTCGGTGCTGCGGGCGCAGCCCGAGGTGGGCGAAGCGGTGGTGGTGCTGCGTGAGGCGGCGGGCCAGCCGCGGCTGGTGGGTTACGTGACGCCATCGGGCGGGGAGGCTCCGGTCCCCGCCGACGTGCGTGCGGCAGCGGGTCGTCAGTTGCCGGCGCACATGGTGCCGTCGGCGGTAGTGGTGCTGGAGCGGCTGCCGCTGACGCCGAGCGGGAAGCTGGACCGGCGGGGGCTGCTGGCGCCGGAGATGACGGGCGGCTCGGAGCACGTGCCGCCGTCGACGGCCGACGAGGCGTTGGTGGTGCGTCTGTTCGAGGAGTTGACGGGAGCGTCGCGGGTGTCGGTCTTGGACAGCTTCTTCGCGCTCGGAGGTCATTCGCTGCTGGCGATGCGTCTGGTGTCACGTCTGCGGGAGGCGACCGGGGCGCCGGTGTCGGTAGGTTCGGTGTTCTCGGCGCCGACGCCGCGGGGTCTGGCGGCGGTGATGTCGGCGGATCCGGAGCGGGACGGCGGGGTGGAGCCGGGCGCGGGTGTGTCGGCGGACGGGTCGGTGTGCCTGTCGTATGGGCAGGAACGGCTGTGGTCCCTGGATCAGTTGGAATCAGGCGCGGGCAGCCAGTACAACATGCCGCTGGGGTTGCTTCTGGAGGGTCCGGTCGATGCGTCGGCGCTGTCGGGGGCGCTACGCGATCTGGCGTTGCGGCACGCGCCGCTACGGACGGTAATCGAGGCGCCGGAGGGCATCCCGCGTGGCCGGCTGCTGGGGGCCGACGAGTTGGGGGCGCTACTGGAGGAGGAGGATCTGCGGGGGGCCTCGGACCCGGCCGGGTCGGCGCGGTCGCGGTTGGAGTCGTTCGCGCGGCGTCCATTCGATCTGGAGCGGGAGCCGAGCGTTCGGGGTCTTCTGTTGCGGAGCGGGGATTCGGTCTGGCACCTGGGGCTGTGCGTGCACCACGGGGCGGCGGACGGCAGCTCGATGGCGGTTCTGGGCCGGGAGTTGTCGGCGCGGTATGCGGCACGGCGGACGGGTTCGGGTTCGGGGTTGCCGTCGCTGCCGTGGTCGTATGCGGACTACGCGGCGTGGCAGCGGGGGCGGATGGAGGAAGCGTCGCAGTCGTCGGCGCTGGCCTACTGGCGGTCTCACCTGTCGGGGGCGCCGTCGGTTCTGGAATTGCCGCTGGACCGGCCGCGGCGGGTGGACCGTGCACGGACGGTGGGGCGGGCGGCGGTGTCGTTCTCCCGGTCTCTGGTATCCGGTCTGTCCGGTCTTGCGCGCCGGGAGGGTCTGACGCTGTTCGGGGTCGTGCTGGCGGGATTCGGTCGGTTGCTAAGCGGGTTGTCAGGTCAGGAGGAGGTGGTTGTCGGGACGCCGTCGGCGGGTCGTCAGGTGGCGGGCAGCGAGCGGGTGGTCGGGTTCTTCGTGAACACGCTGGCGCTACGGGTGCGGGCGCCGGCCGGGGCGAGTGTGTCGGAGTACCTGTCGCAGGTGGGTCGTGTGGTTCGGGACGGCCTCGAGCACGAGCAGGCGCCGTTCGAGCGGGTGGTGGAAGCGCTGGACCCGGTACGGTCTCTGGCGCATACGCCGGTATTCCAGGCGATGCTGGCGTGGCAGAGCCAGGAGCGGGGTGGGTTGTCCCTGCCGGGGGTTTCCGCCGAAGAGTTGGGACTGAGTCCGGGGGAGGCGAAGTTCGACGTGACGTTGTCACTGTCTCCGGCTGCGGACGGCGGTGTTTCGGGGGTGCTGGAGTACGACGCGGATCTGATCGAGGCGGCGTCGGCGTCGCGCTGGGTGCGTCTGCTGGCCCACGTGCTGTCGGGGATGTCGTCGGCGGATCGCGGGGCGCGGGTCGCGGACCTGGATCTGGCGGACGCGGCGGAGCTGTCGGCGCTGTCCGGTTTCAATGCGACCGCGGCGGTGCCGGTGTCCGGGACGCTGCCGGGTCTGCTGTCCTCGCAGGCGCTGCGGCACGCGGACCTGCCGGCGGTGGTGTTCGGGGACGCGTGCCGGTGCTACGGGGAGCTGGAGGCGCGGTCGAACCGTCTGGCGCGCGAGTTGTCGTCACGGGGAGCGGGACCGGAGACGGTGGTGGCGGTCGGCCTGGAGCGGTCGCTGGAGATGGTGGTGGCGGTGGTGGCGGTGTTGAAGGCGGGCGCGGCGTATCTGCCGCTGGACGTGACGCATCCGCCGGCGCGGCTGTCGTACATGCTGTCGGACAGCGGTGCGCGTCTGCTGGTGACGACGAAGGCGTTGCGCGAGCGGTTCGCTCCGGAGGAGGCGGCGGTTGCCGGGTCCGGTCCGGCGTTGCTGCTGCTGGACGACGAAGCATTGCGGTCGTCGGTGGCGTCCCGCTCGCCGGCGCCGATGGAGGATGGAGAGCGTCCCGGGCCGCTGACGCCGAACAGCCTGGCGTACGTGATCTACACGTCGGGCTCGACGGGACGGCCGAAGGGAGTTGCGAACACGCAGGAGGGCGTCCTGAACCTGATCGCGGCACAGCGGGAGTGCTTCGCCGTCTCTTCCGAAAGCCGGGTGCTGCAGTTCGCGTCGCCGGCCTTCGATATGGCCGTCTCCGAACTGCTGGTCGCGCTGGCGGCGGGGGCCACGCTGTGCGTGCCTGCCGAGGCGATCCGGCTGGACGAGGACGGGCTGGCCGGGTTCGTGCGGAAGCACGGGATCACCCATGCTTCGTTCGTGCCGTCGGTGCTGTCGTCTTGGCGCGTGGAGAGTCTGGCGCCGGTACGCAATCTCATAGTGGCGGGTGAGGTCTGTCCGCGGGACGCGGTGTCGCGGTTCGCGGTCGGCCGGCGCATGCTCAATGCGTACGGCCCGACCGAGACGGCGGTTTGCGCGAGCATGAGCGCGCCTCTGGACCCTGGGAGCGACGGCGTGTCCGGTCCGCCGATCGGGCGTCCGTTGCGCAACACGGCGGTTCACGTGCTGGACGGCCGGCTGCGTCCGGTTCCGGTGGGGGTGTGGGGCGAGCTGTACATCGCCGGCGCGAACGTGTCGCGGGGATATCACGGGCGTCCCGGCCTGACGTCGGAACGCTTCGTCGCGTGCCCGTTCGGTGCGCCGGGCTCGCGGATGTACCGCAGCGGGGACGTGGGCCGGTGGCGTTCGGACGGGGTTCTCGAGTTCGGGGGCCGCGTGGACGCTCAGGTGCAGTTGCGGGGGTTCCGGATCGAGCCCGGAGAGGTGGAGTCGGTGCTGCGGGCGCAGCCCGAGGTGGGCGAGGCGGCGGTGGTGCTGCAGGAAGCGGCGGGCGAGCCGCGGCTGGTGGGCTACGTGACGCCGTCGAGCGGGGAGGCCCCGGTCCCGGCCGGCGTGCGTGCGGCGGCAAGTTGTCAGTTGCCGGCGCACATGGTGCCGTCGGCGGTAGTGGTGCTGGAGCGGCTGCCGCTGACGCCGAACGGGAAGCTGGACCGGCGGGGGCTGCCGGCGCCGGAGATGGCGGGCGGCTCGGAGCATGTGGCGCCGTCGACGGCCGACGAGACGCTGGTCGTGCGTCTGTTCGAGGAACTGACGGGAGCGTCGCGGGTGTCCGTTCTGGACAGCTTCTTCGCGCTGGGTGGTCATTCGCTGCTGGCGATGCGTCTGGTGTCTCGTCTGCAGGAGGCGACGGGGACGTCGGTGTCGGTCCGTTCGGTGTTCGCGGAGCCGACGCCGAGGGGCTTGGCAGCGGTGATGTCGGCGGGCGACGAAAGTGAACGGCGCGCGTCCGATCCGCTGCTGCCTCTGAGAACGGACGGTTCCAGGCCGCCGTTGTTTTGTGTGCACCCGGCCGGCGGCGTCGCTGCGATGTTCGGGGCACTGGAGGCTCATGTGCATGCGGATGTGCCGATCTACGGTCTCCAGGCGCCCGGGATCGATCGGCCGGTCGAGCAACATTCCGTTTCCTCGGTGCGCGACATGGCCGCGTGCTACGCCGATGCGCTCCGTGCCGTACAGCCGGACGGCCCATACGCGTTGCTCGGCTGGTCGCTCGGCGGCGTCATCGCCCACGAGATGGCGGCCATGCTGGAGTCGGCCGGCGCCCCGGTGGCGGTCCTGCTCCTGCTGGATTCCCCTCCCGGCGCCGACATGCCAACTCCCGCGCAGGAGAAGGAGCCCACCGAGCGTGAAGTCCTGCAGCAGTTGCTGAAGACCCTCGACGTGGAACACATCGTCACCTACGAGACCGATCCGTATCCGGAGGCGCTCGAGATTGCAACGCAACACGGGATGGTTCCGCCCGGCACTGACTTGGACATGTTCCGTCGCATCATGGCGAATGTGCGGCAGACGGGGGACCTGATGGCCGGGCATCTACCGACCAGGATTCGTGCTCCCATCACCTACATCCGCGCTGCGGACAACCCGCGGGACGACCCGCGGCGGGTTCTTCGCGAGCTCACGTCTGGGCCGGTGGTCGTCGAAGACGTTACCGCGCTCCACATGCGGTTCTTCCGCGCCGACGGCGTGCATCCGGAGGTTGGACGCATAGTCGCGGCGGCACTGGAGGCGGCCATCGACCTGCGTCAGCCGGCGTTGGCCATGTGTTAGCCGGTCCCACAGCGAAGCTCGCGTTACAGGAAGGAACTCGACATGGATGGACGGAACTGGTCGATGGATGGGAACGAGTTTCAGGTGCTCGTCAATGACGAGGGACAGTACTCCCTCTGGCCCTCGGCGCAGCCCGTTCCTCAGGGTTGGACTCGAGAAGGGCCGATCGGACCGAAGGAAGAATGTCTGCGATACGTCGACGAGCACTGGCTGGACATGCGGCCGGCGAGTCTTCGACGGGCCATGGCCGAATGGGGCCCGCGCGCGAGCCCGCACGAGACGCAGGCGTCCGGACGTTGACCGGCCTCGGTCCCGTACTGCCCAATCCCGCACTCTACGTCGTGCGCCTGCCGGAGCGGGAAGGTCCCGATCCGGTTCTGGCGGCACGGTGGTTGGAGCGGGCCGAGCATGAACGGTTCGAGCGGTTCAGGCAGGCGCGCGACCGGTGGCGGCTGCTGTTGGGGCGTATCCTGCTGCGCCATGTCCTCACGGTCCGGTACGGAATGGCCGATGTCCAGATCGCCGTGTCGAAGCGCGGGCGACCGTTTCTTCCCAGCCTCGGCAGCGCAGGCCTCGACTTCAACATCACACATGGCGGTGCTTGGGTCGGCGTCGGTGTCACCCGTGTGGGCGCGATCGGCGTCGATATTGTCGCCGAATCCGAGCTGACGGACTGGGAGCGCCTTGCCGAGCACTTCCTGGCCCCGGACGAGCGTCGTGAAATACATATGGCTCCGCCACAGAGCAGGCGCGTTCTGGCCGCGCGCGCATGGGTCGCAAAGGAAGCCGTGCTGAAAGCTGCCGGATACGGACTGGAGGTCGATCCGCTGGCGGTCGCGCTGGGGCTCGGACCCGCGGTGACGGTGCGTCGGCTGCCGGCAGCGCTGCCCGAGCCTGCGTGTTTCCATCTGCATGAACCTGGGCTGCCGAACCGGTACCGTGCCGCGATCGCCTGCCTGGGCAACGATGGGTGCCGCTATCGGAACGAGGTCACCGAACTGGACTCGCGACGACTCGTCGGTGACGGGGCGGGCAGCGCGGAAGGCCTCGACTACACCGACCCCGACGCGCCGAGCCGCGACGGGTCCGTGGCGAAGCGGGCGTAGCGTTTCGTCGGCGCTGCGCCGGCACCGGGGTTCGACGAGCGCTCGTACCACTGCGGCGTGCGAACTGCGGCGACCGAAGGATGTCGCCGCAGTTGCGAAGGTCACTTCTGTTCGACGGGCGTCTCGGCGCCTCCGGCGTCAGGGCCGGTCCCCGCCGCGCAAGCCGGTGCAGTCCTGTTCCTGCACTCTCGCGAATCCGCGGACGCCACGTGGAGTGGTCCGCTTGCATACGCCGTTGCCGGCGCGCCGCGGTCATGGAGTACCCACAGGAGCCACTGCTCGACTCCCCCGCCGGCGCCGTATGTAGTACACCGACGAGCGGTAGATGCCCAGCAACGCGCACTGGCGCCGGATCCTCAACCTGTCCGTCTCCAGGTCGCACCGCGCAGTCATGACATGCACGTGGACACCGCCGCCGTGCTCCCGGTGCAGGACCGCCGTCCACGAGTAGCGGTCCGGCTTCAGCCCGCCCACGCCGTCTTCGGTCGGCCGGTCCTCGGGCGCCCACGCGATCACCGATCGAGCAGTACTTGTGCTCGAACTCCAGCGAGTCGGCGACGGTGGCCACCATCTCCGGGTCTCCGCGGAGCACCTCGACGCCATATGGCCAACGCCGCCTTGTGCGACCAATGAACGCGGCTTCGCGCCGCAGAGGGAGCAGCGGCCGGAGTCCGACCCGCCGTCAGCAGACGCCGAGACCTACATGCTCGTCGGTCTGAGTTCTTCACCCGGCAGGGCCGGACCCGCGCATGGACGAAACCTGGGTGAGTATCCCAGTAGTGCCGGGTCGTCGTCCGGGACCACGCCGGGTACTCCCACTCCGCCTCGGTGGGCAGGCGGTAGGGCGCGCCGGCCTGCCTGCTCAACCAGGCGGCGTACGCCGTGCGTCCGCCAGCTCACGCAGACCGGATGCCGGTCGGCGGGCGCGCCGAGCATCTCGACGAGGGTCTGCGGCGTGACCTTCGACCGTGGCGTTGTCGCCCTCGGCGCGCCGGCGCACCAACTTGGCGCACAACTCGCCGAGCGCCCCGGCCGTTCCCGCACCCGCACCGCGCGCGCCATCGCCCCGGCGCAGGGCGGTCTACGCAGGCGGTTGCCCGCAACGTCGGATCTGCGAGGAGCGCCACGAATGCGGATGGTCGATCGCCGGGACGAGATTCCGCCGTTCGGCTTGAAGGGTGCGCGGCCGTTCCCCGGTCTGCCCGGCGCGTTGGTCAGCGGATCGCCTTCCCCCTTGCGAATTGCTGACCCACAGACCAGGACAGTCATTGTCGGGCACCGCGGCCACCGGCCACCTCCCGGCGGTCACCGGTCTGCATACTTGCGCCGCCGCCGGGTCAGTTGGGGACCGGCAGGCATCGGAGGGAGGTGTGCATGGCCAGACGCGTGATCCGGCTCAAGAAGGTCATGGCCCAGACCGGGCTGTCGCGCTCGACAATCTTCGCGCTACTGAAGCAGGGGACCTTTCCGCCCTCGATCAAGACCGGGCCGGAAGGCGGTCGGCTGGTACGAGGACGAGGTGCAGCACTACCTCAAGCACCCTTGGCCAACCCTTGGCCGCATTCTCTTGCCAGTAGTCACGACAATATCATCTTCCAGGCACAGAGAGCCCCGTCAGTGTCACGAGGAGTGTGTAGCATGTTGAACCTTGGTGAATGGGTCAGGCACTCGCATGAAGGAGAGGCGCCGCACATGAAGCCCGTCGGCAATCACTGGCACTGCTGCCTGCCGCCGCGTTGCTGGCGCCCGGCGCCCGCGGACGCGCAGGAGGCGGGCTCCATCAGTGACACGCCGGGCCTCGTGCTATCCGGTTTCACCGTGGAAGCGCGAGACGCGACGGAAGTGGGCCGGGTAACGTTCACAGACGTCACCGGCCAGTTCACGTTGGGCGGGCTCGCGCCCGGCAGCTACGAGCTCACGTTTTCCCTCTTCGGCTTCGACGTGCCCGGCCAAGTAGCGGCCCCGCATTGCGAGTGGGCAGCTACGGCACTTTCCCGAACCGTCATGGACTTGTCGGGACCGGCACATCGTTCAGCTTTGTTCGAGGAATCATGCTTGGCGTCTCTCGAGATCCGGAGCTTGCGATCCGGAGGCAGCCAGGAGGAGACTGATGCGTAACGCGAGAACCGTCGAGCTTGCAGTCTTCGTGATGGCCGCCGCCACGGCAGTGTGGTCACCGGGCGTCGCGAGCGGCCAGGATACCTCTTCGGCTCAGACGCAGCGTCAGGAATACAACGGGCGACATTCTGCCAGCGTGATGAAGGCGGTGTCGAGTCCGGCGGTCGCGGTGGCGTCGCAGGCATCGGCTGCCGCCGTTGCGCAGAGCGGCGCCCTCGAGGGCACCGTTCTCGACGCGACGGGTTTCGTGCTGCCTGGCGTGACAGTGGAGGCCCGCAACCAGGCCAACGACGAAGTCACGACTATGTTCACGGACGGGACGGGACGGTTCGCGTTCGACATGCTGGCGGCTGGATCGTACGAGGTGATGTTTGTGCTGCCCGGATTCAGCACGGTAGTGCGCGGGGACGTGGTGATCGAGGCCGGCATTTCGACCACGCTTGACATCGAGATGGGGGTGCTTCTGCAGGAGACGGTAGCCGTGGTCGGGACGCGGGCGGAACCGCGATCGATCGCCGCCTCGCCGGTGCCTATCGACGTCATCCGCGCCGAGGACTTCGCCAGCCAGGGCGATATGGACCTCACCAACCAGTTGCGGACGGTCGTCCCATCATTCAACGTCAACACGCAGCCGATCAGCGACGCCGCCACCATCGTGCGGCCGGCCAACCTGCGCAACATGGCGCCGGACCACACGCTGATCCTGGTCAACGGCAAGCGCCGCCACCGCGCGGCCGTCATCGCCTGGCTGGGCAACGGCATCGCCGACGGGGCGCAGGGACCCGACCTGTCGGCCATCCCCTCCATCGCCCTGCGGCAGGTCGAGGTATTGCGCGACGGCGCGGCCGCGCAATACGGCTCGGACGCCATCGCCGGCGTCATCAACTTCGAGTTGAAGAACGCGCGCTCCGGAGGCAGCATGGAGTTCCGCAGCGGCCAGTACTTCGACGAGAACGACGGCTCGCCGTCGACCTGCGGCCCCATCGGCCGTTCGTGCAACGGCATCGGCGGCCGCGCTCCGAGCTACACGGTCGCCGGCAACGCGGGTCTGCCCCTCGGCCCCGAAGGGTTCCTGAACCTCAGCCTGGAGTACGGCGGCACCCAGCCGACCAACCGCGCGGTGCAGGACGGCGGTACGGTGGCGGTGATCAACGGCGGCAATACCAACGTGCGCGACACGTCGCGCGTCTGGGGCGTGCCGCTGGTCGAGGACGACCTGAAGCTGTTCGCCAACTTCGGCAGCGGGGGCGAGCAGGCCGAGTTCTACGGCCACACGAACTACGCCAGCAAGAAGGTGACCGGCGGCTTCTATTACCGCAACCCCAACAACCGCGGGTCCGTGTACTCGGTCGACGGCGGCGAGACGTTGCTGGTCGGCGACGTGCTCGCGGCGCAGGGCATGGGCTCGGCCAACTGCCCGACCGTGAGCATCGCCAACGGCACGCCGGATCCTGCCGCCTTCGCGGCGGTCCGCGACGACCCGAACTGCTTCACGTTCCACCAACCGTTCGTGGGCGCGCCCAACGGCCTGCCGGGCGGCTTCACACCGCAGTTCGGCGGCGACGTCTACGACTACTCGCTGGTCTCCGGCGTGCGCGGGACCACAATGAGGGGACTCAACTGGGACATCAGCGGCAGCACCGGCCGGAACCACGTGCAGACCTTCATCTTCGACACGGTCAACGCCTCTCTCGGCCCGGACAGCCCGACCCGGTTCGAACCGAACCTGCTGCAGCAGACCGAGACGAGCCTCAACGCGGACATGTCGTACGCGGCGAGCGACATGATCAACGTGGCCGGGGGCCTCGAGTGGCGTAACGAGCAGTACCACCTCGGTGAAGGCGACCGGGCGTCGTGGGAGATCGGACCGTTCGGCGCACAGGGCTTCAGCTCCGCCTCCAACGGCTACAACGGCACCCGGCCCGAGAACGCCGGCACCTGGGACCGCGCCAACGTCGCGGCGTACGGCGACATCGAGATTCACGGCACCGCCAACGAGTGGAACCTCGGGGCCGCCGTTCGCATCGAGGACTTCTACGACAGCTTCGGCACCACGATGAACAGCAAGCTGTCGGGTCGGTACGCCTTCACCGACATCTTCGCGGTACGCGCCGCCGTCAGCAGCGGGTTCCGCGCCCCGACCCCCGGCCAGCAGAACGTGCTGAACGTGACGACCGAGTTCGATTACGCAATCGGCGACCTGATCAACAACGGGACCATTCCGTCCACCTCGCCGGTGGCGGCGTTGCGGGGCGGCGTGCCCCTGCAGCCGGAAGAGTCGATCAACTACTCGCTCGGCACGGTTGTCGACACCGGTCCGTTCACCTTCACCGCCGACTACTTCCGGGTCAACGTGTCCGACCGGCTCACCATCACGAGGAACTACAACCTCACGGCGGACGAGGTCACGACGCTGGTCGCCGGCGGTATCGTGGAAGCCGGCAACCTGGCCGCATTCCGCTTCTTCGTGAACGACTTCTCGACCCGTACCCAGGGACTCGACCTCGTCGCCACCTGGACGCCGCTGGCGCTCGGCGCCCGCACGACCTTCAGCGGCGTCTTCAACTACACCGACACGGAGGTGACCGAGTTCAGCGCGGAGCACTTCGACGCGGACCGCGTCACGTCGCTGACCCTGGGGCTGCCGAGGATGCGCTGGAACTTCGGAGCCAACCACACCGCGGACCGCTGGACCCTGATGGCCCGCCTGCACTACTACGGCTCCTATTGGGATCGGGAGGACGCGCGCTCGGCATTGGGCAACGCCATGTCGTACATGTATCCGCTGTACTCCGGCAAGCCGCTGGTCGACCTGGAGGTCGGCTTCCCGTTCAGCGACGTCACCCTGTCGTTCGGCGCGCAGAACATCTTCAATACCTACCCGGACGAGAATCCGGGCGCCGTCAGCGGCGTGGGCAACCGCTACGGCCAGTTCGGGCCGTTCGGCTTCAACGGCGGCTACTACTACACCCGCGTCAGCTACGGGTGGGGTTCGTGATGCTCGGCGCAGCGAGACCGGGTAGCCGGGCGTGGGATTGGCGAGGCGTGGGCGTAGGCGTTCCGGACGAATACTCCTTTGAGATGGACGAATCGTCACCCACCCGTCGTCGTCCTGTGTGACGGTCGCCCGCCACTCCTCTTCGGCCGCCGCCGCGAGCCAAGGCCGCGGATCGGCGACCGTGAGACGGCGAAAGGACGGCCGAGCCCCGCAGCGGCGGAGTAGGCGGCCTCTGCCCCTTCGCCGGCAATGCGGCGCCAGCCGCCGTAGAAGGTGACGGGTTGGTAGAACGAGGTGCAGAACTATATCGAGACCCGTCCGCGTGGTGGCGGCGACGGGCAGGGAAGAGACGCTGACCGGCGGGCGGGTGTCAGAGCGGTCAGTGACCGACTGCCAACCTCGGCGCCAACCGAGATCTGGTCCCGGTCGTTCGGCCACCACCTGTGCCGGATCGGGTTGCGCTGACTCCAAGAGCAGGCATCCGCGTGAGGAACATCATTCCTGGTACTTTCGGCTCTCCTGGTACAGCGCGAGCAGGGCTTCCCACGGACGGGCCCGCAGGTTCAGCGGTCCGCGCGTGGCCTCCCAGCGGCGCACCGTCGTCTCGGTGACCTGGATCAGATCCCCGAACTCTGCGACCGAGCAGCCGCACTGCTCGCGCAAGGCGGCGACCATCGCGCCCGTGGGCAGAAATCCGGCCGCCTTGTCGGCGAGGTCGGCTGGCGTGGGGCGCCGCCGCGCGGCGGTTGGGGCCGGCGGTCGATACGTGAGCGTCTTCTTGAGCTGGCGGGATACCGCCGCCGAATCGCTCGACCTCGGGGCACCGGCGGCGGGAAACGCCTTCGACTGCGCCGCTACGGGTGCGTTCACGGCGCTCGAGTCGGCTGCGCTCAACACGGGCGCGCCGTTGGTCGGGGAAGCCTCGAGACCGCCGGCTGCCACCCTGTCGCGTGGCGCAGCAGGTTCGGCCGCAAGGAGCTCGGTCTCATCGACGCCGCGCAACAGAAACAGCAGCTCCGGACTGTCGTCCAGCCGACTGCCGATGCCGGAGAGGACCGCTGCCGCATGCTTGCACATCGTCGCTCCGTCCCCGCATTCGCATGACGCCACCATGTCTTGGGGTTGCGGAAAAACACCGCTGTCGCGATCGGTGACGATCTCGGCGATGTCGTCGGAGAACCGGCCCTGGCGCAACTCCTGCACCGAACCGATCGGAGCGGCGCACGCCGTCGCGATGGCGAGCCAGGCGGCTCTCTCGAAGGGCCGTATGCGGAGCGACACATGGTAGAGCGCCGAGCCGGTCACCATCGCGTCGACGCCGCCAGGTGCGATTGACAGATGACACACGCAGCCGTTGCGCAAGTAGGCCCTGCCATGCGCCAGACGAGCCGCGTATTCGGAGAACGACTCGATGTGCTCGCACCAACGCGTGCCCCAGAAGTTTCTGGCGACAGTGCGCCCCCGCAATTCCACCGGTTGCAGCTTCACGCCGCGTGCGAGCAGACGGTTTATCTCCGAGACCGTCCGTGCTCGCTGCGCGTCGACGGGAACGTAGCGTGGATACCAGTGCACTCGCAGAACCTGTTGTTACGACCGCCGGGTTCCACACGCGGGCATGTGTTGCCGTCGCCGGACACGATGGTGATGGGCCTTGTATTGCTGCCGCCGCGGCCGTCTATCGTTTCCAGATCCTACAACCCTGCGGCAGGGACGAGTTCAACCTCGTCTCGCGTCACCAGAATCGGTCGCCGGCCGCGCCAGCACCCGCGCGAACCGACTGACACGCCAGCGCCTGTGCATTCGCTCATATAGGACTCCTCGCATGAGCTCCCCACCCCTCCCAAGGAGGGCATTTGCATGATCGTATAGCACAATCATCGTGACTTTATGACATGAGCAGGGACAGCCGTCATCCACAGAAACTGTGGAAAACCCTGTTGAAGGACCGCTCCCGAACGCCTCCGCCGTCGTGCAGTTGCGGCGCGGTTTAGCGTTTTGCACTTCCACCGGGCAGGAGCCTCGCTCGCTCTGGCCGCCGTACGGGCCCGGGCTCGCCGGCTCGGTGCAGAGATCCGGCTCCCGGTCTCAGCAGCGATGACGGGTCTGTCATGCTGGCAGTGAAACGAAGCCTGCGGACGAGCCGCGGCGAGAGCAGACCGCTCACGACGTCCCGTCGGAGCTTCGCTGAGCGGACGCGCCCAACGCCGGAGCACCGTCTCTCGCAGCCGAGGGCCGGCCTCGACCGCGCGACCCCGACGGGTCCGCACCAGTGAGCGGACGGAAGGCCACCGGCTGGTGCGAGGACGAGGTGCGGCGCTACGTCCGGACGCGTCCGAGTTGCCGCCGGTCGTCTCAACGTAGCTGGGGTCGACCTCCCGCGGAAGCCGACATTGTCCAGCCTCACCCGCTGGGCGGCGACTCCGATCCCCCGGGTGGCGAAGCCTGTCGACGCGGCGGCTGATCCCTTCAATTCGCTGCTCGAGGTCCTTCTCCGTCTCCGCCCTCGGGACGAGCCTGGAGGATGCCCACGTGCTGCTTGTCTCACGGCATCGGTTCTCGGCGGCGCCGTCGGTCGTGGGCGGCGTCAGACCGGTGCGCAGGCGGTCGACCGCTCCATCCGACTCAGCACGAGGCCCGCGAGCACGAACGCCGCTCCCGCCAGGCGCACGGCGCCTATAGGCTCTTGCAGCCAGAGGAACGCCACCGCCATCGCCGTCACCGGAACCAGGTTCCCGTAGACCGACGTGCGGGCGCTCCCGATCCGCTTCACCCCGGTGTACCAGATGATGTGCGCTACCGAGAGCGCCAGCAGCCCGGAGACGACGAGCGCCGCCCACGCCCCGCCGCTGACCGCGCCAAAGTCGAGCCGCAGCAGGTCGGGCACGCCGAACGGTACGTAGCACAGCGTGCCGACGAGCGTCGCGTAGGCCGTCAACTGAAGCGGCGAGTAGCGTTGCAGTAGAGCCCGCGACCCGGTGGTGTACCAAGCCCAGGACCAGAGCGCAGCCATCGTCAGTGCATCCCCGCGGAGCGTATCCGCCGTTGCGCCGGCGCCCTGTCCGGCTACGAGGTAGACGCCAGCGACGGCGAACCCGACCCCGAGCCATTGCCGATTCCCGCACCCCTCCGGCCGCCCGCTCAGCGCGTTGAGCACCATGACCGCAATCGGCATGCATCCGAGGATCAGCGAACTGTTGGCGACCGTCGTCCGTTCCAGCCCGGTGACGAACGCAAGCTGGTAGCAGCAGTGCCCGAAGAAGCCGAGCGTGATCAGCCGGGGCCAGTCGCCGCGGTCGGGTGCGGCCTCGCCGCGCAGGCGCGAGACGGTCAGCAGTACCAGGCACGCGGCTGCCATCCGCAGCGTGTTGAAGCCGAAGGTCGGTATCTCCTCGATCGCCGTCTTGACGATGGAGAAGTTGCTGCCCCAAATCAGGACCACGAGAAGAAGGAGGCCGTCGAGCGGCGTCAGATGCAGACGCATCCCATGATCCTGCGCCCCGCCCCCGGTGCGCCCGCCAACTCGGACTCACCAGCCGTCACAGCCGGCACCTGCGCCGCGACGCTCCGCACGAACAGCGACAGACCAGTAGTTGTGAGCAAGCTCCGAAACCGCCTGTAGTTCATGTTCGTCCTCAATTGACCCGATTCACTCAGCAAGATCCCCGCATGGTACCCACTGAACATGACACTGACGTGG
This sequence comes from Vicinamibacterales bacterium, assembly GCA_958296065.1. Taxonomy (GTDB): domain Bacteria; phylum Acidobacteriota; class Vicinamibacteria; order Vicinamibacterales; family UBA8438; genus WTFV01. The sequence continues at coordinate 12,647 of CATQHX010000057.1, read as the reverse complement.
CATTCCGTGTCTGGAACATGAAACTCTCGCGACTGCCGCCGGAAAATGCAGCGCGCGGGTGCTCGATCCCTTGGTCGGCGGGAGTCGAACCGCGGCTTCTCCAATCCGAAGCGAAGCTGCGTGGCCCGTAACGGCAAGGGTGGCCGCCTTGAGGGATTCCGATGAACTGTGTGGTGGACCCCAGAGTCTGGACAGTGGGCCAAGCCGCGGTCGTGAGCCCACGGACCAGGAGATCCGACGATGGCGACACGACGACAACACAGCGGCGTTCAAGACCAGGGTGGCCGTGGGCGGCGCTGCGGGCCGACCGGACGTTGAGGGAACCGGCATCGGCGTTCGGGGCGTCCACCTCGCACAGCGGAAGAAGCGGGCGCTGACCGCGTTGGCCGAGAGGTTTGCGACACGGCGCGGTACGTCTGACGCGCAGACCACGAAGCGGTCGAGACGGCCTCTGCGAGCAGATCGGATGGCTGAAGGTCGAGCTTGGACTGGTCGAAGCGAAAAACACGGGCTGGTCGAACGCGGATCGCCGTGCAGCGGACGATCCTCGGGGGCGACGGGCGGTTCGCCGAGCGCGTCACAGTGGCCAACGTGCATTTGGAGACCAGCAGCTCCGGCACGTTCCGCTGCACGAGACCTGAGGAGAACAAATCACCAACGAACCTGATTCATGCCACCATCGACTTGGACATCGGAACCATACATGTACGAAGAATCACCCGATGCCAGAAAGAGTGCCACTCTCGCCACTTCGTCCGGTTGTCCAACCCGCCCAGCCGCGAGCCTCTTGCTGAATGTTTCACGAACAGCCTCGATATGCTCGATCGAGAGACCCGAATTCTCGAGCACCGGTGTGTAGATCGGTCCGGGGCTGAGCACGTTGACTCTGACTCCCATGAGTGCTAAATCCGGTGTCAAGGAGCGGGCAAGGGAGCGAACAGCCGCCTTCGTCGAGTTGTACAGGGCGTAATCTTGGGAACCCATTTCGTGGACGCAGGAGCAGACCAATATGACCGACGCGCCTTTGCTGAGCAGTGGCATGGCATACTGAACGGCAAAGAAGGTGCCCTTCACGTTCACATCAAAAATGTCGTCGAAAGTCGATTCCTCGGTCTTCCCCAACACTGATGCCGGCACGATACCGGCACTCGTCATCAGGATGTCGATACGGCCATGAGTTTCCTGGATGACATCAAACGCCGATTTCAGGGACTTCAGGTCGCGGACGTCACCAACAACGGCCGTAGCATCGCCACTGATTCGTGGCAGAGCCTCGTCAGCCTTCTCTTGGGAACGTGCCAGAATAACGACTGTCGCACCTTGCGCTGCAAATTGTTGCGCGGAAGCCAGGCCGATCCCACTGTTGCCACCTGTGATGAACGCGACTCTATTCGCCAGTTCTTGAGTCACAGATTACCTTTCTGCCGTTGGATTCTCGAAGAGGGCAACAGAGGACATCATCCAGCGCAGGGTGTCCGGCCCGGCGCTGCTGCAGCGCCGACGGGCATCCGGCGTCTCCCTCGCCCGGCTGGTCCGAGGTGGACCGCAGCCGGGTGCCGATGCTGTCTCTTCCGGTCGCTGTCTCCCCGGATGTTGACGATGGCCAATGATGGAGCAGCCGGTCGATGAGCGCCGCCGCCATCACCTCGTCGCCGAGCACGTGTCCCATTCCTCGAAGCCTGCGCGCGCGCAGGCCGACTCGTGTGGTCCGAATCGCGAACCGGGGCAACTCGGCCGCGCCGCCCGAGGTCGCCGTGATGCCCGCGGAGCTGTGGACGGCGATCGTCAGGCCTACGTCTATCGACCGTTCGCGCAGCAGGTCCTGCCGCACGACCTCCACGTTGCCGCAGTGGCGGAAGAAGCGCTCCTTTAGCCATTCCTCCTGATCCCCGAGCTTGCCGCATCCACGGGCAGACATCCTCGCATCCGTGCCTCTACTAACTCCTCTTTGGACAACACGGACCCCGCGGAAACCGCCTCAAGACCCCTGCCGCAGTTCCTGAAGAAGGGCACCGTACTCATACACAAGGGGTGTGGCATTGGCATGGCTGTTGCGGAGATTTGCATGGCCAGGTCATGACACGCCGGGTCAGGGATGCAGAATCGGTCGCATTCATCGATGCCCGGCGCCGGAGCACCGACCGCCGGACCTTGCGGCGTCTCGCGGCGCCGTACCAGCTTTCCGTCCCCCGCGGTCACTGGTCTGCTTCCGGCCAAGGGCGCGAAGCAGGTGGACGAGCAGTTTACTGCGAGCGCTGTCGCCGATGTGCTCCTCGACCCGGCGCGCCTCGTGAAACGCCTCGGGGATGTCGGCCGCTTCACGTTCGGCCTGACATGCGAACGGCGCCATCCCGCGCCATCCGCCTCCCCGTCTCAACCACCACCTCGCTGGGTTGCATTCCTTCCACGCGGCACATCTCCTAGCTCCGCACCAGCGGGCGCCATGCGAGCTCCCAGCTCAGCGACACTTCCTCCGGCAGGTAACAGATCTCGTGATCGCACGCCTGATACTCCAGCACCCCCTCTACCCGCAGGGTGGCGCCGGGCTCCGAGGCCAGCGCGGTGATGTCGCGGCGCATCGGGATCGTGACGTCCTGTACGAGCCGGAACGGCTCCTCGTAGACGGCCACCTTTTCGTTGAGGGGCGCGAAGTGATACGTCGCGGAAGGCGGGTAGGTCACCTCGTGGCTCCGCAGGAAGTCCGGCGCGGTCAGGCGCAGGCGGATCACCTGGTAGCCGTGGTCGCCGGGCGCGTAGACGTGCATGCCGGTCTTGAGCGTCACGTCGACCACGAAGGAAAGGCGGTTTCCCGGCGCGACCACGTCGTCGGTGGCCCACGCGAGGGCCTCCAGGTGGTCGGTGGCGATGCGGTTCGCGGCCCGGTCGGGGACGCCGGGAATCGCGTCCCCGAGGCGGACCGCGATGCTCGACACGGTGGAGCGCTCCTGGTACGCCGCCTCGAAGAAGCGCGCGGTCACGCGGTGCGAAGGGTCCAGCATGAACGTGCCGGGGTAGGGGATGCCGTAGAACCGGCGCATCATCTCGCGCCGGTCCTCAGGGACCCGCGGTGGGTGCATCTCCTGATTCAGGAGGCCGTAGGCGCGGATGGTCGCCGAGCCCTCGTCGGACAGGAGCGGAATCTCGATGCTACGGGCGTCCGCGAACCCCGCGAGAATCGCGATGGGGTCGTAGGTGACGACCGCGATGCCGAGCCCCTGGTCCTGGAGGTCCCGATAGCGGCTTTGCAGCTCGACGAGCTGCGTCTTGCAGTACGGTCACCAGTCGGCCGAGCGGCTGAACACCAGCATCAGCCCGTTCGGCCCCATCAGCGACGCGAGGTCCCGGTCCGCGCCCGCCTGGTCGGTGAGGGAGAAGTCCGGCACGACGTCGCCGACCTGGGGCCCGAGCACTGCGATGTGCGCGATTCTCATCGATGCAGATCTCCGATCGTCATCCCGGCTCCGGGCTGCCGCACACGTCCGCCAGTCGTGAAGACGCTCACCACTTCGACCGGCATGAGTCGCTCATCGCGTGGCCACATCGCCCGCAGCCGCGGCGTTCATTTCGGCGTGTTTGGCGTGGAGTCGCCGCCGTGCCGTTCGGCGTTTCGCCCCCCGGAGCCGACTCGTTCACCAAGTGCCGACATGGTACCGACTCAATATGACAATGACGTGACTTATGGCGCCCAACAGAGGGCGATTTCAGGGCTGTTGCCGAAAGGGACTTCTTGTGCCGGAAGGCGCCATCCCTACCGCCGGAGTCAGTGCTCAGGCGGTAGGGGGGCTACCGGCAAGACGGAGAGTCGGCGGCGTATCGGTACACGTCGCATCCTGTTGCCGTTTCCGGGCCGCGCACGGTAGCCTGCAGCGGCGTTCCGGCCCAACAGGTGAGGGGTCGTGGGAGCGTGCGACCCCCGAGACGCGGAGCGTGCCGATGGAACGCCGATGCGCCACCGGGGCACCCACGTCGGGAACTTCTTCCTCGGCGACAAGGAGGGTGGGGAGGAGTTCACCAGCGAGGACGAGGGGTCTGATGTTGTTCGCGGCGCAGGCGGCGACGGCGATCGCCAACGCCCGCACCTACCGCGACGAGCAGCGGGCCCGCGCGGACCTGGAGGCGCTGATCGATACTTCGCCGGTGGGCGTCGTCGTCTTCGAGGCGAGGAGCGGTGCGGCAGTCTCGATCAATCAGGAGGCCCGGCGGATTGTCGACGGCCTCCGCATGCCGGGCCGCTCTCCGGAGGAGTTACTGGAGGTGGTCACCTGCCAGCGTGCCGATGGACACGGGGTATCCCTCGCCGATTTCCCCCTGGCGCAGCAGTTGGTCAGCGCCGAGACGGTGCGGGCCGAGGAGATCGTGCTCTCGGTTCCCGACGGTCGGCGCGTGAAGACGCTGGTCAACGCCACGCCCATCCGTTCAGCGGACGGCGAGGTCGAGTCCGTAGTGGTCACGATGCAGGACTTGGCGCCGCTGGAGGATCTCGAGCGGATGCGGGCCGAATTCCTGAGCATGGTGAGCCACGAGCTGCGGGCGCCGCTGGCCGCGATCAAGGGCTCGGCCGCGACGGCGCTGGGCGCCTCACGGCGGCTGGACGCGGCCGAGGTGCGCGAGTTCTTTCGGATCATCGAGGGGCAGGCGGACCAGATGCATGGCCTGATCAGCGACCTGCTGGACGCGGGGCGCATCGAGAGCGGCACGCTGTCGGTCGCCCCGGAGCCGACGGACGTGACCGCGCTGGTGGACCAGGCGCGGTACACGTTCATCGGCGGCGGCGGCCGTCACGCCGTGTGCATGGACCTGCCGCCGGAGTTGCCGCGGGTGATGGCCGACCGGCAGCGCATCGTGCAGGTTCTGAACAACTTCTTGTCCAATGCGGCGAGGCACTCTCCCGAGTCGTCTCCCATCCGGATCTCGGCCAAGGTCGATGGCGTGCATGTTGAGATCGCGGTATCCGACCAGGGCCGAGGCGCGCCCCAGGAGCAGTTGCCGCAACTGTTCCGCAAGCAAGCAGGGCTTGCTTGCGGCGGGCGGGAACGCGGGGCCGGGGGTTACGGCCTGGGCCTGGCCATCTGCAAGGGGCTGGTCGAGGCCCACGGGGGCCGCATCCGCGCCGACAGCGCCGGGGTGGGCCAGGGGACGCGGATCACCTTCACGATCCCTGTGCTCGAAGACAGCGGCGGCAGCACGGCGGCGGGACTCGCCTCGAGCGACCCGCAGGGAGAAGGACAGAAGCAGGAGACATCCATCCTGGTGGTCGACGACGACCCGCACATGCTGCACTACGTGCGCGAGGCGCTCGTCACGGCCGGCTACGTTCCGGTCTTGACCGGCGACCCACTGGAGGTAGCCGACCTCGTCAGCGCACAAGTATGAACTGGTGCTGCTGGACCTGGTACTGCCCGAGACCGATCCTTGCTGCGGCAATTGTGGGCTGCGCGGGATTCCGCCAATGCGATGCTGGTACGCGCCGTCGTGAAGCGGGTCCGGAAAAAGCTCAAGGACAAGGCGACTCGACCGGCCTACATCTTCACCGAGCGCGGCGTCGGCTACCGCATGCCACGACGAGGCGATTCGTGAGAGCCGTGGTACGGGAGAGACCCACTACCGTGTCCAGAGGTTGGCGGCATCGCTTCGACCGCGACCCCACGCCCCTCCCCACGCCCCCAGGGTTCTGTAGACGCTGAAGGAGGCGCTGCGCGACGCGTTCGGTGTCGCAGTTCGCGCCGAACGCGAAAGGACAACGCCTCCGGCACACGAGTTCCTGTCAGCAATGGCCCTGAAAGCACCCTCTGTTGGACGCCAAAAGTCACGTTAGTGCCCTGTTGAGTCGGTACCATGCCGGATCGCAGATGTGAACCGATGAGATTCCGCACATCGTCGCCCAGACCCTCCCAGTCGGCGGGACGTCTTGCCGGAGGAAGCTGTAAGGGTGGCACCTCCTCTATTGGGGAATGCATGTAGCCAAGCTATTCACCTGTCATATGCATGTCCAACATTGTCACGCCAAACTCACATACGTGTGCTATACGTATTCCGTGCAGTCAGAACTTGATATGGGCCGAGCCGGGCGGTGCGTCGGGGTCAGGCAGTGTCTCTAGGATTCCCGCGGGTTCGTGGAAGCACCGTTGAGGAGGATGCACATGAGGTCGGAGTCAGAAGTGAGGGCGTACATCGCGATGAGGGCGGCCGAGGACGACGACTTCCGGGCGCAGCTCGTCGCCGACCCCCGCGCGACCCTCGAGGCCGAGACCGGCCTGCGATTCCCGGCCTCACTACCGGCTGCACGTGCATGATGGAGTCGGGCACCGACGCCCACATGGTGCTGCCGCCGAAGCGGGAGCTCAGCCGGGACCAACTGGATCGTATCGCCGGTGGCTTTGGCGGCATGGTCCCTTGGGATTGATCTTGCTGCCCGCCGCCGGCGCACACTTGGCGAGTGGTTTGTAGGTGGCGTTGCTGCCCCAGGTTCGTGGACACCTGACCACCGAGGAGGACCGACAAATGCAGTCAGAGGCAGAAGTGAAGGCGCACATCGCGATGAAGGCGGCCGAGGACGACGACTTCCGGGCGCGGCTCGTCGCCGACCCCCACGCGACCCTCGAGGCGGAGACCGGCCTGCGGCTCCCGGCCGGCTACCGGCTGCACGTGCACGAGGAGTCGGGTACCGACGCCCACATCGTGCTGCCGCCGAAGCCGGAGCTCAGCCAAGAGCATCTGGACCGCATAGCCGGCGGGGGGAAGCATGGTGGGACCACTATGCCCTGGTGATCCCCACATCGACGCCCAACAGGGTGCCTCCGTTCTCGCCGGCTCGCGACAACCAGAAGGGATGAATATGCAGTCAGAGGCAGAAGTGAAGGCGCACATCGCGATGAAGGCGGCCGAGGACGACGACTTCCGGGCGCGGCTCGTCGCCGACCCCCGCGCGACCCTCGAGGCGGAGACCGGCCTGCGGCTCCCGGCCGGCTACCGGCTGCACGTGCACGAGGAGTCGGGCACCGACGCCCACATGGTGCTGCCGCCGAAGCCGGAGCTCAGCCGGGACCAACTGGGGCGCATCGCCGGCGGGAACTATGAGACTTGGTGAGGCTGACATGCAGACAGAAGCGGAAGTGAAGGCGCACATCGCGATGAAGGCGGCCGAGGACGACGACTTCCGGGCGCGGCTCGTCGCCGACCCCCGCGCGACCCTCGAGGCGGAGACCGGCCTGCGGCTCCCGGACGGCTACCGGCTGCACGTGCATGAGGAATCGGCCACCGACGCTCACGTGGTGCTGCCGGCAACCCCGGAGCTCAGCCGGGAGCAGCTCGACCACATCGCCGGCGGCGCTTGCACTTGGCTCGCGCCCGGGGAATGCTGAGGCTTGCTGCTCAGCTTCCCACGGCAGGAGCGCGCGTGGCGGCGGCGGCGTTCCCCGGTGACCGCGCCGCGCATCCTCCAAAATGAACCGCCGTCAGGCCCACTGGTGCCGATTCGCGGAGAAGAACCCGGGCCGTGTGGGGTGAGACGCTGGATGTTCACGCACTGACTGGACTTGTCGAAATCCGTGACGACGAGGATGCGCGGCGCGCGGCCAGCGTGGACTCCGGGCGCATCGTGGCCAAGACGCCGCGGGCGGTCGCCGCCCCGAGGTCGGCGCGGGACGTGCAGGAGATCGTCCGCTGGGCGAACCGGACCGGGTCGCCCGTGGCCCTCCGCGGGACGGGCCACACCCAGGCCGGCCAATCGCTGACCGACGGAGGCGTGCAGATCGACATTCAGGGCGTCGACCGGATCGGTCCTGTCGACGAGCGACGACAGACGTTGCGGGTGCAGGCGGGCGCCACCTGGCGCGAGGTGGTCGGCTATGTCGGACCGTGCGGCTGGATGCCCGTGGTGCTGACCAACAACCTGGACACCACGGTGGGCGGCACGCTCGCGACCGGCGGTGTCGGACAGTCCTCGCACCTCTACGGCACGCAGGCCGGCAACGTCGACGAGTTGGAGGTGGTGACCGGAGACGGGCGGCTGCTGCGTTGCTCGGCGACGGAGAATGCGTCGCTGTTCGACGCGACCCGGGCCGGACTGGGCCAGTTCTCGGTCATCACCGAGGCCCGCATCCGCATTCGCCGCGTGCTGTCGCGCGTGCGGACGTTCCGTCTCGTCTACGACGATCTGGACACCCTGCTGCGCGATCAGGCGCAGATCCTGTCGCGCCGCCGGTTTCACTATCTCCGCGCCTGGTGCCGGCACCGTGACCAGGGGTTTGTCGGGGAGGACGACGACCGGCCGGAGGCCGGGGACTGGTCCTACCCCATGGACGTGAGCGTCGAGTTCGACGCCGAGCCCGACGAAGCCGGGCTGCTCGCCGGCCTGCACCACCGCCGCGTGTTCCGCACCAGCGACCGGGACATCGCCGCATTCGCCGATCTGGCCGAGCCGACGCCGTTGCCGGCGGCCCGGCACGCTGCCCTGTGCGTCCCGGTCACGGAAGCCTGGCTGCCCTGGTCCGCCGCGGCGGCGTGCGTGACGCGTCTCTTCGAGGCCTTCCCGCCGGCCCTGCTGGCGAGCACCAACGTCATGCTGCGGCCGCTCGGTCCGGAACCGACGCCGATGCTCATGTTCCCCAGGAAGGGACCTGTCCTTGGCTTCGGCCTGCTCCCGTACATCCCGGCGGCGGCGCTGCAGTCTGCCCTGCCGGTCGTCGAAGCCGCGGGGCGGCGGCTCGTGGCGGCGGGCGGCAAGCGCTATCTCACGGGCTGGGTCAGACGCGGCCCGGACGAGTGGCGGGCCCACTACGGGCGGCAATGGACGACGATTCTGCGGTGGAAGGAGACTTTCGATCCGCACGGCGTTCTCAGCAACGGGTTCATCTGCTACGGCCCGCGACCATGACACACGGCGGCAGCGGCACGACACCGGCAGCTAAGACACGTGACGGCGACCTGGCTGCGGGGGCGGACTCCATGACACCGTGGGATGCGCTGGTCGGCGCAGGCGAGGCGTCGTTTGCAGATGTCCTGCGCGGGTTGCGCCCGCTCATGCCCGCGTCCCTGATCGATGGCGAGGGATGGACGCGGCTGTTCGAACGGACCGGCGAGCTGCCCGCGTCGGCGGCGGCGTTCTTCGGCTTCGAGTTCCGGCTCGGCGACCCGGACCCGTCGGCGGACCTCTGCGTGCCTGTCGCGTCGGACGTCGCCGCCGCCGCCGCGCTGGAGGCTCCGGTCGCACGGCACTTCATTCGGCAAGCATGCAGCGGCGCGCGTCTCCCGCCGTCGAGAGCGGCGCTCGCGCGCTGTATTGCCGAGTTCGGACGGACGGACTCGGTGCTGGCGCGCTGGGCTCACAGCGTGCTGCTCGAATACGACGTCGCGGCGCTGCCCGCGGGCAGTTGCAGCGGGCCCGGCATCTTCTTCGCGCTGCGGCGCAAGCCGGGACCGTCCGGACAGGACGTGCAGGACGCCGCGCGCCGCGACATCGCCGGCACGCTGGCGAATGCCTGCGGCCGGACTGCGGATTCAGCGGAACAACGCGAGATCGAGCGGGCGTTCGACGCCCTGCCACCGGGCGCGCGGGTCAACCAGGCCGGCGCGATGCCGGACCGCGCCGGGCGGGCGATTCGCCTCGTCGCCGAGGGCATCGACGAGGCTGCGGTACCGGCCTTCCTGGCGCGGTTGCGCTGGCCGGGCCGGGTCGCGGCCGCCACCGGCATCCTGGCCTGTCTGCGCGACGTCGTTTCCAAGGTCGGGTTGTCGTTCGACGTCACGGCCCGGGGGCCCGGCCCGCGTCTCGGATTGGAGATATACGCGAGAGCCGGCACCGGCTGGCAGACCGCCACGCGCGGCGACTGGCAACCGTGCGTGGCCAGACTGGTGGAGAAGGACTGGTGCACCGCGTCGAAGGCCCGGGGGCTGCTGGCGTGGCCCGGGCACCAGAAGGTGTACGCCGACAATGCGGTCTTCCTGGCGCATCAGGGGATCAACCACCTGAAGGTCACCGTCGCCGGGGAAGCCGTGGAGGCCAAGGGCTACGTCGGCATGAGCTTCGTTCCGTTGCGACCATTGCCTGACGGCTTTCCGGAGCCGTCCGCCGGGGAGCCGGAGTGGCGCGGGCGATTGGCCGGCGCGTAGCGGAGGGTTGCGGAAGGGTCTGGAGAACGAAGGGATTCGGAGCACGAAGTGCGTTTGTTCGACAAGTCGCTGTTTCGCGAGCAGGCGATCGCAAGCCAGGGGAAGACCGAGCGGCTGGACATCCTGCTCCAGGTGACGGCGCCGCACGAATGGGTGATTCTGGCGGGGCTGGCGCTGGTCCTGCTGGGCGCCGGCGCCTGGAGCGTGTTCGGCAGCATCGAAAGCCGCTTGACGACCGAGTGTCTTCTCGTACGGCCGGGAGACCGCCGCGCGGTGCTCGCGGAGCTGTCGGGCACGGTCGCCGACGTGCTGGTCGACACGGGCGACGCGGTGCGGTCCGGACAGTCCGTCGCCCGCGTCAGACGCCCCGAATTGCGCCGTTCCATACGCATGGCGCGCGCGCGGGTCGCCGCACTCGAGACGCGCGCGCCCGGCGAGCAGTTGCGGGCCGTTCGCGCGGAGCTGGCCGATCTGGAGATGATCGAGGCGGTTGGCGACGTCATCGTCAGCCCCTGGGCGGGCGAAGTCACGGCGCTCGCGTTGACGCCCGGCCAGGCGGTCGTGGCCGGGGCGGAGGTTGCGCGCATCCGCACGGGAACCGCCGGCCCCATGGAAGCGGTGGCGTTCGTTGCGCCGGCGCAGGCTGCGCAGGTCGCCGTCGGCATGGCCGCCCGGGTGCTCGCGCCGGCGCCGGCCGGCCGGGGCGCGTCCGTGCTGGAGGCCGATCTGCTTGCGGTTTCCGCCCGTCCGACCCCCCCACCGGGCTGGTTCGCGGGACTCGGCTTCCCGGCCCCCGATCTCGGTCATCTGGTCCGGTTGTCCCTGCGGGATGCGCCCGACCGGGCGCTTGCCGACGGCGAGCCGTGCCGGCTCGACGTCGTCACCCGGCGTCAGGCGCCCATCCGCTTCCTGGCGCGGGCCGGGAGCGGCTGATGCGGGGGCGCGGCAGCCGGGAGAAGACCCGGCCGCAGGAGCATCGGCGGGTGCGGACACCGGTGCTCCTGCAGTTCGAAGCGACCGAATGCGCCGCGGTCTGCCTCGGCATCGTGCTGGCGTACCACGGGCGCCGGGTGCGTCTGGAGGAGTTGCGTAGCGCGTGCTGCGTCGGCCGCGACGGGAGCACCGCGGGCGACCTCGCCCGCGCCGCCGAACGCTACGGCATGCGCGTGCGCGGCTGGCGCCGGCATCCGGCGCAGTTGCGCAGGATCCGGCCGCCCGCCATCCTGTTCTGGGAATTCAATCATTTCGTCGTACTGGAAGGCTGCGGGCCGGACCGCTTCCACCTGAACGATCCCGCCAACGGCCGCCGCAGCGTCGGCGCCGAGGAGTTCGACAAGAAGTTCACCGGTGTCGTGCTGGCTCTGGAGCCGGGACCGGACTTTCGGCCGGGGGGCGCCCGGCCCGGTGTGGTCCGCCAGCTCTGGCCGTGGCTGCGCGAGGTGAAGGCGCCGCTGTCGTTCGCGATGGCGTGCGGGCTGCTCATGGTCCTGCCCGGCCTGGCGCTGCCGCTTCTGCTGAGCGTCTTCGTCGACCGCGTCCTCGGCGGCGGGGAGTCGGACTGGAGCTTCTTCCCGCTGGCGGCCGCCGCCGCGGCGGGTTTCCTGTACCTGCTCGCGTGGCTGCAGCAGCGCTGCCTGCGGAAGCTCGCCATACGGTTGTCGGTCGTGCAGGCGAACCGCCTGTTGTCGCACCTCTTCCGCCTGCCGATCCGCTACTTCGTGCATCGTTTCGCCAGCGATCTGGCGGCGCGGGTCCAGCTCGTCGACGAGGTGGCCACCGTCGGATCCACGCAGTTCGCCGGAATCGCCATCGAGCTCGTCACGAGCGCGGCGTTCCTGGCCGTGCTGCTGGCCTTCGATCCGCCGCTCGCGGCGGCCGTCGCGGCCGTCGCGGCGGCCGGCGCGATCGTGATGCGGACTGTGTCGCGGCGGCGGACCGACGAAAAGCGGCAGATGCAGCGTGAGGGCGCCATGATGACGGGTCTCGGGGGCGTCGCGCTGCGCTCGATGGAGTCGCTGCAGGCGACCGCGGCCGAGGACGACTACTTTTCCCGCTGGACGGGCTATCAGGCACGCGAGCTGACGGCGCGGCAGCGGTTCTCGGAGCTGGGCCACGTCAACGCCGCGATGCCGGGGCTGTTCATGATGCTGGGCGGCGCGGCGGTGATGGGGCTCGGCGGCCTGCGCGTCATGGCGGGCGAGATGACGCTCGGCACGTTGATGGGACTGCACGTGGTGGCCGGCAGTTTCTTGCGGCCGGTCGGCCGCTTCGTGCAGTTCGCCGACCTGCTGCAGACGCCTCGACGCCGACCTGCAGCGGCTGGGCGACGTGTTCGACGCCGCCGAGGACCCGTCGCTGGCGGGGATGTCTCGCGCCGGCGGCCCGTATCGAGACGTTGGGGGGACGCCTGCGCCTGGCCGGGGCGCATCGAGCTGCGCGACGTCACCTTCGGCTACCAGGCCAACCGGCCGCCGCAGATAAGGAACCTGAGCCTGACGATCGAGCCGGGGCGGCAGGTGGCGGTGGTCGGTCCGAGC
>CATQHX010000056.1 GCA_958296065.1 Vicinamibacterales bacterium | reverse complement strand
ATGTAGATGAGATCGACGAGGTCCGCAGTCGAGCTGCCGGGCCATCTTCACCCGCTGGCTCTCGCCGCCGGACAGCGTCGGCACGCCGCGGTTGTGCGACAGGTAGCCGACGCCGATGTCGCTGAGGTGCAGGAGGGGTCCCACGCATCCGCGCGACCAGCGTCGTGACCACGTCGCGGATCGGTTCGTAGTCGTCCCGCGCGACGAGATCCGCGAGCATGCGGTCCAACTCCGTCAGCTCGCACTCGACCAGCCGCCCGATGGTCTCGCTGCCCGCCAGCTCTACCGCCCGCGCCGCGGCGTTGAGCTGAACCCCGCCGCAATCGGGGCACGCCCGATCGGTGAACAGCCGCCGATAGGCCTCCTTGCCGGTGCGGGGGATCTGGTCCTCGTCCTTGTCGACGCCGAGCGGCGCCGGCTGTTGGACAGCGGGAAGGCGCCCCGAGCCATCGGGGTGCGTGAGGAGAAGCTGAAGCTCGCTGGCGAGTGCGTCTTCTTCCTTGTTCACGTGACCCGGCGCCACCTGGTGCTGGCTTGGCGTTGGTGCGAGCGAGCCGAGCTGCTCGACCAGGGGAAGGAGGTGCTGACAGCGCCAGCGACACCGTTCGGCATCGAGACGATCAACTGGTCGCGGGAACTCCCGACGCAACGGCCGCGCTAAACCGCTCGGCACCCGCGGAGATGAACCCACCGCCTCGCGGTTGCCGATGCCGCGCTTGTCGACCACCCCGCGCGCGCGAGGATGTACTCCCCGCGCGTGGCCGGCGCCCGACCGAGTTGCGGTTCGCCCCGCCTGCTCACGGGCGCCGCACATGGTCCCGCCCCGATTGGCAGGCCTTGGGCGAACCTGTGGCCGGCGCCGCGACCTCGATCCCGTACACCTGCATTGCCCCCCCGGCGGGCAACAAGGAGGTCTGCATGCGACTGCTGACGTTACGGGAGGTGTGCGAGATGACCGGCCTGTCGCGCTCAAGCATCTACGCGATGATGGCGGCCGGCGAATTCCCCAGGCCGGTCCGAATCGGCGCCCGCGCCGTTCGATGGTACGAGAACGAGGTGCGAGCCTTTATCGCGAACCGACCCCGCGCCGGTTCCAACCGCTCCATGAAGTGACGACACAGCGACTGACACGCAATGGGCGCAATCCCCGTTCGCCCAAACGCACGAATGGGTTCGTCGGCGGCGGCGCGTTGGTCAACCGGACGGCCCTCGCCAATGCCGAATTGAATTAACGACCCGCGGGCTACGAATTGCTACCGATACCCTCAGCCCGCGGTCAACAGGATGCTCCACGATCGCCCCGCCCGTGCCGCCACAGCGATGTCAACAGCGGCCGTCGCCGGTTCGGCGGGCTTGCGGTTCGCTCCTCCAGGATGCGTGTGCTGAGTATCGATGGACATCACAGCTCGTCCTGTCGAGTGCGACTCCGTGAGCGTGATCGAAGCTCCCGAGGCTCGGCGCCGAGCAAGACAGACCGAACAGGTCTTGCGCGTGCGCGACTGCAGATCGCAGGACGCGTTTCGCAACATTGCGCTCGTCACTCACGACGGTGCTGTCGGACGCAGGCTGAGGCCACCCTCGGCGATGACCGCGACGTCGCCGGCAAGGAACTCGGACCACGCGTCGAGCAGTGCCCGGCGCTTGTCCAGAAAAGTCGACCGCGAATAGCTCCGTTCGACAGCCGAGCCGACCGCATGCGACAGACTCGTTTCCATCACCGCGTAGTCCGCGTCCGCGCGCTCCGATGCCCACGTGCGGAACGTCGAGCGCCAGCCGTGAGGCGACCCCGCGCCAGCGAGACCGGCCGACTTCATGACCCCGACCACGGTCGCCGCCGCCAACGAGCCGGCCCCCGCCTGCGGACTCGGGAAAACCAACGCGTCGTCGCCGTCATGCCGGCGCAACGACCGCACCGAGTCGAGCAACGCCACCGCCGCAGGAACCAGCGGCACCACATGCTCGCGGTCCCGCTTCATCCGGCAAGCCGGGATGCGCCACTCGCCCGCGTCCTCGGCAATCTCTCCCCACGTCGCCAGCCGTGCTTCGGACGGGCGCGCCGCCGTCAGGATCTGGAACCGCAGGCAGGCCTTCGCCGACAGCGTCGCGCGGCACGTGTCGATCCGCTTCATCGCAGCCGGCGCGTCTGCATACGGCACGCTGCGCATGTGCTCGCGTACGGCCGGCTGGGGAACGAGCGCGCCGGCCACCGCCGCGACCGGATCGACCTCGATCAGCCCCGCCGCGCGCGCATGCCGAAAGAGGGCCCCGAGCGCCGTCCGCAGCTTCCGGCCGGTGCCCGGCTGCGACGTCCACACCCGTTCGAGGGCTCGCAGCACTTCCGGCTTGCCGACCCGGTCGACCGGCAGGTCGAGCAGCTCCGCCGCGTGCCGCTCCAGCGTCGCCGCCCGCGCCTTGTATTCGCCCGGCGACAGCCGCGCCCGGTTCGAGTCGGCGACCTTGCCGGCGATCTTCCGCAGCGTCGGCATCGTCGAGCGCTGCGGCCCCGCGAACGGGTCTTCGCCCCGCTTGACCGCGAGCTTGTTGTCGAGCGCCCACGCGCGAGCCTGCGCCAGACTCACGACGTCGACCGAGCCGAGCCCGCGGTCGACTCTGCCCCGACCCGGCACCGTGAGCCGTTGCACCCAGGACCGCGTACCGCTACGCTGCACGAACAGATGCAGCCCGTGCCCGTCCGAATACCTGCCCGGCTTGCGCAGCGTCTGAACCTGTCGAGCCGTCAACCTCTTCATGGCGTCCCCTGCGAAACAGGCTTACCACGAGGTTACCACTTTTTGCACGGGATTGGGTGGGATTCCTCTGGCGTGTCTGGGAACGTGATTTCAGAAATCTGCAAGTTCCATTGGTGTTTTTGGAACGCATCGGAACGATTGGGAATTCGCTATCTATCTTTGCCAGCCCCTGTGTCAGGAGGTCGAGTCGCCTGGTCGTTTCTACGGCGAACTTCGCGAACACCGCGGGCAGTTCGAGCAGCTCCTCTCCGAGGAGCTCTTGCCGCAGTGCGGTGCGCCATTCGGGGTGCCGCTGGAGTGCGGTCAGGATGTCCTGCAAGCTCCGCACCGGGACGTCGGGTGGTGCTGTCGTGGCCATTGTCTCTCCTTGATTCTACGCGGCGTACGCGCTGTTGGGAATCCCTCCTCGCGGGTCCCGGTTCATCCCCGAGCGCACCGGGGGACTGATGCCTGTCAGGAAGCGCTTCCGCTCTGCTGGGGTTCATCCCCGCGCGCGGGGGAGCAGGGTGCCGCTCGTGTTGGCGAGCCGGCCTTCCGCCGGTTCATCCCCGCGCGCGGGGGAGCAGGGACGCAGATCGGAACCAGACCGATGTCCTCGACGGGTCGATCCCCGCGTGTGGGCGGCAGGCGCCTTCGCGGTCTGCGCTCAACGGACGGCCTGAACCTTCAGGTGTAGGCCCTCGCGCTCTTGAAGGCAGCTGATGATCTCGAACAGGTGTCGTGCTTGCGGATTGCCCTGCGGCCCTAGCATCCGCATCAGGCTCTTCGGCGATTTCGCTGTCAGTCCGCCAAGTTCCTGAAAGCCGATCGTCGCCTTGACATAGTCGCGCAGGACCGCTTTGCCGAGTTCCAGTTCGCCAGCCAGAAGGTGCTCGATCCCCTCCTCGAGGAGCGTTTCCCGAAAGCCCGGGTCACGCTCAATCCGTGCTCGTACGGTCTCCTTGACGTCCCGCGTTAGCGCCATCGGTTCACTCCTCCCGGCTTTTCCGCCTGCGGTACTCCTCCCACACTCTTCGAGCGCTGTCGATGTCTCGCTGCTGGCGTGCCTTTGTTCCTCCACCGAGCAGGACGATCAGTGCCTCGCCATCTCGACCGAAGTAGACCCGGTAGCCCGGTCCGAAGTCGATCCGATACTCCAAGACACCTGCCCCCAGTGTTCGGGTGTTCGACAGGTTGCCCAGCTCCATGCGGGTCAACGCGGTCGTGACCTTCGCTGCAGCGCAGCCATCGAGGCGAATCGAACCACCGAGCGAATGGGCTGCTGCTCCGCGCATCGACGTACTCCCTGATATCGAACATCGGCCACAGTAACGGATATGTTACCTCGGTGTCGGTTCATCGGCGCGCCTGCCGGGCGCCTTGCTCGTCCATTCCCGCTTGTGCGGGGCCCGGATCGCGGGCCGGATGCTTGCGTAGGGCGTGCAGGGATCGCCCCCCCGAGCGAAGCGTCCTGCAACCGCACACGATCGCTGTCTTCCCTCCACCGGCGGGGATTGCCCGACGCAGCGGGTCAGCCACGCAACATCCCGCAACGGCGGGGATGTGCCCAGCTCACGGTCGCACACCGACTTGACATGCCGCGTCGACCCGCGCACACGGGGACGAGCCCTGCGGGCCTGCAGCCCCAAGAGCCCCGGCGCAGGCAGACCCGGCCTGCGGCAGGACGAAGGGGGTCAGGACGCGCACCGGAACGCAGTCCAATCCCGTATATTCCAGACTCACCATGACGAAGAACCACGCCAGCCGCCTCACGCTGTACATTCTCGGCGCCATCGGCCTCGCCGTCGGGCTCGCGTTCTTCAGTCCCGAAACCGCGATGCGGTTCGAGGTCGGCGGCGACATCTTCCTCCGCCTGCTCACCATGATGGTCGTGCCGTTGGTGATGGCCAGCGTGATGAGCGGGATCATCGGCCTGGGCGACGTCCGCAAGCTCGGACGCCCCGGCGGCGCCGCCGTCGGCTACTACCTGACCACCACCGCCCTGGCCGTCATCGTCGGCCTGATCATGGTGAACCTGATCCGGCCGGGCATCGGCACGGTCGACCCGGCGACGCTGGAGGGGATGGCGGCCGAAGGCGAGGGGATAGCCGCCGAACAGGGAGACACGACGCTCGGCGGCATCTTCCGCAACCTGCTGCTGATGCTGTTCACGGACAACCTGATCGCCGCCGCGGCCGAGACGAACCTGCTGGCGCTGATCGTCTTCGCGGTTATCTTCGCGGGCATGCTGACCACGATGGGTCAGCGCGTGGCCGCGCTCTGCCAGATGATCGTCCAGGTGAACGACGCGCTGCTGTCGTTCATCCTGCTGCTGATGAGGCTGGCTCCGGCCGGCATCTTCTGCCTCGTCACGGCCCGGTTCGGGGAAGCCCAGGCGGAGGGCAACCTGATCCTGGTGCTGCAGCAGACCGGGGCCTACTTCCTCACCGTGCTCGCCGGGCTGGCGGTGCACGCGCTGATCACGCTGCCGCTGATCCTCTGGGTCTTCACGCGGCGCAACCCGTTGCGCTTCCTGTACCAGATGTCGCAGGCGCTGCTGACGGCGTTCTCCACCGCCAGCTCGACAGCGACCCTGCCGGTCACGATGGAGTGCGCGGTGACGAAAGCGGGGATCTCGAAGCGCTCGAGCGAGTTCGTGCTGCCGCTGGGAGCGACCATCAACATGGACGGGACGGCGCTCTACGAGGCGGTCGCGGCCATCTTCATCGCCCAGGCCATCGGGTTCGAGCTGAGCATGGCGCAGCAGGTGATCGTGGCGGTCACGGCAACGCTGGCGGCGATCGGAGCGGCGGGGATACCGGAGGCCGGGCTGGTCACGCTCGTCATCGTCCTCGGAGCAGTCGGCCTGCCGGTCGAGTACATCGGGCTGATCCTCTCGGTCGACTGGCTGCTGGACCGCTTCCGGACCGCCGTCAACGCATTCGGCGACTCGGTCGGCTCAGCCGTGGTGGAACGAACCTTCGACACGTGAGGATCGGCCGGCCGCCAACAACCGCCAGAGGAACCGCGGCCCGGAACGGCAGGTTGCGCGCGGCTTTTGCGCCTGGCTCGGGTGCGGGCGTCGTCGCGCTTGCGTCTCTTGTGTTTCGTCACGCGCTGTCGGGTGTCCATTCCAGTCCGCCAGCGCGCCCCCCTTGTCGGGCAGACGCTGGCGGCCGGTGTCCTGAAACGTCCTGCCGCCGCGCACCTGGACCGAGTACGCCGCCTCGCCCATGCGGCCGAGGCCCGGAGCACCCCCGAGGTGGTCCAACGCGTTGCCGAAGCCGTCTTGCCGCGCCGCCTCGACCCCCACGTCGAACCGCCGGTCCACCGTCGTCGGCCCCGCCCCCGGCGCCTCGCACCGGGTCGGTCGTCTCGCCCGCACGCGCGTGGTTGCGACGAGGTCCGGAGGTAGCTCGGTGAGCTCGCGTCGTCGTGTGCAGCCTGCACGAGTTGTGGTGGCAGGTTCGCCTTCCTGACGGAGACGGCCACCAACGCCAGCTTGGCGTGGTGGCCGATGAGCCCCAAATCGTTCCACGGCGCAGGCTCCTGTGCCGTCCCGGGGGTCACAGTAGGTTCAGCAGCCTTTCGGTAGCTCGACGTCGCGGTTCGCGATCCAGGTGAACCGATCCCGTAGCGGGTCAGGGAAGCGGCACGACCGGATGTAACGGTGGGCGTAGTCGTCCAGCTCCGCGCGGATCACTTCAGGGCTGCTTCTCTGTCAGGCCTCCGTAAAGACCACAAGAAGGGGTTGCACGGTCGGATGGGCTGCCGGTATCGTCCTGTCAGGCTCAGATCTGCCGGTCGACCCCGGCCCGGGGTTGCACCGGGACGGGTGGCAGCGGGCTCAGGGCGCGGCCGGTGGGTGTGGTTTGGAGTGGTTCCCTTTCCTTCCCCGTTGGCCGCGCCCGCTTGACGGAACCGCTCGCTGACGCGGCCGAAAAAGCGGGGCTTCAAGAAGGAGGAGATGTTCGCCGCCTTGAAGTCGGCGGTCGAGACCGATGTCGACGCGTTCCTCAGGCGGGGGAGCGTGAATGCGCAGGACCTTGAGACGCTCCTGTTGACGGTTCACGCGTCGCGCGCTCGCCACGGCGCGCCGGGTGGTCGAAGCGGCTGGGGCGCAGCGCTCGTAGCCCCTGACGGGGCCGAAGTTGATGCGCTTGTCGGTCCCGGACGCGCCGCCGTGGCGGACTTCGAGGCCTTCGAACAGGCGGTCCGTCACCAAGCCCTCGACATCGCCGCGCAGTGGATGGCGTAGCGCCTGCGGCCGGCGGGCGCGCTACGTCGGCCGTCGCCCGAAAACGTTCACCACGCTGTTGGGACCGGTTACCCTGCAACGCTGAAGTCGGAGGCCGCGCGCCTGCTACTACCACTGGGTCTGCAAGGTAGCTCGCTGTCGTCGGCCATCCAGCGGCTGGTTGGGACTGGCGGCGGCCGAGGGCAGCTTCGCCAAGGCGAGCGAGTGGTTGTCCGCTCTGGCCGGGGGTGGATGTCGAGACCCGGCAGGTCGAGCGCAATGCCGAGGCGCTCGGACGCGACATCGCTGACGACGAGTACTCGGTCACCGAGCCGACCGCCGCGGCGACCGCGCCGACGATGTACCTGGGGCTGGACGGCACGGGCGTGCCGGTGCGCCCAACCGAGGTCGAAGGGCGGCGCGGGAAGCAGCCCGACGGCTCGGCCAAGACCCGCGAGGTCAAGCTGGCCACCGTGTGGACGGCTGAAGGACACGACACGCAAGGCCGCCCCGTGCGCGATCTCGGGTCGGTCAGCTACAACGCCGCGGTCGAAAGCGCGGCCAGCCGCGACACCGACCCGCAGCCGGCCGCCTTCGCTCAACGGGCCTATCGTGAGGCCACGGCGCGGTTTCGACACCGCAGCCCAGCGCGTCGTCATCGGCGACGGCGCCGCGTGGATCTGGAACATCGCCGCCGAGCAGTTCCCCGGCGCGATCGAGATCAGCGTGGTGGTGTCGGCCCGCGAGCTCGGGCGACGACGACCACGTGCTGAACGCCGCCGCAATCGCCAGCGACGCGCTGATTACGCCGGCGAACGCAACGAGCCGGTGCTTGGGGAACGTCGACGTCGACGCCCTTGAGGTTGTGCGGGCGGGCGCCTCGGATCTCGATGGAGGTCGCCGGTTGCCGCGCACCGGTATCCTCCGGTGGTCAGGTGTGGATCGTCTCACACCCCGAGCACCTGGTCGGATCCTCGATCCGCCCTCCCGGATACATCTCCATCCACAACGAAGCAGCGCTGCGGTCCGGGCGACAGTTCGAACGTGTCGCGCCACCCGGCGGGACGAGCCGGGCTTGGAGCTCACGGGCGTGCGGCGCGTCCAGCGGATTCCGGCGTCATGGCACGCCGGCGTTTCGACGCGGCGACGGGCGACATCGCCGACAACGTCCGAATGGACGCGCGTGCAGTAGAGGTCGTGCTGCTTGGTTGCTCGTCCTCGCCGCAGCGCGCCGGCTGGCGCTCGGCCGGCTCAGGGCGCGCGGCTTGCCGGCGTGAGTGCCTCCACGCTGCCCACAGCCCCGCGGCAACCGCACGCCGAGCTGTTGCCCCCTCTGGAAACCACCAATGCCGCCTCCTGGGATAACCCTGCGGGGTGGAGTATCGTGCATTTGATCGTGCTCACACACCGAGCCTGGGAACTCAAGTACACGCCCGACGATGGAGACTTGGTCGAGGCGTTCTACGTTCCGGCCCTTCAGAACGCTGCACGCTACGACCGGCTGACCGGCTATCTCGATGCCGGCGCGCTCGCGTTGGCGGCCTGCGGCGTCGATGGATTGGTCCGCAACGACGGCCGCATGCGCATGGTCGTCGGTTGCACGCTGGCTCCGCAGAGACCGACGCCCATCAGCGGGAGCGAAGCACTGCGCGACTTGCGCCGCGCCGCACCTCGTCGAACTGCCCTTGGCGCCGCCAGACTCCGCAGCGGTCGAGGCGCTGAAGTTGGTCGCGTGGATGATCGGCCGCAGCCACCTCGAAGTGAAGGTCGCGGTTCCCTGCGACGCGGCCGAACGGCCGGTGAACGACACGGCGATCTTCCACGAGAAATCGGTCTCATCGAGGACCGCGCCGGCTACAAGATCGCCTGGACCGGCAGCCTGAACGAGACGGCGGCCGGCTGGCGGCGCAACTGGGAGAGCATCAACGTCTACCGAAGCCGGGGGCCGGAGCTGGAGGGCGTGGCTGGCGAAGAGCGGAACTTCGCCCGGCTCTGGGTGAATCGCTCCCCGCGCGCCGTCTTGCTCAACGTGCCGGACGCCGCCCGCCAGGATCTGCTGCGCTTCCTGCCGCCGGATCTGCCCGCACGCATGAAGGCCACGACGCCGCCGCCTGCTCCGCCCGACTGGTCGGGACCGGCGGCGTCTGCCCGAAATGACGGCCAAGTCCGCCTGCGCTACGACCCAACTCGCGGCCTCAAGTTGTCGTCCAGATGAATGCTACGCGTATGCGGACTGTTCCCGACCATTATGGTAGCTCGCATGCATCCCAGCTCCGGCGAGACACGCGCCCGACACGCGGACATCTACAACCCGTCCCCTGCGTTCAACCTCATTGCCGAACCGTGGGCTGCCCGTCCAGCGGCGCAACGGCGCCGTCGAGCGCATCCAACCGTGGCGGATCAACGAACGGATCGGCGAGGACCCGTTCGTTGCGTTCGCATGGCCCCGACCGGACTTCAACGGCGCAGTATACGAGTTCCTGATTGGCCTGCTGGCTACCGCCGCTGCTCCAGCCAACGAAGACGATCGGGAAGACTGGTGGCTGAAACCGCCGGGGCCAGACGTTCTGGAGCAGCGCTTTGTGACCGTGGCGCACGCATTCGATCTGGATGGCGACGGACCGCGATTCCTGCAGGACCTCGCTCTGCTCGAAGACGTAGAGAGCAAGGATGTCGCAGCGCTGCTGATTGATGCGCCAGGGGCGCAGACCTTGCGCAACAACGCGGATCTGTTCGTGAAGCGCGGCGTGGCACCCGTGCTCTCCCGCGCCGCCGCCGCGATGGCGCTCTACACGCTGAACAGCTACGCCCCGTCGGGCGGCGCCGGACATCGCACGTCGTTGCGCGGTGGCGGCCCGATGACGACGCTGGTCGTCGCCAGCCACGCCGATTACGGCGATACGCTCTGGGGCCGGCTCTGGCTCAACGTCGAAAGTCGCGAGCAGGTCGCTGGGCGTGCCGGCGCGCCAAGCCTGGACGAGCCCGAGACGATATTTCCCTGGCTCGCTCCTACCCGCACGTCGAATCGGCAGGCGGGCGGCAAACCGACGACCCCTTCCGATGTCCACCCCCTGCAGGTCTACTGGGGCATGCCGCGCCGCATACGGCTCGTGTTCGAGAGCGCGAAGGGGCGGCGTTGCGGCCTCACCGGCGCAAGCGATCCCGCGGTAGCGGCAAGCTATCGGACCAGGAACTACGGCATCGATTACTCGGCAGGGTTCGAGCACCCCCTGACGCCGTACTATCGCCAGAAGAAGGCATCCACGGTAAAGCTGCCTGTTCACCCGAAACCGGGCGGCATCAGCTATCGCCTGTGGCCGGGCCTCGTCGTACCCAGCCGGGACGGGCTACACGAGCCAGCGCAGGTCATTCGACACTGGCAGCAGCACGCCGCGCAGAACGTGGGCGTGTCCCGATTCGCTGCCTTCGGCTACGACATGGACAACATGAAGGCGCGTGCCTGGAGCGAAGGAGAAATGCCGCTCTGGAACCTCGACTTCGAGACACGCGGCCAACTCGCCTACTTTATCCAACGCACGACCGCCGGCGCCGCGACAGTAGCCCGTCTGTTGACGGGGGCGGTGAAGGCGGCGACCTACGATCGTTCCCAGGACGCGCCCGGTGATCACAGCTTCGTGGCGGAGCGCTTTTTTCGAGACACGGAAGATGCGTTCTACAACGCGCTCGTCGACGCGGTGGATGCGGCCAAGGCGCTCCCCGAGAGCGATGACGCTACCGTCGAGGTTCGCCGGTGCTGGCCGCTGGCGATGAAGCGGGCGGCACTGCGGTTGTTCGACGAGTTCGTCCCTGCCGACGGGCTGGAGAATCGGAACATGCATCGCTACATAAAGGCGCGATTCCACTTGGCGCTCGCGCTTGGCGGCGGCGGAAAGGTCGGCAGGTCCCTGTTCGACGGCGACTTGGGCATTGCGTCGCCGGAAACCGGGCGGGGGCGAGACCGGGAGCAGAAGTCGGCATGATGAATCCCCGGCAGCACAGCGGCGCGGCCATCGCCCATGACTGGTGGCAGCGCCTGACGACGAAGGACGGTGCCCACTCCGGCTACCGCCGCGCGGCTCTGGCGCGGATGCGGCACGCCGCCACGTCGATCGAGGTATTGCTCGAGCCCGAAGCCCTGCGCCTCGCCGCACGACTCCCGCACAGCCCGGAGCGGTCCGCGATGCTGGCCGGCGTCCTCGCGTTCGTGCGCGAGTCGGACGGCCGTAGCGTGGCCCGCGCTGTTGGCCGCACGAAGCTCGACGATCACCAGTCGGCCCTGCTGTCCGAAGGCCGGTTTCGCCGGCTGCTCCAGACGCAGCCTGACGAGCTGATGGTAGCCATGCGCCGGCTGGTCCGCATGACCAAGGGCAGGGCCAACGTCGGTGACCTGTCTTCCGCCATTCTCTACTGGGGCGACAAGGTCAAGCAGCGCTGGATATTCGACTATTACGCCGTCGCCGACATCCTCGGCGCGCGAGGAGCGCCCGTGTCGACGGCGTCCGGGCAACTCGAACGATAGAAAATCATCGCATGGCCGACTTCCTTCAACTGCACCTGCTCACGGCGTACGGACCTTCCAATCTGAACCGGGACGACACGGGCCGTCCCAAGAGCGTCGTCTTCGGCGGCGTGCCGCGCCTGCGGGTGTCGTCGCAGAGCCTGAAGCGCGCGTGGCGCACGTCCGAGGTCTTCCGACGGAGCCTCGACGGACACTTGGCAGCCCGCACGAAGCGGCTCGGCAAGGAAGTCTTCGACCATTTGCGCGGACGCGGGATGGATGAGGCCAAGGCCTTGACGCTGGCGCGCGACATCGCAGGTGTGTTCGGCAAGGTCAGGGACGACAAGGACAAGGAACCGACCCACATCGAGCAACTCGCCTTCGTGTCCCCCGAGGAACGCAAGCGAGCACTTGCGCTCGCCGACAAGGTTGCTGGCGGCAACGCCGTCGAGGCGCCCAAGGCGGAGGACCTGCTCCAGCCCGCGGACGCAGCGGCCGACATCGCCATGTTCGGCCGCATGCTTGCCCACAATCCGAAGTTCAACCGCGAAGCGGCAGTCCAGGTCGCGCACGCCATGACGACGCATCGCGCCATCGCGGAGGACGACTACTACACGGCCGTCGACGATCTCAAGTCGCGCGACGAGCCTGGTGATGCAGGAGCCGCCCACGTCGGCGTCCAGGAGTTTGGCGCCGGCGTCTTCTATCTCTATGTCTGCGTCGATCGGGAGTTGCTGCTCCGCAACCTGGACGGCGCGAACGCGGTGCGGGACGCGAGCTTGACCGCCCTCGCGGAAGCTGCCGCGACCGTGTCGCCGGGTGGCAAGCAGGCTAGCTTCGCCAGCCGCGCTCGCGCCTTCTACATGCTCGGGGAGAAGGGATCCGCCCAGCCTCGCAGTCTGGCCGCGGCGTTTCTCAGGCCGGTTCGGAACGACAATCAGGGCCGGCAGTCCATCGAGGCGCTTGAGAGCTTTCGGGATCGACTCGATGCGGCGTACGGTCCCTGTGCAGACGGACGCTACACAATGAGTGTGGAACAGGGCCAGGGGACACTGGACGAGCTGATCGCGTTCGCGACGAGTTGATCCCATGCGCTACCTGCTGCTCACCCTCTACGCTCCACTGGGCGCATGCGGCGAGATAGCGGTCGGCGAGCGTCGCATGAGCTGGGCGCGGCCGGGGCGCTCCGCTATCCTGGGTCTGGTCGCCGCCGCCCGAGGTGTCGAACGCGCCGACGAAGCCGCTCACCGACGGCTGGACGCAGATCTCCACTACGCCGTGAGAACCGACGCCCCGGGCCGGCCGCTCATGGACTATCACACCGCCCAGACGCCGAAGGCGCGCAAGGGACGAACCTTCGCTCTCCGCCGCGAGGAGCTGGAGTCGGAGGGGCTCAACACCGTGCGGTCCAGCCGAGAGTGGCTTTCCGACGCCTTCTTCACCATCGCGTTGTGGGCGCGCCAGGATCACGCCCCGAACCTTGCAGAGCTTGCTGCCGCTTTGCGGCGACCGCGTTTTGTGCTCTATCTCGGCCGCAAATCGGCGCCGCTCGGCCTGCCCCTGAACCCGGAGATCGTCGACGCGGACACCCTCGTGGCTGCCTTCAACGCCCGGCAGCGGACCGCGGAAGAGCAGTGGGTCCTGCAACATGCCGGAGGCGGCGCCGCACGGGGCGCTATCGCGTGCGATCACGATGCACCGGACGCGCCGGACGCAGCCGGCATCGAGCGCCGGCGCGACGTCGTTGTCAGCCGCACACGCTGGCAGTTCGCGGATCGACTGGAACGCGTAGCTTTGGGAGAGGATGGCGAAGCGTGACGCCGACCCTGTACCTCTCCCGCGCTTGCCTCAAACGCGACGCTTCGGCAGCCGCGCTGGTACCCCTGCTCCTGGGCGGCGCAGGCAGGGGCGGGACGACACGGCACCCGGGTCATCACCTCGTCTGGTCACTATTTGCCGACGATCCGAATCGGCGTCGCGACTTCCTGTGGCGGGAGATGGATGCCGGCGTGTTCCTCATTCTGTCCATGCGCCAACCGGAGGATCAACACGGGTTGTTCGAAATTGCGGCGCCGAAGCCGTTCGCGCCGGCGCTCGAACCTGGAGATCGTCTGGCTTTCTCGCTGCGCGCCAACCCTGTGGTTCGGCGCCGAGTGCCGTTGGCGCGCCGTTCCGTCAAGCACGATGTCGTGATGGATGCGCTGCGATCCCGCGCGCCGGGACTGCGCGCAGCTCAGCGTCTCGCCACAGTCCGCAATCAGGGCATCGCGTGGCTCGGGCGTCAGGCTGACAGGTCCGGGTTCACGATTCACGCCGGCGACGTGCGAGTGGACGGGTACGATCAACGTCGTATCGCCCGGAAGGGATCGGCGCCTGCGATGTCGTATTCGACGCTCGACTTCGAGGGCGTACTGACGGTGGCCGATCCTGCAACCTTGCTGCCGGCCATCGCCCGCGGCTTCGGGGCGGCCAAGGCCTATGGATGCGGCCTGCTGCTCATTCGTCGGGTACGTTCGGCGAACCGGGCCCAAGTCGGCGTTCGGTCGATCAGTTGCGCGGAATCGATGGTGCGCGCATGAAGCGAATGTACCAGGTGCTGACCCAGCAACATGGGGTGCATTGGAAGCGAAGGCAGTACGACCCGGACGATTGGGAAGCCGCCGACCCGTCGAAGCACTGCCTCATCAGGCAACGGCCTGTCTCGCCGGCCAGCAATAAGCCACACGTATAATCAACACCTTGCAAGAAGAGTGTGCCCCGCCCGCGCAGGGATGAACCCTGCGTCAGCCGCTCGGTCCACTCCGTCAGCAGGTGTTCCCCGCCCGCGCAGGGATGAACCGATGGCTGTGACCACGATGCGCTCCATCCACGGGTGTTCCCCGCCCGCGCGGGGATGAACCGGCCAAGGAGAAGAACAAGTGTTGGCGCTCTCGAGGATCTGATCGAAACTGGACTCCGGGTCGACCGCAAGATGTTGTGGTCGCTGCCGGCATCGTCAAGCCAAACAGCGTGAGCGTGTGCTTACCGGCGTCAAGGCGCGTCGCTTCGCTCCACCCCCGCGCCGCGGGGCTGAGGGCCTTGACGCCGGCTCTGCTCGCCCTGTTCACGTGGCATCGCCGCGACCGGGAGAGTTGCGCCGCGACCCGCGCGAACAGCGCCGGGAGTTGAACGATCGCCTCGACAAGACGGACAAGCGAGTCGACACGTCGCCACCCACATGAACAAGCGCTTCGACGGCATTGCCGAACAAGCGTTTCGACGACGTGAACCGCGAGATGGCCGAGTTGCGCGAACGGATCGCCAGACTCGAAGGCTCGCTCGATGGCCTCCTCGCCGGGCGCCGCAACCGCGACGCCGCCTGACGCCTGCCGATTGCCATTGTCGGATGGCATCCGCCGACATGTCGGCCGTGCGTGCGCTCGATGCCGGATCGGCGCGCACGGCCCCCACCGCGCCTGCGCTGCGGGGGCGGCGGCAGCAAGCACCACGGACGCCGGAGAAAAGGCCGACCGGCTCGGCCACCGGTCCGTCGGCGATTCACTCACGTCGTCCGTCTCCTTTCGCGGGTGCAAAAAAAAACGGCCCCGACCGAAGCCGGGAGCCGTTGCGTTGCACGTTGCCGTACGGTGTGTTCAGTCGTCGGTGCTACGCACGACGGCGGAGCCACGCGCCGCGACCGGCCAGCAGGAGGCCGAGGAGACCGACGCCCACCAGCGGCAGCGCGGGGGCTTCCTCTTCATCCTCTTCCTCGTCGTCGGTGGTCATCATGCCGCCGCGTCCGCTGATCGCCATGCCGACACCGTTGACCATCTCCAATTCCGATGGACGCAAGCCGCCGGTGCCGTCGAAAGTACGGCAGTACAAGTCCTCGTCATCCCCGGTATGGGGTCCAGTGTGTTCCTGAACGCCATCCGTGGCGCCATCACCGTCGATCGGAAGAATGCCGACCAACTGCTGACGGACGACGCATGCAGTGCCGCCATCACCAGCGTTCGCGTTCCACCAAGCCTTGGTGTTCTCGTGCGGGCCGGTCATGGTGCCGTCGATGAAGTCCTCCAGGATGCGCCGATTGGCGCGGCTCAGACCGCTGAACATCTTGCAGGCGTCGCTTTCGGACGCCTTCGTTATATCAGTGGCATCGCCGCTGGCGGTGGAGCCGAGAATCACCCGCATCGCCTCGCAGTCGAAATAGTCCCACCAAGCCCCGACTTCGTCAAAGTCGAAGAACGTGGTCCCCTGTGCCTGCGCCGAGCCGGGCAACATCAGCGCCAGCGCTGTCAGGCAAACCAAAATCGCGAATCGTCGCATGCGATACCTCCGTTCTGTGCGAACCGCCAATCGGTTCCGCAAGGTTCTAGAACGCGCCGAGCATACAGACAACCGATATCGGTGTCAACTCGCCCGGCCGTGCTCGACTGCCGGGATGCGCCATCAGATGGATTATCGGGCTCGTGTTGTTCTGCCTTTAGCGCCAGCGACGGGGGGTAGGCGGCGCGATTGGTCGCCGATCCACGCTGGCCCTGCCGTGCTGTGATTCGCGTTGCGCGAGTCGCTGTCGCCTGTCCGCGCGGTCCGTTTGAGGTCCCCTGAAATCGTTGGAGCGATGAAGGCAATCCGTACGCGTAGCGGGCGCGGCCAAGGCGAAAAGAATGGGAACCCGCAGATCGCGCCATCAGCCAGACCGCCACCCATCTGGTTCAAGACGGGGTCGACAGGCTGTCCAACCCCGACCGATGGTACCGACCAGATCGCCTCGATTGCAAGCGAGCGAGATCGGGCCGATAACTGCCAGGGATGCACGCTGTCAGAGAGGAGGGTTCCCGATCATGCCCGCTGACAGATTCCGCCCTTGAACGGCGACGCGCCCAGCTTCGCAGCCAACTGGCTCGGTCGGCGAGATGCGCTTCCGTTCTCTCACCGAGCGCATCCGAGGATGCGGCAGCCCAAGTTGTCATTGCGCCAAGCCGGGCGACCCCGGACGCGGCCCGGTCCTGTCGCTGACGCGCACGCACGACGGCAAGACGGTGACGCGGCTGATTCCGCCGCGTGCCGAAGCGGAGACCCGGACGCAGATTGCCGAGTGTCGGCGCTTCCGGCAACTGACGAAGGCGTTTGTGGAGGTCAGCAATGCGCCGTGCGAGGCCCGACTGGCAGCCGGCCACGAGCAGACCGCCGAGGCGGCGGAGAAAGCGGCGTTGAAGAAGAGCTCGCCGCAGCGCTCGACAACGAGATCGACACTGAAATCGAAGCGCTCGCAGGTGCCCGAGCGGCCGACGAACAGGACTTCGAGGCCCTCGCGCACGCCGCGCGCCGCCAAGCTCTCGAGGCAGCCGCCCGGGCCGTGGCGCGCCGGTTGAATGCGGACCGCACCGACTACGCCGACCCGACCGTAGCGTGCGCCTGCGGGCAGACAGCGCGCTACGCCGGCCGCCGCCCCACGACGTTCACGACCGTCCTGGCACCGCTGGCACTCGAACACTCCTACTACCACTGCGGCGCCTGCCGCACAGGCATCTGCCCGTGCGACCGGGCGTTGGGCCTGCACGCCACGTCGCTGTCGCCCGGCGTGCTGCGGATGCTGGGGCTGGCGCCCTCCGACTTCAGCTTCGCCGCGGCCAGCGACATGTTGTGGGAACTGGCCCGGGTGCGCGTCGAGACCAAGCAGGTCGAGCGCTGTGCCAAAGCCCTGGGACGTGAGGTCGCCGCCGACGAACGCGACGTGGCCGAACCCGTCCCTGGTTCCGCGCCGACCATCTACCTGGGGCTGGACGGCACTGGCGTGCCGGTGCGCCCAACCGAGGTCGAAGGCCGTCGCGGCAAGCAGCCGGACGGTTCGGCCAAAGACCCGCGAGGTCAAGCTGGCCACCATGTGGACGGCAGAAACACGCGACAAGGCGGGCCGGCCGGTGCGCGACCGCGGGTCGGTCAGCTGCAACGCCGCGGTCGAGAGCGCGGCCTGCTGCGATGCCGACCCGTTGCCGTCCGCCTTCGCCCAAGGTGTCTATCGCGAGGCGCCACGGCGCGGCTTCGACACCGCGGCCGGCCGGGTCGTCATCGGTGACGGCTCCTGCGTGGATCTGACAGTTGGCCGGCGAGCAGTTTCCCGGCGCCATCGAAATCGTCGACATCTACCACGCCAGGCAGCATCTGTGCGACGTGGCCAAGGCCATCTGCGGCCCTGGAACGGACTTGGCCGGCCTGTGGGCCGCGGGTACCGGCGGGCCGAGTTGGACGCCGGCCGGCTCCGCGCCCTCGTCGCCGCGCTGCGCATCCATGTCGAGACCACGACCGAAGCGCAAAAGTGCATTCACTACCTGTTCGGGAACCGGAGCCGGATGCGCTATCCGCAGTTCCGCGCCAAGGGCCTGTGCAATCTCTTCGGGCGTCGTCGAGGCTGGGCGTAAGCAGATCGGCGCACGACTCAAGCACGCCGGCATGCGCTGGACCGTCGCCGGCGCCAACGCCATCATCGCCCTGCGCTGCTGCATCCTCAGCGGACGCTTCGAGGACCTCTGGGAGCGACGAGCCGCAACCGCATGACGCCTCACCTCACAATGATGTCGGTGCACTCCGTGGGCAATAGCTGCGGCAGTTTCAGGGCAACGACGTTCCCGGGACAAGCCTGCCTCATCCCGCTCGGGCGGCAAGAGAGAGCGCCGGCAACGGCGCGGAACCCCGCAGCAGCCAGACGAAGGCCACGGGGGCGGCGAGCGCCCCAATCCGCGGATCAGGCAGGCGTGCGGATCGAAGCCGTCGTGGTCGGCGAGTTCCTCGACCGGGATGGCGAGCACCCCTGGGTCACGGCGAGAGCGACGAGGCCGAGCAGGGCGCGGGACCACCCTGCACGGCCCGCGAGCGCGGCCCGGAGCGCGATGTGCCAGATCCGAGTTGGTCCCCGGAAAGCTCCAAACGTCCGGTCAAGTCCCGCCTCGAATGGGGAGTAGAATGAGTGACGATCGGAAGGCCGCGCCGATTAGTCGTTTGTTTTCAACAACTTACAAGGATGGGGTGGTGGACCAGACGGGGGTCGAACCCGTGACCTCGTGAATGCCATTCACGCGCGCTCCCAACTGCGCCACTGGCCCACAGCCGGCGGTTGCCCGCCCGCCCTTCAATTCTAGGGAACCGCGGGCTTGCGATCAACGCGGCGGCGGATCGGCGGGCACCGGCCGGCCGAAGACTCGCCGGTAGGCGGCCGGGGTGTCGACGTCGAGGAACGCCCCGCGGTCGTCCACCGGGACGTTCTCGATCTCCGCCGCGCGCGACCGGACCACCGGTTTGGCGCCCGTCGCCGGGTCGGCGCCGCGCAGCGCGTCGAACAGCGACCGGTCGAAGATGACGGGATGACCGTGCGCGGCGTCCGCCGGGCGGACCGGCCGCACGATGGGCGCGCGCGAGCGGGCATGGGCGGCGAGCAGCGCGCGGACGGTGGCGGCGCCGACCAGCGGCACGTCGACCAGCGTCGTCAGCAGCGCGTCTATACCCGGCCGATCCGGATCCGGCCGATCCGGCCGGTCGACCGCCTCCAGCCCGGTGAGCAGCGACGAGAGCTGGCCGCGCGACGCGTCCGGGTTCAGCACGATGCGCGGGGCCGGTCGCACGGCGGCCAGCGCGGCGCGGATGGCGTCGACGGGGCCGTCGGCCGCGGCCACCACCACCACCTCGGCCACCCCGGCCGCGTGCAGGGTGCGCACGAGCCGGCTGACGAACGTGTCCCGATCGTCGACCGGCAGCAGCGCCTTGGGCCGGCCCATGCGCGACGAGCGCCCGCCGGCGAGGATGACCCCCGGGACGATCATCCGCCGAGGGTACCGCAACGCGGCGGGCGGGTTCTTCAGGGCAACGGCGCGCCCGGAACGATCGCGCGCAGCAGCTCCTCCAGCGGCAGACACAGGACGCTGTCGATCAGCAGGCGCTCGACGCCGAGATAGGCCAGCCGCACGCGCGCTTCCGGATAGTCGGCGGCGAAGCGCTTCAGGGGCCCCAGGTCCGCCGGCCGGAGGCGCGTGGCGTGCTTGACCTCGAGGGCCCAGAAGAGGTCCGGACCGTAGAGCACGAAATCCACCTCGCTGCCGGCCCGCGTGCGCCAGAACGACAGCGTGGCGCCGCTGCGCGAGTAATCGATCCAGGCGCGCAGGTGCTGCGCGACCAGCCCTTCGAGCGCAGCGCCGCGCACCTCCTGCGGCCGGTCCAGCGGCCCGGCAGGACGCAACGAGCGGAACACCCCGGCGTCGGCGAAGTAGAACTTCGGGTGCGCCGTGACCTGCCGCCGCGCCCGGCGGGCGAAGACCGGGAGCCGGAACGCGAGCAGCAGGTCCTCGACGATCTCGATGAACCCCTCCACGGTCTTGCGGCGCACCGAGCACTCGCGCGCCACCTCGCTCGTGTTCAGCACCGCCGCATGCGAGAAGCTGATCGCCTCGAGGAAGCGGTGGAACGCCCCGAGGTCGCGCACCAGCCCTTCGTTCTGGACCTCCTGCCGCACGTAGGTGCCGGCATAGGCGCGCAGCGTGTCGTCTCGATCGACGGCGTCCCAGACCAGCGGCAGCAGGCCGTGCGCGAGCGCCGAGGACAGATCGAACCGCGTGCCCAGCTCGGCCGC
>CATQHX010000055.1 GCA_958296065.1 Vicinamibacterales bacterium | reverse complement strand
ATCCCCGCCCGCCCAGCGCGGCGAAGTACTCCAGGTTCTCCAGGCCGCTGAGGTTGCGGTACAGCATCACCTGCTCGGGGATGTAGGCCAGGCGCCGCTTGGACTCCAGCGGCTCGGCGGCGACGTCGAGACCGGTCACGTGCACGCTCCCCGCCGTCGGCTCGAGGAATCCCAGGAACAGGTGGATGGTGGTCGTCTTGCCGGCGCCGTTCGGGCCCAGCAGGCAGTAGATCTCGGATGGTCCGACGCGGAGGTCGAGACCGGCGACGGCCTCCACGTCGCCATACCGCTTGGACAGCCCCCGCGCTTCGAGAACGGGGGTCGAGGCAACCGCCGCGGGCGCGGACCGGGCATCGATCGGCAGGACTTCGTTCATGGATCTCGACAGGGGCCCCGGCGGATCACCGGGGACTCCTCCCTCCAGGGGGAAATGGAAACGCCGGCGCGCCAGCGGCGCGTCGAACCAGGGAACGAGAGAGTTACGGATGTCGACGAATCGTCAGGCGGGCGGGGCCCGGGAGCCGTGCCCCACGGCCTCCGCGTGGCGGGCATGCCCCAGCGCATCCGCATGGACGCTGCCGGCGGCGGCCGGATCGGGGTTCTGGAGGACGCTGGAAGCGACGGGCGGCGAACCCTGGACGTGGCACAGCACGCACGTGTCGTCCCGTGCCTCGGCCTCATCGTGGAAATGAGGCGTCGTCGCGAGAGCCAGCAACGCGAGCGCGACAACCGCGCCCCATCGCAACAGCGTCGACCGGCTTCGCCGCATGGGTGTCTTGTAACGCGTTTCGCGGGAGTCCGTCAAGGGCGCGAGGCGATCATTCCTCATGCAGATCTTCGTACCCGCCGTGGGGCGGAGAGCCGTTCGTTAGCGCGGGCCGCCCGCCGGGGAGGGATGTTTCCAGCGGGCGGCCTTGCGCACGGGCGGGGACCAGAAACGCCCCGACCGACTCTCTAGTGGAACCGCACCGCGTAGCTCGCCCGGACCCCGCGGCCCATCTCGTACACGCGATCCTTGATGAACGAGGTGTGGTTCCTGTAAAGCGCGTTCGTCACGTTGGCGGCCGTCAACGACACGATGTGCGCCGCGCGCGGCCGCGCCCAGACGTACGACGCGCGCACGTCCAAGACGGCATAGCCGTCCGTCGCGGTCTCCCCGCGGAAGACGTCGTCCTGCCGCCCCGCAAACTCCAGCCGCGGGCTCAGGGTGAATCCGCCGTACGGCATGTCGAGGCTCAGCGTGCCGCGCAACGGCGGAATGCGCGGCAACGCCTCGCCGGTCGCCGTCAGCCTCGCGTCGACGTAGCCGAGGCCCAGCGTCGCCCAGGTCCTTCCGGCGAGCCGGACGCTGCCCCGTGCGTCGAAGCCGGCGAAGCGGCTGTCGCCCTGCAGGATGTCGAACACCGGCAGGTTGTCGAGCACCTCGCCGGTACGGTCGCCGAAGATGAAGTTGCCGATGTCGTACCGGAAGAGGTTCAGGTCGCCGCGGAACCGATCGCGCCGGTGCCGCAGGCTCAGGTCGAGGCCGAGCGTGGTCTCGGCGTCGAGGTCCGGGTTGCCGATGTCGAAGGAGAGCGTGCCGACATGGGGGCCGAAGTTGTACAGCTCTTCGAGCGCCGGGGCGCGGTGCGAACGGGTCAGGTTGGCGACGAACGCCGTGTCGGCGCCGAGGTCCGCATGCAGGCCGACCGACGCCGTCGCGCCTGCGAATTCGCGGTCGCGCACGTCGGGCGCGACGCCGTGCGCCGGTCCCTCGTCGTGGTGCGCCGGTCCCTCGTCGTGGTGCGCCGGTCCCTCGTCTTGGTGCGCCGGCCCCTCGTCGTGGTGCGCCGGCTCCTCGTCGGCGCCGTGCCCCCCGGCCCGCTCCGCCGGCCGGTAACCGTCGCGATCGACCCGACCGCCGAACTGCAGGCGAAGACGCCCCAGGCTCAACTCTTCGAAGGCGAAGGCCGCGAACGACGACACGTCGGTCCGCGGCGCCAGCGCCTCGAACCCCGCGGCCTCGAAGTCCCGCACTTGCGCCCAGGCGCCGAACCTCCCCGACAGCCGGTTCGTCTGCCGCTGGTCCAGGTCGGCGCGCACGATGGTGGTGCGACTGTCGTAGTGGGTGCCGACCCGCTCGAGCCCATCCTCGATCTCCAGCTCGTCGTGACGCCAGTCGATGACGTTCAGGCTGAGTCGCACCCCCTCGACGATGCGGTTGGCGAGGCCCTGGAGGCCGACGTCGAATCGCACGGCGCGACGCTGCCAGTCGAGCGCGATTGCGGTCTCCGGGTCGAGACCCTCCCCGTGCCCGGCGGACGCCTCATCGTGGTGTCCGTGGAACTCCCCGGCGAACGGTACGCCGTAACGGCCGTCGTTCATCGTCACGCCGGCGCTCGTGTAGAGCCGGTCGCCCGACCAGCCGACACCGGCCCGCGCGTTCGTCGACTCGGTGGCGGAGTTCTCGACGATCCCCAACGGCGTGGCGTAGTCCTCCGTGCGCCGCCGGCTGCCGCCGCCCCAGTAGCGCACGCCGTTCCGCACGTGCTGCAGGCCGGCGTTGGCGCCTGCCTGCGCGTTCGCGCTCCCCAAATCGGCGCTCAACTGCGCCCGCGTGCCCTCGAGCAGCGATTCGCGGGTGCTCTCGTGCGGCGTGATCACGTTGACGAGCCCGCCGACGGCGTTCGATCCGTACAGCAGCGTCGCCGGCCCGCGCACGATCTCGATGCGTTCCACGCCGTTGGGATCCACCGCCACGCCATGGTCGCCCGACTCGCCCGACAGGTCTCCCGTGCGAATCCCGTCCTCCAGGATCAGGACCCGGTCGCCGTCGAATCCGCGAACGATCGGCCTGCTGGCTCCGGGGCCGAAGCTGCGAACCGCGATGCCCGGCTCGGCCGCGAGCGCATCGCCGAGATTGGCGGCCGACTCCCGGACGACGTCGAACGCATCGACGGTCGAGACGGCGTTGAACGCCTCTAGCGCCGTCTCCGTGCCGCCCGGCGAGGCGGTCACGGTCACCTCCTCGTGTACGGGCGAGAGGCCCAGCGCGAAGTCCGCCGTCACCACCCCGCCGGGTTCGACGGTCACCGTCCGCCGGCCCGCGGTCAGATGCTCCCGCTGCGCGAGAACCTCGTACGAGCCGGCCGGCACGCCGTCGATCTCGAACCTGCCCCGCGCGTCGGTGAGCGCGAAGGCGCCGGAGCCGACGACGAGGATCACCGCGCCGCTGACGAAGTCCCCGTTCTCTTCCAGCGTCACCGTCCCGCGCACGGCGCCGCTCTCCTGCGCCGGCAGCGGCGCTGCGGTTGCAGCGGCGGCAACCCCGGCCGCCGCAAGACCTCTCGCAATCGATCCATATCCATGCATCGCTCTCTGCATCGCTTCTCCGAACCCCTCTCCAACCCCGTGGCCCCAACGGTCTCGTCGATCCGTCGCCCCGTTGCCGTCGCTGCATGGCACCGCCCGCGCCGGCGATCCGCTGCCGGACACCGGGGAACTCCTCCAGGTGCGCCGGCGGCAGAAACTCCGAAACGGCGTCGAGGCACGGCTGATGCGCCGGGCGCAAGGCATTGCCTCGGACGCAGGCGATACTCGCGGGCGATCACGGCACGACAAGCGAACGGAAATTGCGAACGGGGCTAGGCGGGTGGAGCGCGGGCGGGGAGGCGGCGGAAATGACCGGATGCGATCCATCCGCCGGCGACGACCGGTTCGAGCGGCTCCGGAACGTCCGCGAATCCGATCTGCACGAACCCGGACGGTTCGGCAGCAGGCTGGTGCCGGAGCTGGCAGACCGCGCAGTCCTGGTCGGCTGCGTGCTCCTCGTGGCAGATGGCCGCTACGGCCGTGGCGCCGGCCAGCACCAGCGCCAGGAAGACGATCCAGGCGCGCCAACCGGAACTACGTGTCGCGAGCCCGGCGTGCACGGGTTCTGTCTCGGCCATCCGCTTTCGACGCTAGCAGAGATCGCTCGGGACGGCAAGAGCTCGCAGGGAACGGCTCTCGAACCCGCCCCAACGGCATTCGGTTCGGATAAGGACGCGCTTGACTCCGGCTCGCTTTTGCTGCTCAATAGTCGGATGGCTTCGTTGAAGCGGTCGGCGGCAATGGGTGCGGCACTGCTCCTGGTGCTCGCGCTCGCCTCGGTGGGCGTCGCGCTCCACGAGCACGACGCCGACGTGCAGTCCGCCGGTCACGCCGACTGCGATGCCTGCCACTTCCGGCACCTGTCGGGAGTCGCTACCGACGGCAAGCCGGCGCCGTCGGCGCCGGATCTGGTGGCCCACGCCATCGTTTCCGCAGACCCGGACGGCGAACGGGGCATGGCGCTCGGCATCCGTCCCACGCGCGGCCCGCCCGCATAGCCTCCTCGTCGCACTCCGCTGCAACATCCCGTCCTCGCACGACTCGTCGGTGGCAGGGCTCGGCGCCGGCACGGGGACAGACCCCGGTGCCTGCGTCGCGGCTCCCGGAATCAACACTCGAAACGGAGGAGCACGAAATGTCACGTCTTCGCAGAGAACAACCCGTTGCCCGTTCGATCGTGGTCGCCGCCCTGGTGGCCGTCTGCGCCGCCGGCCTGACTACCGCCGGGGCACAAGCCCAGGAAGCGTCCGATCAGCCCTTCATGGCGGGCGCGCCGCTCGACCTGTCGTCTAACGCCAAGACCTACGGCGGCTTCCGCTTTGCGGAGAGCATGGCCTACGACGAGGAGCGGGACCTGTACGTCGCGGTCAACGCCGGGATCGCCCAGGACGTCATCCCCAACGACGGCTACATCTCGCTGATCAACCCCGACGGCAGCGCCCACACGCTGAAGTGGATCGGGGTGAACCGGAACGGCCTGACGCTGAACCACCCGCTCGGCAGCGACATCGTCAACGGCCTGTTGTACGTGGCCGACATCAACGTCGTGCGCTGGTTCGACATGGAGAGCGGCGCGCCGCGGGGCCACGTCGTCGTGGAGGACGCGCAACGCTTCAACGACATCGAGGTCGCCGAGGACGGGACCATCTGGGCCACGCAGACCGGGACCGAGGAGAGCGGCACCTGGCGCTTGTACCGGATCGGGCCGGACGGCGACTCGTCGGTCGTCGTCGAGGGCGCGCCGCTGGCGCGGCCCAACGGCGTGGCCTTCGACCCGGACGGCAACATCGTCGTGGTGAACATCAACGACAACGCGGTGCTCACGTTCTCGCCCGACGGCGAGCTCGTCAGGACCGAGCACGCGGTGGACGGCGGCAACGACGGGCTGGTGATCCTGGACGACGGCACGAAGTACGTCTCCAGCGTCAGGATCGGCACCGTGTCGCGCATCCGCCCGGGAGAGGAAGCCGAGGTCGTGGCGTCCGGCATCCCGAGCGCCGCCTCGATGTCCTACGACTCGAAGCGGAACCGGCTGCTCATTCCGATGAACAACTGGAACGCCATCACCATCGTCGAGCTCGACTGAGGCAGAGCAGGAGCTCACCCCGGCGAGAACCACGGACACTCCGGAGTTCCGAGTCCGATGAAGCCGAGCCCGGCAATCGTCGCCTGCGGCGCCGACGCCGCCCAGCCAAGCCTCACCAGGAGTCTGCCCCGATTCCGCGGAGCAGACTCCTGGCGGCCGGCCGCTCTCGCGGCGCTGCTGTTGGCGTGCGTGCTGCTGCCGGCCGGCTTCTTCTCTCACGAACATGACGACGGGGACCCCGGCGGTCACGATCACGACTGCATCACCTGCTGCCTCCCACACCACGCCGCGGTAGCGTCCGACGCGGCGCCCTCGCTGTCGACCCCGGAGCTCACGGCGCGCGCCGCCGAAAAGACGTGCCGCGGAAGCGCCCCGAGCGCCACGCGCGGCACCGGGCCCACACGCGGCCCGCCCGCGTAGCACCTCCCCTGACCGCGTCGATCCGGGCGGTCCCCCGCGGACCTTCCGCGTGTCGACCGTTCCAACCGTGGAAATCGGCGAGAGCTCGTCGGCCACCCTGCCCGACGCGCGACCGCCGCGGAGGTGGATTCGTTATGCGTGTAGGTAGTCGAAGAGCTCTTTCTTTCGCTTCGGGCGTGCTCGTCGCCGGACTGCTCGGTGCAGGCCCGGCGTTCGGTCTCGAGGAAACCGGCTCCATTCAGGGAACCGTCGTGGCCGAGGACGGCGGTACGCCGCTGCCGGCCGCCCTCGTGGTCCTGGACGGAACCGGGATATCGGCCACAACAGGAGCGGACGGCGCGTTCGCCCTCGACGGCGTCCCCACCGGCGCGTACCGGCTGACCGTGACGCGGGACGCCTTCGCGGCGCTCACCTCGCCGGTGACGGTGGTGGCCGGACAACCCGTGCTTCTCGACCTGCGGCTCCCCGTGCTGCAATTCGAGGAGAGCGTCGTGGTGACCGCCACGCAGACCGAGCGTGCGGTTACCGAGGTCGCGGCCAGCGTCACCATTCTCGACGCGGAGTCCATCGAGGCGTCGTCGGCCCGCAACCTGCAGGACCTGCTGCGCAGGACGCCCGCCATCGACCTGGCGGAAACCTCCGGCATGGCCGCCCGCGCCAACTCGTCGCTCGTCATGCGCGGCGTCCCCGGCACGAAGCGGGCGCTGCTCCTTGTCGACGGGCTGCCGGCCAACGATCTGGGCCTCGGCACCCTGGCCGCCCTGAGCCTCGTGCCGCTGGCGTCGGTGGAGCGCGCCGAGGTGGTCCGCGGGCCGTTCTCGAGCCTCTACGGAGCCAACGCCTTCGCCGGCGCCATCAACGCCATCACCCGGCCCGGCGAGGGGCCGCCCACCGCCGACTTCTTCGCCAGCGGCGGCGCCGCCGGCTACTACCAGCTCGGTGCGACCGTGCGCGGCGAATCGGGCCCCGTCGCCTACGCGTTCACCACCGATCGGCGGAAGATGGACAACGTCTACAACCGCGACACCCGCACCGTCCCGCGCATCGCCGAGGACGGCAGCCTCCAGCCACAGGCGGTCCCGCTGCGCAACGTCGGATACGAGGACGTGCGGCTGACGGGCCGGCTGGACTTCTCCGCCTCCGACGCGTGGGACGTGACGCTGCTGCCGCGGATCTCCAGCTACGAGACGGGCCTCGACATGTCGTCCCGCCTGCCGGTCGCGATCGAGGAGCACAAGCGCGACACCGCGGTCAACCTGGGCGGCATCCTCCGTTACAACGGGGCGGGCCCGCTGGCCGCGCAGATCCGGACGAGCTACCGCTACTCGAACCAGAGTCTCTTCCAGGAGAACTTCACGCTTGCGCCGACGCGGCAGACGACCATCGTCGATCCGCCCGGACCGGCCTTCAGCGAATCGGTGTCGTACGGCGTGTTTCCGTTCGCGGCGCTCACCGGGCAGGACACCGACTTCCGCAGCGTGCTCGTCGAGCCGCAGCTCACCTGGGCGCCGAACCTCGCCCACACCGTCATCCTCGGGGCCAGCTACACCGGCGAGCGCGGCTCGTTCGGCAACAGCACCATCGCCGACCGTTCCAACCTGCTCGGCTCGGACGCGACCCTCGCGCGGGTGGCGGCGGGCATCCAGGCCGGCATGGCGGCGGGAGGCGTGCCCAACCCGACCGTCACCCTCGTCCGCGATCCGGCGATCGGCGAGGTCTTCCCCCTGTCACGGGGACAGCAGGAGCGATTCGACATCTTCTCCGCGTACGTGCAGGACGAGTGGGCGCCGGCGGACCGGCTGCGGCTGGTCCCGGGGCTGCGGTACGACCAGCACTCGGTGTTCGGAGCGGTCGGCTCGCCGAAGATCGCGCTGCTGTACGCGGTGACGCCGTCGACGCGGGTGCGCACCTCCGCCGGCCGCGCCTTTCGCGCGCCGAGCCTGTTCGAGCTGTTCGGCAACGTCGTCTTCCACGGCCCCATTCCCGGGCTGCCGAACCCGGACCTGGAGCCCGAGCACATCGTCTCGTTCGACGGCGGGATTCAGCACGAGGTCAGCCGTGCGCTCCGCACGGAGATGAACGTCTTCCACAACGACATGACCGATCTCATCCAGCTCGTGATCTCGCCGCAGCGCGACCACTTCGACTGGGTGAACGTCGCCGACGCGCGCTCGACCGGCCTGGAGCTGGTGGCCAACGGGCAGGCGGCCTCGTGGCTGGGCTACTACGCCAACTACGCATTCACGGACAGCGAGGACCGCGCCACCGGCAATCCGCTGGCGCTGGTGCCGCGGCAGAAGGTCAACGCGGGAATCCAGTTGGGCGCGGCCCTCGGATCGTGGCGCCTGAGCGGATCCGTCGATCAGCGCTGGGTCGGCGAGCGGACGCAAAGCTCGCAGGGCGTCCCGGTCCTGCTCGACGAGTACATGCGCACTGACCTCGCGGTCTACCTGCACCCGAACGACGACCTGCGCGTGGGCGTTCACGTGCTGAACGTGATGGACGCCGACTACCAGGAGACCGCGGCGAGCCCGACGCTCGGCCGTCTGGTCTCGGTGAGCCTGGCAATCACGCCGTTCTAGAAGTGTGCGTGGCGAGAAAACCGACACGGACGACATGGTTTGGAAGGCTGCGTTCCAGCGAGTGCCGGCGCAGACGACGCGTTAGTTAGCGGACGGAGGGAGACCCGATGACTGCCAGGACGGAACCGGCACGAGTGCGGACGGTGCGGACGCGATTGGCCGACCTGTGGTCCCATCGCAGGCGGATCGCGGACGGCGGTGCTCGCGGCGGCGGTGCTCTGGGGCGGCTTCGCCGCCTACCAGCGCCATCTCGCGGTGACCCGGGTCGCCTTCGTCAACTTCCCCGGCTTCCAGCTCGCCCGCATCGAGCGCGCGCGCCCGCACGGCGCGGTGCGCATCGAGCCGCTGGACATGGCGGCGCTGGACCGGGCCGCCGACTATCCGGTGGTCTACGTCTTCGGACGCGGACTGCAGCTCGACCAGACGCAGCTCGCGCACCTGCGCGAAGCCGGCAGCCGCGGGGCGCGCCTGTTCGTGCAGGGGGCCACGAACCCGGCCCTCGACGTCACCAACCTGCGCGGCCCGCAGCTCGACGCCGTCAACGGCTACCTCGAGTTCGGGGGCGCCGAGAACTACGCCCGGCTGCTCAACTTCCCGCGCGTGGAGCTCGACGGCAAGCCGTTCCGCTCGGACCCGGTGCAGCCCCCGGTCGAGCGTTCCATGGACGTTCTGTTCCACCTGGACGACGACCTGACGTTCGAGACCGTCGACGCATTCGACGCCCACTACGACGCACAGGGACTCGCGAAGCCGGGCGCCCCCAAGATCGCCTTGATCACCAGCGTGCCGGGCCCGTTCAACGCCAACCGGGATCACGTCGACGCGTTCATCCGCGCGCTCGAAGGCCGGGAGTGGAACGTCTTCCCGATGGCCGCCGCCGAGAAACGCCTCGACTTTCTCCGGCGCATCGATCCCGACCTCGTGGTGCTGATGCCGCACGGGCGGCTCACCCTGGGCCGCGCCGACGAGGCCATCGCGTGGCTGCGCGAGCGCGACATCCCGATGCTGACGCCGGTGTCGGTCTTCCAGAACCACGACGACTGGGTGACCGACCAGCAGGGAATGGCCGGGTCCATGCTCACGATGAGCGTCGTGCTGCCCGAGCTCGACGGCGGGGTGGCGCCCTACGCGGTGGCGGCGCAGTTCACCGATGCGGACGGCTACGAGATCTTCGACGCGCTGCCGGAGCGGCTCGACACCTTCTGCGACCTGGTCGAGCGCTGGCTGGCGCTGAAGACGAAGCCCAACCGCGACAAGCGCGTGGCCATCTACTACTACAAGGGACCCGGCAAGAACGCGATGAACGCCGGCAGCATGGAGGTCGCGCCGAGCCTGCTGAACCTGCTGCGTTCGCTGCGCGACACCGGCTACAAGGTCGAGGGGCTCCCCGAGACCGATGACGAGTTCTGGGAGCTCGTGCAGGCGAAGGGTCCGGTGCTCGGACCGTACGCCCGCGGGGCGTTCGAGGAGTTCCTGGCCGCCGGGGATCCGGCGCTGGTGCCGGCCGGCGAGTACGCCGCGTGGCTGGAAGCGGACCTCGAGCCGGGCATG
This sequence comes from Vicinamibacterales bacterium, assembly GCA_958296065.1. GTDB lineage: Bacteria > Acidobacteriota > Vicinamibacteria > Vicinamibacterales > UBA8438 > WTFV01. The sequence continues at coordinate 3,597 of CATQHX010000055.1, read as the reverse complement.
CGCGACGCCGTCGTCGAGCAGTACGGACCGGCTCCCGGCGAGTACATGACGGTCGGCGAAGGCGAGGAAACCGCGCTGGCCGTCGCCCGCGTGCAGTTCGGCAACGTCGTGATCCTCCCGCAGCCGCTGCCGGGCATCGGCGACGACACGTTCCGGCTGGTGCACGGCGCACAGAAAGCGCCGCCGCATCCCTACGTGGCCTCCTACCTGTGGACCCGGAACGCCTTCGAGGCCGACGCCGTGATGCACTTCGGCACCCACGGCAGCCTGGAGTTCACGCCGTGGAAGCAGATTGCCCTGTCGGCCTTCGACTGGTCGGATGCACTTGTCGGGGGGCTCCCGCACGTCTACGTCTACATCATGAGCAACGTGGGGGAGGGAATCATCGCCAAGCGGCGCTCCTACGCGGCCACGGTGACGCACCTGACCCCGCCGTTCATGGAGGGCGGGCTGTACGAGGGGCTGCGTCCGCTGCGGGACCGGCTCAACAGCTATCGCAACGCGGCCGACGGCCCGGTCCGGGCGGAGCATGCGCGCACGATCCGGCGCCTGGCGACGGAAATGAGCCTGCACGTGGACCTCGGCCTGGACCCTGACAAGGAATGGTCGGCGGACGAGATGTTCCGCCTGAGCAACCACGTCGAGACCATCGACGGGGAGAAGGTCGCGCAGGGGCTTTACACCCTCGGGGACGCCTTCACGGCGACGGAGGTCGATTCGACGGCGGAGCTGATGGCGATCGATCCGATCGCCTACGCCCTGGCCCGTATCGACTCGGTCAAGGGTGCGGTAGACGCCGCCGAGCTCGAGGACGAGGTGCTCTTCGAACGCCGCTATCGCCGACGCGCCCGCGACGCCTATGCGCGGCGGGTGGCGGGCGGGGACGCAAGGACGGTGCTCGCCGACCTGGTGGCGGACGCGGACCTGCGGCACGCCCACGCCTGGCGGGAAGCGGCGCGGCGGCCGTCGGACGACGACATCATCCGCGGCTTCATCTCGATGGGCGCGGGCAGCCGCAACCGGCCGGACGCGACGGTATCGGCAGCCCGCGCGGGCGAGCTCGAGGACCTGGTGGCGCGCATCCTGCCGCATCCGCGCAAGGCGGAGTTCGTCGAGCGGCTGCAGTCGGAGCAGGAGTTCGCGCGCACGTCGCAACTGCTGGATCCCGTGCAGCGCGAGCGCGCCAAGACCATCGCCGCGGTCATCCCGCCGATGGCCGAGGCCATCGAGATCGCGGAGGACCCGGACGTGTTCGCCCTGCTGGAGGTGATGCAGGACGCGGCGCTGCGGGAGCGGACCTTCGCCCTGCTGAAGGACCCGGGACTGGTCGACCGCGTCGAGGAGGAGAAGCGGCGGCTGGCGGCGGAGCGGCTGGCGTTCGCTCTCGATGCGCCGCAGGTCGAGTCGCTCGGGCGGGCCTGGGACCACGAATCGGCCGGCGAGCTGGTAACGGCCGCCAACGAGGATATCGAGCAGGCACTGTCGGCGGCGGCCTTCTACCGGGAGCACCGCGCGACGCTCCGCGGCCAACTTCGGGACGTCGACGCGCCCGCAGCGGATCGCCTGCGGAAGATCCTCGACGACCCGGCGTTCGACCGGCGTCTCGACGACGCCGTCGGCGCCGCCGGCATCGAGCTCGAGGATCGCGCCGCCCGGGACGCGGAACTCGCCCGCGCGGTCCTGACGCTGGAAGCGGGCGTGGCCGGCATCGACCGGCACCGTGATGGCCTGCGTGACAGCTCGGATCTCGAGCTGAAGAGCGTGGCGCGCGCCCTCGCCGGAGGCTATGTGGAGCCCTCGCCCGGGGGCGATCCCATCGTCAACCCGGACGCCGTCCCAACGGGGCGCAATCTGTTTTCGATAGACGCCGAGAAGACGCCTTCGCAGGAGGCGTGGGCGGTGGGACGCACGCTGGCGGAAACGCTCCTCGACGAGCACCGGCGCCGGCACGACGCGTATCCGAGGAAGGTCGCCTTCACCCTCTGGCCGAGCGACTTCATCGGTACCGAAGGCGCCACCATCGGGCAGATCTTCTACCTGCTGGGCGTCGAGCCGGTCTGGGACCCCTTCGGGCGCGTCGCGGATCTGCGCCTGATTCCGGCGGCCGATCTCGGCCGGCCCCGCATCGACGTGGTCGTCCAGACCGCCGGCCAGCTCCGGGACCTGGCCGCCTCCCGCCTCGCGCTGATCAACCGCGCCGTCGCGATGGCGGCCGAGGCGCGCGACGCGGACGCGCACGCCAACTTCGTCCACGCGGGGCGGCTGCGCGCCGAAGAGGTGATGAAGGAGAAGGGCCTGTCGCCCGCCGACGCGCGCCGCTACTCCACGCTGCGGGTCTTCGGCGGGGTGAACGGCAACTACGGCACCGCCATCATGGAGATGGTCGAGCGGGGCGACCGCTGGGAGGACGACGCCGAGGTGGCCGGCCAGTATCTGCGGAACATGGGCGCCGTCTACGACGAGGGCGAGCTCTGGAGTTTCTACGCCGAGGGCATCTTCGAGGCGGCGCTCGCCGACACCGAGATCGTCGTGCAGCCGCGGGAGAGCCATACCTGGGGCGCGCTCAGCCTCGACCACGTCTACGAGTTCATGGGCGGGCTGAGCATGGCCGTCCGGCACGTGACGGGCCGCGACGCCGACGCCTACTTCAACGACTTCCGCAACGCGCAGCGGCCGCGGGTGACGGACCTGAACGAGACCGTGTGGACCGAGGCGCGGTCGACGCTGCTGAACCCCGCCTACATCGGCGAGCTGCAGGAGGGCGGCGCCTCGTCGGCCGAGCAGTTCGCCGAGACGTTCCGCAACACCTACGGCTGGAACGTCATGAAGCCGGCCGCGATCGACGACGCGCTCTGGAACGAGCTGTACGACGTGTACGTCGACGACCGCTACGACATCGGGATCGAGGACTTCTTCCGGCGCGAGAACCCGTACGCCCTGCAGGAGATGACGGCGGTGATGCTCGAGACGGTGCGCAAGGGCTACTGGGAGGCCTCGGCGCGGCAGGTAGAAGTGCTGGCGGAACTGCACACCCGGCTCGTGGAGGAGTTCGAGGCGGGCTGCAGCGGTTTCGTCTGCGACAACGCGGCCCTGGCGTCGTTCATCGCCGAGCAGGCCCCGCCGGACCTCGCGGCGAGCTATCTGAACGAGCTGCAGCGGGCCCTGACGTCGAGCGTCGAGCTGACCGAGGCGAGCGTGGTCCTGGCGGAGCAGGACGCGGAGACGCGGCCGGATGCACCGGCGAGCCAGCCGCCCGCGAGGCGCCTGGCCTACCTGGGTGCAGCCATCGTCGCCGGCCTGCTCGTGATCGCGCTGATCGTCCTGCGGCGCCGGAGCACGACCTGACACCGGCGCCCGCGGAACCTCGTCGGCCGGAGTGCCGCGACACCGAGCGGGCTGCCTGACACGGGAACGCGCGGAGCCTCGTCGCAACCCGAGACACGAGCCGTTCGAAAGCGGAAGACGACCATGAAACGCATCTCTACAGCAACCGCCATCCTGGCGGCGGTCATCCTGGCGGGCGGAGCAGCCGGGGGCGATGACGCCGGCATGACGGCGCACGCGCAGTCCCCCTTGATGCCGGCCTTGCCGCCCGAG
>CATQHX010000054.1 GCA_958296065.1 Vicinamibacterales bacterium | reverse complement strand
GCCGCTTCGTCCTCGAGGAGATCGCCCGCAAGGCGGCGGAAAAGCCGGTGGCCGCCGTCGCGGACGCCGAGGATGAGCGGTCGATTTTCGCCGGGTACGTGGGTGGCGCCGGGGCGGAAGCGGAAGACGCGCTTTCGCCCGCCGGGGATCCGGTGGAGCCGGGAGGCGACGGGGGTGACGACGCTGCCGCCGGGCCGGTTCCGGATCCGGATCCGCGGTCCGAGCGTGCGTTGCTGCCGCCAGGCCGGCATTCGATCGGGGATGCGCCGCCGGTCCGTTCCCTGCGCCGGGTGCGGTGGGTGCGCCGCCTCCGCGGGCGTGGCCGCGCGCATGGCGGCCGGGCCGCGGCTGTGGCTCTTGCCCTGCTGGCGGTGTTGGCCGCCGCCGCGGTGCTGGTCTCGTGGCGCTACGAGGTGGTCGGGACCGTGGGCGACGGGGTGTACGTGGTGGACCGCTGGCGGGGCGCGGTGTGGCGTTGCGGCGAAGCTGGCGGGGGAAGGCCCCCGGCGTGCGCGCAGGCGGTGTTCAGGGAGCCGTCGCCCGGTGGGGAGGCGGCCCGGTTCGGGCGGGTTGTCCGATAGGCGGCGGGCCCCCGGCGCCGGCGGAGTCGTCGGCATCGGTGGTCTCCTCGTGCGGTTCGTCGGCGCTCGCGTTCGTTCCCGCGGTTGCCGGGTGTTGCCGCTGCGCGTAGTCAGCGGTCGTCGCTGGAGTGAGGTGCTCGTTCTCCGTGCTCGCGCGCTGCGGGTCCGGTCGGGCCGGGGTGCGGCTGGTAGAGCAGTGAATCGGAGCTTGTCTTGCTGATCTCGCGTTCGAGTGCGTCGGTGTCCCGACTGATCCGTTGTAGGTCCTCGCCGGCGGGGTTGCGTGTCGCGTGCAGCAACCGGGCCGCCTCGGCACGGTGGCGCCGCCACGTGTCGCTCAGCATCCACAGGTCGTGGTCGTGTTGCGTGTTCGTCAGGAACAGGTTCAGGGTCAGTGTGACGAGCAGCATTGCTGCCAACGCGGTCGTTGCCGGGGTGGGCATTTCGGCCCCGCTCGCGGCGGCGGTGGCCAGGGCGGTGATCGCGATTGCGGCGTTGATGCTCCTGGAGCGGGCCGTTCTGCGCCGCTTCGACTTCTCGAACTGGACGTGCTGGCGTGCGGCCTCGGCGTGAAGTGCCTGGAGGCGGTCTGGCGTATCCATCGTCTCGTGCTCCGGTTGTCTAGCAGTCCCTGTCGATCGGCGGGATCGCCTTCGGCTCCAGCTCGCGCCGCAGAAGATACAGGGTCAGCTCGCCCTTGTGCCCGTGGAACTGCTCGTTGCGTTCGACGTAACCGCGCCCCAGCCGCCGCACCGGCGTCCAGCCGTCGTTCTGCAGCCCGGCGAGCACCTCTCGGGCGCATGCCGCTCCCCAGTGCTCCTCGTCCTCGTCGTCGTCGAAGTCCGACGCCTTCCATTCGCAGTGCTCGACCAGGCGCCACCAGCATGCGGGCAGCCAGACGGCGTTCTCCGTGGTCGCGTCGAGCAGGTATTCGGCGCCGTCGGCCGGGTACGGCCGCTTGCCTGCGGCGAGGTCGTTCTCGAGCACGCGCGCGTTCGTCCAGATGACGGTCTCGAGCTTTCCGAATACGCCCTCGTACGTGTCGTCGAACGGCTCTTCGGATGGGTGCGGGTTTCCGTCGGCGTCGGTGTGCTCCCAGCCGCCGTCCGGCGCGTAGGCGGTCCCGCTGAACGCGTAGCCCTCGGCGGCGTACCGCGCTTCGGCCCGCTCCGCCATCTCGAGCGGCCAGTCCGTTTCGTCCTCGAGGCCGGACGGGTCCGCGTTGGCGTAGAGCGGCACCCAGGCCGACGGCATCGCCTCGGTCAGAAGCCAGCGCTTCGCGTCTTTCGGCCGCTCCGCGGGGTCTCGTCCGGGTGGTCCGTACCGGGCGGGAACGCTGGCCGTTTCGTTGGTGTCCATCTGGATGGTCTCAGGCCGCGGTTTCCGGTCGGTTGATCGGGAGGAAGCTCACGTAGCCCTGGCACGCGAGCAGCGTGCCGACGTGGTCGTCGACCATGATCTTCACTTTGTGTCCCTCGGCCTCGGCCTTGTCGATGGCTGCCTGGATCCGCTGGGCCAGGGTGTGCTCGTTGTCGGCCTCGCAGGTCGAGCTGACGAGTTCGGTCCTGCCCTTGTTGATGTGCACGATTGTTGCTTCCATGTCCCGGTGTCCTTTGATTGCGGGGCGGAGCGGCGGGCAGGCGCCTGCGCTCCGCTCGGGTGGTCGCAGTCCGCGTTACGGAAGGGTTCAGCCGGCGCGCCGGGCGCCGGACGTGCGCAGCTGCTCGACCTCGGCGAGCGTCATCCGGGCGTCGCAGCGCTCGACGACGCGCACCAGTCCGAATGGGTTGTTGCGCCGGATCGCGTATGACCCGTCGTTGCGGATGGGCTCGGTCTCGGTGTCGAACTCCAGTTCCGCGAGGATGTCGCGCAGGACCTGGCGGGCCTTCTTCGTCCGGCCGACGATCAGGAAGGAGCCGTCCTGCGGCTGCAGGACGTTGTAGTGAGGCGTTGCGTGGATGGGTTCCAAGGTCGTTCTCGGCTCAGGGGCGGCCGGCGTCCGGGAGGTCGGCCGGGCGCTTGCTGCGGCTGCGGGTGTCGGCTTTTCGGGTTCAGTCCTCGTCGGGCAGCATGATGGTTGCCACAGGCTCCCCCGCGTCGCCGGGGCCGACGACGAGCTTGAGCGTGCGCAGGCGCAGGCGCCCGTGTCCGGGCCGCGGGACGACGATGACCTGGAACAGGGCGGTCGAGGCGTGGCGGCCGCTGCGGGCGATCTCGCGGCTTCGGCAGGCTGCCATCCAGAGTACGTCCCAGAGGCGGCCGGCCTCGTCCTGGTGGACCCGCGGCTTGCGGCGGGCGTCGTCCTCGGTCCAGCGCACGCACTGGTCCTGGACGGCCGCGGTGATGGCGACGGGGATGCTGAAGCCGGCCTCGCGGGCGGTCTCGGTGACGTCGGCGAGCACGCCGTCCCTGATGGCGTCGGCTCGCGTGTAGCGGTGGACGATTGGGGCGTCGTCGAACGGGTGCCGGGTTTCGGACGGATGCGGAGCGGTCGCGGTCGTGGTCATGCGCGGGGTCCTCGTACGTGGCGGGCGCCCTCTCGGCCGCGGTGGCGGCGGAGCGGGGAGTGTGCGGCCTGCCGGCCGCTCGTTGCGTGTCCGGGGGTGCGGTGCGCCGGATGGGTCGAGGCTGCCGGTCCGGGCGGACGTGTGCGGGTGTTGGTTGGTGGGCCGGCTACTGGGCGGGTTCGGCCGATGGAATGATGGCGCGCTCCAGCGTGTCGAGGCGCTGGTCGATGCGGGCGAAGCCCTGCTCGATGGTGCGCATGCGCGCGTCGAGGCGGTGGTAGTTCTCCAGCATCTCGTCGCGCAGGCGGTCGATCCGCCCGTTTAGCTCGTTGCCCAGGCGGTCGATCCGCCCGTTCAGTTCGTTGCCCAGGCGGTCGATCCGCCCGTTCAGTTGGACGTCCAGCTGGTCGATCCGCGTTGTCAGTTCGGTGCGTACGCTGCGGACTTCGGTTTCGACGTTGCCGATCCGGTTCATGACGAGGCCGCCGAGTGCGATAGCGGTTGCGAGGATGGTGCCGATGATGGCTTTCGTGTCCGTCGTCATCAGGTTTGACTCTACTCTCCGGTGCGGTCGCTCGCAACGTCGAGATCGTTCGCGTGTGGGCGCGCCGCCGGCCGCAGCACGATGCGGCCGTTGTCTCCGCGGGATGTGGGCGCAGATGCGGCGTCAGTTCTCGATGGCGGCCACGAGGGCGTTGACGCGGTCGCAGCGCCGCGCGATCGCCTCGAGCACGATGGCCATGTCCTCCGCGCCGATCTCCTGGTCGGTTTGCCAGCGTTTCTCGATTTCGTCGATTTCGGTCGGCGGGCGCGTCCAGTCCCCGGGTGCGATGCCGAAGGCTGCGACGATCTCTTCGAGTTCGGGGATGCCGGGGAAGAGCGCCGACTGCTGCCTTGCCGACATTCCGAGTTCGGTTGCGGCGCGGTCGCCGACAACCGGCGTCGGCACGTCGCCGTTGGCGCGTGCGCATGCCTGCAGGTAGTCCTGCCACCCTCGGGCGCAGACGTAGACGTGCCCGGCTACGCACGCACTGGTCTCGCATGGTGCGATGGCGTTCGCCATCGAACTGGTGACGACCCGCGCCTCGGGATCGATGCCGTCGATGGACAGTGCCTGGACCAGGCCCACGTCGTGGAAGCAGCTCTGGTCGTAGCCCATCGTTTCGTCCTCGGCGTTTCGCAGGGAGTCGGCCGCCAGCCGGTACAGGTGGCTGTTGCCGCACCGGTAGTCGGCGTCTTCCCAGTACTGGCGCTTGCCGTCGTGCGAGCGGCCCGCTTCGCTCCATGTGACCGTCCCGTCTACGGGGGGTTCGACTTCCGCGACGGCGTCGACTTCGTCGAGGGTGGCGCACGTGCGCGTCCGTGCCTGGACCTGCCGTTCGATCTCTTCGCGCTTGTCCTCGGGTGCGCCGTGCCGGGCCGTGTCGACTGCCTCGGCGACGGCGCCGTCGAAGTCTTCCCGGTTGACGTACACCTGGGTCTGCGCAGGGTCCTCGTGCTGCAGTACGTAGAACTTCATGGAGTGTTCCTTGCTGGCGGCGGCCCGCCGGGCGCAGGAGAGGCGCCGGTGGCGGTCGGCACGCGGTGTTGTCTGTGGGGAGCCGCGGTAGAGGTACCGACGAGCGTATCGCGGTCTGCCGGTCTCAGCGCCCCCGGCTTCGCTTCTGCTCGTTCAGCGGCCAGGGGTGGCCGAAGTCGCGGCGCTTGATCTTCGCCCGCCGCCCGTCGGGATGGTGCCACACGATCCCCTCGTGGCCGAAGTTACGCAGGTACGCGTCCAGGATCGCGAATGCGCGCTCGGGGTCGGCGCCGGCGATCCGCGGGGGCGCCGCGATGCGCAGCGTCTCGCTGTCGTGCGGGATCAGCATGTGCCGGTCGAGGTTCTCGGTGTTCTTCTGCATCATCGGGCCGACCAGCTCGTAGGTCCGGCCGTCGGGCGGCGGGACGCCGATCTCGGTGTGCCGGATGGCCTCGACGAAGTACCGGTCGGACGGGTCGCCGGTGAGGATCGGCACCCAGCCGATCTCCTTGGCGGTCGTCTCGTCGGTCTCGACGTGCTCGAAGTCGGGTGGCGCCTTGCGCCCCGGCTTCACCTCGCGCCGTCTCCAGGCCTTCCCGTTGCGGATGAGCACGGCGGTGCCGTCGACCTTGCGGGTCGCCGTGCCCTCGCCTCGGAGCACCCAATCGCATCCGTCGCACAGGATCGGCTCGATCTTGTGCGTCTCCGGGTTGCGGACGAACAGGGTCGGAATCTTTCGCATGCGTGGTTCCCAGTCTAGGAAGTCGGTGACTGCTGGTGCGGCCGGCCGCGCCGATCTGCCCTCAGCGCTGCGGCGTGGTTGCCGCGCTCTCCTGCCTCCTGGCGATCGGCTTGACGGATCCGTCAGGCTGCTCGAAGCCCCAATCCTGGATGCGCCTTCCGGTGCAGAACAGCGTCGTCGTGCGGATCCGTCCCACGGTTCCGTCGTGCAGCAGCGGTCCGTGGCGGAGCCGGATCCGGTGCCGGTGGGCTGCCGGGCGCAGCACGATGCGGTCCTCGTCGATGATGGTGGTGCCGTGTGCGGTGTCCTCGAAGATGGGTCCGCCGAACACGACCAGGGACGCTGACGGCCACGGGTGGTTGTGGAAACCCTCGGGGTCGTCGTTGTCGAAGACGTGCACGTAGAGGCCGTTCTGGCCGCGCCCGGCGCCTGTGGTCTGGCGCCGGAGCCACCAGCGGCGCATGTACACCGGGCTTGTCTCGTCTTCGGTCCACAGCGTCACGTCGGGTTCGTGGTCCGTTACGGGCAGGAGCGCGGACTTGAGCCTGAGCATCTGGTCGACGCCGACCGGTTGGGCGCTGATCCACGAACGCGTGCGGATCGCCCTGGTCGCATCCTGCATCTCCCGCACGAGCGTGCGCAGGTCGAGGTCGGGGCCGAGGATGCGGTCGACCGCTTCGGCCAGCTCGGTGCGCAGTGTGTCGGGCATTCTGGTCGTCATCGGCAGTTTTCCTGCGCGGACCCGTAGATCTCGCGGTCGAGCAGCCGCACGAGCGTGTTGCGGGCGATCCGCCGCGCGTCGCCGTTGCTGTAACCGCCGAGTTCGAGCAACTTCATCAGCATCGTGTGCGGGCCGAAGTCCGGCTCGGACCCGTCGCACAGCAGATGCCAGTCGTCCTCGGCGCCGAAGAGGACGTCGGGGTCGATGAGATCGAGGCCGCCGTCGTCGGTCGCCGTCATCGGGACGAAGGCGAAGCGGGCCAGCGCCGGGATGAACATCGGGCAGATGCCGGCTATGTGCAGGGCCTGGAACGTCAGCTTCCGGTTGCAGTCGGCGCGCAGGCCGACGTTCGCCTCCTCGGTGGCGATGCGGGCGTAGAAGCCGTCGCTGTCGATGTCTCTGATGCGCATCGTGTTTCCGGACTAGCGCCGCCAGCCGGCGGGTCTGAGCACGTACCACTGGTCGATCCAGACCGCGGCGGCCAGCTTCAGCGAGGCGAGCCGCCCGTGGCTGCGGGCGTGCGGGGTGCGGCCGGCGGCCGAGTCGTACGCGGTCCGGAGGAAGCATCGGAACCCGCGGGCCTGGGTCCGCAGTCCGGCGAAGGTGAACAGCTTCGGGATGCGGAAGCACAGGTCGTGCCCGCTTGCTCGCCTGTCGCAGGCCGAGCAGGCGTGGCGCAGTGTCAGGCGGGCGGAGCCGCCTTCCGCGTTGCAGTAGTGGCAGTGGCGTCCGGTGGTGTTGTCGGGCATGGGCGTTCGCTTCGGGGCCGGCTCAGTGAACGGACTGCTTCAGGTGGTGCAGGGTCTCGGCATAGTCGGCCAGCTGTATGGCGATGGCGCCGGCCAGCCGCGGGGAGAGCGTGACGCCGGCGAGTCGGTCGCGGCCGTTGTTGAGGCCCTCGAGTTCGAGCTTCTCGATTGCCGCGAGCCGTGCGTCCGGCAGGGGGCCGCGGGTCCGGTGGGTGGGCGCCTGCTCGATGCCGGTGACGTGATCGAGCAGGCGGCAGGCGATGCGGTCGACCGCGGCCGTCAGGTCCTCGTTGGTGCTGCGGGCCAGGCCGTCGACGAGCTGGGCGTCGTCGGCGAGCCGTTCGGAGTCGGTCGTTCTCATCGCGGTTCCAGTATGTGGATCTCGATGTCGCAGTCGTCGGCGCCGGGGACCGGCTTCTTGCGGAGCTGGACCGTGCGATCGTCGGGAAACAGGTGGCCGAGGTGGGTCCGGGCCACGTGGCGGATGCTCTCCGCGGTGGCTTCCGGCTCGTCGAGCAACAGCCTTGCGGCGGCCGTGTGCGCTTCTTCGAGGAAGCTGCGCCGCTGCGTCTGCGGGGAGTCGTCCTTTTCGCCGGGGGAGTACTCGAAGACCGCGTCGGCGATCAGGTTCCTGAGCGCTTCGACGCCGAGGGCGGAGTCGTGCGTGACGAGGATCCCGGCATCGTGGGCCGACGCCGTTCGCTCGGTGCCGACGCCGAAGTCGGTGCGCAGCCGGCGGCTGAGCACTTCATGCTCGGTCCGGACGAGGATTCGGACCACGATGTATTCGGCGACGGCGTTCTCGCCGATCTCGAAGGTCTCCAGATCGGCGGGGTCGTCGACCTCGTCGACGTTGGTCTCCCCGTTGCCGAGCGCGGCGATGATTTCCCGTATCGGGTGCTCGTTCCAGTGAGCGTCGCTCGTCCAGGTGAAGGTCATCTTCTCGCGGTCGACGAGTGCTTCGGTGTCCATCGCGATGATGCGCGGGAGGCGGTCGTACCAGGGATGGCCGTCCAGTCTGCAGTTCGTCTCGAACAGAGTGTCGGCCAGGCCGTTGATCCGGGCGGCCCGGCAGAGCGTGACGAGGTTACGCTGGCTCGCCATGCTCTGGTCGATGTCGACCAGGAGAGTTTCGTTCGGCGGTTGCTTGTCGAACGTTACGGTGGTGTTTTCCGCGGGCCGGTCCGCGGCCAGATTCAGCGGGTTCCAGCGTTTCAGGAAGACGGGCGGATGCGTTATGGTCTGTTCTTCCGGACTCCGGCGGCTTGTGTCCGCGGCGTCGTGTTTCGCGTCTTCGGGAGCGACGGGTCGAAGCCGTGATCCCGGACTGCGGAGCGGGTGAGGGAGTGCAGGAGCGGCGTCGGGAGTCCGCGCCTTGCGAGCGGCGTTGGCCGCATCTCGCCGCTTGCGCCGGTTACGCGTAGTCGAGGTACGGGTGGGATGCCGCGCGGGCTTCGGTCGCTTCGCGCACCTGCGCGCGCTCGTGCACGCGAAGCGGTCCGCGCGGGTCGTCGAAGAGGTGTACGACGTAATAGTGCGCTCCCGGTTTCAGGAGGTCGGGCCGGCGGAATAGGCCGCCGATCCACTCGTCGTCGCAGTAGATGCGCGCTTCGGCGTTCCCGTTCCGCTCGAAGGTGATTTCGGTCATGGGCATGACTTCCTCCCACGGAAAAGGTGGCGCCGGGTGCCGAAGCACCGAGCGTCGGCGACACCCTGCGTACCGGTGCGGATGACGCGGCGGCCGTGGCCGTCGTCGCGTGGGACCGTGGGGACGAAGTCCTGCGGCGTGGCGGCCGGTCGGGCCGTCGTCGCGATCCGGATCTGCCCCATTGTCGCCCGCCCGCCGTCCTCCCTCGTGGTACGTCTCTGGACCCACGCCGATGTCCGAGAGGCGTGGCGGTGCGGCCAGCGCCGGCCGGGGCCTTCGCCGGCGCTGTCCTGCTGGCGCGCGCGTTTGCGCAGCAGCTCGATCTCCGGCCGTTCTCCCGGGGGCCGGAAGATGGAAACGAAGGCGGCTGGTCCGGCTTGGTCTCCGCTGGCCCTGACTGTTCTGTATTCTGCTCGGTCCGGGTACAACGGGTTGGCCGGCGTCGGGCTCATGAGCGTCCATCGGACGCCGGGTCCGGCGACCGCTCGGATGAGCTCGTAGTACTCGGCGAGTATCTGCACGTCGTCGGCGTCGAACGCGATGGCGGGGAACTCCTCGAAGAAGAAGTAGCCGATTGGGTGAACCGGCCGGATCGTCCATACCTCCTCGTCGAAGAACAGGTGCGTCCCACGTGCGGCGGCCGCCTCGCCGGCCGGTCCGGGGTCGTCGCGGCGGAGCATCAGGTGCTTGCCGGCGTCGTAAAGGACGCCTTCCGGTGAGGTCATCTGCTGGTCGGCGTACTCCCGGTCGGCGTGTTCGCGGAACTCTTCCACCGTGCCCTGCTCGGGGACGTACTGCGGGTTCCATAGGTCCATCGGAAGCCCGCCGGCTTCGGCGAAGCGCTGGTTGTGGAGGAGGGACGCTATGTCTTGGCCGTTGGCGGTCAGCCTGCAGGTGTCGTCCGGGCGGAACTCGCTGCGCTCGATCGTGTTCTCGACGAGTCCTTTGGCGGCCAGCTGGTGCAGGATGGAGAGCTTCTCGGGCGTTGACGGTACGGGAGCCCGGTTCGCGGCGGATGCGTCCCTGAGCTGCACGAGCAGGTCGTGGTGCTGCATCGCGCGGCGCGCCAGAGACCGTGTCGCGTGTTCGGAAAGCGTGACGTGCGCGTCCCAGCGGAGTTGGCCGTCGCCCTCGAAGGCTATGGTCATCCCGATGTGATGGAGGACGAGCATCGCGTGGTGGCGGCACTGGTCGCACAGATGCTCCTTGCGCTTGGTCGCGTCGCCTTCGCCGCAGCGCATGAACGCGGTGAACAGCGTCTGGTCGGCGGGGCGCTTCGCGCAGTGCCCGCATGTTCGGGTCGTTGGAGATTGCATGGGTTTTGGGGGCGAATTCTCGGCCTCGTTGCCGGCACGGGTCCTGGCGTGCGGGAGCGGCGTGTGGCGGGATCCGGTGCGGCGCAGCGTCGGCTGCTTGCCGTCTGCCTGGGTTCGTACGAGCTTATGCGGCAGTGGTGGTCGGCGTGTCGTTGCTCTCGCGGCGCATTCGTTCTCGAATGCGGCGCCGGGTGCGCCGGTCTTCGTCCTCCAGCTCCCGGTGCGTGGCGCCGATGACCGGACCGCGGTAGCAGAGGCACTGCCGGATGGCGTTCCAGTCGATTCGTGCGCCGCAGTTTCCGCATTTCATGGCTGCAGTCTCCTTCCGGCGTGGCGGTATGCGTGGTTCTCCTCTGACGGGGGTGAGTGCGGCGGTTTCTTTCCGTCGGGCGGCTGTCGCCCGGGTTGCGGGGCGGTCATGCCGCCGGCGCGGTCCTGGCGCGCAGGCTCCTTGCCCGGTGCAGCGTCGTCTCGCAGAGCGCTTGCGCCGTGTGCACCGGGACGGCGTTTCCGATCTGGCGCACCTGTTCGGTCCTGTTGCCGCAGAAGTGGTCCTCGCGCGCGAATCCCTGGGCCTGGGCCAGCTCGTGCGGCGCGAGCATCCGGAAGCGGATGTCCAGCCGGTACTGCCTGCCGCCAGCGGTGACGAGGCCGAACCGGTCGCGGGTGGTGACCGCGTCGAGCGGCGTGTTGATGTGGACTGCTTGTCCCGTTCCGTAGAACTTGACCAGGAACGGTTCGACCAGGGCCATGTGGTTTCCGGTGCACACCGTCGGCGTGGGCTCGTTGAGCGGCTTGGGCTCGTTCCCGTAGCGGATGGCGCAGATGAACGGCTCGACCAGTCCGACGTGGTTGCCGGTGCAGAGCGTCGGCAGCGGTTCCTCGAGGCGCCTGGGCGTGTTGTGGGTGCGGTTGGCGAAGATGAACGGCTCGATCAGGCTGACTGCGCCGCCGGTGGCGATGGTCGGCGCCGGGTCGTCGACGCCGCGGGCGGTCGCGCCGGACTGCTGTCCGAGCAGGAACGGCTGGCACAGGGCCAGGTGCGCGCCGCTGGTGGTCACGGTCGGTGCCGGCTCGTCGAGCCTCCGGGCGGTCGAGTGGTTGCGGAGGATGACGAGGAACGGCTCGGCGTTCGCGCCTCCGAACTTCCTGAGCCCCGCCTCGATGCGCCGCAGGGTGGCCGGGGCCAGCGGCCGGCGCCTCGTGAAGATGCTCTGGCCGGGGATCGACCAGTCGATGATCTCGCGCGCGTTGCGCCAGGCGGGGAGACCTTGCGACGCCGCCTCCGATCGCGGCGCGTGGGTGGGTTCCGGCCACCGCGGCCGCCGGCGCCGGTCGGCGAGAATGAACAGCCGCTTTCGCGTGGTCGGGTCGCCGTAGTCGGCCGCGGTCAGCACGCGTGCCTCGACGTGGTACCCGAGCGAGCGCAGCGCCTGCAGGAAGGCGCGGTACGTCTCGCCGGACCTGTGCCGCAGCGGGCGGCCGTCGGCGCCGACCGGTCCCCAGGTGGCGAACTCGGGAACGTTCTCGATGAGGATGCTGCGGATGTAGAGGGCCTCGGCCCAGCGCAGGATGGTCCAGGCCGAGGCGCGCTGCTGGTCGGAGACCGGCCGGCCGCCGCGGGCGTTGCTGTGGTGCGTGCACTCGGGGCTGGCGACCAGCAGATCGAGCTGTCCGCCGGGGACGACCCGTCTCGGGTCGACGAGTTCCAGCCGTTCGCAGATGTGCCGCGCGTCGGGCTGGTTTGCCCGGTGCGTCGCGATGGCGGTGGGCCAGTGGTTGATGGCGGTGAGATCGAGTTCGTATTGCAGCCGCTCGCATGCCCGGCGCAGGCCCTTGCTGGTCCCGCCGGCGCCGCAGAACAGGTCCGCCGCCCGGATGATCTGCCGTTTTCGCATTGTGCTACTGTCGCGTCGCGGCCACCGGCGTGCCGTTGATCGAGTGGACCTCGGTCATGCGCAGGCGGGCGATGCCGTCCGTTTTCGTGCTGGCGATGCCGATGAGTGTGATCGGGCCGTTCCGGCCGATTCGCTCGAGCAGCTGGTCGACTTCCGGCGCCGGCTTCCGGATGGTGGCGGTGGCCATGTCGTGGTTGTCGAGTCCGTCGACCGGCCGGACCACGACCCAGGCGTCGTTCTCGCCGGTCGTCTGCACGTCCTCGAGCCGGCCGCTCAGCTCGGCCCGCGTGTCGGGCATCGTCGTGTAGCGGGACAGGCCGGTGCGCGCCTTGCGGACCAGCTCGGCCGCCTTGATCGGTTGGTCGTTCATTGGTGTCGCGCAGGGCGTCGCGGGTAGTTTCCGTTTGCGGTAGCCCAGCGGGCGAGGCGTCGTCGGAACAGGTCGTCCGGCTCCTGTTCGGGATGCAGCACCTGCTGGCGCTCCACGTCGTCACAGAGCCTGGCCGCGTCGGCGTAGCTGGCTCCGTCGAGCGTTGCTGCGGCTGCGCCAGGGTCGAGTCGCAGGCGGGGCGATCTCCGCTGGCGGGACTCGAAGAACTCCGTGAGCTTCGCCCTGTCCGGTCCTTCCAGTTCCAGTGTGATCTGGAAGCGCCGCCAGGTGGCGCGGTCGAGCATCTCCGGGTGGTTGGTCGCGGCGACGATGACCGTGGAAGGCGGCAGGTGTTCGAGGTGCACGAGCAGTGATGCGACGATGCGCTTCATCTCGCCGACCTCGTCGTCGTCGTCGCGTTCCTTGGCGATGGTCTCGAACTCGTCGAGCAGCGCGACGCATTCGCAGGAGCTGATGTAGTGGGCGACTTGCTGCAGCCGGCTGCCGGTCTCGCCCAGGTGGCTTCCGATCAGCGTGTCGTAACTCACCGAGTAGAAGGGGCGGCGGAGTGCGGTGGCGATTCCCTCGGCGAGGGATGTCTTGCCGTTTCCCGGCGGTCCCGTGAGCAGGACGCGGTTGCGGGGTGCGAGTGCTGCCTCGGCGAGCGCGTCCGCCTTGAGCTGCTCGAGGATGAGCTCGTTGCACGTCTCGCGGACGTGGTCGTCCAGTTGCAGGTCGTCAAGCTGCAACCGCGGCGTCCGCTCGTGGAGGTGCTTGAGTGCCTTGTGCTGGCCTGGATCCTGGCCGGCGTGCGGGATCAGGCGGCGCAGCTGCTTGGCGATCCCGCCGGTCTTCTTCTTCTCCTCGTGCTGCGCGAGCGCCCGCAGGGCGTTGGTGACCGCCCAGGGGTCGAGGCGGCGGGCGGCCTCGGCGAGCTGCATCATGAGTCGGCTTGTGTACTGCAATGGGATTCTCGGTACTGTACGGGCGTGGTTCCGGGAGGCTTGCCCTGGCGCCGTCGGATCCTGGCGCCGGGAGGATTGGTTGCCGGTCCGGTGGCGCTGGCGGCGGCCGCCGGAGGTGCGCGGGTCCTGTTTCGTTTCCGGTTCTTCCCTCGGATCCGGGGAAGAACCGGAACGGCGTCACGGCATGGTCGCGTTGACGATGTCGAGCTGTCTTCTCGTGCGCTTTCCGGCGGGCACCTTCCGCCTTTCGAGCAGCCGCCGGGCGAGCCGGCGCACGTCCTTCAGGTTCGCCGGGGCGTAGTCGAGCTGTTCGACGCTGACGTTGATGTGGTGGTTCGGCGTCGGCGACCGTTTCTCGTGGATGTGGCCGTGGACGTTGACGGTGTCGAACGGCACTTCGATCAGGGGGACGTGCGTCAGCAGCAGTGGCGGGTCTCCGGGCGCGACCAGCGCGAGCGCCTGCTGCTGGATGTCCAGGTGCTCGACCCGGTTGATCGGGTCGACGTCGTGGTTGCCGAGCACGAGCACCTTGCGGCCCGGCGCCTGCTGCCAGCGCAGCATGTGGTGCGGCTGGAGGCAGCCGTCGACGGTGATGTCGCCGAGGCAGACGATGGTGTCGTCTTCGGCGACGCGTTCGACCCAGGCGCGCTGCATCGCCTTGTCGGCTGCCTGCGCGGTATGGAAGGGGCGGCCGAAGGCGCCGATGGATGTCTTGTGCCCGAGGTGCAGGTCGGACCAGATCCAGGTCTTCTCGTCCGGTTCCTCGTACAGGATCGGGTCGCCGTCGTGGGCGCGGTGGAGCATTGCCCGCATTTGCGCGGCGTTGACCGACTTGTGCACCGGCGGTCTGAGCGCCCGGTTCAGTTCCTCGATGTACACGCTCCGCAGTCGTGTTGCTGTCATGACTCGTTCGTTGTCCTGCGGGGGATTGTCGCCGACGCCGGGCGGGATTGTCGCGGGAGCGGGGCGGGAACCGCCGGGGCGGACCCATGTCGTGGCGAGGTGCGGCCGGCTACCGCCTGCCGCACTGGCGTTCGAGGTACTCGACGGCGGCGCGCATCTCGCGGGAGTTCCAGTCCGGCCAGTTGTCGTGCTGGGGGAGTCCATCGACCCCGGCGTTGCGGCCGGCGGCCACGATCCGGATCGCGAGACGCTCTGCGCCGTAGTGGTCGCACAGGGCCAGGAACCGGGCGGTCATCGCTACCGAGGGTAGCTCGTTCGTCATCGGAGGGTCCGTGTGGAGCGGGGGAGTCCGATCCTGCTGTTCGCAGGCGTGGCCGTCGCCGTTGCCGTCTCGTCCGGTGTTCGGTGCGCAGGTCTGACGCTCGGCGTCGTCCCGCGCGCGCTGGCGGCTGCCGCCGTTGCGGTGGACGCCGCGGTTCCGGCTGGCGCGCCGCAGCATCGCGCGGTTGCGGTGCGTGTCCATCGGTGGATGCGTTGCCGTCAGGGCCCTTCGCATGTGATCCGATCCGGTCCGCTGGCGAGCAGCGTCTCGAGGGCGTCGCGTTCGGCCGGATCGACGCTCAGGTCGTGGCGCCGCTTGACCTCGATGACGCGGTGCGCCATCCACGCGCCGTTGTGCCGCGGGCCCCACCCGGCGGCGTCGTGGGCGCTCTTGCTTCGGTTCGCCGATGGGTCGGCGAGGGTCAGGTTGGCGTGGTCCTCGGCCAGTGCGCGGAGCGGGGTCTGGTCGAACCGGGACGGACGGCTGTCCCAGGCCTCGGCGAGCGCGACGATGTGCTCCCGGTCGAGCCCGTCGCCGGGCCCGACATACGAGATCGGCGTCCGCGTGTAGGGCGTGCAGGGAGGCGAGCCGTCGCGGAGGTGGATCTGGGTGTCGGCCACGTCCCAGTCGGGACGCTGGTAGCCGGCGCGTGCGGACTCGGCGGCGACGCGGATGCCCCGCCAGCGGGTCTCGGCTTCCGGCGTCGGCCAGGCCGGCCGCCTCTGCTCGGCCTCGGCGCAGCCTGCGCCGAGCAGGAGGAGGATCGCGGCCGTCCAGGTCTTCGCGGAGCGGGGGTATGACGGCCGGGGCCTCTCGGGCGTGCTGCGGGTCTGCACTTCGCTCATCGGGTCGTTGTCCTCGTGGCGTGATGGCGCAAGCATAGGCAGGCGGGGCCGTGCCGGCGTGGTTCGTGTTTCGCCGGCGTTCGCCGCGCCGCGGGGAGCGTGCTACCCGGCGCCGTCGTCCTCTGCGCGGCTCCGGTCGGCGGTGCGCGGGTCGTCTTCGGCCGCCGGTTCGGCCTCGTCGGTTCGGTAGTACTGCGGCGTGTGGGGGTCGGCTGCCTCCGCGCGCTTCTTTCGCTTGCAGCGGAGGTTTCGCCGGCGCTGCTTCTTTTTCATGATGATCGTTAGTTTGCTAGCTTGCTAGCTTGCTAGTCCTGCTGCGCCTCGATTTTCGCCCCGATCTTCCGGAGGAACAGGCACGTGTACTGCAGCTCGGTCGCCATCGTCGTCGCGACCGGTGGCTGGCTCTTTCACCACTCTGGCGGATCGTACTCCCGCCTGCAGCGGGCGCATACCGGGTGCGCGATGGACGCGTTCGGGTCCTTGCGCTGTTCGGCCAGTGGCGTCACCCGGTACTCCTTGGGCACGAACCGACCGCAGTCGCAGCACCGCTGGTGTGCGGTGAGCTCGAACCGTTCCAGTGCCGCCTGCCGGGCCTCCTGTTCGGTGCTTCGGCTTTCTGCGGCTTCTGCCGCGTGCGCGCAGGTGTCGTCCGGCATCCTTGCGGCTTTCCGTCTCTTCAATCCAGCCCGATGAGCGCGGTGCTCTCTTTCAGCCAGCGGCGCACGTCGCGCAGCGGCAGCGCCCACTGCGGCTCGTCGATTCGGGCGATGATCTCGTCCTTGAACTGCTGGTAGCAGCTTGCGGCCGTCTCCGCGTTGGTCAGGGTCAGCAGGATGGCCAGGGCCAGCTGCGACGCTCAGCTGCCGTTGTAGCCCCATTCGACGCCGCTCGGGCTGTGGTTGCCGACGGCCAGCGAGGCCCGCCTGTCGAGTGGTTCGCCGCCGATGGTGACTTCCGACTCATCCGGCCCGCGGGCGCCGCGTATCGTGTCGGGACTGTGGCCGGAGTCCTCGGGTATCCGCAGGCAGGCGGCCGTCGTGTTGTCCTGGTTGTCCTTGCCGGCGGCGATGACCGCCTCGATGAGGCTCCAGGCCAGGTTGGATCCTGTGCGGGCCGCGTCCATCGCGGCGATGGCGGAGATGGTCTCGGTGCTCAGCGTGTCGAGCCCGTCGCTGGCCAGGATCACGGCGTCGCCCTCGCCGAGCGGCGCGGCGTGGACGGGGGCGTCGATCTCGGGGATCTCCCAGCCCTGGAGCGCGGAGGACAGCTGGTGCGGGTGGCCGGCGACGTTGTGCCGTTTGCTCAGCTGGCGCAGCTCGCCGTTGCGGCGCGACCAGACGCGTAGCGGAGAGTCGCCGACGCTGATGCGCCACAGCCCTTCGGTGGTGACGGCCGCCGGGGTTAGCGTGGTCCCCATGCCCCACAGCTTGGGGTCCTGCTGGCACCGCTCGCCGATGGCGTCGTTGGCGGCATGGACGGCGGCGAGCAGCCGCTCGGGCACGGTGGCGCCGGCGGGGCTGCCGGTCAGGTACTCCTGCATGAACGCCTCGGCGGCGGTGTTCGAGGCGGTCTCGCCGTGGGCGTGTCCGCCGAGGCCGTCGCAGACCACGGCGACGGGGTGGTCGCCCTCGAGTGCGAGGCTCGGCGCGTGGCGCCAGCGGAAGGTGTCCTCGTTGCGGTTGCGCGTGCCGGTGGCTGTGGCGCAGGTCCAGGTCGGTCGGTCCATGGTCTCGGTCCCTCGGGGGAGTATCGGGGTGGGGCGCCGCTCAGCGTCGTTCGCGGTCGGCGGCGTCCTCGCGGTCGAGCTTCGCGCATTCGTCGGCGATCAGCTCCAGCGTGCGGCTGATGCGTTCGCGGGCGACGCTGACGTAGCACGGGTCGTTGCCGAGCGCGTCCTGCGCGGTTTCGAGCATCCGGGCGATGTCGTCGTGGAGGACGTTGCGCATGCGGCCTCTGGCGGCGAAGCGGTCGTTGATGCGCATGTTGCGCTCGCTGGTCAGGCGGACGGCTAGCGGCGTTCGTGAGGGCATGGGTCGAGTCTCCTTGGGGGGAAGCGGGGGAAGATGGACGGTTGTGGACGGGCGTTTCGGGCGCCGAGCGCCGCAGAGAGAGGCTGGTGTTGCTGACCGTGGGTGGCGGCGCTGGAGGCGTGGTCGCCGCAGGGGCTGGTGTTCGCCGCGGATGTTCGCCGTCAGGACGGGAATCCGTCGTTCAGATCGAGTTCGAGGCCGGGGAGTAGCGGTGAGCGCAGGGTCTGCTTCCGGCTGACGGGTGCGGCGTGTGTTTGCGCCGTCTATGCGGCGTCGCGATCGCGGCGGCCGGCGAGGAATCCCTTCAGCGTGCCTTACCGGGGCACCCCGCCAGATTCATGGATGCGCTTTATTTCTCGGAGGGTTTCGGCTTCGCGTGCTTCGATCTCCTCGGGCGCTTCCTCGCGGAAGTACTCATCCTCGTCGTCCCAGTAGTATCGGTCCGCCAATTTGTCGATCTCGGCCTCGTCGGCCTCGGGCCCGAGTTCTGCTGCTGCGCAGCGTCTCATTCGTGCGCAAAGGTCCGCTTCTGCGGTTACTGTGCTCATTTTCGCCATAGGACGCATCGTAGCGCGTATCGCGGTCTGGTCAGTCGTCGAGCGCCAGGGTCAGCGCCAGGCGGCGCAGCACTCCGGTCGCCAGACGGAAGGCGTGGTCCCCTGCGGTGCGGATGATCAGGGTCTCGACGTGGCGGTGTCCGTGGAAGGCGATGCCCTTGCCGGCGTTGATCCGGCAGAGCGGGTAGCGCTTCGGCCCGAACCTGAACCCGACCTGTTTGCCCAAGTCGATTCTCTGCGGGTGCAGGTTCAACTGGATCGCGGTGCGCAGCAGCTTGTGGAAGGCGTCGCGCGCCGGATCGTCGCGGATACGTTCGGCCGCGTCGGCTGCGCCGGCCACGAGGGCGAGGACGTTGTTCGCCTCGGCGGTGACGGTTAACTGTTCCTGCAACGTTGGAGTCTACCGGGCTACACGTCAGGGGGAGTGGAGCTCCGCTGGGGACGTGTATCGACGTCTTCTACGCGGCGTCGCGATCGCGGCGGCCGGCGAGGAATCCCTCGAGCGTGCCTTCGAGCTTGCCGGTGCGGTCTCGCAACTCGCCGATGAGCAGGGTCGTCTCGTCGAAACGCTGGTTCATCGTGTCGAAGCGGGCGTTCACTTCGCTGAATTGCCTGTTGACCTCGTCGAACCGCTTGTCGACGTTCTCGAACCGGCGGTTCGTGTCGTCGAACCGGCGGTTCATCTCGCTGTTCATCGTGTCGAACCGGCGGTTCATCTCGCTGTTTATCGTGTCGAACCGGCGGTTCATCTCGCTGTTCATGTCGTCGATGCGCTTGTTCTGGTCGTTCATGCGGGACAACAGCATGAACATACCGCCGATCTGCGCACCGAGCAGCGTCAGGAACGCCAGGAAGAGGGTGATCGTCTCCAGGGTGAGGGCTTCCATGCTGGGTACCTTTCCGGGGAGCGTAGCCCTGCTGTCGGTTTCCGGTCAAACGTACGGCCTCGTCGTGTTCGGGCCGGCGTCCCGCCGGCTGCGGCGACGCCGGCCGTACCGACGGCGCGAGGTGCGGTCAGCGCATGGCCGTCCTCCTTCCTGGGGCCGGGTACCGGCCGTGCGCGGCTTGGACGGATTGGGCGGCAGCCCGCCCGCGTGGGGCCTTGGCGCGGCTTCGGCCGTTGGTGCGTGGGAGGCGGGGACGAAGTCCTGCGGCGTGGCGGCCGCTCGGGCCGCCGATGCGATCCTGATCCGTTCCATTGTCGCCTGTCCGTACCCCTCCCTCGTGGTCCGTCGCCGTTGCCGCGCCGATGTCCGAGACGCGCGGCCGGACTCCGGGAGCGGGCGGAGGGAGTCCCGGTTTCAGGCGTCGCGCCTGACCAGCACGCACGTCATGTCGTCGGCTGCGGCCATCGGCCCCGAGAACAGGTCGACTGCCGTCCATAATCTGCTGGAGCATGCGCTGGGGCGGTTCGAGAGCGTTGTTGGCGAGCAGCTCCTGCAGGCGGGATTCTCCGAACAGCTCGTCCTCGGGATTGCATGCGTCGGTGACGCCGTCGGTGTAGGCGACGATGGTCTCGTCGCATGCGATCTCGTGCTTCAGCTTGTTGTACTGCTCGGCGGGTTCGAGTCCCAGCGGGATGTTGTCCGTTGCTCCCAGCCGGGACAGCTGCTTTCCGGGTCCGACGGCCAGCGGCGGTTCGTGTCCTGCGCAGACGTATTCGAGCCGGCCGGTGGTCGTGTCGATCATGGCGATCACGCCGGTGACGAACATCCCCAGCGGGTTCGCCTCGCACAGCGTGCGGTTGGCCTCGGCGCAGATCCCGCGCAAGTCGTCGTGCTTGCCGGCCGCGGCCGCGATGGCGCTCTGGGCCACGGCCATGAACAGGGCGGCGGCGACTCCCTTGCCGGAGACGTCGCAGATGGCGACGAACAGCCTGTCGGCCGAGTCGGGGCCGCCCGGGTGCGGTGGACGTTGATGAAGTCGCCGCCGAGCTGCCGCGCCGGTGTCATGCGCGAGCAGAGGGTGAGGTTCCCGACGGTGTCTGAGCCCTGCGGCACCAGGGCCTGCTGGACGGTCTTCGCCAGTCCGATCTCCGCTTCGATGCGCTGTTGTGTCTCGGTGAGCTTCCTGTTGGCCTCCTGGAGCCAGCGCGTCTTGTCGGTGACCAGAGCCGTCAGTTCCTCGTGTCGGGCGAGCACGTGGTCGGTCATCAGGCTGAAGCTTCTGGCGAGGCCTCCGAGCTCGTCCGTGCGCAGCTGCAGCCGTGCGGTGAGGTCTTCGGGCGGGCGCTCGCCGGCCTGCAGGTGACGCGCCGCGTCGGCCATCGCTTATATGGGCCGGGTCAGCCAGCGTCGGGCCGTCCAGGTGGTCATGGTCGCGAGCACGGCGATCAGGCCCGCGGCTGCACCGAGTCCGGTGGCGGCTTCCCGGCGCATGCGGTCGACAACCTCGTTGGCGCGGCTCTCGATGACGACGGCGACGGTGCGTCCTTCGCCGAGGCGTCCGATGGGGGCTGCGCTCAGCAGGGTGGCGTCGTTCCCGCTCAACAGCTCGATGGTCGAGCTGGCGGTTGCTGCCGAGAGCCTGGCTGCTTCTGTCGCCATCTCGATCCGGGGCGGGTCCCACCGGTTCCAGGCATCGGTCGCCGTTGCACGGTCCTGACCGGGGCCGGGTGCGGCGGCTGCGAGCCGGACCGCGCCCGGGCGGCCCTCGGGGGCTGCGGCCATCTCGGCGATCCAGACCCCGGTGACGCCTTCGACTGCGGCGAGGCGGTTCGCCTCGGTCTGCCAGGCCGTCTCGACGAGGTTCTCCTCGCCGCTGCGGGTGGCCACGTCGACCGTGGCGGTCACTTCTCGGTTGGCTCTGGTCGCCGCGGCGCGGGTCAGCCACCGTCGGCGGTCGTCGTAGCGGCCTTCGATGGCGACCGCTTCGTCCGTGTCGGTGTTCAGGGCTGCCTGGCCGCGGTTGTCGCCGGCGCCGGCGGCCTCGCCGGCTTCGTACACGACTTGGCCATCGACCGTTGCGGCTGCGATGTACTCGATGGTGGTGGCGCGTACCAGTGCTTCGAGCCGTGTCTCGATGCGCTCGCTTCTCCAGCCGGCGTCCTCGGCGAGTTCGATGGCGTGCGTGAGCAGGCGGGCGATGGCTGTGGCTTGCTGGTCGGCGAGGTCCCGGGCGGTACGGTCGTCCTCGGCGCCGCACGCCTGTGCCGCCGACAGGCTGTCGAGCTGCTGCTCGATCCGGACGGCCGCAGGACGGTGCATGGGCTGCGCCGCGGCGGCCTTGGTCAGGCCGGCCGCCGTTTGGGTCGCGGCGGCGGCGGCCGTGCGTCCTGTCGCCGTCGGCATTGTCGCCAATGCGGCGAACGCCGGTTCGAGCTCGGTCTGGTCCAGCCGGGCCGGTTCGGTCGAGTAGCCGGGTCCCGCCGTTGCGGTCACGTCGATCCGGCGGATGGGGGAGCGCGAGGCGATCTGGCGCAGCGCGTCCTGGATGTAGTCGGCGCCGTGGCCGGCGGTCTCGGCGGCCTCGACGAGCAGCGCTGTCGCGGCTGCCTGCGCCTGCAGATGGTCGTGCAGGACGATGTCCAGCGTTCGGGCGATGTTGGCGGCCGACGGCTCGGCGAGCGTGGCGAACGAGGTTGTGGCGGTCACCGCAGCCTGGCGTCCCGCGTCTTCCGCCTGGGTACGCAGGGCGTTGGACGCTATCCAGAGGGCTCCGGCGGACGTCCCGCCGATCGCCGTCGCAAGTAGGGCGGTCAGCCCCAGCGTTGCGGTTGTTCCCAGTCGCCGGTCTGCGGCGACGGCGGACGCGGAGGAGCGGGGGAACATTCGGGACCACCTTCGGGTAGCTGTGGAAACGGGGACGCGGGAGTATGGAGAGGCGCGCGCCGGGTGCGAGGGCCGCCTGTGGCGTGCGGTGCGTACGCTGTGCCGGACGTTGGTGCGAGGACGATGGCCAGTCCAAGAGGAGATGGAGGATCTTGAAGGTCCTGGCTCATCTGGCCTCGTCTGTCGGCGCATCCGTTATCGCACTCGCACCGTTGGCGTCATCGATCTCCTCCGGGACGCGAGCGAAGTTCCAGGGAGCGCCATGCCGCTCTCCGCCGTAGTACGCCCAACAAGCAACGACTCGGCACTCGTGAGAGGGATCAACGTTCGGCCGTATCCGAATGTAGTAGCTGTCTCCCCAGAGAAGGGATGGGATCGTCTTCCATCCGACGATCTGGTACTTTTCCCCGGGCCTGATTCTTGCCACCCGCCGGCCTGTACCAAGCGTGTAACCCGCTGGATAGCTCTCCCACGCGTCGAGAGTTCCCCTGGCGCTGACTGTTTCGCCAAGGTCCAGCTCGATTCGAGCAGGAACGCGATCCTGGGCCTCGGCCTGATGGGCGCGAACGACGGCGCATGTCGTCAGAGCCACGGCAAGAACCGGCATGGCTCCGGAACACCACTTCCGGTTGGTCGGCTTCCGCGTTGTCACGAACACCTCAGTCCGGTATGGCGGATGCTCAGCGGATCAGGAACCGGCCGACGGCCGCGATCAGTCGGAACGGCGCCAGCGCGACCGTGGTGATGACCCGCTCGCGCCGGTCCGGCGGCTGCCGGGCGGCTGGCGCCTCGTGGTCGTCTGCCGTCGGCGGCGCCGTTTCGGCGGTCCGTTCCAGCTCGGATGTCTTCTCGGGTTCGGGGTCTGGTTCGGCTTGCGGCGGGCGGACTTCGGTGAAGCCTTCTTCGAAGGTGTCGCGGATCACCATCAGCCTGGTGAACCCGCAGGTCTCGAAGATGCTGAGGATGTGCGGGTTCATGTTGCACAGGACGAGCTTGCCGCCGACCTCGTTCAGCCTGCGGACGGCGAGCAGCAGGACGCGCAGCGCGGAGCTGGCCGCGAAGACTAGGTTGCTGCAGTCGATCAGCAGCCGGTGGTGGCCTTCGCGTATCCGTTCCTGGAGCGTCTTCTGGAACTGGTCGATCTTTTCCGAGTCGAGGCGGCCTTCCGGCGCCAGGATGACGACGCCGTACTGTCGTTGCTCCCGCATCTGGAGTTGCATCATCGGCTGCCGCCCTTGTCGAACTCGTGTTCGAGGGTGAGGATGTTCCTGTCGTCGACGCATCGGTAGTCGATGCGGTCGGCGTACTTGCGGACCAAGTGCAGTCCCATGCCGCCGACTCGGCGCTCGTCGATCCCGGACGTCAGGTCCGGGTCGGGGGATTCGAGCGGATTGAAGGGCGGGCCGTTGTCCTCGACGACGAGGACGAGCCGGTCGCGGAACGTGCGGAGGGTGACTTCCATGCGCGGCCGCCGCACCTTGCGGAAGCTGTAGGTGACGTAGTTCGTCATCAGCTCGTCAATCTCGAGGTTGACGAGGAAGATCGGGGTGTCGGGGATGTCGTGGCTGTTGCCGAATTCCTCGATCATCTCGGCGAGGCTGGCGATTGCCGACAGGCGTGGGGACAGCTCCATGCGCATCTCGTCGATGCAGCCGTCGGCAGCGTGCGGCTGGTCGTGCCTGGCGTCGTGTTGCATGGTCGAGAGTCTTACCGATGGAGGTCGCTTGGAGGCCCCGGCGATACGTCAGGCGGCTGTAGTAGAAGGGGTTGACGTCCGGATACTGGTTCAGGAGGTTCTGGGCCCCGACCGCGAGGCTCACGTCGGAGCGAAGCGGCATCGACAGCTCGACGTCGGCGAGCGCCTTGCCCGAACACGCCGGACAGCTCCAGGGGGTCGGGTAGGGTCCGAGGGCATGGGCGTTGCGTCCGTCCTCGCTGTCCCGGCACGAGCCGTACCAGTGGACTCGGCCCAGCAGGGACCACGGCCCGGGGTCGTAGCGCGCGGAGACGTTCCAGCGCGTCCCGGGCAGTCCCTGTTCGAGCGTCTGCACGCGGAACTCGTCGATGACCGACGTGCGCAGTTCGCCCACATCGGTAGCGGTGTGATTCCAGGCCGCGGTCAGCGTGGTCGGCCCGGCCGCGTAGGACCAGAGAAGGTCGAGGCCCTGCGTGCGAGTCGAGGAGTCGTTCAGGAAGAACCGGAACACGGGGAAGTTCCTGGCCTCGAGGATGCCCTATCGTTTTTTCACGTTGCTGCGTCTGGAACCGTTGCTCACGCCGGGAGCGCGGCGGACCTCGGTCGCACGGGGAGCCGTCAGCGTCACCGGGCCAGCTTGTGTTGCAGGTGCTCGACCGCTGCTCGCATTTCCGCGGCGGTCCATGCCGGCCAGTCGTCGCTCTGCGGCAACCCGGGCGCTCCGGCGCTGCGTCCCGCGGCCACGACACGGACGGCGAGCCGTTCGGAGCCGTACTGCTGGCCCAAGGCCAGGAACCTCGTCGTCAGGGCGACCGACGGCAGCTCGTTGGGGTCCGCAGGCGGCCGCGCAGGCGCCGCCGACGCGTCCTCATGCCGGTCTGAACGCAATTGCGTTTGCGTGCCGTCTTTCGCTTTCTCGTAGCCCACGACCTCTCCTACTGTCCTATCCGGTCCGATACGACGTCATCCGTGGGGAGCCCCTTGAGCCTGACTGGTCGCCGCCGTCGGGGCCTGCGCCTTATTGGCAGGCGCGGCCTGTCGGCCCGGCTCCCGCTGGCGTCGGGACCCTTACATGGCGTTTCAGGCGTGGCCGCGGGTTTTGCGCCTAGTCTTCAGCGTCTCGCTGGCACTGTAACCGTTCGCCTCCGACTACTGATCCGCAAACTTGGATCGTCGGACGGCGGATGTCCGGAGTTTCGCCTGACATTCACCAGCGGAGCGTCGCTTGGCCCATGAACCCGTTGCTGGCCCCGCTCTCCATCGGGCTCTCGCGCCGCTGCGCGTCGACGCCCAGCTCGAAGTTCACGTTGCTGCGGTCGAACACGCCGAGACCGTAGCCGACGCGGTAGTCCCGGCTGTACTGCGACGTCGTCAACCCGACGCGCGGCGTTCCCACAAAGCGCCCGCCCACCGGCAGCCCATAACCCACCTCCGCGTCGACGCGGTCGGCGGACCCGTACATCTGCTGCGAGCCCATGCCGTAGGCGATCTGGTTGCTCCATAGCGCCTCGGCCCCGCCGTTCGCCTGCCCGCCCCACGACGGAGCCACCCGCGCGGTCAGTCCCAGCGGGCTCGACGGCGTCGGGTCCCACCCGAACGACAGTGACAACCCGCGCTCGGTGAACCCTTCGGCCTGATGCACCACCAGCGTCCGCACCCGTACGTCGAGCGAAAGCCCCGTGACCCGGTCGCTGAAGGCGAGCCCGCCGCCAACATCTATGCCCGCGCCCGTCTCGGCGTCGCCGCCGTCGCGGCGCAACCCCACCTCGACGCTCGGCGTCAGAGACAGCCGACCGCCGCCAAGAGTGAAGCCGCGCGAGCCCTCCACCGCTGTTCGCACCCGTGTCACCCCGGCCTCGGATGCGTTCAGCCGGCCCGCCGCGCCGTCAACCAGTTCGCTGGCCACGCCGGCCCACAGCGCGTCGGCCTTGAACGCCAGCGCGAACCCCCCGGTGGCCCCCGAGCCGATCAGCTCGCCCCGCGTCCCGACCGCCGACATCACCATTGACACGTCCGTCTGAAGCGCCGAGCCGCCGTCCGGCGTCAGGCTCAGCGCGCCGACGCCGTAGCCGGTCGTCCCCCACGCCGACACCCGGTCGTTGACCTGATAGCCCACCCATGGGTAGAACCCGGTCATCGACGTGCTCATCTGCCCGCCGCGCGTGCCGCGGGAAAAGCCGCCCAGGCCCAGGGTGCGGCCCACCGACAGGCCGAGTGTCAGCGCGCCGCGCGCGTAGTCGGCCCCCACCATCGTCGTCCGTACGTCGCCGTTCAGCGACAACGCGTCCTCCAGGCCGTTGAACTGGGACCGGGAGCTGCTGCTCCAGAACGAGAGGCTGCCGCCGCGGCTCTCGCGGTTCAGCTCGAACCCGGAGCTGGACAGGAGATCGCCGCCCATCCCCATCGAGCCGAACAGGCCGCCGCCGTGCGCGGCGCCCGCCGGCCCGTAGCCGCCCATTGGCCCATGCTGGTCGGTCATGCTCGTCGCACCTGGCATGTTGCCCGTGCCGCTGATGTCCATCGCGCCGCCCACGCCGCCCGTGCTCATGCCGAAGGCGCCGGCCCCGGCCGCGTGCGAACTCATCCCCATCGGTGCCGCGCTGCCTATCGGGGCCGCGCCCGCCGGACCCGTGCCCATCGGCCGCCCGAACTGCGACAGGAAGCCGAGCGCGAAGTCCCGCTCCATGCCCGGCCGAACCTCACGCCCGGCGAAGCGCGCCCTGAACCCCTTTCGCCGCGGCGCCGCCATGCGCTCCTCGATGTGCGTCACCACCTGCTCGGCCGTCGCACGGCCGAAGCGCGCCAGCAGCGCCGCCGGAATCCGGTCCGTGTTCTTGATCGTCCCCGTCGCTTGGCGGTGCATGTTCCTCAAGTACGCGCCGCTCTCGTTCGACAGGTGCATCTTGAACTTCTCGTTGCCCTCGTCGATGTCGTCGTCGAGCACCGGCACGTGCAGCGTCTTCTCCGTCTCGCCCGCCGCGAAGCGCAGCGTGCCGGACACCGCCTCGTAGTCCTCGCCCGCCTTCGCCGAGTCATCGGCGGTCGCGTAGTCCACCGACACCGTCTCCGACGCCGCCCGGTTCAACGTGACCGCGAAGTTCACGCCCGCGTCCCGGCCTTCCCGCGCCGTGCCCCCCTCGATGCGGATCCGGACCGGGCCGCCGACCGTCGCCGTGCTGGTGTTCTCCAGCGCCCGGCCGTCGGCGGTGCACACCGTGCCCGCGGCGTCGCAGTCGCGTCCCCCGGCCAGCGTCACCTGCGCGTCCCGGAACGACTTCGGCTTCACCGACACGCGGTAGACGCCTGCCTCCACCAACTCCACCGCTTTCGCCCTGCCGTACGCCACGTCGAACGATGCCGCCGTCGGCCCCGAGCCACCGTCAAGCGCCTCGCTGAAGCGCACGTCGACCGCGAACGCCGACTCGCCGTCGTGCGTAGCCGGAATGTTCTCGAACGATGCCGTCAGCGGCTCCGGGCGCGCCTCGCGCGTCACCGTCACCGTGTACGTCTTCTTCGACGCCCCGTCCTCGGCCGTCACCTCCACCGACAGGGCGTTGCCGCCCACATCGAGGGCGACCGCGTCGCCGCCCGCCACGGTCGCGTTCGCGTCCGCCGCCGTCGCCGTCAGTCGCGCGTGCGTCTTCTCGTAGGGCACGGTCACCGCGTAGCTCGTGGTGTCCGTTTCGAATCCGATGTCCAGCGCCGACCAGGCGCCGTTGGTCCCGGCGTCGGCCGTCAGGCCCGACAGGTCCGCGTTCGACGACAGCGCACGCGCCTCGCGCGTCACCGTTACCGTGTACGTCTTCGTCGTCGTGCCGTCCTGCGCCGTCACCTCGGCGGCGAACGCGTTGTCGCCCTCCTCGAGCGGAATGCCCCGGCTCCAGAAGCCCGGGCGCGCCGCTGACAGATCCGAGACCGGGCCTGTCCTGTGCGTCGCGTGGTCGTGCGCCGGCGTCGCCAGCAGCCGTGCCACCGTCGTCCCGTGCGACACCTTCACGGTGTAGTCCGTCTTTCCCGCGTCGAATGTGCCGATGTCCAGCTTCGTCCACGGCCCGGCGCCGTTCGATGCGCCCTGCACCAGCAGCCAGCGCAGGTCGGCGTCCGTCGACCGGGGGTCGTCGTTCAGGATCGTCCCGACCGCCTCCGCGTCCGCCAGCACCGCGCCCCGCGGATTCGACAGCACGAGCTTCAACGTTTCGCCGCTGTCCTCGTGGGTGTCGTCGATGACCCCGACGCGCACGTCCTTGCGCGTCTCGCCCGGCTCGAAGATGAGCAGCATGCCCGGCGCCTGCGCGTGGTAGTCCACGCCGCCCTTCGCCGTCCCGTCGACGGTCCGGTAGTTCACCTCGATCCGGTGCGTCGCCGCGCGGTTGAGCGTCACCCCGAACACCAGCGTCGGCGGCTGCGACGTCTCCTCCGCCACGGCGTCCGCCACCGACAGCTCGAAGGTGGACTCGTCGTCGTCGACGATCGTCACATCCACCGACGACGGCTCGTCCTTCGCCACCTGCGCCCGCTGCGGACGCAGCGACACCGTGAACGTCTCGTCGTCGATGTCGCCGTCGTGCTTCGTCTCGACCTCGAGCGTGCCCGTCGTCTCGCCGGCGGCGATCTCGATGTAGTTGCGCGGGGCCCGGAAGTCGCCGTCCTCCGCCGTGCCTGCCGTCAGCGCCAGCGGCACCTGCAGCTCGGACCGGCGGTCCGACAGCGCGTTCGACAGCGTCGCCGTCACGGTCACGCTGTCGCCCTCCGAGACGTGCGCTGGCGACACCGACAGCGACACCCTCGCTTCCTGGGCGTCGTCGACCGTGTACGTCACCGACGACGGGTCGCCCGCGCTCGCCCAGGAGGGCAGCTCGTCCTCCACCAGCGACACCGTGACGCTCTCGTCGTCGCCGTCCTCGTCCACGTCGTTCCCGAGGAAGAACCCCGTCGAGTTGATCCCGCCTTCCACGCGGTGGGGGACGCGGGCCAGTACCTCGCCGCTGTCGGTGTCTGTCACCAGCACCGGGATCAGCACGTGCTTGTTCCCGTTCAGAGCTCCCTTGGCCAGCGGTACCGGCTCGGAGAAGCTCAGCGTGATGAAGTTCGACTCACCCTCAGCCACGCTCGCGTGCTCCGCCGACAGCGTGATCACCGTGGTGTCGTCGTCCACGATCGTCACCTCGACCGACGACGGGTTACCCACCGACGCCAACGCCGGCGGCACGTGGCTCACCGACACCGTGAAGGTCTCGTCGTCCGGGTCCACGTCGTGCTTCGTCGCGAACCGGCCCGTGGCGGTCGTGCGCCCGGCAGGGATTGTGATCCTGGAGAAGTGCTCGTAGTCGTCGGACGATTCCGACGTGCCTCTCGACTGGCCGATCGCGACGTCCAGGTCTTCCCTGAGCGCCTCGGTCAGCGTCAGCGTCACCGTCACGGGGGAGCCCTCCGGAACCGGGTTGGGCGACGCCGAGAGCGTCAGGTTCGGGCGCGCCTCGTCGTCCAGAATCGTGAAATCCGCGAACGTCAGGACGCCCCGGCGGAAACCCGCGTTCTCCAGTTCCTGATCGGTCATCGCGATCGCCACCCTGAAGGTCTCGTCGTCCGCGTCGTCGTCCTGATGGGTCGCTACCTGGAGATCCTTCTCCGTCTCCCCCGCGCCGAAGTGGATGTTGAAGGGACCTTCGTCGTGGTCGCCGCTCTCCGATGTGCGTCGGGCGCTTGCGACTTCCACGCGGAGCCGGAAACCCGTCGCCGGCGCCGGCTCCGACAGCCTCGCCCTCGCTGTCGCCGGGGAGCCCTCCGCGACCCGGCCCTGCCCGTAGCTTAGGGAGACGGTGGGCGTCGGCGTGCCGGTCGTCGACGCCCAGCTCGAGGTGCTTCGAACGCCGGAGATGACCTCGACCGCCCGGACCTGGACCTCGTAGGTCGTTCCGTTCGTCAAGCTCGTGATCGTGAACGAACTCACGGGGCTCGCGGAGATCGAGCCCGCCGCCCCATTGGGGTTCAGCCAGGCGGTCGTGCCCTGCGCCCTCCAGCGAACGGCGTTGGATCGGACTTGGCCGGGATTCCTCCAGGTTACGGTCAGCGCTCGGTGACCCGGGGTCGTGGCGAGATGGGTCACGGGCGATGCGTCGAGATCCACGATCTGGATGCGCACCGAGGACGGGCTCCCCGCGACCAGTCCCGCGGGCAGGCTGCCGAGCGCCACCGTGAAGGTCTCGTCGTCCGTGTCCGCGTCCCGCTTCGTCGTCACCGTGCCCGTGCCGCTCGTCGCCCCGGCGGGAATCGTGATCGACGGGAGAGGCCCGTAGTCGTCGGGCTCCGCCGTCCCCCGCGACAGCCTCACCGGGACGGTCAGGGGCTGCGCCAGCGCCCTCGACAGCCTCGCCGTCACCGTCACGCTCTCGCCCTCCGTCACCGGGTTCGGGGAGGCCGAGAGCGAGACCGGGACGGGGGGAGGCGGTAGCACCAGGCTCAGCGCTACGGTGGAGCCGAGCGTCAGCTGTGGGATCTGGCCGCTCGTCCCCTGGAACATGAAGGTCACGCCGATGTTGCCTGGACTCGCTTCCGACAGTGGATAGGATTTGCTGCCGACGTTCAGCGTGGCGGCGGACAGGCTCTGCGGGAATGCGTTGTCAAGCTGGATGAAAAAATAGACGCCGGCTATGTAATTAATGCTTATGATCGTACGGTTCGACCCTTCATGGGAGAAGTCGTCGTCCGACAGGGTGGCCGCGTTGGAGCATTTCGCTAGCGTATTTGGGTCCAGGCTATTGCAGCCGATTTCCCCGGCGCTATTCCTGGCGGTCAGCGTGGCCGACCAGACGGTCGTCTGTGCCTGCGCCGCTGTTGCGGCGAACAGCGAAAGCGCGCAGACTAGCAGCACAAGGACGGGGAGAAAAGAAAGACGGGCGCGACAGCTCCGCAGCGCGGCCCCTGGGCCCGCCGACGCAGAACCGGCATTCGGCGCTCGGCTGGCGTTGTGGTACCATGCGCTTCGCATTGTGTTGCCTCTTGGCGTGTGAAGTTGTGCCGAACGCTAGGTTCTCAATTCAGCACAGTACACGGCGCGTGTGACGACCGTATGATCGGTCCGGTTGTTTTTGTGCGTATTCCGTGACACGGACAGCTCGGGACCATTCCCTGCGCGGCGCAGGGCGGCGCTGGGAGCGCCCGATCAGTACGACTCCCGCCTCACGCTTGCTTGCAGCTTACCGACCGCGCGCGTACCGTGAGGCTGTGCTGAGCCTGCCGTGCCTTGCGGGGCGTGTCAGAACGCCCGGCGGCTGGCCACCGACACACGCTCGCCGTGGACGAACCCGTAGCCGACTCCCGCATCGGGCATCGGCGCGATGTCGAGCACGCCGAGCCCTCCGAAGCGCGCGACGGCACCCTTCCACCAGCCGGGTAGGGCTTGCGGCTGAGCCGCCGCCCAGGCCGGGGCGATGAGGAGCACGAGGGCAAGGGCCGGACGGCCGAAGACGTAACAGCATGGCATTCTCCCGGAACCAGGTGGCGGCAAGAGGGCTCTCCGATTGCGTGGAAGGTTAAGCAGGGAGGGCCGGTGACATGCGGTGTTACGGCCGTTGATCATCCGGCGTGTCGTCGTCCTTCCATGCGTTGTCCGGGTCGATCTCGTCGAGGAAGCGTGATTCGGGGTAGGCGTCGCCGCCCCATCGTCTCCGGAACTCGGCGGTGGTGATCACGAGCCGGTCCATGGCGCGGGTGATCCCGACGTAGAACAGGCGGCGTTCCTCTTCGAGCCCTTCTCTCGTGTCGAGGCTGCGCTTGTGCGGCAGCAGCTGTTCCTCGACTCCGGCGATCACCACGGTGGGGAACTCGAGGCCCTTGGCCGCGTGCAGGGTCATCAGCCAGACGCGCGCGTCGCTGGGGCCGTCGCCCTCGTCGGCTTCCGACAGCAGCGACTGGCGGTTGACGAAGTCGGCCAGCGTCGGCCGTTCGGCGGCCTGCTGGTAGTCGTCGGCGGCGGCGACCAACTCCATCAGGTTGTCGATGCGGTCCTCGGCCTCGTCGGTGTTCTCGTCGCGGAGCTTCCCGAGGTATCCCGTGCGGCTTATCACGCCCTCGACGACTCTGCCGATGTCCGCGCCGTCGGCGTTCTCCCGCATCCTGCGGATCAGGTCGTTGAACTTCCGCATCTTCTCGAGCGCGCGGCCCGTGAGCCGTCCCTCGGCGCAGCCGGCGTTGAGCCGTGTCCACAGGGACGCGCGTTCGTCCGCCGGGCTGCCCGTGGGTCCGAACAGTGTGGCGCTGCGTTCTTCGGGCTCTGCCGTTCCGGCGGCCTTGTCGATGCTGCGCGGCCCGATGCCGCGGGGCGGGGAGTTGATGATGCGCCGCAGGCTGACGTCGTCGTGGGGGTTGACGATCACCTTCAGGTAGGCGAGCGCGTCCTTGATCTCCTTGCGTTCGTAGAAGCGGATGTTGCCTACGATGTGGTAGGGGATCTCGGCGCGGCGCAGGGTGTCCTCGATCAGGCGGGACTGCGCGTTGGTGCGGTAGAGCACGGCGGTCTGCCGCGGGGTGGCCGGTTCCGTCCGGACGATGTTGGCTATGACGGCCGCCTCGGCGTGGTCCGTCTCGGTCCGCAGGTGCTCGATGGCGGAGCCTGGGCCGCGTCCTGTCCACAGGGTCTTGT
This sequence comes from Vicinamibacterales bacterium, assembly GCA_958296065.1. Taxonomy (GTDB): domain Bacteria; phylum Acidobacteriota; class Vicinamibacteria; order Vicinamibacterales; family UBA8438; genus WTFV01. The sequence continues at coordinate 25,605 of CATQHX010000054.1, read as the reverse complement.
CGGCGCGGTCCGCGTTGTGGCCGATGAGCGCGGCCGCGGCGGTGACGATGTTGCCGCTCGAGCGGTAGTTGCGCTCGAGGTGGACGACCTCGTGCTCGGGGAAGTCCCGGGTGAACTGCCGGATGTTGCCGATGTCGGCGCCGCGCCAGCCGTAGATGGCCTGGTCCGGGTCGCCCACGGCGCAGACGTTGCGGTGATCGCGGCCGAGCAGGTGCGTCAGCGCGTACTGGGCGTGGTTGGTGTCCTGGTACTCGTCGACCAGGACATGCCGGTAGCGCGCGGCGTACTTCTCGCGGACCCTGTCGTGCTCGCGAAGCAGCGAGACGGTCCTGAGCAGCAGGTCGTCGAAGTCGAGCGCGCTGGCCCTGCGCAGGACCTTCTCGTACTGCTCGAACGCGTTGACGTACAGCGCGTCCCGGTGTCCTTCTTGGGTTTCCCTCAGCTGCGCCGGCGTGCGCATCCGGTTCTTCCAGTCGCTGATGTGGCGGACGAGGTCGCGCGGGGTGATGGAGTTCTTGTCGTAGTCGAGCTCGTCGAGCGCGAGCGTCGCCGCCCTGATCTGGTCCGCGGCGTCGTAGACGACGTAGTCCGGGGGGACTCCGATGGGCGCACCGTCGGCTCGCAGGACGCGTGCGCAGAAGGAGTGGTAGGTCGACAGGGCCGGGGCGGGGCCGCGGTTGCCGATCAGCCGGGCGACGCGTTCGCGCATCTCGTTGGCGGCCTTGTTGGTGAAGGTGACGCCGAGGATGTTTGCGGCCGGCACGGTCCCGGAGCGGACCAGCCAGGCTATGCGGTGGCAGATGACGCGGGTCTTCCCGGATCCGGGTCCGGCGAGGATGAGGAGCGGCCCGCCCGGGTGGCGCACGGCGGCGCGCTGCTCGTCGTTGAGGCCGTCGAGCAGGCTCTCCGGCGTGTTGAGGGTCGTTGCCGGCGGGGGCGGTGCGGCTTGTGTCATTGGTGGTTGTGCGGAGCGGGTTCTGGCCGCTCCGACTTGAAGCGTAAGCGTGAGGGGGTGATCCGCGCATGGGCGGAGGTGGAGCTGGGCGGTGTGTCGAAGAGCGGGTGATCCGCGCGTGCGGAGGGGAGTGGAGCAGCGGGATGACCGTGTCGGGGACTACTCAGCTCGCGAAGATGTCGTCGAGCTTGAGGTGCAGCTCCTTGAGCACGCCACTGCGCAGGGTGTCCCGGCGCCCGAAGGTATCGGCCAGCTCGAGCCTGTCGACCCGTTGCCGATGTACGGCGATGGTTTCGCCCATCGGATCCACGATCCAGTATTCGAGCACGCCGTGTCTGCCGTACAGCTGGTGTTTGTAGCCCAGGTCGCGCTCGGCCGTGGACGGCGAGAGTATCTCGATCACGAGGTCGGGTGCTCCCCGGACGTTCTTGTCGGTCAGCGTGTGCTTGCGCGCTCCCGAGATGAACAGCAGGTCGGGCTGCACGACGTCGGTGTCCGACAGGACGACGTCGCATGGTGCGACGTACACCTCGCCCAGCCCGTGTTCCTCGGCGAAATTACCCAGTTTCAGGTGGAGCCTGGATAGCACCTTCTGGTGCTTCATGTTGGGTGCGGGAACCATCATCAGATTGCCGTTGAGCAGCTCGTAGCGCTCGTCGTCCGGTGTTGCGCAGTAGTCCTCGTAGGTCCGCCGGACGGCGTCTTGAGTCGTGGTGGCCGTGGGCGCGCTCCTCGGCTGGGTGCCACTCGTCAGGTGGAATCCGTCTTCCTTTGGCGCTCGCCGTCCTCCCGTGTCCGAGCCGGGGTGTTCGCCCCGCCGCTGATGATGGCTTGGTTCCACAATTCGGGAGCGTAGCACGCGGACCCGTTTCCGCCCAGGCGTGGCCTACGGATGCCCGTTATTCTGCTGCGGGACCAGTCGAATCCGGTTGGGTCGGCGGTTGGAGGCGCACGTCGATGTGGGCCTTTTCGCCGTCGGCGCTGGGCCGGTAGCGGATGTCGACTCCCTGCTCGTTCGGGAGCAGATCTCCGATCTCCTGCTCGACCGCGTAGCGGATCGCCTCCTCGATGGCCTGGTCCTCGTCGAGCAGCGCTTCGCAGGCGACGACGTGGGCGGCCATGTGGAAGACGTGCGCCTGCGTCTGGAACGAGTCTTCCTTCTCGTCGCAGCTGGGCGTGAAGAAGGCTTCTTCGAGCAGGGTCTGCAGCTCCGGGACCTCCAGCTTGGAGTCCGCGGTGGCGACCACGCTGGCCTCCTCGAGGCTGAATCCCCACTGGTCGCCGTCGATGGCCAGGTCGGCCGGCAGCTCCAGCACGGTCTCCGTTTGCCCCCGGCGAACGTTGAGCCGGATGACGATCCGGTCGGCTCTCCGGCTCTGGAGGATCAGGCCGTCGTTGTCCTTCTCGTGGCGCGGACACGCCAGCGTGATCGTCTCGCCGTCGATCGTGACGTCGATCCGCATCCTCTCGATGCGGCCGAGCTGCTCGTACCAGGGCTCGTCGTTGAGCGTCGGGCTCTCCAAGAGCAGGTTGTCCGCGATTCCGTTCAGTTTCGCGGCCCGGTGCAGGGTGATGAAGTCGTGTCTGGCAACTCTGTCCATGTCGTCCGCGAGGTTGACCAGCAGCAGCTCGTCGAGCGCCTGCGCGCGCGGGTCGATCTCTCGGCAGCCGGATCTTTGCGTGGGATTCCAGAGGGTCAGCGCGGCGGTTTCCGGCATCGGGTGTCTTTCTCTCCGGCCGGGCCTCGGGGCCGGCTGTCTTGATCTTAGCGATGATCGCAGTCTCGATCGTGTCGGGCCGGTGGCGGAGATGCTGTGTTTTCGCTCTCCATCCGGCGGAGGACTTGCCGGATGCGGTGGTCCAGGGCGGTGACGATTATCACCCCTTCCCGCGGCGAGATCGCCCTGCTCGCGATCCAGCCCTGGATCAGGTCTCCGAACTTCCTGATGCGGGCCTCGTTCTGCTCGATTTCTTCCAGCAATCCCGCCAGCCTGGTGTTGTTCTCCAGTGTGGCGATGCGCCACAGCGTGGCCGCCGGTCCCGGTTCCCACGGCGCCTTCGGCCCGAGACTGGCGCCGGGCGCCGGCAGCGCTTCGTACATCGCGGTGATCGCCCCGCGGTCGCCGATCTCGTCCCGGCTCAATCGTTCATGGACCGGAGTCGGTGTGCCGTTGCCCTTGCCGGCTGTCCATCCAGCGATGGTGAAGCCGCCTGTGTCCATGGCCGCGATCCATCCGGCGGTCTCGCTTCCGTTCCGCTTGCGGAACCAGCCGCGGGTGTCCGGGCGCAGCGCCGCGCAGGGAGACACGAGGCAGACGTCCTCCGCGTCGATTCCGGCCGGCTCCAGCCGTCCCGGCGGCAGCCGGGCGTAGAAGGCGTGCGGGTCGCCGCAGTCTTCCGGCGCCGGCGCGCTTCCTGGCGGCTGCGGCCCGCTCAGCGCGCCGTCGCGGTTCCAGCACGACCAGGATCGGAGCTGCAGCGCCGCTGTCGTGTGGAACCGCGTCAGCGGTTGCCCATTCTTCGCTATCGCTGCGTCGTATTCGCCTCGTCGCTCGAGCCGGACTTCCATTCCGAGCACTCGGCAGAGCTTCTCCACCGTGTCGGCGCGCGGGGACGCGCCCCGGCGAAAGTTCCGTATCGTATCGGGGCTGCCGCAGGCCAGCATCGATATCCTGCGGTCCTTCAGTGGCGACTCGTCGATCAGCGTCAGCAGCTGTTTGCGGAGCCGGTGTGCTCTTGCTGCATGCATGGGGATGTTTGCGTGCTCACGCGGCGCCCTTCTTGATCTTCGTGACGATGGTCGTTTCGACCATGTTGGTGATCTCCGGCTGGTCGAGGGTGTCGGCCAGCGCGCTGACCACGCTGTGGACGGTGTCGCGGTCGGCGTGGTTGCCGGCGGCCGTGATCGTCACCTGGACGGGTTTCTTGTCGTCTTGCGGCATTGCCGGTTCCTGTTCCTCGCTCATGTCCAGGGGGCGGGGGCCTATCCGCAGCCGCTCGTGGCTCCGCAGTTCGCGCAGCTGTAGCAGGCGCCGTTGCGGATCATGATGGCTCCGCAGATGACGCATGGCGGCGCGTCCTGATCGTTGTGGGTCGCCGGGGCGATGGCGGGCGCCGTTTCCGTCGGCCTGTCGTTGGCCTGCTCCGGCGTTCCGGCGGGTTCGGGGGCGCCGGCGGCGCTCCCGGGCTCGCGGGGCTGGTTGACGCCGGCGTGGAACTGCGCCTCGCGGGAGAGGAACTTGGTCGCCATCCAGCGGAACACGTAGTCGACGATCGACTTGGCGATCCGCACGTCGGGGTTCTTCGTCAGGCCGGCGGGCTCGAACCGGGCGTGGCTGAACTTGTCGACGAGCACCTGCAGCGGCACGCCGTACTGCAGCGCGTAGGAGATGGCCTGGGCGAAGGAGTCGGCGAACCCCGAGATCGTCGAGCCCTCCTTGGACATGACGAGGAACATCTCGCCGGGGCTGCCGTCCTCGTACAGGCCGACGGTGATGTAGCCCTTGTAGGCGGCGATGTCGAACTTGTGGATGATCGCCCGCCGCTCGTCGGGCAGCTTGCGCCGCACCGGCCGCGGCTGTTCGGCCGCCGCGCCGCCGGCCAGCCCGGTGTTGAGCGGTTGGGTCCGCTTGCTGCCGTTGCGGTAGACCGACACCGACTTGGCGCCGAGGCGCCAGGCTTGCTGGTAGGTCTCCTCGATGTCGTCGACGGTCGCCTCGTTCGGGAGGTTGACGGTCTTCGAGATCGCGCCGGAGATGAAGGGCTGCACCGCGGCGACCATCTTCAGATGGCCGCTATGGTGGATCGAGCGGGTCCCGCCGGCCGGCCGGTCGGCGCAGTCGAACACCGGCAGGTGCTCGGGGTCGAGCTCCGCCGCGCCTTCGATGGTGCCGTGCTCGTCGATGTGGGCGACGATCGCCTCGATGGCCTTCTCGTCGTACCCGAGCCGCTCGAGCGCTCTGGGCACGGTCCGGTTGACCATCCTGATGGTGCCGCCGCCGACCAGGTGCTTGTACTTGACGAGCGCGATGTCGGGCTCGACGCCGGTGGTGTCGCAGTCCATCAGGAACGAGATGGTGCCCGTAGGCGCGAGCACCGTGGCCTGCGCGTTGCGGAAGCCGTGGGCCTCTCCGAGCCTGATCGCCTCGTCCCATATCTCCTGGACCTGGTGGTACTGTTCCATGCGCAGGTCTGCGCCGTCGAGCGCGGCGCGGTGCTTGCGCATGACGTGCAGGAACGGCTCGGCGTTGCGCGCGTATCCGGAGAACGGGCCGCCGCAGTCGCGGGCGATGCGGGCGGACTGCGCGTAGGCCTCGCCGGTCATCACGGCCGTGATGGCGGCGGCGCACCTGCGCGCGGCGTCGCTGTCGTAGGGCAGGCCGTGCGCCATCAGCAGCGCGCCCAGGTTGGCGTAGCCGAGCCCCAGCGGCCGGTAGGCGTGCGAGTTGTCGCGGATGGCCTCGGTGGGGTAGCTCGCGTTGTCGACGATGATCTCCTGGGCGGTGATCATCGTGCGCACGCCGGCGCGGAAGGCGTCGACGTCGAACTCCTCGGGCTTGTCCTTCCTGGTGAAGGCGAGCAGGTTCAGCGAGGCGAGGTTGCACGCCGAGTCGTCCAGGAACATGTACTCCGAGTTGGAGACGACGGCGCCGTGCCCGGCTCCCGGGGACGAGACCGCGAAGCGGTGGACTCCTTCGATTTCGAGGTCGTAGACGGGTTGCGGGTATCCGTGGATGGGTGTCACTGACCGGACGGTGTCGTCGGCGGTTTCGGGCGGTTCTCCCTGGACCGCGCAGAGGTGCTGACCCGGTTCCAGCTGTTGGGCGGCAACGGCGCGGCCGTCGGTCAGGTAGAACCTGTGCTCGGGAGTGCAGCGGAGCTGGAGCCCGTTGTCCGTGGTCACTTCGACCAGGTCGTGGGCGTCGCCTGCCTTCCATGCCTTGCGGATCTGGCAGAGGACCGGGCGCCCGGTGTGCGGGTCGTGGGTGACGGCGAGCGGCAGGGCGTCGTCTTCCATTGCTGCCAGCGCGTCGATCCGGATGCGCCCGTCTGTGCTCAGGACCTCGGTGTAGCCGGTGAAGCAGCACGGATTCGACGCGTTGATACGCGCCGTGTTCGGGCAGGTGTGCCAGTCGTTGATCGTCGTGTCGAACTGCATTCCCGGGTCGCCGCAGGCGTGCGTCGTCTCGGCTATCGCGCGCAGCAGGTCGCGGGCCCGCAGCGTGTCGACGATCGGCCGGCCGCCGGTGACGGCGCGGGTGTGCCACTCGGCGTCGTCGGCGACGGCGCGCATGAACTCGTCGGGGACCCGGACGCTGTTGTTCGCGTTCTGGAAGAAGACCGAGGCGTAGGCCGGTCCGGTCAGCGACCCGTCGTAGCCGGCGTCGATCAGCGCCCACGCCTTGCGCTCTTCCTCGACCTTGCAGTTGATGAACTCGAGGATGTCGGGGTGGTCGGCGTCGAGGATTACCATCTTCGCTGCGCGACGCGTCCCTCCGCCTGACTTGATGACGCCGGCGAAGGCGTCGTAGCCCTTCATGAACGAGACCGGGCCGGAAGCTATGCCGCCGCGCGACAGCGTCTCGCGGGACGAGCGGATTGGCGACAGGTTGCTGCCGGTCCCGGAGCCGTACTTGAACAGCATGCCCTCGGTCTTCGCCAGCGTGAGGATCGATTCCATCGTGTCCTCGACCGACAGGATGAAGCATGCCGAGCACTGCGGGTGCTCGTCCCATCCGCAGTTGAACCAGACGGGGCTGTTGAACGCCGCCTTCTGGTGCAGCATCAGGTGGGTGAGGTCGTTGCGGAACGCGTCGCTGTCGTCCGGCGTGGCGAAGTAGCTGCCGTCGGCGCCCCACTTGGCGATCGTGTCGACGACGCGGGAGATGAGCTGCAGCACGCTGTGCTCGCGCTGCTCGGTGCCGAGGTTGCCGCGAAAGTACTTCGACGCGACGATGTTGGTGGCCTGCTGGGACCAGCTCTTGGGAACCTCGATGCCGCCCTGCTCGAAGACGGCCTTGCCGCTCGTGCTCCCGATGGCCGCGGTGCGGGTCTCCCATTCGACCTCGTCGAAGACGCAGCCCGGCGGGGTGTTCTTCGTGAACGTGGCGGGGAAGGTGAGCCCCGGAGGCTTCGTTTGGCGGATCTTGTTCGTTCTTGCCATCGGTCTTTCCAATGTCGCGGCGTCGCCGTTCCGCTGGCGGGTCCCGACGCGGCCAGCGGGCGTGTCGTTCTCGTTCGGAGCGTACGGGCCGGGAACCGCTGCAGCGGGAGGGCGGACGCGGAGCGGGTCGGGCCCCGTCGTGGTAATCAGGCGGTTGATCCGCGCGTGCGGACGGCTGGTCGCGCAGGCTGCGTTCACGGTTCGGGTGCGGGATCCCGGCCGGGGGCGGTCCTGCGGTTGTGGTGCGAGAGGAACTGCTGTGGCGTGTCGAAGACGCCCTTGCGTGTCTCCTCGGAGGCTGCCTGCAGCAGTTCCTGGTGGCGTCGTGTCCATCCCGTGCAGGTGGGTTCGCCGCTGTTGTTCAGGAAGATTGCTACCCCGGCGCAGGACTGCAGCGTGTCGTCCTCGATCGGCTGGCCGTCGTGCGAGATGGTCGGGTGGCACGGGAACGGCCGGTCGCGGATGGCGTCGAGGAGCTCGGCGGGCTTCCACGGCCCGGTCCAGCCGGGACAGCTTGCGCGGCGGAAGGGGCACTGCGAGCAGGGTTCCGTCAGGTCGAATCGCATCGCGTGGTTAGGTTGATGGCTGCGCCGTTTTGTCCGAGCGTTCGCGTCCGAGCCTGGTGGTGGTCCGCTGGCGGGGGGGCGGGCGCTGTCGTGGGAGTCGCGCGGTTGATCCGTGCGTGCGGACGGCTGGTCGCGCAGGCTGCGCTAATGGTTCGGGTGCGGGATCCCGGCTGGGGCGGTCCTGCGGTTGCGGTCTCGGGTCAGGGCGCCGCCTCTGACACGATCAGGTTGTTGTCGTCGGTCACCGCACCGCGGCGCACGTTGTCGGCGGCGGTCTCGATGTCCGCGAGCAGGTCGCGCACGACGTTTTCGTCGCCCTCGTGGCTGCTGTCGGCGGCGTGGTCGGCGATCTCCTGCAGCTGCGACGCGGCTACGGGTCCGAGTTCGTGCTGGGCGAAGACTTGGCCGTCCTCGTTCGTGATGATCACTCGCAACTTGTTCCAGTGCATCGTTTGTACTCCTCTACTGCTGTGCGGACCTTGACGCCTTCGGGTGCATCTCGTCGACGGCGTTTTCGATTGCGGCGCGGGCGCGGGCGGGCAGCTGCGAGATGTCCCAGCGGAGCCGGCCGTCTTGGAGCCATGCTCCCTGTCGTTCGCCGATCGTCTGCGCACCGGCCGCGCCTGCCGTGTCCGTCACGGGCAGGCTGGTCTCGGCTGCTCGCCGTATCCCCTCGGCGATCTGGTTGCGCAGGTTGTGGTCCATCGCCCGCCATTGCATTTGCAGCCAGCCCTGGTTCGTGCGGCTGTCCTGCTCGCGTTCGGTGTTCCGCGTCCTGATTGCGCCGCAGTGGACGAGCGCTTCGAGGGCGGCGTCGTCGCCGATCAGGGCCGCGGTCTCCCGCCAGTCGGGTTCGCCGTTGCCGGCGAGCAGGGATATGGACCGTGTCCTTCGGATGGCGGAGGCGTACGTCTGGAGCAAGAAGGGCTGGTGCTCCGTTTCGTTGATCTCGCCGATTATCGCCGCGTCGATTCGTGCGTTCTCGTACAGCGTGGCTTCGCTCGTCATGGGGTGTCCCGGCAGGCGTTCTGTGGCTGTTCGAGAGTGTTGCGGACACGGTCCGGGTCGGGGTGGGCGCGCCGGGATGCGGAGCGCTCCCGCTGCAGTCGGCGAGGGCGATCCCGGCGCGCCCGGAGCGTTTACGCCGTGTCGTTTTCGGTCTCGGCCGGCTCGATCGTGATCTCGATGGGCTTGTCCCTGTGGATCCGGATGATCGTGTCGCGGTCGCGCGGCAGGTGTTGCAGGATCGAGCGGTAGACGGCCGTTCGTACGTTCGACAGCATCGCCTCTTCGGCCGAGGCCAGCAGCTCCAGCGCCTTGGACTGTGCCGCCTGGCGGTAGTCGTCCTGCTGCGTCTCGTAGCTGTCGGCCTCGCAGTCGTCGGACGGGGAGAAGTACGCGTCGTACATCAGGTCCGCGAGCTCGTCGGGTGTGATGTCGCTCTTCTCGGTGACGAGCACGCCGACGTCGTCCGGCCAGCTGACGTCATCGTCGCCGAATCGTCGGCGAAGATGCACACGTGCTCGATGGCGCCGTCGCCGTCGATGGTCTCGAGGACGAAGGTGATCCGTTCCGGACGGGCCGTGTGAAACGGCACGTGCCGCGTGCGCTGCTCCTCGATGCTCAGCTCCTCGCCGTCGAGGACGCCTTGGAGGACCACCCTGGTGGTGACCTTCTTCACCTTGGGAAGGCTGTCGTACCAGGGGTAGCCGCGGTAGCGCGGCTCCTCGGCGCACAGGCGGTGCGATATGTCCGAGCGCCTCGCTGCGCGCCAGAGCGCGACCTGGTCGCACGGCGGGATGTCGGCCTCGACGACGATCGGCCTGTCCGGCAGGGCGGTGCGGTGCGGGTCCTCCCGCTTGGTGGAGTACTCGTTCGCGTAGGTGGGCCACCAGCGCGCGAGCTCGGCGCGGGCTACCGGCAGGTCGACGCCGTGGCTCAGCGCGTCGGCCCGCACCTCCGCCGGGACGCTGATCTGCTTGTCGACCTTCAGCATGGCGCGGTAGATCGCCGTCCGGCAGGCGTTCCGCAGCTGCTCGACGAACCGGGTCTCGACGATCGCCTTGCGCGCCGGCAGCACCAGCTCGAGATCGGCGCAGTCGACCACGTCGGCCTTGGCGTACCAGTGGGACTCCATCGAAGCGATGACCGGCAGGCGGACGTCCTCGATGCGGATGCCGTGGAAGTTGAGCTCGGGACCTCGTCCCGGGTGGTGGCTCACGGAGCGGACGCCGAGGCGGATGCCGCGCCAGTGCTCGATGTGGATCGCGTCGTGCAGGAAGTCCCGCCGCTCGACATCGCTGCCGTTGCAGGTGACGGGCAGCGGGAAGTGCTCTGCCGCGATGTCGACGCTGCCCGTGTTGGCCTTGTCGTCGTCGAAGACGACCTCGGTGCCGAAGGGCAGCGTCGCCGCGTCGATGATGCTGACTGCCGCGTCGCGCTTGCCGAGGAAGTGTTCCGGCGTCAGGTGGACCTCCCATGCGGGAAGCCGGTGTCCGTCGGCGGGGCGCGGCCGGGAGCGGATGGTGACCCTCGTGCGGCGGGCCAGCGCGTAGACGCCCATGCCGGCTGGGTCCTCGCGCCGGGCGGTGTCGGTGTCCCACCGGCTCTGTCCGAAGGCGAGCAGGGCCGCCGGCCGGGCGATGCCGTGGCCGTCGTCGGCGACGCGCACCTCGCCGTCGGCGATGGTGACGTCGACGCGGGTGGCGCCGGCGCGGCGGGCGTTCTGAAACAGCTCGTTCAGCGTCTCGACGGTCGTGGCGTTGAAGAAGCGGGTGACGCGGCTGATGGCGTCCTCGTGGACGCGGGCGCGGATCGTCGTGGGTAGCAAGGTCTCTGGCATCGTGTCTTCCTGGGCGTTCGGGGGCGGTGTCCGGGCGCGGCGGCGCTCATCCGGCGTCAGTCGCCGTCGTGGATGCCGGTCCGGCGGTTCCGGTCGGCCTTCGGGCTGACTTGCGTCAGTCGGTCAGGCGGTCGGTCTCGTGGCTCCTGGGCGTCTGCGGGCTGGGCGGTTGTTGCGGGCTCGGCGGCCCGGCGTGGTGGTGCGGGTACAGCCGGTCGGCCTCGAGGGTGGCGCTCGGCAGGTGCTCGCGGACCTGTTCGACCAGGCCGAGCGGGTCAGGGTGTGTGTTCAGGCCGTTGAGCAGGCGCTGCCCGGCTGCCGGAAGCGATCCTGCGCGGACCATCGCTCCGATGCGGCGGCGCGTGTTGCGCAGGACGTTCACGGCGGGCGCGCCGTCGTCTGGTGGCCAGCAGGCCAGCAGGCCGGCCTGGACCCAGTGCTCGAGCCCATCGGGGTGGTACGTCCATTCGGTCATCGTGGTATCGGCGTCGTAAAGCACCCGTCTGCCGTTCTCGCTTTGCACGTAGCCGGATTCCTTGGCCCAGCGGTTCACTTCGACGATGTCGATCTCCCGCATGTCGGCCGTCACGTACATCACGGTATTCAGCGCGATCGTCTCGCAGACGATCCGTGCTTCGGCGCTTGCGCGGATGTCGTCCGGCGGGGTCGCCGGGAAGCACCGCGGGTCGATCTCGTCGAGAAACATGGTCGCTGCCGCGGCGTCAAACTCGCTCAGGCGCTCGATCCTGTAGGGCGCCTCGTTGCGCAGCCACATGTCGGTCCACCACATCTCTTCTTCGAGCTGTGTCCTCGGTCTTGCGTCGCCTTGCTCGCGGTGGTTGGCGAGCAGGACGGCGGCCAGGTTGACGCCGGCGCATATGCCGGTGTTGGTGAGCGGCGTGAGCTGCTCGGCTACCGCCGGCGGCATTTTCACCTTGAGGTCGCGGTCGCACAGCTCATGCCATGCCGCGTACAGCGCCCGCGTCGTCGGGTCCTTGATCTCGCTGGTATGGAACAGGGTCATGGTCGTGGTGGGTCGTGGCGCCGTGGCGCCGGCGGCGGGGGCGCCTGTCGCCTTCCCGGGCGTGCTTTCGTCACGCGGTTCCGGGAGACAGCGGGTTGGTCGCGGGCTCGAGCCATGCCTGGAGGATGTGTTCCCAGGTGTGTTTTCCGCGGGCGGTTCCCGTGTTGCGGGGAGCGAGCTGGCGGCGCTGCTCCTCGGTGAGCTTGATCTGGACGGTCCGGCGGCCGTAGGGCCGCCACTCGTTCTCGTGGATGATAGCGGCGTGGTTGGGCGACGGGTCGATCAGCACCACCGTCAGCGTGTCGGGTACAAGCGGCGGGCTCGGGGGCGGGCCGGGTTTGCTGTCCATGGTGGTCTCTGCGGCGGCTTCTTGCGCCGTCGGGTCCGGAGGGCGTTTTATCGGCCGGCGGCTGCTGGCCGTCGGTGCGGGTCTAGTGGCTGGATCCGCCGAGCTTCAAGTCCTGGATCGCTTCGGCGGGGGCGCCGCCGCGGCCGGTGTCGTCGGTCGGCTTGGCGTACTCCTCGGCGAACCGCTGGTCCACCTGTTTCCAGGACAGCGTCGGAAGGATGTCGGCCACTGCGGCGCAGCGCTTGCACGGCCGCCGGTTCTCGGCCGGCTTGAAGCGGTGGCTGTAGACGTACGGCGCCTTGCGGCCGCACGCGAAGATCACCGTCAGCTGCAGGTGCAGCTCACGCCGGGTCGCGCCGTGGAGCGCCTGCGTCGTCTGCGGAACGCACTCGGTGTTGTAGCCGGTCATGGGTCTGCTCGGCGGGCTCGTCGCGCGTTCGGTGAGGACCCGGCGTTGGTGTCCCCGGCCCGGTGGCCCTGGGAGCGTGTGCGGCTCCCAGGGCTCGCCTGGCGGGTCTGCGGGGTGGGGTCTTGACTGCTCGCCCAGGGCTGGGTCGGGTCAGGGATTCGCGTTCTCGGACGCGTTTTCGAGCAGTTCCCGCGCGCTGCCGCGGAGGTCGATATCCGGGATGATCGCCTGCGGCTTGAACACGACCCGGTAGTGGTACGCGCTCACCTGCGCTCCGTCGATCTGTTCGGCGAAGTAGGTCACGTTGTCGCTCAGCCCCAGGAAGTGCTTCTTGAACTCGTTGTTCTCGCCGACCTTGCAGGTGACCTCGAGCTGGTTCGACTGGTCCTCGATCGCGCAAAGTCCTTCGATCGACAGCAGGTAGGTGTCGGTGATCCCGTTGAGGAACACGACCCGTCTGAGGATCTCGAAGTTGTCGGCTGCCCGCGACAGGTTGCTCGATGCTATCTGGGCGTCGTTGCAGCCTGCGGCTGACGCCACTGCCAGCACTGCCAGCACGGTCCGCATGATCTTCATGTTCTTCTCTCCTCGGACGGAGTGTACGGGCGGCGGCTGCTCCTCGCTGCGGTCGGGCGGGTTCCAGCGCGGCGGGTCGCCGCTGAGCAGTGGGAGCACGCGCTGCTCGAGTTGTGGGGCGCTGGTGCACAGGCGCGTCGTTCAGTGTGATGACGGCTTTGTTCGTGAAGGGTGGTTCAGCGACTGAAGAGGACTCTCTGGCTTTGGGGGAGGTCCTTCTGAGTTGCCTGTTCGCTAGCGTGTCGGGTGGCGAGGACGATTTTCTTCGCGCCCGTCGGCATATCCCGAGGCGGGATCTGGCGGTCTTGGCGGTGTCGCGGGTTGTGAGCGGCTGTGCAGCGTATATGAAGGGTGGATTCGATCTGTCTGGATGGTCTGGCTGGGCAGGCGTTCTCTTGTTCGTTCGACCAGGCTTATCGGGTCGGGGTGGTTCTCCAGTCCGTTGATCAGTCTTTCACTGGTCATTGTGAGCTTGCCGCCGCTGCCTCGGGCCATTGCCGAGATCCCCTTGAGGGTGCGTTGGATGACCTCCTTGGCGGACGCTGCGTCATCGTGTGGCCAGCAAGCGAGGAACCCCGCTTGTATCCATTGTTCCATCTCTGCTGGTTTGCTGGTCCAATGGGTCAGCGTCGCGTCGGCCTGGTAGAGTACCGGCTGCGCCTTGAACCCGAGTCTCTTGCCGTTTTCCGTTGCCCAGCGGTTGACCTCGATGTGATCGATGGTCCGCATGTTGCTCGTCAGGAGCATCTTCGCTCCCAGAGCCATGCTTTCGCATACGATTCTGGCGTCGGTGTGGTCCCCGATATCGTCGGGGTCGGTCGTCGGGAAGCACCGGGCGTCGATCTTGTTGATCAGCCTGGAAGCCAGTGCCTGCTGTTCCGTGGTCAGCTGGACGATCCGGTACGGGCTGGAGGTGTTGCGCCACACTTGGGCCCACCAGGCCTGCTGTCGAAGTTCAGCTCGGCGTTCTACGGGTACGTTTGCGTTGTCGAGTTCGAGCAACGTTTCGGCGGCGCTCTTCGTTCCGGTCCATATGGTGTCGGCGGCTAGTGGCGCCAACTCGCGGGCTACGCTCGGTGGCGCGAGAACCTGTCGCCCGTGTAGTTCGCACCACGCTGCGTGGAGCTTGCGTTGTGTCGGGCGTTTCAGTTCGCTGGTGTCTACCAGGATCATGAGCCGGAGGCCTTTTGGATGCTGCGCTGCGTCGCGTTGAACTCCGCCTCACGCTGCCAGCGTTGTACCGGTGTTTCCTTTGCGTGCTCGTGTCTTCTTGGTCCGTAGTACCACTCTGTCGAGAGCTTCGCTATTTCTTCGTGCGTGGCCTGTGGCCCCAAGTGTTGAGCGGCGAGTTCCCAGAGTGCTCCGTGCAACAGGCGGTCGGTTGAGACTGTCGCGCTTTGCATGCTCAGTGCTCCCAGCTGGACACACTGATCATTGTCGTCTGGAATTCTGAATGCAAGCTGGAGGCCCGCTTCGGTCAAGTACGTGTGTGCGCGGCGGTCACCGCGGGTTGTGGGCGTGGGTCAGCTTCGGCTTCAGTCCGAGGACGGCCGCGACGCGGATGAGGTCGCGCAGCGGGATGCGGGCGGCGCCTTCGATCTCGCGCTGCAGGGCGCCGGGGTGCACGCCTGCGTGGGCGGCGACCTCCTCGCGGGTCATCCCGGCCTCGTTCATGGCCTCAACGAGCGTTTCGGTGATGTCGAGGATGACGCTCTCCTCGTCGACCATCCGGCGGTAGCCGGGGCCGCGGCCGCGGCTCTTGGGGGCGTCGTGGTGCGGCTGGCTCATGGCAGGTCTCCCGCGGCGGTCAGGCAGCGGACGAGGGGACTGGCCTTGAGCGTGCTGACTGCCGGTTCCGGCGTGAACACGCTGTTGCGCAGGTCGTGGTCGACCAGCGGAAGCAGGTCGCGCTCGACCAGGACGATTCCGTCGCCGGTCTCGTCGCGGTCCTCGTTGACGTGCCGGCGCAGCTCGTCGTTGAGACGCTCGCGCTCTGCGGCTCCGCACTCGCGCCGCCTGCGGACCATGACCGGGCACTGTTTCGGGCCGAGCCGCACCGCGACGGCCTGCTCGTCGTACAGCTCCGGCGGATCCAATGGTGTGGTGGCCGGCCTGCTCAGCGTGTGCCCGCCGGTCGGGTGCTGGATGAGGACCGCCGTGTTCGTGAGGTTGCGCATTGCAGGTACAGGTTTAAGGCACCGTGGCCGCGTCTTCACGGCGGCGGTCTCCGCTTGGCGGCATGCAGCTCGAGAGGCGTTCGCGTCGCGCTCTCGGGCAGGTACAGCGGGTGCCGGGGGGTGGCCTTCGAGGGTCGGCGGTCCGATGCGGTAGACGTCGCCGGCGGCGGTCAGCAGGTCGAGCACCCGCTGTGCGCGGGCCTTGGCGGCCTTTCCGGGCGGCTTGCCCCAGGCGGCGATGATCAGGTCGGCCTTGCGAGCGGCATCGGCTATCACCTGGTCGTTGGCGGCGCCGACCGGGTCGCCGAAGTCCTTGAGGCCCTTCGGGTCGGTGGTTCTTGCCGCGTAGAGGTTGACCATTGTCAGGTGCGTGGCCTGCTCTCTGCGGGCGAAGCCGATGACGCGCCGGCTGGTGGGGTCGTCGCGTTCCGCGTCGGCTGTCGACGGGTTGAGGCCGCAGACGAGGACGTGCTTCTTCTTCGGGGCGAGCAAGTTGCCGGGGTCCCGCTCGAGCGTCCAGCGGTAGGTTGGCGTCCGTTCTTGCCGGTCGTTCTTTGGCATCTGTCGATCCGGCGGGCTTGTTCTCCGTGCTGGTGCCGGCGGTGGTCAGGCGGCCTGCCGCTCTTGCTGGTCGGCGTGTGCGATTCGGGCCAGGCCGTTCGACAGGATCACGAGCAGCGCGCGAACGCACGGGCATTCGGCACTCGTCCGCTCGCGGTCTATCTCGTCTTGCAGCGCTTCGAGGGCGGAACGTTCGTTGCGAGTCATTCGCTCTCGCCTTCTTGTTCGGCGTTCGCTGCGTTCAAGCGTCTGATGATCCTGCGGGCCGTCGTGGGTGCGAGCCCCAGACCCAGGGCGGTGAACGAGACTATCGAGAGGACTTGCAGCCAGGCCGGCGCACTTAGCGGCACCAGGACGAGCGTCAGCGCCATGTAGCCAAAGACGGCGAGCGCGTACAGTCCGCCTTCGCTGGCCAGGATGGAGGTTTCGCGTGGGTACTTCCGCAGCAGGTAGGCCGCGCCGGCCGCGATCGATCCAGTTCGCGAACCACGACACGGGACTCGGCCGCATCGACGCCGAGAACCGGCAGGAGCGAGGACCGGCCTGGTCGCGGATGAGCCGGTGCATCCGCTGGCAGATCCGCCGGTAGGACGGGTGGCCCGCGGGCTGGGTCCGCAGCTCGATGACATGCATCGCCTCGCGGGCGTTCATGCGCATCGTGAAGCGGATGCGGAAGGCCATCGGGACGGCGTACTGCGCGACGGCGGGGCCGTAGTTGCGGAACAGGTACTGGTACAGCTCGTCGCCGTCCTCCATGACGCGGGACCATGCGGCCCGCAGTCCGGGGATGCCGTCGATTGCGGCCGGCGCTTCCGCTCCGTGGAGCGTGGTCAGGGGCTGCCAGTCGATGGTCAGCATCCGGTGGCGCTGCAGGTCCCGGAACGCGCCGTAGTCGGTGGTGATCTCGAAGGTGTAGTCGGCGTGCTCGAATGCTCGGCCGGGCCGGTGGCGCCGGTTCTCCCGTTCGCCGACGAGCGTGCGCATCAGGTCGCTCTGCTTGTGCGCGGGCATCTGCTCGACCGCGCGCTGCAGGCTGGGCAGCGTGAACGGGGTGTGGGGGTACAGCGCCGCGGCCAGCACCGCGGCCTCGCCGTCGCCCTTCCAGTCGATCAGGCGCACCTGGTTGCCGTCCGGGAGCGGTCCGGGGAAGGCGTCGTCCTCGACGCACCTGGTCGCCAGGCAGGCGGCCAGCGCGCGGCCGCGCAGGTAGTCGATCGTCCGTTGGCCGCGGTCCTCGCGGTCGACCCGCTGGACGAAGGCCGGGATCACCTCCCGCAGCTCGGCGAGCATGGCGGTGCCCATCCGTTGCGCCTCGTCGAGCTCGTGGGCGCCGAGGCGCAGCAGCAGCGCCTCGAAGGCGTGTCCGGAGCCGTGGATCCCGAGGTTGCTGCGCGTCGCCGCGGGCAGCAGGCCGCGCACGGTGTCGAGCGCCTTGGCGCGGATGCTCCGGTCGTAGGCGGCCGGCTGGTCGTCCGCCGTCCGGGGATGGAGCCGCCGGAAGTGCGTTTGCGCGCAGCCGATGAACCGGGCGTAGGTCTCGAACGCGTGGTCGAGCACTTCGCGGTAGTCCCGCCGGTCGGCGGGGTCGTTGATCTCGGCCGGCGTGACGTACTTCCAGCGGCCGTTCGGGCGCTCGGTGTACGGCACGTAGCGGGTCGACTGCTCCAGGTACGACATCAGGCGGCCGCGCTCGAGGATCTTTGGTCAGGACGTTGGAGACGCCCTCGCAGGCGACGTGGGCGCTGCCGAGCTGGGCGACCGAGTCGTCGCCGTACTGGCCGAGCACGCGGTCGTAGAGCGCGGCGGCGCGCTCGTCGCTCTTCTCGCCGCCCTCGCTGGTCCCGGCCGGCAGGCCGCGCGTCGAACTCGTCGAGGTAGAGGCGGCGCAGCGGCTTCGCCGAGCGGGAGTAGCGGGCGAAGAGCGCTCCCTTGACGGTCTCGGGCAGGTTGCGCAGCGCGAAGCAGCGCTGGTCGAGGTTCGTGAACCGGGGCTTCAGGCGGGCTTCCTCTTCCGGGGTGAAGGTCTCGGCGGGCAGGTCTGCGGGATGGCTCATGGTCGTTCTCGGTACGTGTCCAGAGGTGCGGGGGTGTCGCCTGCGAGCCGCCGTGCGGCTTCCTTGATGAGCGCGGCTGCCGATACCGGGTGGTAGCCGGTCCGGTCGACGGCGACGTTGATGCGGGGATCGAGCCTGCGGTCGCGCCGCTCGTGGATGTGTCCGTGGACGTTGACGGCCCCGGCCGGGACCGTCCGCAGCGGACAGTGCGTGATCACCAGCGGCGGGTCGGATGCGATCGCGACCGCGCCGTGCGTCTCGTCCCAGCCGTCGGTCAGCGGGGCGTGCAGCGCCGCCACGTCGTGGTTGCCGAGCACGTTGATCTTGCGGCCCGGGAGTCGGTCGAGCATCCTGCGCCGGTGTCGCTCGCCCACGGATTCGGGCGCGAGGTCGCCGGCGTGGATGACCGTGTCCGCCGGGGCCACCGTGCGGCGCCAGCGCCGCTTCAGCGCCCGGTCGTGGGTCCGCCAGTGCCAGAAGGGCCGGTGCAGGTACGGGACCGATGCGCGGTCGCGCAGGTGGAGGTCGGCCCACAGCCAGGTCCGTTCCGGGCGCAGGTCGCCAATCCGGAGCACCGGGATGTTCTGGATCGCGATCATGGCCAGGATGGTGTGTGTCGCGTCGGGATCCATCCATGTCCTGCCGCGGCCGTCGGGGCGGAGGAGCTCGCGGCAGGCGGTGCGCGTGGCCCGGACGATCTTGTCGATGTCTGCTTCGGCGGCGCGCTGGCCGGTGTCAGGGATACAGCCCGTGAAGGTCGGGTTTCGCGTCATCGGGTTCGGTGCGCCGGTAGTAGTACGTGGACTCGCCGATCCGGATGCTCGCGCGCGAGGACCGCAGGTCTTCGGCCGCCTCTTCGAGGTTGATGTGGCGGTAGGGCCATTTCCCGCAGCGGTCCTCGCCAACGGTGTCGCGGGCGACGGCCGCCGAGTGCCGCGCGAACTCGGCCTCGTGGACCAGCTCGGCACCGGGGTCGAGCCCTCCGAGCGCCGCGCGCTCGGCCGGGGTGGCCGCGTGGTAGTCGCTGGAGGCTTCGACCTGGGCGATGGTGATGGTCCTCTTGTCGACGGGCGTCCTGCGCCGGGCGGCGATCCGGCGGGCGATGCTCCGGAGCATGGCGAGGAGGCCGCCGACGGCGAGTGTCCAGACGACGAGCAGGGCGGCGGCGGCCGCGGCCCAGGGGGCCGGGTTCTCGGAGACGGCGTCGACTACCGGAGCGATCGGGATCGGCATGTGCTTGCTGGTTTCTGGAGCCCGGGCGGTTGCGCCCGTCCCAGGGGCGAGTGTAGGAAACGGCGGTCGTGGCCGCGTTCCGGGGGGAGTGTCATGACGGGCGACGGCGCACGCGATCCCAGCGGTCAGGCGGGCGGCCGTGGATGTCCGGCTTCCTGCCGGACTGGCTGTCCGTCTTCGAACCCGCGCGCGCCGTCTCCCGTGGCGCCTGTGGGGCGCCAATGCCGTGGCGTGGTCTACGCCGTGTCGGGAACGGTCTTGTCGGTGGCGTCGGTGGTCCGTTCCGGGTTCTGCGCCGTCGGGGTGTCGGGGCCTTCCAGTCGGTCGGCGAGGATCCGGTTGCGCAGCACGATGCGCAGCACCGCGAGCACGCCCGCGCGCTCGATTCCGTGCTCGTAGGCGGCTTCGTCCACGCGGTCGCGTATCTCCTGGTGAAGGAACGTTTCGACGTAGTGTCCGCACAGCGCGTCGACCTTGTACGGCGGCTCGGCGGCGGCGCGTTCCGCGAGGCTCGGGGCGATCTCGGCGGCCCATTCGTCTGCCTGGATCTCGGCCGAGACCCTGCGCCCGAGGTCGTTGATCTGCAGCGGGCTGCCGGCGGTGAGCAGCGGCCGGGGCTCCTGCGCCGGCGTGTCCGTTGTCGTTGGCGCGGTTGACGTCATGGGCGTTTCCTGAAGCGGGGCGAATTGCGGGAGTTTACAGGCCGATCTCGCGGAGCTGCTTCGCTCGGTCGGCCAGCGAGTCGAGGTGGGAGTTGAACTGTGGCCAGTCGTGGAAGTCCGCGCTTACCGGCTTGGTGATTCGATAGAGCTGCTGCCAGTCCGCTTCATCGGCCGGAGTCTGACCGAGCGTGCGGAGCGCTTCAGGCCAGTTGCCGGCGCGCGCGTCGTTGAGCGCGAACAGCGCGTCCTGCCAGGGTCCTTCAGTGATGGTCGTCGTCCCGGGGGTTTCGCTGGCTGCCCAGCCTATCTCGACCTGCGTGTCCTTCGGGCAGCCGAGGGTCCCGGCGATGACGGCGCCAGCGAGGCAGATCATGCAGCGGTGTCCGGGTACGGGGTCGTGCCAGGCGCTTGCGAGCGGCAAGTAGTCGCCCCGGTCGATGCGACGGGCGTCGGCGATGGCGAGGTCGATCAGCTCGGAGAGCTTACCGGGGGGCGGCGTCGTCAGGTTCATCTGCAGCGGTCTCCGTTGTCGCCGGCGCCGTGTCTGCGTCGTGGCGCCGGCGCCATGTGTTGCGCGGTCTACAGGCCGAGCTTGCGCAGTTGCTTCGCGCGGTCGGCCATCGAGTCGAGGTGCGCGTCGAGCGTGTTCCAGGTGTTGAACTCGCTGCATGCCGGGATGGGGATCGCCTTGAGCGTGTCGTACATCTCGTTGTTGGGGAGCCTGCGGTGCAGGGCGCGGAAGGCGGCTGTCCAGTCTCCGTCGCGGGCGGAATCCAGCGCCCAGAGCGCGCGGCTCCAGGCCGCGTCGCTGATCGTTTCCGACTCCGGATCGGCGCTGTCGCCGGTGGCGATGTCGATGGTTGCGTCGGTCGGGCACCCGAGCGTGCCGGCGATGACGCCGCCGGCGAGGCACACCATGCACTTGCCGTCCGTGCGCCGCGGCCGGTGCCAGGTCATCCACATCGGCGTGTAGCGGGCGCGGTCGAGCTTGCGCGCGTCGGTGATGGCCAGCTCGATCAGGTTCGAGAGCTTGCCGGGCGGCGGTGTCGTCAGGTCCATGTTGTTCTCCCCGCGGGGGATGGCGTTCCGTCGGTTGTCATCGGCGCCGTGTGTGCGCTGTGGCGCCGGCGCCATGTGTTGCGCGGTCTACAGGTCGAGCTTGCGCAGCTGCCTCACGCGGGTGGCGAGCGATTCGAGGTGCCCGTCGAGCGTGTTCCAGTCGTTGAACTCGGTGTGGGCGGGCTCGGGAAGCGCTTCGAGCATGTCGTACAGCTCGCCCTTGGGGTAGGCGTGGTGGAGGACCTGGAAGGCGTCGAGCCAGTCTCCCTCGCGGGCCGAGTCGAGCGCCCAGAGCGCGCGGCGCCATGCCACGTCGGTGATGGTGGCCGATTCGGGTCCGTTCCTCCCGTGGGTGGCGATGTCGACGCTCGTCTCGGTGGCGCACCCGAGCGTGCCGGCGATGACCGCGCCGGCGAGGCATACCATGCACTTCCCGTCCTTGTTGCTCGGCCGGTGCCAAGTCCACCACATGGGCGTGTAGTGGTTCCGGTCGAGCTTGCGCGCATCGGCGATGGCCAGCTCGATCAGGTCGGAGAGCTTGCCGGGTGGCGGTGTGGTCAGGTTCATGCTGTTTTCCGGGCGGGGGATGGCGCGCCGTCGCTGGTGGAGCGTCCGGGCGCTGGTGTCGATGCGGACGCCGGCCGCGCCCTGACTGGTTTGTTAGCGGCGCTTGTGCGGTGCCGTTCAGATCCGGACTGGATCCTGTTGTGCCACGTTGTCGGTGTCGATGCGGGGCTCGGCGCCGTCGGGTGGGCTCGCGTTGTGGTACAGGCCGCAGAGGATCAGCTGCTCGACTCCGTAGACCGCCTTTGCGCCGCATTCGTCGCACGGGTAGCGTTCGGCGTCGGGCTCGACGCCGTCCGTGGCGGCTCCGCACCGTATGCACAGTCCCGGATACTCGTCCTCGTCGATGGCTTCCATCGCGCGCGTCAGCGTGATCGATGCGTGCGGGGCGTTGCTGTTCGTTCCGGCCTTTCTCAGTGGAGGATCTGCGCCTCGGCGTCGATGTAGATGTCGACCGTCCAGTGCCTGGCCCCTCTGCCGCCGCTCGTGGGCGGCGGGCCGATCACGTGGACGTGGAGCGTCCATCCGACGGGTTTGCCGGGAAGCTCCGTGGAGATGAAGGCCCAGGCCGTGATCCTCGCGGCGGTGTCTGCGTCGGTGGCCTCGACGACCATCAGCTCTTCTTCTTCCGGCCGGGTGGTGGTCGTCCCGTCGGGCCGCGTGACGGCCTGGACGTGCGTGTGGTAGCGGGCTTTTGCGGGTTCCTGGGTGGGGTGCATTCTGTCCTTTTCGGCGCCGGGGCCGCTCTTTTCCGCTTACTGTACTCGTCGGGCCGGCGCAGGGTGGGAGGTCCGGGGGGCCAGCGTGCGCTGAAGACCAAGTGCGCGAGCCCGAGGCTGCGGCCGAGCAGCGGCGGCTCGATCAGCGGCTCTTCGCCGTCCTGCGGCACGACGGCGAGCAGCGTCGACCACTGGTCGTTCCGGCGCAGCTCGACCTGTCCGCCGCTCTTGGCGAGCGTGCCGATCCGGCGGCTCGTTCTGTTGATGAAGACGTTCCAGCCGCCGTCGAGGCGCGGCGTGAACAGGTAGGGGTGCTTGATCCAGGCGCGGTCGTCGTGGGTCGCCCCCGGCTCGACCGGCCGTGCGGCGGCGCGCGGGCCGGGCAGCTTCAGCCGCAGCGCGCAGGGGTTGTCGGGGCCGGGCGCGCCGGGGCGCGTGAGGCCGAACCGCTGGAAGCGGTCCGCGATGAGGTCGTACTCCTCGCGCCAGTTCGCCGGGGGGCGTCTCCACTCCGGTATGGGGTCGTCCCGGGCGTCGGGTTCGTGGTCTTCTGGGCGCAGAAACGCCGGCATCGCGTGTGCGCGGCTGCGGCATCCGGCCTCGGGCGGGTCTTCTTCCTTGCCGAGCCGGTGCGTCTTTCTGATGCGCATGGGGGCCTCCGGGAGGAAGCGTGCGGCAGGCGCGCCGGCGCGAATGGGCCGGGGCTGCGCCCGCCGGGGTTGGCTGCGCAAGGGTCGCCAGATAGCTATTCTTGACCCTTCGGGAGTCAGTAACTTGACGGCTAAATCGGACCCGCAGATCGCCACCCCGAAACAGCAACACCTCGACCTCGGCGTCGAGTTGGACGCGTGGCTGGAGCGGGAGTGCGGATCCGGCGGCTCAGCGTGCCGCGAGGGTGCGCAGGACGGCGACGACGTTGCGGCGCGAGGCTTCGAGCGCCAGCAGGTGGCGGACCGGGTGGTCCTTCGACGCCGCCGACTCGCAGCGGGCGATGACGTGGTCGATCGCGGTGCTCATCGTGTCGGTCAGGATGCGCACCGCCTCGATGGGGGTGAGCGCCTGGATGCGCCACTGCGGCTGCCCGCTGCCGGCCTCGTCGCAGCCGTTGGTCCAGTAGACCGCGGCCGCGGCGTCGTCCGGCAGTCCGAACTCGTCGATCTCGGCGGGCGGCAGCCACATCAGGTGGCCGGTGATCGGGTCGCCGAACTCGGCCAGCAGGTGGCCGTCGTCGGTCAGCATCTCGCACAGCTGCTGGTACTTCGGGGTGTCCGGCTCGACGGTGCGCCCGGTGCGGGTGTGCGGGTGGTCGTTCAGGTCCAGCTGGTGGATCATCGTGTCGCCGCCGTCTCGTGGGTGTGGTCGAGGGATCTGTCGAGGTCCGCGCTCTGCTGCCATGTGCCGGCGGCCGGGGCCGGCGGCTTCGGCGGGTCGTCGGGAAGCGTATCCGACGCGCGCCGCCCGATGGCCTTCAGGTCGGGACGCTCGTCCTCGTGCGTGAGCGTGTGTCCACGGTGGTCGACCCGCTCGACGGGGATCTCGCGGTCGTTGGCCATCCCGACGACGGCGGCGCCGCCGCGGTCGCCCGGCTTGTCGAACGAGACGACCAAGTGGGGCTTGCTCTCGTTCAGCATGTCCTCGTCGCGGACGGCGACGGCCTGGCCGCGGTATGCCTTGAGCCCCTTCTGGTGCCATTCCACGGCGGTTTCCAGCTCGCCGAGAGCCTCCTGCCGCGGGTCGCGGGCGGCCTCGCCGCCGGGCTCGTCCGGGTCGGGGACGGTGTGGTCGGCGTCGGGCGGGTACTGCTCGTCGATGGCGTCCTTCTCGGCGAGGTAGTTGTCCGCCCTGGCGGCGTCGGCGTGGTACTGCGCCTTGGCGCCGTCCCAGTCGGTGCGGTGGACGTCGCAGGGTACGCCTGCGTCGCGCGCCCAGTTGGCGGCGGTGGCCTGCGCGCCGCGGCCGTCGCCGGTGACCACCCGCATCGGGGCGCCGGCTATGCGCTGGCGGACCTCGTCGAGCTTGGCGTAGACGACGGCGGGCTGGTCGTGGCGCCAGGAGCCGGTGACCAGCACCCGCACCTCGCGCGTGGGTTCGAGGGCGGGCGGCGGGGCCGGGGCCGGCAGCGGCGGCGGGACAGGTGTGCGGAAGGGGACCCTGACGTTGCCGTCGGGGTCGTGATAGCCGCGCTCGACCGTGCGGTTGTGCTCGTCGAGCTTCTGCCGCATGTCGTCAGGCATCGGCCGGTCCGGGGCCTCGCGCTGCTCGGTGCGCGCCTGTTCGGCGCTGGCGCGCAGCGTGGCGACGCCGGCGTCGAGCGCCTTGAGCTGCTTGTCGCCGGCTCCGGCCGTGGCGATCTTCTCCCGGTAGGCCTCGAGCCGGTCGGCGGCGAGGTCGTCGGGATGCTGCGGCGCATCTTTCGGGGGCCGTTCGGTCCGGGACGCCTGGTCGCCGGCTGCGGGAGTGTCGTCCCAGTCGTTGTCGCCCGCGTCGAAGACGTGCGTGTCGACCGGGGCGTCGGCGCTGCGCCCGGGGGTCCGGGCGTGTTCGCTGGCCGGCGCCTGGGAGCGTTCGCGCTCGCGTTCGATGCCAGCGGCCCAGGCGGCCGCCTGCGAGAGGACGTCGCCGTGGCAGGCTTGCGGGGCGCAGTGGCAGGCGAGCTGCTTGCCGCCGAGCCTGCCGAGCTTGTCGATGTCGACCTTGCCGGAGTCGATGGCGGCGGCCAGGTACTCGCGGTACTGCTCGACGACCTCGCGCCGTTCGTCCGGGTCGTTGCGGTCGCGCAGCGGGAATGGGTTGCCCCAGTCGGTCTTCCGGTCGATGCGCACGGCCGTGCCGGCGCGCAGCGCGTCGAAGGCGCTCCTCTCGCGCAGGTTGAGGGTCGGCGGCGGCTCGGCGAGCGCATGTCCGGGCTTCGCCCACGCGGCGTCTGCTGCCCGCTGGCCGAGGCGCTGTTGCGTCCCGGCGGCGGTCCGCCCCTCGATGGGCACCACCCATGCCGGGTTGGGCTCGGCCTGCTCGCGGCTCTGCCGGGCCTTCTGCAGGTCGGCCAGCTCTCCGGTCCGGGTGTGGTTGTGGCCGCGAGCGTCGACGGCCTCGACGGGGACTCCCGCCCGGGCGGCGATTGCGGCCAGCCGCTCGGCGGACTGCTCGCCGCGGGGGAAGGTGACGGCTAGGTGCGGTTTCTGCTCGGCGATCATCCGTCGGCGGTTCAGCTCCGCCTCGTCCGGGTCGGTGGTGCGGTACTGGTCACAGTGGACGCCGCGGCGTCTCGCCCACGAGGCTGCGACCGTGGACAGGTCCTCGCGGCCGAGCTGCATCTCGCCGGCGATGCGCAGCGCCGCCGGATGCGCCCTGGCGAAAACCTCGTCGAGCTTGGCGTGGACGAGCCGCTCGTCGGTCCCGGCCTTTCTGCCGGCGATGACGATCCGCGCCTCGCCGTGGGTGCGTGGATCGTTGTTGGGCAGCTTTGCGATGGCGCTGATCGACGGCGCCCTGACCGGGACGGGCTCGGGGCGGCGAACGATGGCGGCGATGTCGTAGAGCCGCCCGGTGTCGGTCAGCGTGGTGCGCGATGCCGGGTCGACCTCCTCGACGGCGACCCTCGCCTGCGAGGCGATCTGCATCATCATGCGGGTGCCGCGCGATTCGCCCTGCGGGAAGGCGACCACCAGGTGCGGCCTCCCCTCGGTCAGCAT
>CATQHX010000053.1 GCA_958296065.1 Vicinamibacterales bacterium | reverse complement strand
CCATCCGGAGAATGCCGCTCGGGGCCAGACCGCGTCGCAGAGTGACCCTATGGAACTGTTGACACGCACCCTGTATCTGCTCTCGACCGGACTGCTGGTACCCGTGATCGTTTTGCTGCTGATCCTCTTCGCCCGATCGCTGCTGCTCGCCGGACGCACCTACGGCGCCTGGCTGTCGCGGCTCCGGTTTCGATCCGCGCTGCGGCCGCTGCTCGACCGGCTCGACCGCGACAACGTCGAGGCCCTGCTCCGCGGCGCCGACCTGCCCCCCGAGCCGCGGTGGAAGCCGGCGATCGGACGGCTGCTCGATCACGGCCCGTCGGCGGCGCAGCGCGAGAAGGCGCTCGCCGATTTCGAGGCGGGCTGCGAGGAGGACCTCGCGGCGGCGCGGACCATGGCCCGGCTGGGCCCGATGCTGGGCCTGATGGGAACGCTCATCCCGATGGGGCCGGCGCTGGTCGGGCTGGCCGCCGGCGACATCGTGGCGATGGCCGAGAACCTGCAGGTGGCCTTCTCGACGACGGTCGTGGGCCTCTTCGTCGGCGGCGTCGGCTTCGCCGTCCAGCAGGCGAAGCAGCGTTGGCACGGCGAAGCGCTCAACGATCTCGAGTTCGTGAGCGGGCTCATCGGCGAACGAACACCCACGCAAGAAGAGGGAGGTACGGATGGCAGGCAGGAGACGGCGGCGGCGGCTCGGCCGCGGGCTTCATGACGACACCGACCCGCTCGGCGCCATCGCGAACCTGTTCGACGTCGCCATGGTCTTCGCCGTGGCGCTCATGGTGGCGATGGTCAGCCGCTGGCAGTTGACCGAGTTCCTCACGCAGGAGGACTTCACGATGGTCAAGAACCCCGGCACGGCCGAGATGGAGATCATCACGCAGGAGGCCGGCGAGATCACCCGCTACCGAGCCGAGGACGTGAACGACGCCGCGGGGCGCCGCGGCCGGCGGGTCGGGGTCGCCTACCAACTGGAGAGTGGGGAGATCATCTACGTGCCGGAAGCACCGTGACGATTCGCACCTGGCGCGCGTTCCAGCCGGCGACGCCACTGGCCTCCGACCTCGATGTCGGGCTGGACATGATCGGCTCCGGGTGCACTCTGACCAGATCGAGAAGACCAGACCGATGGCTCACGAACCGGTGAACTTGCACGACCGGATTCGTCGTGGACTGCAACAGCTCGCCACGCGGCGCGTGGTCATCCCGACCATGCTGGCCGCCCTGCTCTGTGTGGCGGGCTTCGAGTGGCGAGACGCTCGATTGGGTGGTCTCGAACTGCTCGACACCAGGCAGTGGTACACCCCCGAGCAGGCCGCCTCCCTGTTCGGGGCCCTCGATCGGCTCGACCCGCGCGCAAGGGCTGTCTATGCCTGGACCGAGGTGTCGATCGACATGGTCTTCCCGGTCGCCTACGGCCTGCTCTTCGCGCTCGTGCTGCTCCGCCTCTTCGGGGCCGGACGGCCCTTCTACCTGCTGCCGATCGCGGGGGCCGCGGCGGACTTCTTCGAGAACCTCTCCATCGCGTTGCTGGCCTCTACTTATGACGGCGCCCCGTCGTCCTGGACAAGCGTGGCGGCGGTCTTCACGCTGCTCAAGAGCGGGCTGATCCTGACGACGCTGGTGGCGGCGGTCCGTGGCATGATTCGATGGCTGTGTGTCGTTCGACGCGAAAGTCGTTGGAACGTGCTCCGCAGGGGACTATGATGGCGATCAATCGCTTCCCGATGCGGAGGTCAGAATCATGATGATCACCAAGAAGGCCATTCCCCGGCGGACGATGCTCCGCGGCGTCGGCGCGACGCTCGCGCTGCCGCTGCTCGACGGCATGGTGCCGGCGCTGACCGCGCTGGCGAAAACCCCGGCCCGGCGGGTTTCCCGTTTCTGCACGGTGTACGTGCCGAACGGGATCATCATGAAGGACTGGACGCCGGCCGCCGAGGGGAGCGCGTTCGAGCTTTCGCCGACGTTGAAGCCCCTCGAGGCCCATCGCCGGCAACTGCTGGTGCTGAGCGGGCTCGACAACACGGGCGCCAGCTCGCGCACCGGGAACCCCGGATCGCACGCCAAGCCGGCCGGCGCCTTCCTGACCGGGGTCGAGCCGCTCCAGACGACGAGCAGCTCCAGCCTGGACCTGGGCATCTCCATGGATCAGATCCTGGCGAAGACCATCAGCCAGGACACGCCGCTGCCGTCGCTGGAGTTGGGCCTGGAGGGCGCCGACACCGTCAACGGCGTCGGCACGTGCGGCGTCGGCTTCAATTGCGCCTACCAGAACACCCTGGCGTGGGCCAGCCCGTCGACGCCGCTGCCGGTGGAGCCGAACCCGCGCGTGGTCTTCGAGCGCCTGTTCGGCGACATCGGCAGCACGGATCCGGTAGCGCGGAGCGCCCGCCTGCGCCGGCAGAACAGCATCCTCGACTCGGTGCTCGACAAGGTCCGCCGCCTGCACGGCGAGGTCGGGCGCCGCGACCAGCGCAAGCTCGACGAGTACGTCGACTCGGTGCGCGAGATCGAGCGGCGCATCCAGAACGCCGAGGCCAACGGCCGGAAGCTGCCGCTGGTCGACTCGCCGGCCGGCATCCCGGTCGACTACGACGAGCACGCGCGGCTGATGTTCGACATGCAGGCGCTCGCGTTCCAGACCGATTCGACGCGCGTCATCACGTTCCAGATCGGCCGCGAGCAGAGCGGGGCGACGTACCCGCAGATCGGCGTTTCCGACTCGCACCACCCGATCTCGCACCACGGCGGCGACCCGAAGAAGATCGCCTCCCTGCAGCGCATCAACGCCTACCACGTCTCGCTGCTCGGCTACTTTCTCGACAAGCTGGCGGCGACCGACGACGGCGACGGTTCGGTGCTCGACAACGCCGTCATCCTGTACGGCAGCGCCCTCAGCGAGGGAAACCGGCACGATTCGCGGAACCTCCCGCTGCTGCTGGCCGGCGGGGCGGGCGGACGCATAGAGGGTGGCCGCCATCTCAAGTATCCGCGCCGCACCCAGCGGCTGACGAACCTGCAGTTGACGCTGCTCAACCTGCTGGGCGTGCCGGCGGAGCAGTTCGGCGACAGCACCGGCGAGCGGCTCGGCGAGCTGTCCGGCGTCGCGCGGGCGACCACGGGCTAGGAGGCGGAGGGGTCGAGCACCGCGCGTTCGTAGAGGAATTCCGGCGCCAGGTCGGCACCGGTGGGCCACTCGATCGTGTCGAGCTCGGGATCCATGCGAAAACGCCGGAAGACATCGGTGTCCTTGAGCGGTTCGAAGACCTCGCCCCACAGCTCGCCTTCCAGGTCGATGACGCCCTCGCGGCCATCATCGAACGTCAAGTGAATCCTGTAGTCGCGCAGATACGTCGCGCCTGCCAGTCTCGGCGTCATCGTTCTACTCCAGGGGGGCGATCTTCATCAGCGGCTTCCGTTGCTGGGCCAATCGCCAGTCTTTCAGCAATTCGTCGCGGTGCAGCGCGAGCCACTCAAGCACGAACCCCTGCGCCCTGCGGGGGAATGTTCCCGACAGAATCTGTCCACTCTCGATTGCGACCCGGATAACGATGTCTCCGTATCGTGCGTGGAAATGGGGCGGATCGTGATCGTTGTAGTACATCGCGATCACGACCCCGAGGAAATGGCTGATCTCTGGCAACGGGCTTCGATTCCTCCGTCTATCTAGCGCTACGGCCCGGTAGCCAGGTTGGACTTGTGGGTCCAGAAGATGTCGATCCCGCCGAGGCTGTTGTCCTCGCGGTACGAGAACCAGGTGAAAGTGGTGCCGTCCGGCGGCAGGGCCGGACACATGTCGGCGGCCGCGGTGTTCACCTGGGGTCCCAGGTTCACGGCGGGCGCCCAACTGTTCGGTCCCGTCTGCATGGCCGACCAGATGTCCATGCCGCCCTGGCCACCGGGGCGAGCCGAGGTGAAGTAGACCCGGCCGCTGGCGTCCTGCGAGAAATGGAACTCCTCGGCCGCGGTGTTGATGTTGGGCCCCTGGTTCACCGGGTCCTGCCAGACGCCGTCGGCGTCCTGCCGCGAGCACCAGATGTCCGACCCGCCGTAGCCGCCCTCCCGCCGCGAGGCGAAGCACAGGGTCTCGCCGTCGTTGAGGATGGCCGGGCAGTGCTCGTTGCCGGCGTCCGTGCTGATCGGATAGGGAAGCAGCTCCGGCGTGGTCCACACGCCGTTCACCTTCCGGGTGACGAACAGGTCGCTGGCGTTGCGGGGTTCGCTGGTCGCCAACCGGTCCGACTTGAAGTAGATGGTGTTGCCGTCGGCGGTGATCCACGGTTCCCGGTCGTCGCCGAGCCGCAGCGGGTCGGCGTCGGTGGCGGGGGCCGAGTTGACCGGCTGTCCCATGTTGACGGGGGTGTTCCAGCGTCCGGTCTCGCCGTCGAACGTCGCGATGTAGAGGTCCTTGGGGTCGCCGGGCGCGGCGCCGAGGTCCTCGCGGGCGCTGCAATAGACCATCGTGCCGTCGGCCGCGAACGACAGCTCGCCCTCGGCCCAGAGCGTGTTGATCGGCTCGCCGAAGTTGTGCACGGCCCGCTCCACCCAGCTCTGCTGCGCCGCGGCGGGGGCCGCCGCGGTCAGGCAGGCGGCGACGACTCCGATGCACCACGCCGCGCCGGTCATCCGTCTGGTCATTTCCATCCTCCTCGACTCGTCCTTCTCCGAGGCTCTACCGCAGCTCGCAGGGGAGCGATAGAGCGCGGGGCTATGTGTCGGATCATAGGGTACGCTCGTGGCCAGGTTGGTCTGCTGCACTTCATCGAGGGGCGGACCGCCTGATCCAGGTGTCACACCGGGCAGGGGTTCTTCCTCGTGTCCCCTGGGCCCGCGGCCGCCGGCGCTGATGACCTTCATCGGACCATCGCATGCACACCGGGGTAATACCTGATACGGTAATACTCCGACCATGCGAATAACTACCAAGGGGCAGGTGACGATCCCGCAGCGCTTCCGGCTCAAGTTCGGGCTGCTGCCTCACACTGACGTGAGCTTCGCGGAGACCGATGGCGGCGTGACCATCCGGCCGGTACTGAGCAAGCGCGCGCTCATGGAGGACCGTCTTCGCCGGGCTCGCGGAGTCGCTGTACGGGGTGTTCGGACGGACGACATCATGCGCCTCACCCGCGGGGACGACTGAGTGTTCCTGGTCGACACCAACGTTCTTCTTGACGTCTTCACGGACGATCCGCAGTGGCGCCCGTGGTCTGAAAACGCCCTCCGCGAGGCGCTTGTCGCCGGGCCGCTTGGCATCAATCCCATCATCTACGCGGAGGCATCGCTCGCGTTCGATGTCGCCGAGACGCTGGACCATCAACTCGAAGCCCTGATGCTCGATCGCCTTCAGTTGCCGTACACGGCGGCATTCGGAGCAGCGAGGGCTTACCGCAGGTACCGGAGTGCCGGCGGAGTCCGGTCGGCGCCCCTGCCCGACTTCTACATCGGGGCCCACGCGGAGACTGACGGCTTGACACTCATCACGAGAGATGCCCGACGGTTCCAGACTTATTTTCCGGCGGTGACGCTGCTGTCACCCGAGGCGTCATCCTGAGCCTGGGATCGGTCCGACGACCGCCGCGCGCTGCGGATGCAGCGTCCGGGGGATGGAAACCTTCCTACCTACCGACCCGGGAGAGCCTCATGACGATCCGGCAGCATTCAGGCCTGGTGATTCACGGCACGGCGGACGCGTGCGTTCCGGAGAGCGGCCAGTGAGAATCCTGCTCTTCGCCCTACTGGAGATCGTGCTCTTCCCCCTCCAGCTCATCGGATCGCTGGTCTACACCTTCCGCGTCCGGTTCGTGAACATGCCGCGCGGCATCTCGGGAACGGCCTACGAGCCGTACATGGCGCGGCTGCTGCTCCACCACATCGGGAGCCGCAACGACGAGCCGGCCGAGCGGATCGCGCCGCATCTGCCCGCGCTGTCGCCCCTGGTCCTGCGGATGATGATGGACACCCTGGTGCTGGCGGCGCGGTGGAGCGGCTTCCGGGGTTCGTTCCTCGCGTACCCGGGTCCGAGGCCGTCGACGATGATGACCTTCATCAGCCATCGCACGCACTTCGTCGACAATGCCGTCGCCGCCGCGGCCGCCGCGGACAGTCCGATCCGGCAGTTCGTCGTGCTCGGCGCGGGCTGGGACACGCGCTCGTACGGACCGTTGCCGGGCGGAGCGGACCTGCGCGCGCCGTTGGGGCGAGACAGCGGCGAGGCGTTGCGTTGCTTCGAGGTGGACGAGCCGCCGACCCAGGCGGCCAAGGTCGAGGCCCTGCGCGCCGCCGGCGTCGACCGCGGCCATGTCGTCTTCGCGCCGACCGACTTCAACCAGCAGTCCTGGCTGGAGTCGCTGCAGGACCACGGATTCGACCCGGACTCGCCGGCCTTCATCCTGTGGGAAGGCGTGACGATGTATCTCGACGACGCGGCCGTCGACAGGACGCTGAGCGCCGTCGCGGGGCTCGCACCCGGATCTCGCATCGCCATCGATTCCCTCAGCCGGGAGCTGGTGTTCGGCCGGACGCCCTTCGTGGTGCTCGGTAACTACGCGAAGTACGCCATGAGGGCGTTCTACGGCGAGAGCTGGCACTTCGGCATCTCGACCGCCACCCCCGCGCGTGAGCGCGCGAGGGAGTTCATCGAAGCCCGCGGGCTCGAGCTCCGGAGCTTCGAGGCCTTCGGTGGCGAAGCTGATCGGGGAACGCCTCTCGGCGGGTTGATCCTTGCCGAGGTGCCGCTCGGCCAGCCGAGGCCGAGCGGGGCACGCCGCTCCGCGGGTTGATCCTGGCCGGCGTGCCCGCTCGGCCAACCAGGGGTAGCAGGCGTTGCGGGCGTCGACCTCGCCGTGCCGACGGGTCGGCAGCGGGAGCCTCTTTACGCTCTTGTGCCAGATTCTGCACGATTTGCACGGAAAGGGCAGTGAAACTGTCTGCTCTGCGCTAGACTGCGTTCATGCTGCTGCGATTCCGGGTTTCCAACCACCGCTCGATTCTGGAGCCGGTGGAGCTGTCGATGATCGCCGTCGACGAGGACCGGGCGGCGACGCGAAGGTTCGACGGCCTGTCGGAGCCCGTCCTGACCGTCGCCGGAATCTACGGGCCCAACGCCTCGGGCAAGTCCAATGTGCTCGACGCCATGGCCTGGCTGTCGATGGCCGTCGCCACGTCGCTTCGTGGCTGGGAGGATTACATTCCGCGCGATGCTCACAGATTCGGCACGGGTCCTGCCTCTCCAACGGAGTTCGATCTGGACCTGGAAGTCGACGGCGTCCGATACGCGTACCGGCTCGAAGTGGACGATCTGGCCGTGCTGTTCGAGAGCCTGGACAGCTATCCGGAAGGGCGACGGCGAAACCTCTTCACACGCCGGAAGAGCGAAATCGACTTTCGCCGGGGCCTCGAAGGAACCCGGGGTGTACGGGACTTGCTGACTCCAACGACGCTGGCGCTCTCCGCGGGCAGGCGGGTAGGCGACACCGACTTCGGAAGCGTCGGACGAGCGCTGGCGACAATGCGCGTTCTTGGACTCCGGAGGAGACGGTTTCTTCGGTCCGGTGGCGGCGACCCGCTCGGCTCCACGATTCGTTTTCTCGTCGAGGATAAGGCCCCTCAGCTACCGTTCTTGGGCACTCCAGAGGATCGAACAGCGGTTTGGGATCCCGGAGTTGCAATGGACTTGCTTCGCTTCGCGGACCCGGGAATTGACGATTTCGTGATAACCGAAGAGGAGTCCCGGCACCTCGGGGGACCTCGTCGTCACCTTCGTTTCGTTCATCGCGGATCAGGTAAACCCGTCACCCTCGATCTGGAGGATGAATCTGCCGGAACCCAGACCTGGTTCCGTCTGATCGGTCCGGCGTTCGCGGCGCTCAGACTCGGTCGGGTCCTACTGCTCGATGAGATCGACGCGAGTCTTCATCCCCGTCTTTCGACCCGACTGATCGAGATCTTCCAGGATCCCCAGACCAATACCCGCGGGGCTCAACTCGTATTCACTTCCCACGACACGTCCCTGCTGAACAGTTTGAACCGCGACGAGGTCTGGCTCACCGAGAAAGCGCCTGACGCCACCACGCGCCTCGTTGGCCTGGCCGAGTTCGGGGGTGAACGCGTGAGAAGGTCTCTGAACCTGGAGAGAGCCTACCTGCAAGGCCGATTCGGAGCCGTTCCCGAAGTCGACCAGGTCGCAGTCCGCAGAGCCCTGGGGATCGTCTCTCAGACTCGCGATGGCCAGGCGGACTGAACGCAGGTCGCGCAAGGAGCGATCACTCCGCCGCAGGGTCGCCGTTCGCACTCCCAAGCGGACTTTCCTGGTGTTCTGCGAAGGCACGAAGACGGAGCCCGACTACCTCAAGGCCTTGAGACAGGACCCAACGGTCCGGGACTTGGCCTCTGTTGACATCCGGGTCGACCTGCACGCGAGTGGCGCCGTTCCGTTGACCCTGGTGAACGCGGCCGCCGAAGCCCGGATGCGCACATCCCGAGAGCAAGGCGAGGTCGACGAGGTATGGTGTCTCTTCGACATCGAATGGCCCCGGAATCACCCCGACCTTCCTGAAGCCAAAGCCAGGGCTGAAGAGAGCGATGTCCGGCTTGCCATTTCGAATCCGTGCTTCGAGTTGTGGCTTGCGCTCCATTTCGACGACCACACGGCGTGGCTCGACAACAAGGCTGCCAGGAAGCTGCTTCGCAACCACGACGGAAGTTCCGGGAAGGGACTGCATGGCGCGCCGTACATGGCCCGGCGAGCTGACGCGGCGCGACGGGCGCGCGCCCTCACCGCCAAGCACGCAGGAGATGGAACCGAGTTCCCGAACGACAACCCATCTTCGGGCATGTACCTCTTCCTGGAGGCGATAGAGTCCAACGGGTAAGGACGCCTTGCTTCAGCGGGCGATCGGCCCGGGCGCCGAGGCGCCAGGAGCCTGCGCCGTAGAAACGGTGCAGACTCCTGGACAGGCGCGGTTGGGCGGCAATCGGAGCCGGAGGCGACGATTGTCGGGCTACCGCAACTCGCGGGGGAGCGACTCGCCTTCCAGCAGCAGGTACAGGTGCGCCTCGAGCTGCTGCATGCCCGCCTCGCCGTCGAACGACATCCGCCCGTCGCCGTCCACGTCGAAGCCTTCGGCGATCTGATAGGCCAGCGCGCGCACGCGGGCCACGAGCGGCGCCGCGCGCCGGATCGAGACAGCCTCGCCGAGCTGCCGGGCCAGCCCGGAGGCCTGACGTGCGTTGGCGAGCAGGCCCGCCGCGATCGCGGAGACATGCCCGGCGTGGGTCCGCAGGTTGTCGGAGGCCCCCGCCTCGCCGGCCGCCCGCTCCAGGTGGCTGACGAGCGCCTCGACGGCGGGGATCACGCCGAGCCCGAGGCCGGGGCCCGACGCCCCCTCGGCCGGCTCCAGCAGGTGCAGCACGTGCCCCGCGTGCCGCCGCATCGCGCCGTAGTCGCTCAGGTCGCCGGCCGCGAAGTTGGCGTGCAGCACCAGCGTGCCGATCTCGGCCGAGGCTGTGGCGGCCAGGCTCCGTCCTCCCGGCGCGCCGGGGAAGCCGTAGGCGACGTGCCCCACGTGCGGGGGCGCGTTCTCGCCCGGGAGCGCGGTAGCCTCGCCGTTCGGCACGTGCTTCTCGATCATCCGGCGCCGGACGACGCCCCCGTAGACGTTGCCGGCCGAGTCGACACCCACGCCCTCGGCGCCGCTGTGCTCGATGGCGGTCGGCTCGAGGTCCTCGATGAGGTACTGCACCGAGCCGTCGCGCGCGCTCCCGACCCGGATGCCCTTCTTCCAGCCCGGGTTGTCGGTACCCCAGGACTCGGAGTCGGCCACGTAGATCCGGTCGTCGGCGCCGATGGCGATGCCGCTGGGACGTCCGAACTGGTACCAGACGTCGAGCAGCGTCCCCTGCTGGTCGAAGATCTGGATCCGGTTGTTGGCCCGGTCGCCCACGAACAGGCGGCCCTGGGAGTCGAGCGCGATCGTGTGCGGCACGTTGAACTCGCCGGGTCCCGAGCCGGTCTCGCCCCACGACAGCAGGAACGTGCCGTCGGCCGCGTACTTGGTCACCCGGTTGGCGCCGCTGGCGAAGCTGTGTCCCTCGGTAATGAAGATTTCGCCGCTCGGGGCGACCACGACCCCGGTAGGCTCGTTGACCAGCGGGGGAACTCCCGCCGTGCCCCGCTCGCCGATCGTCATCAGGTGGTTCCCCTCGGCGTCGAACTTCACCACCCGGTGCCCGCGCTGGTCGGCTACCCAGACGTTGCCCTGGTCGTCGACGTCGAAGCCGTGCGGGAAGTCGAACATCCCCGAGCCCCAGCTCAGCAACAGCCGGCCCGAGGGGTCGAGCTTCAGCAGCGCCGGCTCGCTGCGCCCGGTGCAGGAGTTCTGCAGGCAGCGGCTCAGCAGGTAGATGTTGCCGTCCGGTCCCTCGGCGGCGCCCATGAACGAGGCCCGCTCGTCGTAGGCGCCCGCCACGTAAGGATCCGGCAGCTCGCCCCACGGGTGCACGCGGGCGTAGGGATTGGGCAGGTCGTTGGTCGGCGCCACCCGGGTCTGGTCCTGGAGCTGGGCGCCCGCCGGGGCGGCGGCCGCCAGCAGCGTTGCGGCCAGGGTGACGACGATCAACGTCAACGTGAACGTCGAAGTTATCCGGTCCCGCATGAGCTTCGGTCTCCTTGTGCAATCAACGAATCGCGTCGTCCAGCACCCGCCACACCCGGAGCCCCCGGCGCCGCGCCGGTCTCGGCGCCACCGGGTATCACCGCGCATTCGTCACAGCCCGAGTTCAGAATGTGAACCCAAACGGATCAACCGTAGCGTATCGGCGTCGGGTTTCTCGTACATCAGCACCAAGTCGGGTTTGACATGGCAGTCGCGATAGTCGGCCAGCTTACCGCGTAGCGGGTGGTCGCCATGCCTACGATCCAAGGTCTGATCATTGGCCAAGGCGTCGAAGACGCGCTCAAAGGCTGGCATCGAGGGTCGCTCGATATCGGCCCTTGGACTCACGCTTGTAGTCGCGCTTGAATTGCTTTGTACGTTCAATCGTCCGCATGCAGATCATCGAAGAGGGCTTTCACGGAAGTGAACCGTGGGAGCCCCCCCTTGCGGGCTTCCTTCACCGCCTCGATGGTCAGGACGGAGCACAGCACGCGGTTTGTTTCGAAGCCATCAAGCAGGCGAGCGAGGCGGTCGTGTTCGGCGTCTCCGGCATCTTCATCCTCGGCGTACTTGGTCGGATAAGCCGCCGTTTCCAGCCAATCGGCGAGCTCAGCGGCTGCCACCAACGCCACAGGCTCCTTGCCGGACTGCCGGATCAGAACGGGTTCGTCGCGATGGTTGAGCACCTGGTCCATGAGCTCATGAAGCTGCTTGCGCGCTTCGGTCGCGGAATAGATCGTGGTTCGGTCGGTGGTCTTGTCGCTCATGGGTCCTTCCTCAACCGCCGCTACGCGTGTCGACGGCCTACGGCGAGTCGTCC
Organism: Vicinamibacterales bacterium; assembly: GCA_958296065.1. Classification (GTDB taxonomy): domain Bacteria; phylum Acidobacteriota; class Vicinamibacteria; order Vicinamibacterales; family UBA8438; genus WTFV01. Next base: position 18,379 of record CATQHX010000053.1, on the reverse strand, counting down.
CCCGTGATTTCGGCAGCAGCCGCGCGGGCCGCGGCCAGCTCCTCGTACTCGGCGTCCTCCAGATAGGTGATGCCGATCCACGCGTGGGACATCTCGTCGACGCCCCGCGCGCCGAACACCACCCACTGATCCGGGTCGGGGTTGATGCGGTTCGCGGCCGTGTTGTCCCACTTCGCGCGCAGCATCACCACCGAGCCCTTCGGCAGCAGCGGCTGCGCGTCGTCGTCGTAGACGTAGGCAATCTGCCAGTTGTGGTCGTAACGGTTAACGCTGCTGAGCAGCTCGCGGCGGCCGTCCGGATAGAGCACCGCCATCGACATCTCGGTGCCCCGCATGTGCATGTGGGGCCGGAAGCTCTGGATGAGCGCCGGCTGCTCCATCACGTACTGGTCCTCGAGCACCAGGTGTCCGTGCGGCGGGATGAGGATGTCGCTGGCCCGCAGCCGCTCGCGATGGGTACCGTCGACGTAGAACTGCCGCTCGCCGGCGGTCACCTTGTCCGGCTCCTCGCCCTCGGGATAGAGCCACACGCCGACGTCGGCCACCTCCGTCACCTCCTCGCCCATCGGGAAGTAGTGGAGGCTGAAGTTGACCGTCCCCGAGCCCGGCGGCAGCAGCTTGCCGACGCCCTCGGGCAGCACGTCGTAGCGCTTGCCGATGCCCATGCCGACCAGATGCGTCCGCGGCGGGTCTTCGCCCTCGGCAGCCGCCGTCCGCAGTGTCGCGTGCCCGTGGTGAGTGACCTTGATGCCCAGCGGGTAGGACGGCTTGAACTCGGCCGCTCGAATGTAGCGGGGCACGTCGAAGCCCTCGAACTCGATCCGCGGCGACCACCACTGGTCCTGCCCGTTGGCCACCACGTGATACGGCGTCGAGCGCACGATCAGGTCGGGCGGTCGGCCGAGAATCGCCTCGACCTCCCAGGCGTCGGCGCGGGGGAACTCCAGCGGCGGGGGCAGATCGGCCGGGTCGCCCTGCGGCGCGCCCGCGTCCACCCAGCGGACGATGGTGTCGATCTCGTCCTCGGTCAGCGAGATGTCGTTCTTGTAGTCCTGGATGCCCACCGTCGTGTCGAGGTGCCAGGGGGGCATGAGGCGCCGTTCCACCCGGTCCCGGATGCTGCGCGCCCAGGGACGCGCCTCGCGGTAGGTGAGCAGCGACATCGGCGCGATGCCGGTCGGCTGGTGGCACTGCTGACACGAGCGCTGCAGGATCGGTGCGACGTCCCGGCTGAACGTGGGCGCCGTGTCGGCCGCCGCCGCCGCGCCTGCCGCGCCGGACTGCGCCAGGACCGGACCCGCACCCGCCAGCAGCAACGTCACCGCCAGCCCGATGCTGGCCGCCACGAGCAGCCTACCCCCACCGAACCGGTCCACCTTGGCCATGATCTTCTCCCCCGGCCGGCCGGCGTTGTCTCGCCGGACAACCCAAACTCTCTACAGAACCCCACGCCGTTCCAGGCGGTCGCGTCCAATCGCCGACAGGCCGCAGACAACCGCGAAGGACACCCCCCAACCGCTGCCGAGGAACTCGTGCGCCAGCGCCGCCATGACGCTGGCCAGAGCCAGCACACCCGCGCACCACCCAAGGCGACGCCCTCGCTGGCGCGGTTCGCCCTTCAGGATCCACCAGGTCCCGGTTGCATAGACCATCGCCAGCAGGAATCCCACCATCACGGCGAGTTCGTGTTCCGCCGTCACAGATCCCCACTCCGATCGACGCTCACGGAGCCACCGTCACCGGCACGAAGCCGTTGGTCCAGCAACACTGGAACTCGAACTCCCGGATCACGTTGAAGGCGAGCACCCGCAGCAGATACTCGCCCGGCTCGGAGAAGGTCACCGCAGTGGTCACCTTCGCCCCCGCCCCCTCCTTCTGCGCCCAGGCGTCGGGCTCGACGACCCGGGTCCGCTCGGAGAACGTCACTTCGCCGGGCCCCTGGTGCTTGAACCACTTGACGTTGATCGGACGCTCGTCGTCGACGGCCTCGGCGTCGCGGGCCACCCACGCGCCGAGATCGAGCGGCACGCCTACCTTTGCCTGCCGCGCCGCGCCGGTGATCCCGCGTGGTCCACGCCCGACCGGTCCGTCCGGCGCCCAGCGCAGCAGCGGCGAGACGCTCGACCGTCCCGGAAACTCCCACCCGGCCAGCTCGTAGGCAGGGCTGGTCAGCCGCCCCGGCACCGAGAGCGTCTGGCCGCGCACGTGCAGCGTCCAGACCACGTCGCGGCTGCCGAAGTCGGCCGGCACCGTCACGGTGAAGGCCCCCCAGTGGCGCCGGTCGCTCTCTGGCACCGGCTCGAACACCGTCGGCTGGCCCCCGTCGAACTCGGCCGGCTCGATGAAGTTGTCGGAACCGAGCGGGATCTCCAGCGTCTCCTCGGTGTTCACGTTGAAGTAGCCGAACGACAACTCGAAGGTGCCGTCGGGGTTCCGGTACCACCCCTCGAAGATCGGCACCGCGGGACCGCCCGACGGCCGGAACAACTGGAGCTCGAACTGCGTCTCTCCCGGGTTGGCCACGCGCCGCTCCGACGCCCGCTGCGCCCCAAGCTCCGTCGTGCAAAACGTTACGGTCGCCACGAGGGCTACCACGAACGGGATGGTCCGTCGCATCGCTTTCGCCGGACGACACCTCCGGCCCGGAGACGTCGCCGCTACACAGAAACTCGACCCCTGTTTCATCCTTCTGGGTGCCCGCCCCCGGCAGGAATGGGCAACTAGTCCGAGTGAATGCCCGGGCTCGTCACGTGCGTGACGAGCAGTGCCTGCAGGGCCTGGACCTGGCCGGCCAGCCGGTCGACCTTGCTGTTGACAGTCATTGCGCCGATCGCGCTGATGAACGAGACCAGGAGCGTGAGCACCTGCAGAACGGTCGAGAGGATTGTGCTGCGCTCCACGTCTCGACTCTATCATCATCTCGCCAGTCCGACGCGCACCCTCGAATGTCCCGGGACTCCGGGTTCGGCGGGCGTCGCTCTCTCTCCGACCTCGCGCTCTGCCTACCTCGATTCAGACAGATCGCTCAGCTTCCACAGGTGCGAGCGCGTCCGAATGAACAGGTTCCCGCGGACGATGGCCGGGGTCGACATGGCCACCTCTTCCAGCGCGTTGGTGGCGACCAGCCGGAAGCGGTCGTTGCTGTCGAGCACGTAAGTGTCGCCGTCCTCGCTCAGCAGGAAGACCATCCCGTTGTAGGCCCACGGCGACGACGTGAACCCGGTCGCCCCGCGCGCGATGCGGCGGCGCACCTCCTGCGTCTGGATCTGCTGCTCGGTGAAGTACAGCTCCTCGCCCGTGTGGGCGTCGTGGACGGTGAAGAACCCGCGGTCGAGCAGCGTGATGTAGTGGTCGCCGTAGACCAGCGGGGTCGGGTGGTACGGCCCGGCGGCGTCCTGGTACCAGGCCACGTGGTCGCTGCTGGTCGCCCCGTCGGGAAGCGTGATGTCGCCCTCGGCGCCCGGACGGATGGCGTAGACCGGCCGGACCGCGTCGCCGACGTAGCCGGACATGACGTAGAGCATGCCGTGGGCGGCGAACGGCTGCGGTATCGAGATGGAGTTCATGCCGCGGAAGCTCCACAGCTCGCGGCCGTCCAGGTCGTACGAGCGCACCAGGTCGCTGCCCGTCGTCACGAGCTCCGTGCGGCCCTCATGCTCCCAGATGAACGGAGTCGACCAGTTCGTCCCCTCGTCGCGGTTCACACGCCAGCGCTCCGTTCCGGTAGCGGCGTCGAGCGCCACCACGAAGGACTGCTCGTCGTTGTCGTTGACGATGAACAGCGTGCCGTCGTGCAGCACCGGCGAAGCCGCCGGCCCCCATCCCAGGCGGGTGTCGGCCGCCTCGAAGCGGCGCTCCCAGACCAGGGCGCCGTCCATGTCCAGCGCATACACGCCGACGTTGCCGAAGTAGGTGTAGACCCGCTCGCCGTCGGTCACCGGCGTCGACGACGCGTAGGTGTTCTTCAGGTGGCGGTCGAAGTCCGGCCGGCCGGCATGCACCTCCGACGTCCAGAGAATGTCGCCGCTCTCGAAGTCGATCGCCTGCACCAGCCAGTGATGGACTGCCACCGAGCGCTCCAGCAGGTCACCCGGCTCGGGGTCGCGGAACCGCCCGCCGGACGGCATCGGCTGCGGCGAGCCGTAGGGGAAGTAGAGCCCCATGCGCGGCTCCTCCTCCTCGCCGTCGCTGACGACGGTGGTCAGGAAGATGCGGTCGCCCCAGATCACCGGCGACGACCAGCCGAGCCCGGGGACCGGGGTCTTCCAGACGACGTTCTCGGTGGTGCTCCAGGTGATCGGCAGCCGCGGATCGTCCTCGACCGTCGACATGGCGTCCGCGCCCCGGAAGGCGGGCCAGTTCTCCGACTCGGCGGACAAGGGCGTGATGGCGGTGAGGGCGAACAAGACGGCGGTGAACGCGCGGACGGCGGCGGAACGGTATGGTGCGTGGCGCATCGGATCTCCCTTGGATGTCGGCGTTGCCGCCGCGATTATATGCAGGGTCGGGTTGTGGTGGCGTCACCGCCCTACTGGCGGAGCTACGATGGCGCGGAGGTCGACGTGCTCTGCGAGACGGCCGCGGGATTCGTGGCGATCGAAATCAAGGCGGCGGCGCGCTGGGACCGGCGCTTCAACCGGGGTCTGCACCGCGTCCGGCAACATCTCGACCAGCACGAGACCACCTGCTACGGCGTCTATCTGGGACAACGTGCGGCCCGCTGGAACGACGTGCGGATCCTGCCCGTGCTCGATTTTCTGAAGGGGCTGTGGAACGGGGAGATCCTGGCCTGAGCGTGCTAGCATGATGACAGCAGCCCGGAAATCGAGAAGGAATGCCAACCCTGACCATCAGAAGCGTTCCGGCCGGCACGGTCGACACGCTCAAGACACTCGCCCGGCGGAACGACCGCTCGATGGAGCAGGAAGTGCGCGAGCTGCTCAAGGGATACGCCGCCGAGCGCCAGTCGGTGCTCGTGCAGATCGAAGAGGGCTGGGCGGCACAGGCGCGGCGGCCGACGGCCGAAGAGATCGATAGCTGGATGGGGATCGGCCGGTCGTGAGAGCCGTCGTCGACACGAACGTCGTCGCTTACCTGCTGCTCGGCAACGAGGACTTCGTCGACGAGTCGAGTTCCTTCATCGCCATGCTCGACGAGGGCATGGCGCCGGCGGTCTGGGAAGCGGAGCTGGCCAACGTCGTCTGGATGGCCGTCCGTCAGGGGGTCATGCCACTGGAGGAGGGCGGCAAACGCCTGACGGCGGCGGCGCGGCTTCACATCCGCTCGATCTCGAATCAATCGCTCTGGCATGGCGCCCTGGTGCGCGGCGTGCACGCCGGAATCGCCGCGTACGATGCGCTGTTCGTAGAGCTCGCGGTCCGAGAAGCGCTGCCCCTGGCGACGTTCGACCGCGGCATCCTCGACGCCTTCCCGGACGTGGCGTACCGACCCGGCACACTCGTCTGACGCTCACTCATGGCGCAAGCACCGACCATCCGCCCCTTCGCCTCCCGCGCCGACTACGACGCCTGCGTGCGGCTGCAGCGCGAGACCTGGGGCGAAGACTTCATGGACGTCGCTTCTGCGACGATCCTGATGGTCTCCCAACGGGTCGGCGGGGTGTCGGCTGGCGCGTTCGACGCGGACGGCCGCCTGCTCGGGTTCGTGTTCGGCATCAGCGGCATCCGCGACGGCGAGCTCGTGCACTGGTCCGACATGCTCGCGGTGCGGCCCGAGGCCCGCGGCGCCGGGCTCGGCAAGCGACTGAAGCACTTTCAGCGCGATCAGCTTCTCGAACGCGGCATCCGCCGCATGCTCTGGACGTACGATCCGCTCGTGGCCCGCAACGCCAACCTCAACCTCAACAGCCTCGGCGCCCTGCCGGTGGAGTACGTCGTCAACATGTACGGCGACACGCGCAGCGCACTCCATGCCGGACTGGACACGGACCGCTTCGTCGTCGAGTGGCGGCTCGACGAACAAGCGCCGGCCGTGACCGGGCCCGCAACGGGATCCGCGTCCGCCGGCGGCGCACCGGGCCGGGAGGGAACACAATCCACGGCAGTCGTCGATCCGAAGTGGTTCGACCGGGAGCGTCCGCTGCCGACGGACCCCTGCGTTCGCGTGGCCGCGCCGGCCGACATCGACGCACTGAAGGCGGGAGACCCGGCGTGCGCCCGGGCCTGGCAGCAGGCCCAGCGCCGCGCGTTCACCTGGTACCTCGCCAACGGGTACCGCGTGTCGGGGTTCGAGTACCGACCGGCGCCCGACGATTCGCATTACCTCGTCACCAGGGTGCCGGGTCCGGCAACCGGAACGCCGACGTCCGGGGCCAAGTCCCACCGACCAACCGTTGGGGACCACCGATGAGCCTCCGCCTGACACGCATCACCCTGCGGGAGATCCGGATGACGCTGCGCGAGCCGTTCGAGATCTCGTCCGGCCGCACGACCGGCCGGCGGATCCTGCTGCTGGAGCTCGAGGACGCCGACGGCACCACTACCTGGAGCGAGTGCGTCGCCGGCGAGCGCCCGAACTTCTCTTCCGAGACCGTCGACACGGCCTGGCTGGCGCTGACCGAGTGGATCGCGCCGCGCACCCTCGGTGTGAGCATCAGCCACCCGAACGCGATCGACGGCATGCTGCGGCGCGGGTTCCGCGGCCACCCGATGGCGAAAGCGGCGGTGGAGATGGGCGCCTGGGCGCTCTGGGCCGAGCGCGACGGAACGAGCCTGTCGCGGCTGCTCGGGGGCACGCGCGGCGCGATTGCCACCGGCATCTCCATCGGCATCCAGGAGAGCCCGCGGGCGCTGGTCGACAAGGCACGCGGATCGCTGGCCCTCGGCTACCGCAAGATCAAGATCAAGATCCGCCCGGGGGCCGACATCGAGTACATCGGCGCGGCGCGCGAGGCCCTCGGCCCCGACGCGCCGCTGATGGCCGACGCCAACAGCGCCTACACGCTCGGCCACACCGAGCACCTGGCGGATCTGGATGCGTACCGCCTGCTGATGATCGAGCAGCCGCTCGCGCAGGACGACCTCCGCCGGCACGCGCAGTTGCAGGACCGGCTCGAGACGCCCATCTGCCTCGACGAATCGATTCCCCACGCCGCCGCCGCCGAGGACATGCTGGCGCTGGGCGCCGGGCGCATCGTCAACGTCAAGCCCGGCCGGGTGGGCGGCTTCACCCAGGCGAAGGCAATCCACGACCTCTGCCAGCACCACGCGGTACCGGTCTGGTGCGGCGGGATGCTCGAGAGCGGCGTCGGCCGCGCCTACAACGTCGCGCTGGCCTCGCTGCCCAACTTCACCCTGCCGGGCGACGTCAGCCCGAGCGCACGCTACTGGACCGAGGACGTCGTGACGCCGGAATGGACGATGGATTCGGCGGGAATGGTGACCGTCCCGGCGGAACGGCCGGGCCTGGGCGTCACGGTGAACGTGGACCGCATCGACGACCTGACGGTACGGACGCGGACCCTCACCGCGGACTGAAGGCCGAGACGACCGAAACACCGGGGCCGCCCCGCCGCGCGCGGTATGCTAGAGGACCTGCGTCGCGGAAGGCCGGTCAGGCGCAGATGACGCCGAGTTGACGCCGCTCGACCGCCGGCAGGAGGCCGGCGCCGGGCTCGCCAGTGCCGGCCGTCGAAGCGCTATGGAGAATACCTGGTCACGCTGGGTGCAGGCGCCGCAGGGCATCGGGCTGCGCAAGGCCATCTTCCAGGTGCACCTGTGGACCGGCATCGGTCTGGGCACCTACGTCTTCGTGATCTGCTTGACCGGCAGCGTGCTGGTCTATCGAAACGAGCTGTACGCCGCCTTCTCGCCGCAGCCCGTCATCGTCGACAGCGCGGGCGCATCACTGGGCGAGGACGCCCTGGAGCGCGCCGCCCGGCAGGCGTATCCCGGCTGGGAAATCCAGGACATGCGGCCGGGCGAGACCCCGAACCACGCGGTCCGAATCACCCTCTCGCGCGACGGAGACCGGATACGGCGGCTGTTCGACCCGATCACGGGCGAGGACCTGGGAGATCCCCTGCCGCTGGGCTACCGCGCAGCGGCCTGGGTGCTGGACCTGCACGACAACCTACTGGCCGGACAGACCGGCCGGCGGGTGAACGGCATCGGCGCGCTGTTGCTCCTCCTGCTGTCGCTGACCGGCGCCGTGATCTGGTGGCCCGGCATGCGGCGCTGGCGGCGCAGCCTGACCATCGACCGGCGGGCGGACTGGAAGCGGTTCAACTGGAGCCTCCACAGCGCGTTCGGCTTCTGGTGCTGGCCGTTCCTGTTCATGTGGGCGATCACGGGGGCCTACCTGTCGTTCCCGGCCGCGTTCATGGCGGTCGTCGACTACCTGGAGCCGTTCGATCCGACGAGCCTGGAGGAACGCGTCGGCGACCAGGTGATGTACTGGCTCGCCTACCTGCACTTCGGCCGGCTCGGGGGCCGGGGCATACCGGGCTGCGGGTCGCTCTGCAACGACACCACCAAGGCGCTCTGGGCACTCATGGGGCTCGTGCCGCCCGTGCTGTTCGTCAGCGGCGCGTACATGTGGTGGACACGCGTGGTCCGGCGCTGGCTGAAGTCCGGCTCCGGCGCTTGACGCCCGGCGATCGGACGGCGGCTGTACTTCGCGAACGACTCGACACGCGCATCATCGCGTTGCGGGGCCAGAGCGGGGGTGGTCAACCGTGGCGGAATGGAAGCGCAGAACAGTCGACCTGCCCGACGATCACGGCTGGACAGCCAGGCCCGGCAACAGCATCTTCGCGGCGAACCGAGGAGCCGTGCTGTTCGAGTACCCCTCGGGCTGGGTGGTCGAACCCGAGGGGAATTCCATCTGCCTCTACGACCGCGCGGCGCCCGACGACAACATGCGCGTGCAGGTCTCGGTGCTGCGCCTCGGTCCCGATAGATCGATGGTCGACTGGAGCGCAATGCCGCCGCTCGCCAGCCTGATGGAGGAAACCGTGCTGGCCGACGACCCGCGGCAGTGCACGCGGAAAGGGCCCCTGCTCAGCGCATCCCGCCGCAATCTGGAGTACCTGTGGCTGGAGATGGACTTCATCGATCCGGCCGGCAAGCGCAAGGCGCATTCCAGGGCCTGCCTCGCCCGCGGCGGGAACGTCCAGGCGTTCATCACGATGGAGTACTGGCCCGAAGACCGGCGGGCCGCCAGTGAGGTCTGGGACAACATGCTGGAGTCGCTCAGGCTCGCCGAGTACCTCTACGACGACAATCCGCACTAGACGTCGCCTGCACCCGGCGCGCGTCGGTAGAATGCAACGCAGACGACCGCAACCCTACGCCCCCCGGCCGTTGCTACCAACACCGCAAACGAGCGGGCTATATATTATCGATTGAGGCGATACTCGCTAATAGCGGGACGTCCAATCAGCGGAGCGGCAACTAGAGGCATGGGCAGCGGGAACCGCAAGCCGCACGGGAAAACGGTCAGCCTGACGGCGGGCTACACGGCATTTGTGCCGGCGCCGTTGCCGCCCGCCTTCCAGTGGAACCGGGAGCTGGTCAACGCCCTGTCGGCGGCAGACCGCGCGATCGGAAGACTCGCCGGCGAGAGCCGCCGGATGCCGAACCCGCACCTGTTGATCCGGCCGTTCATTCGTCGCGAGGCGGTGCTGTCCAGCCGGATCGAGGGCACCCGGTCGACGCTCACAGACCTCCTCGCCGCGGAAGCCGGAGCCCGGGTAGAGCGTGACAGCGCCGATCTCCAGGAGGTAGCCAACTACGTACGGGCGCTGGACTACAGCGTGAAGGAGTTGGAGACGCTTCCGCTGTCACTCCGGCTCGTGCGGGAGATCCACAGGCTCCTGATGACCGGCGTGCGAGGGGAAGCTGCTTCTCCGGGCGAGTTCCGGCGCACGCAGAACTGGATCGGACCACCCGGCTGCAGGCCGGAAACCGCGACGTACGTTCCACCGCCTCCCGAGAGAGTAACGGACTGCCTGGAGCACTGGGAGCGGTTCCTGCACGACGAGACCCTGCCGCCGCTGATCCACGCGGGACTGGCGCACGCCCAGTTCGAGGCCGTCCATCCCTTCCGCGACGGAAACGGCCGGGTCGGTCGGCTGGTGACAACGCTCCTGCTCGTCGAACGCGATGTCCTGAAGGCGCCGCTGTTGTACCTGAGCGCCTGGTTCGAGGCGACGCGGCCGGAGTACTACGCACGGCTGCTGGGCACCACCGCGCGCGGCGAATGGCACGAATGGCTGGTCTACTTTCTGAACGGGGTCGCCGTCGAAGCTGAGGACGCCGCGAGACGGATTCGCACCATCGACCGGCTGATGCTCCGTTGGCGGACGCAACTGGCCAAGGGCAAGTCGAGGGTGCCCGAGACCGTGCTGGAACTGTTCCGGGAGAACCCGTTCTGGACGACCACGGGCATGGCCCAACGCCTCGACATCGCCTTCACCACCGCCGGCAGGGCGATCGAACGGCTTCAGGGCGCGGGAATCGTGTCCCCCACAGGGAACGCGCAGCGCAATCGCGTGTACTGCGCGACGCAGATGCTGGAGGTGCTGGAACGGCAGTGAGCCGGGGACTCGAACTACTGTGCCTCGCCAGCGATGCCAAGCCGCCTGACGCCGTCGACACGCGTCGGTAGAATGCATCGGGTTCAACGCCTCCCGATGAGCACCACGCGAGCCGATCGCACCGCCATCCGCCGGACCTCGCTGTCCCGCCCCGTGGCGCTTGCGCTCGACGACGGCCTCGTCCACCAGGAACGCACGTTCTTCGACTACGGCTGCGGTCGCGGCGACGATCTGCTGCGGTTGCACAAGATGGGCATTCCGGTGTCCGGTTGGGACCCCGCCTTCTTCCCCGACGAAGAGCGCACGCCGGCCGACATCGTGAATCTCGGCTACGTCGTCAACGTGATCGAGGACCCCGACGAGCGCATCGTCGTCCTCGCCGCGGCGTGGGAGCTCGCCCGCAAGGTACTCGTCGTCTCGGCGCGCCTCGACTGGGACGCGGCCGATGCCGCCGTCGATTTCCAGGGCGACGGAATCGTGACCGGCAAGCGCACCTTCCAGAAGTTCTTCACGCAGGAGGAGCTTCGCCAGTGGATCGAACAGGCTCTCGACCAACGGCCCGTCGCGGCGGCTCCCGGCATCTTCTACGTGTTCCGCGACGAGGCCGACGCCCAGTCGTTCGCCGTGAACCGGGTCTCCAGGCAGCGGCGGATCCCCGGCATCGAGAAATCCCAGGCGCTCGTCGCCGACCACAAGGAGCTGATCGAGCCGCTCATGGCGTTCGTGACCCAGCGCGGGCGCCTCCCTGTCGACGGCGAACTTTCCGCAGCACCGCAACTGACGCACGTATTCGGCAGCATCGCCCGCGCGTTCTCGCTACTCCGCCGGGTCACCAGCGCCGATCGCTGGGATCGCATTCGGCAGGAACGGAGGGCCGACGTCCTCGTGTACCTCGCCCTGGCGGCGTTCCCGAGGCGCCCCCGGTTCGGCGCCCTGCCGGACGAACTGCGACACGACATCCGCGCCTTCTTCGGGTCGTACAAGTCGGGGTGCACGAAGGCAGACGCCCTCCTCTTTTCCGCCGGCGACCAGGATGCCGTGGATCGTGCGTGCCGTGATGCCGCCGTCGGCAAGCTGCTGCCCGACGCCCTCTACGTCCACCACACCGCCATCGAGCACCTGCCGCCGGTGTTGCGGGTCTACGAAGGATGCGGCCGGCAACTCGCCGGCGCCGTGGACGGGCTCACACTGGTCAAGCTCTTCCGGCGACGCGCTCGCGTGTCGTATCTCGCCTACGAGGATTTCGACCGCGTGGCACACCCGGCCCTCCACGCTGCGGTCGTCGCGGATCTGAAGCGGCTCGACCTCCACTACCGCGACTACACACGCTCCGCGAATCCCCCTGTGTTGCACCGCAAGGAACTGTTCGTTGCCGAGGACTACCCGGCCCGGCAGCGCTTCGCGCGCTTGACGGCGCGCGAGGAGAGGCTGGGACTGCTCGAGGTTACGACCGCCATCGGCACCCGCGACGGGTGGCAGGCCGTGCTCGCCGAGCACGGGGTGTCCGTCCGGGGGCACCGGGTCGCGCGCGACGCGCCAGACTCAAGACCCTGATGGATCCGCTGGTGCTGGACGGTACCGCGGGTCGACCTCCGACTACCGCCGACGCAACCTATGCCTGAGCACGTGGTTCGAGGCGACGCGGCCGGATTACTACGCACGGCTGCTCGGGACGACCGCGGCCTGCGCGAATGGCACGAAAGGCTGGCCGGAACGGAAAACAGTGCTACGCTGTGAGTATGGACGACGCTCCGATGTCCGAGAGCCCGGCTCTTGGCGCGACCGGTGATACGAAGGCGGTCGTCAAGAGCATCGTCGGCACCGGAATCGGACTCGCCACCCTGCTGTTGATGTTGGCCGGCCTGATGATCCAGCAGAACGCCAACGTCAACGCCCGCATCGACGACGTCAACGCCAACGTCAACGCCCGCATCGACGACGTCAACGCCAACGTCAACGCCCGCATCGACGACCTGCAGGAAGATATCCGCGAGCTGCGCGCGCTGATCATCGACGCCATCAAGGGCGCCGACACTGCCGACTGACCGACCTCGCGGGGGGATCTGGCCGTGCGCTGCGGGGAACAGGTGTACCTCTTCGAGTGCAAGGTGGCAGAGCGGGAGCCGTCGGGCGCCGCCCTCGCACAGCTCCGCGCGCGGGATTGCGCGGCGAAGTACCGCGCCTCGGGCCGGCCCGTCCACCTCATCGGCGTCGAGTTCAGCCGGGAGACCCGCAACATCGTCGCCTTCGAGACCGCTCCGGCCTGAGGTCCCGGGCCTCCGGTCGGCCAGCTCGCCGGCTCCCGACGAGACGTCGAGGTCAGGTCAGGTCCCAGCCGGGCAGGGCGGCCGCCTGCCGGATCCACGCCGCCATCTGCGACTCGTCGAGCTCACCCTCGCGGATGTCGATCCAGCGCGCGTCGGGGTCCTTGCCCGAGCCGGGCGGGACAGGTCGCAGCGACGCGCCGCGGAAGAAGGTCACCTTCACGTAACGGGTGAAGACGTGGAAGCTCGCGAACCACCCTCTGCCCTCGATGCCGTAGAAGGGCGAGTTCCACCTCACCGCCTTGCGCACGCCGGGCACCGTACGCACGATGAGCGCGTCGAGGCGGCGCCCCAGATCGCTCTTCCAGCCGGGCATGGCCGCTATGTAGGCCTGCACCGGGGGGTCGCCGTCGGCCTTCGCGATCTGCGGGTTGCCGCCTGCCAGGAGGACCGGCTTCGCGCCGGCCCGCCTCGCGACGACCCTTGTTGCGACTCTGGCTGATTTCCGGGACCTGGTGCCGGCCACTACGCTCTCTACTCGCCTTGGTCCGGCAACGCGCGAAGCGCGGCGGTGTTCGCGTGTCGAGCACCTCGCGCCCTTGTCCACCGGACACCGGAGTTCGACTACCGCAACCCGACCAGCCCCCGCACCGACTCGGCCAGCGCCGGCGCGTCGTAGCCGACCCCTTCCTTGAAGACCAGCGTCACGTTGCGGATCTCGGCCTCGCGGCGCACCGGGTCCCCGTCGATGACGACGAGGTCGGCCAGCTTGCCCGGCTCGATGGAACCGAACCGCTCGTCCTCGCCCAGCACGCGGGCGCCGTTCAGCGACATGATCCGGATGACCTGCTCGGGGCTGAACCCGGACTCGAGCAGCAGCTCGTAGTTGCGCTGGTCGCCGTAGCCGGGCAGCGCCCCGCCCATGCCGGTGGGGTCGACGCCGGCCGCGAGCAGCCCGCCCGCCTCGACGAACATCCGTTCGAATGCCTGCGCCTTCGGAAACAGCTCGGCCATGGGCGCGTCGTCGCGCGAGGCGACGTCGGCGCGCGACTGCAGGTACTCGTCGCGGGCGCCCGGCGCGAGCATGTCGAGGACCCGCTGCTCCAGCGGTGGCCGGTTGGGGATGGCGAGCTCGTAGACGGGCAGGGTCGAGGTCATGGCGACACCCTGCTCGACCATCTCCCGGATGGTGGCCGCCACTTCTTCGCCCTCCAGGTCGACCTCCAGCAGACTCCGCCGCACGCCGGGCGGGCAGACGCCGGGCTGCTTGCCGGCGACGTAGTCGCTGTTGGTGAAGAAGCCGTGCTCGATGTTGTCGATGCCGAGCGCCACCGCCTCCCGGAACGAGACGGAACAGAGGTGGCCGGTGACCTTCACGCCACGCCGGTGCGCCTCGTCGATGGCCGCGGCCAGCTCCTCGTCGCCGATGCGGGTGTAGGCCTTGAACCAGTCGACCCCCTCGTCGGCCCAGTAGGCGACCACGCGGCGGGCGTCCTCCGGGGTGCTCACCTGGAACATCTGCGACATCGCGCCGGCGCCCGACAGGTACGGCCCGGTGATGAACATCCGCGGACCGATCTCCAGGCCCTCCTGGATCGACCGCTTCAGGTTCAGCTCGCTGTAGGGCGAGAAGGCGCCGGTGGTGCGGATGGCGGTCACCCCGCTGGCCAGGTACAGACGTGGCGCGCTGAAGTTGAGCTGCACCCGGCGGCCGCGCGTCATATAGAAGGTGTGATCGTGCAGGCCCACGAAGCCGGGGACCACGGTGTGCCCGGCGAGATTCAGCACGCGGGCCCCGTCCGGGACGTCGACCTCGGCGTCGGGACCGACCGCGGCGATCCGGCCGTCCTCGATCAGGATGGTCTGGCCGCTGGCGGCGGGACGGCCGGTGCCGTCCACCACTTGCACGCCGGTCAGCGCCACCGTCGGCTCGGCGACCGCGACGAACTCGCGCACGGCGTCCGACAGCGAGTCCGCCGGCTGTGCGGCACAGGGGAGGGCGGCGACGAGAACCGCGAGCGTGGCCATCAGGATTCGCATGTTGATTCCTCCACCGTCATGGATCCGTCCGTTCCTGCCGTTGCTCATCGTCGTCGCCCCGGCGGCGGGCCCGCCGCGACGTCGAAGACCAGCTTCATCCCCGCTTCGAGGTGCTCGGCGATGTGGCAATGTAGCATCCAGCGTCCCGGGTTGGACAACTCCAGCAGCAGGTCCGCCGTGGATCCGGCCGGCACGAGCGTCGTGTCCTTCCAGACCAGGTTGTCATTCGGCACGCCGTCGCGGCTCAGGACCAGGAACCGCTGCCCGTGGATGTGGACCGGGTGCTGCATGGCGTGCACCGCCCCGCGGTCGTTGCGCAGGCGTATCTTCACCACGTCGCCCCGCCGGAAGCGCCAGTCTATGGCGTCGTTCTCCAGGCCGGTGTCCAGGTCGCGCAGGATCCAGCGCACCCGGTCGGCGGTGGTGACCCAGTTCATGCGCGGCATGGTGCCGCTCCACTCCACCGGGTTGAAGAACGCGCGGTCGAGGTTCAGCAGCGGCTCCAGCGGATCCGGCAGGTCGCCGATCTCCAGGGTCAGCAGCAGCCGGTGGTCGACCGGCCGGTCGAACTCGCCGCGGTAGGGCTCGATGTCGGCCGCGATGTCCGGGTGGCCGCGCAGCTCCCGGAAACTCGCCCCGAGGTCCGGTGCGGCGGGCGTGTCGGTGACCGTAATGGCGCCAAGCTCGACGTCGTCGGTGAAGTAGTTGCCGTAGACGTGATCGATCGCCTGCACGCGGTTGGCGAAAGGGACCTCGCCCGGCTCGTTGAAGCGTACCTCGACGATATAGCGCTCGGCCGGCGCGATGACGACGCTGTCGACCCACGCCTGCCGCTCGAACTTCCCCACATCCGACGCCACCAGCTTGATCGCAGCGCCGCCGAACGACACGTTGAACGTGCGCGTGTTCGAGACGTTCGTCAGGAAGAAGCGCACCACCTCGCCGCGGTCGACGGTCAGGCGGTAGTCCGGCTCGCCGTTGACGAGCAGCAGGTTCCCGAAGCGGCCCATCATGGCGTGGGTGGCCCGCTCGCGGCCGAACGGCGCGAGCCCCGCCGCGTCGACGAGCAGGTCGTCCAGCATCAGCACCTGCTCGCGGTTGGCCGGACCGAAGTACTCCGGGTCGGACGCCTCCACCTGCAGGTTGCCGTACAGCCCCAGATCCTGCTGCACGTCCTCGCGGTGATGCGGGTGATACCAGTAGAGACCGGCGTCCGGGAAGTGGATGCGGTACTGGAACGTCTCGCCCGGCTCGATCGGATCCTGCGTGAGGCCGGGGACCCCGTCGAAACGGTTCTCCAACCGGATGCCGTGCCAGTGGACGGCGGTCGGCAGGCTGAGCCGGTTGGTGACGTTCACCGTGATCGTGGCGTCCTGCGGCACCTGGATGAGTGGTCCCGGGTACTGCCCGTTGAAGCCGTACATCGTGAACGTGCGCCCGTCGATGGTGCGCCCGACGAGACCGGCTTCGAGGTCGAGCGTGCCGCCGTCGCCGAGCCGGACGATCTCGCGCGGGCGCGCCGGTGGGAGAGGCCCCGTCGCGGACGGCAGAAAGGGATCGACCGGTGGCGTCAGGCGGCCGACGCCCGGCATCATCGCCACCGACGGGTGCATGGGCGGGCGCCGCCAGCCCCGGGCCGGCGGCGGGGGTGCGCCGCCGCCGACCATCCCGGTCAGCGCCAGCAGGTCCTCCGGCTCCATGCGCATGCCTGCCGAAGTGCCCCGGAGCACGATGCGGCCTTCCCACGCGGTCGCTGTCGGAGCCGGCTCGGCGGTGACCAGCACCAGGAACTTGTCGAGATCGACCGGCCCCACCGTCGTGCGGCCGTTGGCGACCGGCCCCAGGTTCATGATCGGCCGCAACCGCGGCGTGGTGGCCCACGCCACGTAGCCGTCGTAGCGGCCGAGCACTCGCGGGTCGGGCAGGCCCGCCAGGTGGACCGCCAGGTCGAAGCGGTGATGGCCGTCGGCGGTGACCGCGGCGCCGAACGGCGATGACGGCGGCGTCAACTCGACGTAACCCGAAGCGCCCGGAAAGTCGGGGGCGTGGATCAGCTCGATGCAGTACAGATCCGGGTCCGCCGCCGGTCCGCGCGGATCGAGCGGGGGACAGCGCAGCGAGTCGTTCCCGGGCTGGCCGGCTGCCGCAGGCGTCACCGCAACCGGCCAGGCCAGCAGGCAGAATGCCAGCATCACGCTCCGTGCACCGCGGTCAGTCCACATCTTTCCCGTGACGCGACATCCCCGTGACGCGACCCCCGGGGGACCCCGGCGCGTCGCCGACACCAAACATTATCCCCGCGACGCCGCCTTCCCACCGCACGGCCGGCACCACCGAGCCGGCGGCGCGGCGCTTGCGTCGAACATCTCCCCTGGATGCGGACTCCTGTCGCTTAGAAGATCGCCAGCGCGTTGATCGGCGAGCCCGTGCCGTTCTCCACCGCCAGCGGCGCGGCGATCAGCGTGAACTCCCAGCGGTTCAGCGACACGGCGGTCTCGGCCAGCGCCTCCAGGTCCTGGTTGTCGAACAGGTCGACCCCCATCGCCACGATGGTAATCAGGTGCACGGGCAAGTTGACCCCTTCGACCAGCGACGGCACCACGTCGAGCGCCGCGTCGCTGCCGATGAACGACACGTCCCGCGACTTCACCCAAGGCATGGTCGAGGCGTGCAGCCCCGCCGCGTTCCCGGAAATGTTCCAGGGTCCCATCTCCGCGCGGCGCGCCCAGCGGCCGGTGCGGACGAAGATGGCGTCGCCGGGCTGCACCGTGACGCCGGCCATCTCCTCCCAGGCCTCGATGTCCTCCACGTAGATCGGCGTCCCCGGCTCCAGGTACGGCACGCCCTTCAGACGCGGGAAGTCCAGCAGCACGCCGCGGGTCACGATGCCGCCCTGCAGGTTGACGATGGACGCATTCGAGCAGCCGTCCTCGGTGATCGTGTCCTGCGACACGCCGTTGTACATCTGCCCCCGGTAGAGGATGTGGCACAGCGAATCGATGTGGCTGTGGGAGTAGCCGTGGTAGCTGACGTCGTAGTTGTCGCTGACCCCGCCGAAAAGGCCCGGCTCGGCCGACGGGTCGGGCACGCCCAGCATGCTGTGGCCGAACGGCCGGGGCACGTCCTCCGCCTCTTCCTTGATCACCCGGTGCGCGAGCGACACGGTGATGCCCTCGGTGGCCAGCGCCATCGCCTCCAGACGCTTGGCCGGCGTGATCAGGTTCGCCGCGCCGAGCTGATCGTCGGAACCCCAACGACCCCAGTTCGACAGCTCCTCCATCATGCGTTCGATGTCGGCCTGGCCGAGGTCGTGCGACTCCGGCGCAAAGACCGGCGGCACGTAGGCAGGGGCCGCTTCCTCCATCGGCTCCGGGGCCGTGCCGGCGCCGGGCGCGCAACCGACGAGACCGACCAACAGGACGAGCAATCCGCCGCGCAACAGCAGCTTCATCGCGTTACCTCCGGGGACACCGTGGAACGAGCGTCGGGGACGACCGCCGCCAGGCGGCAGGGACCA
>CATQHX010000052.1 GCA_958296065.1 Vicinamibacterales bacterium | reverse complement strand
CACCTGTTGGCCCAGGACTGCGCGCACGGCCAGCTCGAAGCCGTCCCAGGCGCCGGGAACCCGAATGCCGGGCAGCGCTTCGAGCCGGTCGGCCAGACCGTGCGCGCCCGACAGGTGAGGGCCGAAGGTCAGGGGATCGGCATCCAGGTCGAAGAGCCGCCGCAATCGGGCGGCCACGTCCAGCAGCACGCGGGCGTTCGGATGGCAGACCTCGGCATCGAGGTACCCGTCGCCGCGTGCCTCTACGCGCACTATGCCAGCGGCAACGTCTTCTACCGGTCGCGATTCTCGCCGGCCGCAATGCGCAGGCCCTCCACCCGGCAGGCGAAACGTGCGCAGGTAGGTTCCCCCCGGGATATCGACGACCTCTACGCCGGGCACGGCGCGTCGCGCGAGAAAACCCAGCAACGCCGCGGTGTCGTACGGTGCGCGGTAATGGAGGCGAAGACGCAGCGCTTCATGGAGCTGATCGCCGCCACGCGGCGCTCGCCGGCTCCGGTGGCGCAGTTGACGCGGCGTGCGGCCGTACACCCGCTGCAGCACGTCGTTGAAGCGGCGGACGCTGCCGAACCCGGCCGCCTGCGCGAGCGCGGCGAAGGGCAGGTCCGTGGCGTCGATCAACTGTTTGGCTCGGTGCAGGCGGCACGTCGATGCGACCTGCACCGGCGACGCGCCGACGTGGCGGTCGAAAAGCCGGCGCAGATGCCGGCCGCCGACGCCGAGCCGCCCCGCAAGCTCGTCCGTACCGGAGCCGTCGAGCGCCCCGTCGTCGATCAGGCGCAGGGCACGCCGCACCACGGCCGGGGAGCCGGCCCATGCCGGACTTCCCGGCGCCGTCTCGGGACGGCAGCGCAGGCAGGGGCGAAAGCCCGCGCGCTCCGCGGCTGCCGCCGAGCCGTAGAACCGGACATTGGTGGCCTGCGGGGGCTGGACCGGGCAGACGGGTCGACAATAGATCCGGGTGGTCACGACACCGATGAAGAAGCGGCCGTCGAAGCGCGCGTCGCGCGACAGGCGCGCCCGTTCGCAGATCTCGGCGTCCAGCACGATTCCGACTATAGCGCCGGAGCACAGCGTGTACTGGCCGTTTCCGGACCCGATGGGCTGCGGGGCATCGCCGGGCCGGCGTCGCGCGGGCGAGCTGAAAGGCAGCGACCGGCCGGCTCCTCCGGATCAGGTGATCGCGGCCTGACGCGTCTCCTTGCGAGGACTGCTCCGCAGGAGAGCACGGATCCTGCCGGCGTTCGCTGCCGCGTCGCTCTCGCCGAGCTCCATGAGGCGGGTCAGATAGGCGGGCTCGAAGGCCAGCAGGCTCAGCAGGTCCGGCGACTTGACCTCCCGTGAGCCGAGCCCCCGGACCAGGTGGCGAAAGGCGCGGGGCAGTTGTGCCTCGTACTCGGCCGCAAGTCGGGAGATGTCCACCGACGGGCGTATGACGAGAAGCTCTATCGGCCGCAGGCCACGGCGCTTCTCGGGCGCCACTTCGCGCAGCAGCCGGTTGATCCGTTCCAGCTCCAGCGCGTCGCGGTCGAGATCGTCCAGGAAGACGGCGTCGAGAAGCTGCCCGGCGATCTGCATCGGGGGCGGGTGGCGCCGCGTGTTCGCATCGTCGACGGTCCCGCTCGGCCCGAAGCGCGTCGACACCGCGAGAATCCGGTTCGCGCCCAGATGCAGGGCGGGGGAGAAGGGCGTCGTCAGGCGGATGCCGCCGTCGCCGTGCCAGCCGTCCGCCAGGTGCACGGCGGGAAAGAACAGCGGCAATGCCGAGGAGGCGAGCACGTGGTCGAGCGTCAGCGCGGTGTTGCGGCTGCGTCTATCGGGCCGCTCCCATTCGCGCAGATCCCGGCCCTGGGTCCACACCACGGACTGCCCGGTCCCATAGTGGCTGGTGAGGAGCGCGAGTGCCCAGAGACGTCCATCCGCGATGTTCTCGGCGATTCCCGTGATCGCCCCGTTGCGTGTCTTGAAGACGTTCGCCAGCGTTTCGCGCAAGGGCGACGTATCGACCAGGCCCTGAACCGCCGGGGCCAGCCGGGTGCCGCCCGCCATCAGCCGAATGCCCCACCTGGCCACCAGGCCGCCCAGCGAGGGGCCGTCGGTGCGGAAGACGCGTTCGGCGGTCAGATTGCTCCAGAGTTCGACCAACTGGTCCACTGCCGCCTTCTGCGTGCCGCGGTACGCCGCGAGGAACGCGGCGTTGATGGCCCCGGCCGACACGCCGGTCACAATCGGAAAGTGGGCGTCGGGGATGTGTCTCGAGACCCAGCGCAGGAAGCCGACCTGGTAGGCGCCCCGCGCGCCGCCGCCGGGGAGCAGGATGGCCAGATCGTCGGCGCCTCGGGGCCGGAGCGAATCGGGCCTGGCGGTCGTTGTGGGGGCGGTTTCCGACAAGGCACAGCGTCCATCCGCCCGCTCCGCGCGAGCGGACCCGTATAGTGTCTCATGGTGCAGGCCATCGATGCGTCGCAGCAGTCTCTGGCGCTCCGTCGAGCGATCGATCGGCAGATCGACGGCGTGTCGTTGGCCGAGTTGCGGAGTTCGTCGGATCGGCTGTCCGCAGCCTATCGCGACAGGGGGCCGGGAGACTCCCCACCATTCGCGACACCGCATGATCGCCTGGCGTACCTGGCGGCGCGGCTGCCGTCGACGTTCGAGGCGACCCGCGCGGTGCTGGGCGAGTTGCGCCGTCGGGCTCCCGGTCTGAGCGCAGAGAGCCTGCTGGAGCTGGGCGCCGGGCCGGCGCCCGGGCTCTGGGCGGCCGAACAGCACTTCCCCGAGCTGGCGCGAGCCGCGCATGTCGAGAGCGATGCGGGAATGGCGGAGATGGGCCGGCGGCTGCTGGAAGCCGGCCACTTCGACGCGCATGTCGAGTCGACCTGGTTTCTGCGTGATGTCGGGCGGACCCGTGGGGTCGGAGAGCACGACCTGGTGCTGGTCGGCTACGTGTTGGGCGAACTCGGCGAATCGGTCCGTGACGAGCTGGTCGATACGGCATGGGACCTGACCCTGGGGGCGCTGGTCATCGTCGAGCCGGGCACGCCGGCGGGCGCGGCGCGTGTGATTCGGGCGCGGGCACGCCTTCTCGAGCGGGGGGCGGTCGTGGCTGCGCCCTGTCCGCACGGCAACGCTTGCCCGCTGGCTTCGGACGACTGGTGTCACTTCGGGGCGCGCGTGAACAGGTCGAGTTTGCAGCGGCGACTCAAGCGTGGGTCGTTGGGATACGAAGACGAGAAGTTCTCCTACGTTGCCGTGACCCGCGGCAACGCCGATCCGTGCGCCGCGAGGGTGTTGCGCCGCCCGCGCGGCGAACCCCGGCGCGTGTCGCTCCGGCTCTGCACGGCGGACGGACTGCGCGAGGAATTGGTGACGCGCCGGGAGGGCGAACGTTATCGGGCGGCGCGCAAGCTCGGGTGGGGGGATGGCTGGGCGCCGACTACCGACGAGATTGGCGATCGAAACGATTGCCCACGGGTCGATCTTGAAGGCGCTTGATATCGATATGGAGATACGGGCATACTGCTCTATGTGAAGACGACTGTCGACATTCCGGAGGCCCTTTACCGACAAGCCAAGATCCGGGCGGCCGAAGAGGGCACGACGTTACGCGCGCTGCTGGTGAATTCTCTCGCCGAGTCGCTCGTTCGGCCGGTTCCTACCGCCGCAGCCCTGCCTCGCAGAGAACGCTTCGAGGTCGATGAACGAGGCTGGCCGGTGCTCAAGCGGGCGCCCGGGGATACCACGGTCATCACGGACGAGCTGGTGAAACGGCTGCGTGAGTACGAAGGCGTCTGAGCGTGGACTTCCTGCTGGACGCCAACGTCCTGATCGCCCGGGCGGACTCGCGCCACGAGCATCATGAGCGTTGCCGTCGTTGGGAAGACGAACACTCGGACGGGGCTCTGTGTACTTGTCCGTTGACCGAGAACGGATTCCTCCGCATCTATGGTCACCCCAGGTATCCGGGTGGCCCCGGTTCTCCCGGTGAGGCCCTGGCCGAACTGCGCCACCTCCTCGCTTTCCCGTCCCATCGGTTCCTGCCGGCGGACCTCACCGTGGCGGATGCACCGACGTTCGGAGACCTCCGTGGCGTCTCGCCGAAGCAACTGGCGGATCTCTACCTGCTCGCCGTCGCTGCGCGGCACGGGGTGCAGTTCGCTACGCTGGATGCGACAGTGCCGGCAACGCTGATCGCTGGCGGGGCGGCGGCCCTCCACGTGATTCCGCCGGAGGGTGGGTGATGCAGACGACGCGTCTCGCGGACGGCACGGCGGTGGTGGCGCCCGACGGTTCGCAGATTCACGAGCTGGTCGCGGTCCCGCGCGGCAGCATGGTGCATTGCAAGCTCCCGGGAGGCGCGGCTTCCATGGCGGTCGTCCACGCTACGGTCGACGAGGTGTGGTACTTCCTGGCGGGTACCGGTCAAGTCTGGCGCCGGCGTGAGAGCGCCGAGTCGGTAGTCGACGTCGAGGCAGGCGTCGCACTGACCATCGAGTGCGGAACGCACTTCCAGTTCCGCAACACCGGCGACGAAGACCTCTGCTTCGTCATCGTCACCATGCCGCCCTGGCCCGGCTCTCAGGAGGCGCGGCGAGTGAACGATCACTGGCCCGTGCAGGGTGCGGGCGGAGCTTCCGAAGTATGAGAGCGGCCCCGACCGGGCCGACGATCCCGCGGTCGCTCGTCGCGCTCCGTTCCCTGGCTGTGGCTGTGCGGCGCTACCTGAGAACGCGGATGCGGTGCGCCTCGCTGTCGCCCACGTAGAGGGCGCCGGCCTCGTCCACCCAGATGCCGTGCGGTCGGTTCATCCTGCAGCGCCGCGGCTCGGGCTCGGGCCCGTCGCCTCGTTCGCCGGTTCCGAGCGCCGTCGTGATGATGCCGGTTGCGACGTTGAGGCGCCGGATGACGTGGTTCTCGGTGTCGGCGATGTAGAGCGTGCCGTCGGCGGCGTAGGCCAGTCCCTTCGGGCCGGCCAGCGTCGCCTCGGCGGCCGGGCCTCCGTCGCCCGTATAGCCCTGCTCGCCGGTGCCCGCCACGTGATGGATGGTCTCGTTCTCCAGATCGATGCGGTAGATCGCGTTCCCCTCCCGCAATGCGAGATAGAGGTTGCCGTCCGGATCGAGCGCCATCGCGCGCGGTCCGTTGAGCGGCGTGCCGGCCAGCGGCGCACCGTCGGGCGTCGGTTCGCGCTCCCCGGTGCCCGCGAAGGTTTCGATGAGCCCGGTCTCCAGGTCGACGCGCCGCATGCGGTGATTCCCGATGTCGCAGATCAGCAGGCGCCCGTCGGGGGCGAACACGATGCTGTGCGGGGCGCGAAGCTGGGCCTCGGCTGCCGGTCCGCCGTCGCCGGAGAATCCCGCCTCGCCGGTGCCGGCTACCGTGGAGATGATCCCGGTCCGCATGTCCACCTTGCGGACCGCGTGGTTGTCGCGCTCGACGATGTAGAGGTCGCCGCGGGCGTCGAACTGGATCTCGTGCGGCATGTTCAGCATGGCGTCCGTCGCCGGCCCGCCGTCGCCGCCGTAGCCCCGCTCGCCGTTGCCGGCGATGGTCGTCGTGCGACCCGTCGTCAGGCTCAGGCGCCGGATCATCTGGTTGTCGAGGTCGCAGAAGTAGAGCGCGCCGTCCGGTCCGATCACCACCCCGTAGGGGTTGTTGACCTGCATGTCCGACAGGCCCGGCATGCCGTCGCCGATGATCGTCGAGACCTCGCCGAAGATCTCGAACGTCTGCTCCAGCGTCACCGCGGTGCCGGCGTTCGCGTCGCGCACCTCGGCCCGCACCAGGTAGCGGCCGAGCGCATCGGCGTCGGTCAGATCGATCCCCGCGTAGCCGACAGAGAGGCCGATCGTGCCGGCCGCCGGGGCCGGCTTGTTCCGCCACAGCTCCAGGCCGGGGCTTCGGAACAGGGCGGTGCCGTCCGGCCGGAGCACCTCGAGGTCGAACGCCGTATCGCACACGCCGAGGCGGTTTTCGTCGCAGCCGATGAAGAAGATGAACGGCGCCAGCGACTCGCCGCGGCGACCGATGCGCGTCGTGCTGATGGACACGCCGGGAGTTCGCTGCACCCAGGCCTCGAGAAACTCGTCCGGTCGATTCGACAGCACGAGCATGGCGCCGAAGCCGTTCCGGAGCTTGCGCCAGGACTCGTCGGGAAGCGGCTCGCCCCCGCTGTGCCACTGGCCCGCGGCCGGCGTGGCCGGGACGACGCCCAGAAGTGCGGCGAGGACGAGCGTCGGAAGCGTTCGCACCTGTCTTCTCATCGTGTTTGCCTAGAACGTGGCGATCGGGTTGAGGGGCGACCCCATGCCCTTCTCGATGCGCAGCGGCGCGGCCACGAAGAGGAACTCGTAGCGGCCGAGCTCGCGCGCCGTCGCGGCGAGGTCGTCGAAATCGAGGTTGTCGAAGATGCCGACGCCGAGCGCGACGAGCGCCAGGCGGTGGATCGGCAGCCGGACATCGTCGGAGTACTCGTGCGGGAATGCGTCGTTCCACATGTCGTGGCCGATGAACGACACTCCCCGCTCCTTCAGGAAGTAGGCCACGTCGGAGTGGTAGCCGGCCACGCCGTCGTCGGACGGGTTCCAGGGGCCGAGCGCGGCCCGGCGCTTCCAGCGGCCCGTGTGCAGCAGGATGACGTCCCCGGGTTCGACCCGCACGCCCTGGATCCGCTCGAGCTCCTCGAGATCGGCCGCGCGAATCGCCGTGCCGGGCTCCACCCAGCCCTGCCCGGAGTCCCTGCCCGGCAGCAGCGTCGCGTCGAACAGGATGCCGCGCGTGAAGATGCCCTCTCGCAGCGCGTGGATGCTTCCCTGCGGGCAGCCCTCCGCCGCGATCACCTGCTCGACCGTCACCCCGTTGTAGCCCTTGCCCTCGAACATCACGTGGCAGGCGACCGAGTCGAGGTGACTGTGGATGACGCCGTGGTAGGTGCCGGTGTACTGGTAGCGGTCGGAGGCGCCGGTCTCGCTGACGTTGACGACCTCGCGATCGAGATACCACTGGCCCTCGAGCGTCGGCGACTGGATGATGTCGTGGGCCAGCGACACGCTGCGGCCCTCGGTCACCAGCGCGGCGGCGGCCTTCCGCTTGGCCGGCGTGATGAGGTTGGCGGCGCCCAGCCCGTCGTCCGGGCCCCAGCGGCCCCAGTTCGACAGCTCCTCCATCGCGTGGAGGAACTCCGCCTCGGTGGTCATCGCGGGACGGGACTGGGAGTCGACGGCGACGGTGGCCGCGCCGATGAGCAGCGCCGCGAGGACCGGGACGCCGCGCCGCCGCAGATCATGGGTCAGCATGTTGCCTCCTTCGACAAGCTGGGCCGAGTGGCCAGGCATAGTCCCGATGGGTTCTCTAGTATCCCTCCAGCACCGGGAACCGCTCGTCGTCCGGCCGCGGCTGCACGCCGAACGCGTTGAGCGCCATCGACACCATCCGGTAGCGCGCCGCGGTCAGGGCGATGCTCATCATCTGATGCGTGTCGTAGCGTGACGACAGATCCGCCCAGGTCTCGTCGGAGATCATCGAGTCGCGGAACATCTCGTTGGCCGCGTCGATGAGGGCGAGCTCGTTGGCGCCCCAGCCCGACTGGTCGCGGCCCTGTGCGATCCAGACCGGGTCGAGGCCGTGGTCGCGGGCCCGGCCGACGCTGCCGACGTGCTTGGCCCATTCGTAGACCGCGCCGGAGTTCCAGCCCATGCGCAGGATGAGCAGCTCGCGGTCGTGCGGCGTCAGGCGTGACGGCTCCGGATCGAGCACGTAGCGCGGGTTCAGGTTGCGCGCCTCCACCATCGCGGGATGCTGCAGGAACGTACGCGAGACCCGCAGCCCGTCGCCTTCGACCGGCTCGATGCGCGGGGTCGTCAGCGGCGGCTCCTGGTCCGGGACCACGACGCGGTAGCCGACGTCGTCCACCGGCATCAGCGCTTCGGCCGGCACGCCGTCGTCCGGCTGGATTCCGAGCGAGTTGAACAGGATGGAGTTGGTGGTGGTCCAGCCCACGGTCATGACCGCGTCGATCAGGTTGTGCGTGTCGAACCGCTCCGCCAGCGCCTTCCACGTGCGGTCGGTGACCGCCGCGTGGCGGAACATCTGGTCCGCGAAGCCGATGAGGATCGCCTCGAACGGGTCCCAGTCGTCGCCCGGACCCTGGGCGACGAGCATCACCTCTTCCGCGCTCAGGCCCGCGTCGGCCGCCCGGCTCGCGTGCTCCGCCCAGATGTTGGCGCTCTGGGTGAGCCACGCGGTCCGCAGGGTCAGGATGGCGCGATGCCGCGGCGACAGCGTCGTCTCGTTGGCGACGTAGTTGGTAAAGGGCAACACCCGGTCGGCGAGGGCGGGCACCCTGGCCAGCGTGCGCACGACGTTGGCGGAGTGGCCGTCGGCGGCGTACTGCTCGACGCTCGCGCGTTGCTCGGCGGTCCATTCCGTCTCCGGGAGCGGCGCGACCCGTGCTTCGGCGAGCCGCACGGCCGGCACGACGGTGCCCGGCGCCTCGGTGATGGCGCGGGCGGGCTCGATCCGCAGCAGCGCGCCGTTGTCCTCTTCCGTAAGGACATAGAGGTAGCCGTCGGGCCCCTGCTGCACGTCGCGCACCCGCTGCTTCAGCTCCATCAGCAGCCACTCGCGGCGGATCTCCTGTCCCTGCCGGTTGAAGACGATGCGCTCCAGGTGTCCGGTGTGCTGCATCCGGCCCACCATCATCGAGCCGACGAACAGGTTGCCGCGCCAGGCGGGGAAGTGCTCGCCGTCGTAGAAGGTGAGGCCCGACGGCGCGATCGACGGCCACCACATCACGTGCGGTCCGGTGAAATCGGGCAGCCAGGGCGTGTCCGTGATGGGCCGCCCGCCGTAGGTGCGGCTGTAGGACGCGACGGGCCAGCCGTAGTTCGAGCCCGGCTGGATGATGTTGGCTTCGTCGCCGCCCTGCACGCCGTGCTCGGTCGCCCAGAGCTCGCCGGTGTCCGGGTGGAAAGCGAGGCCGATCTGGTTGCGGTGTCCCATCGTCCAGATCTCGGGGTGGTAGTCGGAATCGCCGGCGAAGGGGTTGTCGTCGGGCGCCGTGCCGTCGTCGTTCAGGCGCAGCAGCTTGCCGAAGTGGGTGCGCCCGTCCTGGGCGTACTCCCCGGTGCCGGCGAACTCGAACGCGCCGCCCACGGTCATGAACAGTTTGTTGTCCGGTCCCCAGATCAGGCGCGACGCCGCGATGCCGCCGCCCCAGCCGTCGGCGACGAAGATGTCGCGCGTCTCGGTCAGCGCGCCGGCCCCCTCGTCGAGGCGCCCGCGGGCCAGCGCCACGGTGGCGCCCTGCCGCCCGTCGCGCTCCTCCCCCTGCGAGTAGGTGAGGTAGACGAGGGTATCGTCCTCGGGATGGACCACCACGTCCATGAGTCCCGCGAGCCGCACGCCGACGAAGACCTCCGGCACGCCCGGGACGTCCTCGTCGAGGAGCTGTCCGTTGCGGATGATCCGCAGCGTGCCCCGGTCGCGCTCGGTCACCAGGATGTCGCCGTTGCGGCGGAACGCCATCCCCCACGGGTGGTCAAGGCCGGTGACGATCGGCACGACGCGGATGCGCGGCTGCTCGGCCGTGTGCAGCACCACCGGCCGTTCCGGCGGCGGCAGGCCCGGCACGCCCCGCAGCGCGGAGGCGCCGGTGCGGTTCTGGGCCCCGGCCGTGGTCTGGAGCAGTGCGGCGCAGGCGATGACGGCAGCGGCGGCGAGCGCGGTGCGGAACAGCGTCGTGCGGTTCATGGATTCCTCCCCGTGGCGTGCGGACAACTCTACCGGAACAGCGGCGTCGGCGCTAAGATTGGAGGAGCATGAGTCCCGAAGTAGTTGCGACGGTGTTGACCGGCGTCGGCGTGCTGGTGGGCGTGTGGCGCTTGGTGGAGGGCGTGCGGCGCGACCTGACGACCCAGATCACGGCCGTGAACGATCGCTTGACCATGCAGATCGCGTCCGTGAACACGGGAATCGACAACATCCTGCTGGCGGACCGCAGCCAGAAATCCTAGAGGCCCGTCCGTGAGGACGCCGGCCGGCTCGCTCCCCGTCCCCTATCCGGCCGGTCGGCCGCCGGGCGTCCCGGTCGGGTCTCATCCCGGTGCGCGTCATAGTAGGCGCGCAGGATCGCGTTGATGCGGCTCTGGTACCCCTTGCCCTGGCTCTTCAGCCACGCCAGCACGTCGGTGTCGAGGCGGATCCGCCGCCTGAAGGCCGCCGGCTACGTCGAGCAGCGAACGGGAAAGGGGAGCCACCGGCAGTTCGTTCATTCGGCGACCGGGAAGGTGATCACCGTGTCCGTGCACACGAAGAAGGAAGTCGGTACGGGCCTCGCACACCGCATCTTGAAGGAGGCCGGGCTGTGACGATGCACTATCCGGTGATCGTCGAGCGCGAGAGCAACGGCACGTTCAGTGCGTGGGTGGCGGGTCTGCCTGGGG
Source organism: Vicinamibacterales bacterium (assembly GCA_958296065.1). Taxonomy (GTDB): domain Bacteria; phylum Acidobacteriota; class Vicinamibacteria; order Vicinamibacterales; family UBA8438; genus WTFV01. The sequence continues at coordinate 58,014 of CATQHX010000052.1, read as the reverse complement.
TCTATGCCGCGGCGGACACCGCGGCGGCGGCGAAGCGGGCCATCCGCTCGGCCTTGATTGCGCATCTCGACAAGCTGGAGACATCCGGGGGCGATCTGACGCCGCGTGCCGACGTGGTGCTGCTTCGTTACGACACCGGGGCCCGCACCCGTCGCGAGAGTCTGCGCTACGTGGAGATGGGCGAGTTGCGGAAGCCGCCGTCGTCGCGTTCGTGATCAAGGAAGTTGCGCTACGCCGTGACCAAGGAAACCGCTCGCGCCGTTCTGGACCGGCTACCCGAGGATTGCAGCCTGGACGACGCTGTGCGGCGGTGTGGTGCCGCGGCTGAACACGATTCGCGTCGTGTCAGCCGCTCATCGCCGTGTCATCACGCGTCGATCTCGTGCATCGGCGTTGTGCTGTTCCCGAAGCGGTCGATGGGCACTCCCATCCGTTGCAGCACCGACAGGTGCAGGTTCGCCAGATCGGTCGGCTCCGCGAAGTCGAGCGCCCGGCCGCTGTTGATGGTGCCCCCGCCGCGGCCGGCGAGCAGCGTCGGCAGATCGTCGGGATCGTGCTCGTTGCCGTCGCCGAGGATCGCCCCGTAGACGATCATGCTGTTGTCGAGCAGCGTACGGCCGTCCGGCTCCTCGATGGCCTTGAGGCGGCCGAGCAGATAGGCCACCTGCTCGTGGTGCCAGCGGATGACCTCCGAGTACATGCGCTGCTTCGCCTCGGGGGAACTCCACGAAGTGACGCCGTCGTCGTCCTCGGTCTTGCCCGACGCGTTCTTGTAGTGCGATAGCGCGTGCCACGTGCCCTGCACGTCCGGAATGAAGTTGAAGTAGCGGTTCGACTGACCGTGGTCGAGCATGAACGTCACCACCCGCGTCGCGTCGGACTGGAAGGCGGCGACCATCAGGTCCATCATCAGGCGGACGTATTCCGCGTGGTCGGATGGAATGCCCGGCTCCGGCGCCATGAGAGTGTCGGTCAGCGCCTTGTCCTGGCCCATCTGTGTCGAACGCCGCTCCGAGAACTCGATGCGCCGCTCCAGGGCGCGGATCGACTCGAAGTACTCGTCCAGGCGCACCTGGTCGGTCGCGCTGGCCGTCCGGCGCAGGGCTCTTGCATCTTCGAGGACCGCGTCCATTACCGAGCGGTTGCTCGCCCCGCCGGACGGGGGCCGGAAGATGCGGTCGAAGACGGCGCGCGGCTCCACCTCGCGCGGCAGCGGCCGATCCGGGGCCGACCACGAGATGCTGTTCCGGGACAGCGAGTTCGAGAAGAAGCCCTCGCCCCTGGTCGACAGCTCCAAGGACGGCAGCACCGTCTCCTGCCCGACGTGCCGGCCGGCGATCTGGTCCGCCGAAATGCCGCCGGCGCTGACCGCCTGCCGGTCGTAGTCGAACCCGGTCAGCCAGGTCGGGGTGCCGCCCACGTGCCCGTTGCCGAGCGGCGTCCAGACGTTGCGGGGGATGATCAACTCGTCCTTGAACGGCTCGAACGGCCGCATCCACTCGTTCAGCTTCACGAGGCGTCCGCCGGGCCCGGTCTCGGCCGGATGCCACGAGCCGCGCGCGATGCCGTTGGGGAAGTAGAGGTACGCCAGCCGCCGCGCGCTCGCTGCCGCACCGGGCGCCGCCTGCGCGCCGCCGCCGAACGCGGAGGCCGGGCGCATGATGTCGAGCAAAGGCACCGCCATGGTGGCGCCGATGCCGCGCAGGACGGTCCGTCGGGAGATGCGTCGTGTCGTCATCGGGTCAGTTCCTCGCTTCGACCTGATTCCGGTCCGGTCCGACAGCGACAGTCTAGATCACTGGCGCTTGTCGTGGTGACTTGAGCTGACACGGTGGCGAGGGCAGTTGGCCCGCACAGCCTCCGGGTCTTGCCGGCGTAGGTGGCGTCGGGCCGGGTGGGGTTCGCACGGCCGGCGAAGGATGCAAGATCCATTTGGGCAAGAATCTCATAGCTACTATCATTGATTCATGAAGACGACGATTGATATTCCCGACGACGAGTTGCGTGCTGCCATGCGCTTCACGCGCGCGAAGACCAAGCGAGAAGCCGTGGTGACGGCCATCGTCGATTTCAATCGCCGCCGCCGCATGGCAGACCTCATCAAGTACGCCGGGACCTGCCCGGACTTGATGACGGTGGACGAGCTTCAGGCGCAGCGCCGGCAGCGAGTGCAGGCCATTGACCCTGATTGACACCTCGTCCTGGATTCACCTCCTGCGTCCAAACGGCGATCCTGTGGTCCGTAGCCGTGTCGAAGCTGCCCTCAAGGCGGGGGAGGCGTGCTGGTGCCCAATCGTTCAGCTCGAGTTGTGGAATGGCGCACGCGGCGACCGGGAGAAGCGGGTGCTGCGCGACTTCGCGGCCGTCCTCCCGGTGTTGCCGATTGACGACGACGTCTGGAGCGATGCATATGCGCTCGCCCGCCGCGCCCGATCTCGTGGCGTTACCGTTCCCGCGACCGATGTGGCGATCTCGGCCTGCGCGCGGATTCATGGCGCCGCCATCGAGTCAGCGGACAGCGACTTCCGGTGGCTCCAGAGTGTCACCGAGTGACGACAATGGCGTCGAGCCTGTGTAGGGCGGTCCGCCGAGAAAGCTGTCTTTTGTGAGTTGGCTCTTCCGATTACTCGGCACTGTACGCTGTCACACGTCCAAGCTTGAATTTGAAGCTGTTCAGGATACTTCGGACTTCATCTCTCAGGAGTTGATCCAGCGATTCGTCTTGACTCCGAGGCGGAAAGAGAAAGCGGGTTGAGGACATATGACCGCAGAGCGCCCATTCCTTCTTGTTAGGAAATCGGAGGTGAGCGAGCCGGTAGCGGTTGAGATCTAGCCCCTTCTCCGGGGTCGGCCGGGTCGGCCCATTTTCTTGCTCTCCGGGATCGTCCTGCATCGCAAGGGATAGGCCTTGCTGTGCATGCGGTCTGAAGTGTTTCGACGACTGTTCGCACGGAATGTCTTGGACTATCAGCTTCTCGTGGAAACACGGGTGCTCAGCCGAACAGAGAGCATCTCTTGTGTAGAACGAAATCCAGCCGTAGTCTTGACAGCTCGGCTTGACAAAGCCACGAGATCCGCAGTGTTGGCAATCGTCTTGGACAGTCTCGTGCCGCTCGCAACGCATGGGCCGCAGATCGTGAGAAGCAAACCAGACCGCAGTGTGAAGATTACGGACAACGTCGAGCCACGGGGTCTTGATCCCGTAGTGCTGGAGAACGGCGCCCAGGTTGGGTCTCCTCCACCGGAGTCCCTCTACGGCTTCGGAATCGTTCAACGGCGCTTCAGGATTTCGTGTGGGTGCCAGCGTGGTCGGAGACGTCGGAACGCTCACCCATCTCCCTGGGACAGGCAGCTCCACCGTCGTGCATCCGTCTGGCTCGAGCAATACCGACGGGCACTTCGCGCAGCGTCCTCATGGCGATCCGGCCAGTGTTTTCAGTGGCCGGACGAAGCCGTCCGGCCATAACCAGCTCTGAGCCGGCGCGAGCGGCGAGTCACCTGAAAGGCCGAAGCGATAGCGGAGGAGGCGCGAAGGCGACTTGACTCGACGGGAGCAGAGGCTACCCCAAAGCCTGACCTACCCACACGATTCCCGGAAGACCCCGTTCAACTTGTGCAGGAGGCACTTGTAGTCTTGCCAACGGTCAGCGATTTCAGTATCTGGGGTGTTCCGAAAAAGTGAAGGGAGCGAGTTTCCGAAGTTCTCGGTACAACCGCGAAGAAAGACCTCCCGACCGTTTCCACTGCAAAATGCGGCGAATACCGGCAGCGCGATGGGGTCCTCTACACGAATGTAGAGGTCGCCGTGCTCGTCACGCTCCTCATGGGCGAGTTCCGTGTAGGCATCGCAAAAGCGCCTCATGAGATCTGCGTGTGGTATGTTTCCCATATTCCCGGTGGTTCTGTCGTTTGTGCTGTACGCTGTGCGCTCGACATGTCCCCGCCCCTGACACGCGTCGCGCGTCGTTTGTGTCGCTGGCGGAGCCTCTACTCCCTTCAGCCAGCAGTAGTTGGAATCACGGGAGCATCTTCGTCGCTAGAGCGATACGCTTCCGCCTGCAGTACGTAATCGTCTCCACCCACGATGATGGACGCGTCGCCGCCCAATTCGGCTACCGAGTTGCGCACCTTGGTCATTGCTTCGGTGCTGCGTGTCTGGCCGACATCTCTGGGTGATCTTTCGTCCATGCTCGCTGACATGTTCTCCATCCCTTGACCCAGGCCGTCGGCCACGGCAGTCGCTGCCGCTGATTCCTCTACGACTCCCGGAAGTTCGCACTGCGCACGCGCAGATGGGTCCGGGATTTCCCGGACCATAGCACCCTCTCGGGCGATAGGCTGGCGATGCAACCTGTAACTGTGGCAGTTGCGATAGCGGCCAGCATGAGCTTCCGCAAAACGTCCTTCCTCTGCCTTGTCCAAAACCTACTGCTTCTTGTACTGGAACGGATAGCTGGCGACGATCTCCTTCACCAGCGTCTGGAACCGGTAGTCGTCCACTTCCAGCGCCGCAAGGATCTTCCGCAGGGCCGGCTCGTCGTAGTACTCGAGCTGGCGGCCGAGCGCGTAGGCGAGCATCTTCGACGCGGTCTGTCGCACGAGGTCGTCGTGGCGCTCATCGAGCAGCGTGCGTTTCAGGCCGGCGGGGCCGTCGAACGCGGTGCCGCTCGGGAGGGATCCGGCGGCCGGGATGGGCGTGTAGGTGTTCCGGTAGAAGCGCATCTCGGTAAAGACGTTGGTGTCCTCGATGATGCGGATCTCGTCGGCCTCCTCCTCGGTCTCCACGCGCTCCCGAAAGTGGTAGGTGTCGCGCCAGCGGCCGAAGTAGTCGAAGTTCTCCAGGCTGAAGCCGATTGGGTCGATGCGGCTGTGGCAGGCGCTGCAGGTCGGATTGCTGGAGTGCATCTCCAGCTTCTCGCGGAAGCTGAGTCGGCGCAGGTCGCCGAGCTCCTCCGACAGGACTCCGGCTCCCGGGGGCGGCGGGGGCGGCGGGGTGCCGAGCAGCACGTCGAGGACGTAGTGGCCGCGCTTGACCGGGCTCGTGTCCTTGTAGTTGGACGTCAGGGCCAGGACGCTGCCGTGACCGAGGTAGCCGCCGCGGTTCGGATCGTCGAGCCGAACGCGGCGCATGTGCTCGCCCTCGATGCCCTCCATGCCGTAGAGGGTGGTGGCGAGCTCCTCGTTGACGTAGGTGTAGTCGGCATCGATGAGCCGGCGGATCGGCTGGTTGCCGCGGAGGAGCGACAGGAAGAACAGCGACGACTCGTCGCGCATCGCGGTCATCAGCGTGTCGGTGCACCACGGGTTGTCGATGGGGTCGAGCCAGATTCGCGAGCCGACGTGCTGGAAGCCGAGCCACTGCGCCGCGAAGCTGGTGCCGAGGGTGTCGGCCTTCGGATCGGCCAGCATCCGGTCGACCTGCGCTTCGAGGACGGCCGGGTCGCTCAGCTCGCCGCGGCGGGCGAGGTCGCGCAACTCGGCGTCCGGCATCGAGGACCACAGGAAGTAGGAGAGGCGAGCGGCGAGGTCCCAGTCGCTGATGCGGTACGGCTGGGAATTCGCGACCTCGGGCGGCGTCTCGACGCGCAGCAGGAACTTCGGCGAGATCAGGATCGCCTGCAGGACCACCTTCACGGCATCCTGGAACGGCTGCCCGGACTGCCGCGCCGCGCGGTACTGCCCGAGCGCTCGGGCCGCGTCCGCCCCGCCCGGAGGCCGGCGGTAGGCCCGCCCCAGAAAGTGGCGGAGCACCAGCTCGGCCGCTTCCTCGTCGCCGAGGCCGCCGCCGGGGGTGGCGATGAACACCAGCTCGTGCGCGCGCCGCTCGGCTTCGGTCGCCGGATCCGGCGGCAGCATCAGCTCCACCACCCGCTCGGCCGCCGCGATGTAGCGCTCCATCAGCGTCGACTCGAGGAACAGCGTGTTGGCGGTGTTGTCGAAGCCGCTCGCGCCGGCCAGCTCGGCGGGGAAGCGGTCGGTGAGGGTGAAGTTCGCGCCGACGAGGTCGCGTAGCGTGTTGTCGAGCTCGCGGTGCGTCAGTCGCTTCGCCGGCTCATAGCCCGGGTTGTCGACGGTGGAGTAGTCGAAGCGGTCGATGGAGTCCGACAGCAGCGCGTGCAGCGTCTCGCGCTCGGCATCGCTGGGCTGCTGGGCGCCGGCGGGCGGCATCTTGCCGACCTCGACGGCGTCGATCGCCCGCGTCCAGGCCTCGCGGTTGCGTACCAGCGGGCGCTGGGCGATCAGCCCGTCCAGATTCACTCCGGCGGTCTGCGTCTCCGGGCCGTGGCAGCGGAAGCAGTACTGCTCCAGCAGCGGCGCGGCCGGGTGCCTGGCAGCGTCGTCGATGCCTGGACCGGTCGCGGTTTGTGCGGACGCGCGCCCGATGCCGGCCACGGCGGCGAGGAAGAGCGCGAACATGGCGATGCGTTGTGAGGTGTTCATTCGCAAGTGGTTCAGATGAAAGGGCCAACGGTAGCACAGGAGATGGCGCAGGGCTCGGTCATTCAGGCGCGACGCCGAGCCGCGTGGCCGCCTCGTCCAGGCGCTTGTCCAGGGTCCACAGTGCGCATCCGTCCAGTAGTGCGGAGGCAGGCAGGTGCACGTCGATCCATCCGAGACCCGTGAAGGCGTCGGCTGCGAACGAGCTTCAGTCCGTCGCCGGCAGGCGGTTCAGCGGACCCGGCCAGTCGAGGATCTGCGGGTCCGCCGTGATCAGTCGATGCCCTTCCAGTGCCGTGGCGACGATGATCCTGTCTGCCGGGTCGCCGTGCAGGTCGGCGATGAGCCCTGCTCGGGACGCGATTCCACCATCGACCGGAGCCTCGATCAAGCCTTGGTCCAGCAGGTTGCGGCGCCAGCGGTCCAGGTCGATCAGCAGATTCAGCCGACCCATGCGGACCAGCATCCCGACCTCCCAGAACGAGATGGCCGATACGGCCGCGTCGCCGCGCTGCAACGCGCGTTCACACCTGCCGCGAGTCTGCTGTCCGAGCCTCCGGTCACCCAGTCGCAACCAGATGAGCACCTGCGTATCGAGAAGGATCAAAACAGATCTTCGTCGGAGTCGTCGGCCTTTGCGTACCATTCGGGGGGCATCGGTGACACGATGTCCCCCAGAATCTGGATGTTGTCCCGATCGCGGCCGAAGAACAGGCCCGGGGTCTTCTTGCGATACGGCGCCAGCCGCGAGACGGGACGTCCGTTCCTCGTGATCACGATTTCCTCGCCGCTCTCGGCGACCTCGTCCATCAGCTTGAGGCACTTCGCCTTGAACTCGGACGCCTTGATGGTCCGGGCGCCCGCCGCCGGGCTGCTCTGCGTCTTCATGCTCCGCCTCCTCGCCGGCTCGGATACCTATAATGCCATGGTCATGACCATGGTCACTACCCGGTGCGGGCCTGCCCGTTCCCTGTGGGCGGGACGGAAATCGGGGTAGCGGTGCGGCGGCCGGGCGTGTAGAATACCGCCGAGCGCCGTACTCGAAACCCGGAGGCCAGGATTCCTGCAGGGAATGCCCCCTGCGGCCTGATCGCTCCTGTATCGGTAAGGGAAGGGATGGCTATGCGCTGGCCCAAGCTCGGCTCTGCGGCGATCGTGTGCGTGTTCCTCGCGGCGGGCGTCGCCGGCTTGGCAGCCGCCGCTCCGCAGGGCGCTGTTTCCGGCGAAACCGTGTCCGCCGACCAGGCGGTCATCGAGCGCTACTGCGTCACCTGCCACAACGACCGTCTGGAGACCGGCAACCTGTCGCTGCAGGGCGTCGACCTGGCGGATGTCGCCGCGCACCGCGACGTCTGGGAGAAGGTGGTCCGGAAGATGCGCGCCGGCGCGATGCCGCCGCGTCCACGTCCGCGTCCGGACGACGCCACTTACGCGCGCGTGCTGGCGTCCGTCGAGACGGCTCTCGACGCCGCCGCCACGGCCAATCCGAATCCCGGCCGCACGGCGACGTTCCGCCGCCTGAACAGGACGGAGTACCAGAACGCCGTCCGCGACGTGCTGGCGCTCGATATCGACGTCACGGCGCTCCTGCCCCGCGACGATTCCGCCTTCGGGTTCGACAACGTGAACGCCGGCGGCCTGTCGCCGACCCTGATGGAACGCTACCTGGCGGCGGCGCAAAGGGTCAGCCGGCTGGCCGTCGGCAGCGACCTGCCGGCTCCGGGCAGCCGCGTGGTGGTCGTGCCCGCCGACCGCACCCAGGAAGACCACGTCGCCGGGCTGCCGTTCGGCACGCGCGGCGGGACCGCGGTCGATCACACGTTCCCGGCCGACGGCGAGTACGAGATCCAGGTCCGCCTGCAGCGGAACCGCAACGAGAACGTCGAGGGGCTGACCGAGCCGCACGACGTGGAGATCACCCTCGACGGAGAACGGCTCGCCCTGTACACGATGGAGCCGAGCCGGAACTACGTGATGCAGGCCAACGCCGCCTACTACGCGGACGAGGGCATCGACAATCACTTGAACGTGCGTATTCCGGTGCCGGCGGGGCCGCACGCCGTCGGCGCGACGTTCATCAAGAAGAACTCGGCGCTGATCGAGACGACGCGGCAGCCCTACGACGCCCACTTCAACATGGACCGGCATCCCCGGCAGCAGCCGGCGGTGCGATCCGTGTCCATCGTCGGGCCGTTCGATCCGACCGGCGTGGGGGAGACGCCGAGCCGCGAGCGCATCTTCTCGTGCCGGCCGGCGGCGGCTGGGGCTTCCGACGCCGAGGCCGAGGAGTGCGCGACCGCAATCATCGCCGGGCTGGCGCGCCGGGCGTACCGGCGCCCGGTCACCGTGGACGACCTCGATCAGCTCGTTTCCTTCTATCACCGCGGCTACGCTACCGGCGGTTTCGAGGCGGGCGTCGAGACGGCGCTGCGCGCGCTGCTCGCGAGCCCCGAATTCCTGTTCCGCATCGAGCGCGACCCGGCCGGCGTGGCCCCCGGCGCTCCCTATCGGATCAGCGATCTGGAGCTGGCCTCGCGGTTGTCCTTCTTCCTGTGGAGCAGCGTGCCGGACGACGAGTTGATCGACGTGGCGGCGGCCCGCAGGCTGAGCGACCCGGTCGTGCTTCGGGCGCAGGTGCGGCGCATGCTGGCCGATCCGCGCGCCGAGACGCTGACGACCAACTTCGCCTCGCAGTGGCTGCACCTGCGGAACCTGGACGCCGTGCGGCCCGACGCCCGGCTCTTCCCGGACTTCGACGACAACCTGCGGCAGAGCTTCCGCCGCGAGACGGAGCTGCTGTTCCAGAGCGTGCTCGAGGAGGACCGCAGCGTCGTCGACCTGCTGACGGCGGACTACACGTTCGCCAACGAGCGGGTGGCGCGTCACTACGGGTTCTCCGGCGTCTATGGTGACCACTTCCGGCGCATCGACCTCCCGGAGGGTAGCCCGCGGGCCGGCCTGCTCGGGCACGGCAGCATCCTCACGGTGACGTCGTACGCCACACGGACGTCCCCGGTGCTGCGCGGCAAGTGGATTCTCGAGAACCTGCTCGGGACGCCGCCCCCGGCGCCGCCCGCGAACGTGCCGCCGCTCGACGAGACCCGTTCGAACACGCGCGTCGTCTCGATGCGCGAGCGGATGGAGGCGCACCGCCGGAGCCCGCAGTGCGCGGTCTGCCACCGCATCATGGATCCGGCCGGCCTGTCGATGGAGAACTTCGACGCCATCGGCCGCTGGCGGGACGTCGAGGGCGGCGCGGCCATCGATGCGGCAGGCAACCTGCCGGGCGGCGAGGACTTCGACGGCGCGGACGGCCTGCGCCAGGCGCTGCTCGACCGCCCCGAGGTTTTCGTCGGCACGGTGGCGGAGAAGCTGTTGACCTACGCGCTCGGCCGTGGACTCGACCACGCCGACGCGCCGGCGGTTCGTGCGATAACTCGAGCGGCAGCGGCAGACGACTATCGGCTGTCGTCGCTCATCCTCGGCATCGTAGAGAGCACTCCGTTCCAGATGAGGAGATCCCAGTCATGATGATCACGAAGACGGCGCTTCCCCGGCGGACGTTCCTGCGCGGCGTCGGGGCCACCCTGGCGCTGCCGCTGCTGGACGCCATGGTCCCGGCCGCGTCCGCGATGGCGAAGACGGCCGCGGCGGCGCCGCGCCGGCTCGGCTACGTCTACATCCCGATGGGGATGAACCCCGAGCCCTGGACGCCGTCCGAGGTCGGCAGGTTGACGAAGCTGTCGTCCTCGCTGTCGCCGCTGACGCCGCATCTCGACAACGTGAGCATCATCACCAATCTCGAGATCGACGCGGCGCACATCTCCGGGAACCACGCCTCGGCAAACTCCTCGTTCCTGACCTGCGTGCGGCCGAAGCGCACCGAGGGCAGCGACTACGTCAACGGGACGTCGGTCGACCAGATCGCGGCGAAGCAGATGGGCCGCGAGACGCCACTGCCGTCCCTGGAGATCGGGACCGACCTGATCGCGCAGGTCGGCAACTGCGACAACGGCTTCGCCTGCGTCTATATGAACAGCCTTTCGTGGGCGTCGCCGACCGCTCCGAATCCGACCGAGGCCGACCCGCGCGTCGTCTTCGAGCGGCTGTTCGGCGACGGTGGGACCCCGGCCGAGCGGCAGGCCGAGCTGAAGACCAACCGCAGCATCCTCGACTGGGTGCTCGACGACATGGCCAGCCTGCAGTCGCAGCTCGGCACGAGCGACAAGCACCGGGTCAGCGAGTACCTCGACACGGTTCGCGAGGTCGAGCGGCGCATTCAGCGCGCCGAGGCGTCGGCAGCCGATTCGCCGCTCAGCGACCTGACCCGCCCGACCAGCGTGCCGGAAGTCTGGGAGGAGCACGTCAAGCTGATGTACGACCTGCAGGTGCTGGCGCTGCGCGCCGATCTGACCCGCGTCATCACGTTCCAGATGGCGCGCGAGGCGAGCACGCGGACCTACCCGCAGATCGGAGTGCCGGAGCCGCACCACCCGACGTCGCACCACGTCGACGATCCGGAGAAGCTCGCCAAGCTGGCGAAGATCAACCAGTACCACGTCTCGCTCTTCGGCTACATGGTCGACAAGCTGAAGACGACCGAGGACGGCGACGGGACGCTGCTCGACCACACGACGTACATGCTCGGCAGCGGCCTCGGCAACCCGAACGTGCACGATCACCGCAACCTGCCGGTCGTCGTGGCGAGCGGCGCGGGGTCGAAGATCAGGGGCGGCCGGCACGTCAAGTACGACGAGCTGACCCCGCTGGCGAACCTGCACCTGACGCTGCTCGACGACGTCGGCGTGCACCTCGACGAGTTCGCCGACAGCACGGGGCACCTCGGCGCCGTCATCGAGCCGCTTTCGCTGTAGCGGAGCGGTCGACGAGAGACTGCGACAGGCAGTAACCGCGGGCTGTCGGCTTTTCGGGCCGGCAGCCCGCACGCATTTTGCGAGGAGATTTCCATGCAGCGCGTGAGCCTCTCGTTCGTTGCGTTCCTGTCGATGGCGGTTGCGTCTGTCGGCTTCAGCCCCGCCATTGCGGCCGAAGCGGCCGACCCCGGTCTGATCGGGGCCATCAGAGCGGCCGATGAGGACGGCGTGCGTGCGGCGATCGTGCGCGGGGCCGACGTCACGGCCGCGGATCCCGACGGCACGACCCCGCTCCACTGGGCGGTGCATGCCAACGACGACGCCATCGTCGGTCTCCTGCTCGAAGCGGGCGCCGACGCCGCGGCAGCCAATCGCTACGGCGTGCGTCCGCTCTCGCTGGCCTGCACGAACGGCAACGCAGCCGTTGCCGAGCTGCTGCTCGACGCCGGGGCCGACGCCAACACGGCGCTGGCGGAGGGTGAGACCGCGTTGATGACGGCGGCGCGCACCGGAAACCTGGACGTCGTCAGGCTGCTCCTGGAGCGGGGCGCCGACGTGAACGCGGCCGAGTCCTGGCGCGGCCAAACGGCGCTCATGTGGGCGGCGGCCGAGGGGCATGCGCAGCTGATTCCGACGATGCTGTCGTACGGCGGCGACGTCTCCGCGCGGTCCGCGAAGGGGTGGACGCCGCTGCTGTTCGCGGTGCGCGAGGGACGCATCGACGTCGTGCAGACGCTGTTGGAAGCCGGCGTCGACGTAGAGGAGTCGCTCCCCGTCGCACAGGAGACGCGCCGCGGCGGGACCAGCGCCGAGCGCTCGGCGACCGGACTGAACGCGTTCCTGCTGGCGGCGGCCAACGCGCACTACGAGCTGGCCGGCCTGCTGGTCGACCGGGGCGCCGACGTCAATGTCGCCTCGCGCGGCTGGACGGCGCTGCACCAGGTGTCCTGGGTGCGCAAGGCGGGCATCGCCGGCAGCAACAACCCGGCGCCCAAGGGCTCCGGCGCCATGACGAGCCTGGAGTTCGTGCGGAAGATCGTCGCCGCCGGCGCCGACGTGAACGCCCGCGTCACCGTCCGGCCGCCGGCCGGGATCACGCGCCTCAACTTCCTGGGCGGAACGCCGTTCCTGCTCGCGGCGCGCACTGGAGACGCCGACCTGATGCGGCTGCTCGCCGAGTTGGGTGCGGATCCGCTACTGCCCAACGAGGACGACACCACGCCGCTCATGGTGGCGGCCGGCGTTGGCACCTCCGCGCCGGGCGAGGATCCCGGCACCGAGCCTGAAGTGCTCGAAGCAGTAAAGGTGGCGCTGGAGCTCGGCGGCGACCTGAACGCCATCGACGACAACGGCGAGACCGCCATGCACGGCGCCGCCTACAAGCACGTGCCCAGCGTGGTGGCGCTGCTGGCCGAGGCGGGCGCCGACGTCGATGCCTGGAACCAGCCCAATTCGCAGGGCTGGACACCGCTCGACATCGCGGCCGGCGTGCACCGCGGCATGAACATCGTGAGCAGTCCGGAGACTGCCACCGCCATTCGCGACGCGATGGAAGCGGCGGGCGTGTCGGTCACCGTCGGGCAGTAGGCGCAGCCGCCGGCGCGTTAGCTCCTGGCACTCTTATCGGAAGTGGTTCTTCAGGCGGCCCAGGAACTGCAGAAGGTCGGCGGGTCCATCGGTGGCGGCCTGGTGGACCCGTCTCAAGTCCAGTGATTCGTAGGCGTGCGCCACGATGTTGCGAAATCCGGCCGCGCGCACCAAGCGGTCCGTGAGCGCGGTTTTCGACGATATCCGCCTGTTCGAGGCGCCGGAATGCGTCCGCGTAGACAGCCGCGTTCTCGCACCAGAACTGTGCCGCCTGAAGCCGGTACCGGTCGTCAGTGACCGCCGCGGTTCACCGCGACGGCAGCCGCTCCCAGCGGATCGCCGTAACGACCTCCCGGCCCTCGTCGTCCGTGCCTACCGGGGGCCGCAACGTGAGGTGCGTGTTGGTCAGCTCGTAGTAGCGCCGCACGTCGGTCCCGGTGCCCCGCGGATCCTCGCTGCCGACCCGGTGATGGGTCAGATATCCCTGGTCCCGCGGGCCCGGGCACGTGATGCAGCCCGCCATCTCGCGCACCGAGAAAGGACCGAAGTAGCTCGCGTAGGTCTCGGTCAGGCGGAGCGCTTCGTCGGCGGTCGGCGAGTCACCATTGAGCGGTTCACGGCCGGATCGCATGAGGTGCACCGACATGTGTCCCGATAGTGTGTAGAAGATGTAGCCGTTCTCGTACTGGTCGACTTCGACCTCGAAGCCGTCGGTGGTGTGCCGGGAGACCGAATCGATGCGGTACGCGCCGAAGAGCTGGCGATGGGTATCGGTTGTCTCGGACGCCGGTGCCTCGGGCTGTCGTGTCCAGGTCAGCCGCGCTGTCGAACCGTCGGCCGCGGGCGGCGGCTGGAGGGTGAGGCGGCGCCCCGCCAACAGGAAAGAGCGCGTGTAGTCGGAGCCGATGCCGTTCGGGTTCAGGCTCCCCTCGACATGATGCGTGACCGTTCCTTCGGCCTCGTCGACGCTGAACCGCCCGAAATACGACGTGTAGCTGCCGAACTGCGCGAGCGCCTCGTCGGCGGTCGGACGGTCTTCCGCGTACTGCGGCCGGTCGGGGCGCATGATCGTGACGCCCATGTACCCGGACGAATCGTAGATGAGGTAGCCGAGGCGGTTCTCGACGGGCGGCCCGAGAGGCTCGCCGTCGGCACCGCGCCGCTCGATGGCCGCCAGCGACCACGTGCCGACGAACTGCCGCTGGGCGATCGAGAGGGGCTCGGCCGCGGGCGACCCGGCAGTATCGCCGGGCTCGGCGGATCCGCCGCACGCGAGCAGGGCGGCGGCGAATCCAGCCGTCAGGAGCCGCGCGCAACGTCTTGCCATCGTGTCCTCACGCCAGCGCTGCCGGAAGGGCGCGCCAAGCCCGTCAGCTTCCGCTGGTCGCCGGGGCGCGCAGCCCCCACAAGACCGCGGGCAACGGTCCTACGGCCGACAGGCGGCGTCCAGGCTGGCCACCGTCGTCACGTTGATGGCGTCAGCCGAGTCCTCCCTGCGGATCAGGAACCCCTTGGCCTCCACCCGGTGCCCTTCGTAGGGATCCGGATCCGGGAAGACGTACATGAGCTCGAAAGTATTGGCGCCCAGCGCCATCGCCTGCGTGAGGGTGAGCACGTCGCCGGTCGATGCGTCGGGGTCGCGCGTGCGGATCGGTTCGCTGCCGTCCGTCACCATCCACGTGCGGTCGTCCCGCGAGAGGCAGCCGACTACCTGCACCATGGCGAAGTTCGGCACCGCGTCGGGTCCGTCCACGCCGTAGACCAGCACGTCGCCGGCTCGCGTGGCGGTCAGCTCCGCCTCGCCGTGCGGGAACTCGTTCACCTCGAGCACGTAGGCGATGATGTCGACGTACCCGGCTTCGCCGAGGGCGCCCGCGGCGCCGGGCGGCATCGTCTTCGCGCGGGTGAGGACGCCGTCCAGCTTCAGGCCGCCCCAGTCGCGGATGAAGCTCTCGCCGGCCAGCGGCCGCGCGTTGGCGCCGGACAGATCCTCGCCGTGGCACCGGGAGCACGTCGCCTCGTAGAGCTTCTTGCCGCGCATCGCCTGCTCGGCGGAGTAGACGCCGTCCCAGACCGACGGATCTTCCGTTTCCTGCGCCGCGAGCGGCGGTGCGGCGGCCAACGCCAGTGCGCCGGCGCAGACGATCGCCGCGAACCCCGTCGACGGGCGGCTGGACGCGGAGTGGACCGTCCTGTCCCCCGTCCCTCTCCTGCTGCCGTTACCGGCCGAGATAGTCGTCATCGCTGACCGGCCCTTCCCAGCTCGTCTGGCCACTGACGAAGGTGAGCTGGATCATGTGCTGGTCGGGCGCCGCGCCATGCCAGTGGACCACGCCGGGACCGGCGTAGACCGGGTTGCCGCCCGCCTCCAGGACCTGTATCGGTTCCCCGCGAACCTGGGTGCGGCCCTCGCCCTCTTCGGCCATGATGATCTGCCAGTTCCCGTGGCTGTGCCAGTTCGACCGCGCGCCCGCTTCGAACCGCAGGCGGACGGCGCGGATGTCCGACGAGTCGGGCCGCGTCGGATCGCCGCCGACGAAGTTGCTCTGGGCGGCGGCAACCGAACCGGAATCTGCGGCGATGTAGAGCAGTCCGGCGACGGCGAGGCACCCGACGGCCAGGCCGAGTCGCAGTTGGGTACGGGTTGTCAGCGTCATTCTGCCCACTCCCTTCCAAATGACGGTCCGCGCCCGGGTCAGTCGAGCGTCCAGAGCGTCAGCGACGAAATGTCCTTGATGAAGAGCCGGTTGCCGGTGAGCGTCGGCGCCGTCCACGTCTCGCTGTCGGCCACCTCGTAGCGCTGCACGGGGCTGAACTGGCTGCGGCTGTGGGCCAGGACCACCAGCTCGGCGTCGTCCTCCAGCGAGAGGATGCTGTCGCCGGAGCGCAGGATCGACGCGTTCTCGGCTTGGCGCGGAGGGCTGGTCCAGAGGACCTCGCCGCTGTCGAGATCGAGGCCGAAGTACTGGCCGCTGTTCAGATGCGAGAGCCCGTAGAGGACACCCTCGTTGATGACGCCGTTGGTCATGTGGAGCGAGACTTCATCCGTATGCCAGACATCTTCGGTGGTCCAGCCGCCGCTGCCCGGGCTGACGCGGAACGCGGTCACGCCGTTGGCGCGGCCGGTCTGAATCACCATGTCCTCGTGGAGGAGCGGCGTCTGCGACGTGGTGACCGCCGGCGTCGTGAACGGTCGGCTCCAGAGCAATGTCCCGGTCTCCACGGACACGGCGACGAAGTGCTCCTGCGTGAAGACGACCACCTGCCGCGTTCCGGCCAGCTCGAACAGCATCGGCGAACCGTAGGCGGGGCCGTCGCCGTCCCAGCTCCAGCGGATGGTGCCGGAGGCGACATCGAACGCTGTCAACGCGCCATCGTTGTGTCCGCCGACATGGACGATGACCAGATCGCCGACCACGAGGGGCGACATCGATGTGTGAAAGAGCGGCGTCAGGCCGGTCCCCGGGTACTGCCAGAGCTGTTCCCCGCCGGCGGCGTCGAAGGCAGTTACCGTGCCGGTCATGCCGTGCGTGAAAATGCGGCCGTTCGCGAACGTGGGCGTGGACTTCGGCCCCGCGCGATGGCGCGCGGTCGATGGGTTCATGTTGAACGGCGCCGCGTAGCTCGTCCGCCACAGCGTCTCGCCGCTGGCGGCGTCGAGCGCGGTCAGCACCTCGTCCTCGCCCTGGCGGCTGAACATGTACAGGCGGTCGCCGATCAGCACGGGGCTGGCGTAGCCGAGTCCGATGTCCACCGACCAGTGCCGTTGCAGCCTGTCCGGCCAACTCGCCGGCACGTCGAACGCCGCCGCCACGCCGTCGCGCTCCGGGCCGCGCCACTGCGGCCAGTC
Source organism: Vicinamibacterales bacterium (assembly GCA_958296065.1). Lineage (GTDB taxonomy): Bacteria > Acidobacteriota > Vicinamibacteria > Vicinamibacterales > UBA8438 > WTFV01. The sequence continues at coordinate 41,265 of CATQHX010000052.1, read as the reverse complement.
CTGCGCCGCCGCACTCGATGTGATGCCCATCAGCAGCGTAGCCGCCGCCACCACCATGAACCCGCGCGCCAGATATCTCATCGTCGATTGCTCCACGTCATCGAGTTTCCGCTCCCGAAAACGCCCCTATTGTACGAGCATTCGGACGCCGCCGCGAGGGGGCCGCCGCTTCGCGGAACAGGGGCGCTCGTTGCCGCGACCCGGCAGCGATTGCGCGATCGAATTCTGCTCGCCTCGAATCACTACGCAGGTAGCGCTTGCCGCGGTCGAGCCAAGCCTCGTAGCCGGCGTTGCGGACACACACGACGAAGGTGGAGCTGGCCATGCGTTACTCTACCTATCGCTTGATCGCTGACAACCGTTACAAAATCACGCGCAGGTGGTGTCAGCCGGAAAACGGAAGGAGGTCGATGATGCGGCACGTAGGGATCGACTGGCTCGCGGCGGCGCTCGTCGTCGCGTTCGGGGTCTCGCTCGGCGCGGCGCAGGAGCCCGGGGTGGCAACGGCGGAGGCCGACCTGCGGGGCGTCGTGCGGAGCCCGGGTGGCCCCGAGGCGGGTGTCTGGGTGATCGCCGAGACCGACGACCTCGATACCCTGTTCCGCAAGATCGTTGTAACCGGCGACGACGGGCGGTTTCTCGTGCCGGACCTGCCGGACGCGGCGTATCGCGTCTGGGTCCGCGGCTACGGGCTGGTCGATTCGGAGCCGGTGACTGCCCGGCCGGGGGAGACCGTGACGCTGCAGGCGATGCAGGCGGCCACGTCCCAGGAAGCGGCCGAGGTCTACCCGGCCAACTACTGGTACTCGCTGCTCGAGCCCCCCGCCCCGGAAGAGTTCCCGGGCACCGGGCCGAACGGCAACGGCATCTCGCCGGCGCTCCGGAGCCAGGCCGCCTGGGTCGACGTCACCAAGCAGGGCTGCCAGCTCTGCCACCAGATGGGCAACCGGTTCACGTTCGACGTCAGCCACCTCGACCAGTTCGACTCGTCGGTCGAGGCGTGGGACCACCGGGTCACCTTCGGACAGCGGGGCGCGCAGATGAGCGGCGTCGTCAACCGCTTCGGCCGCGAGCGCGGCTTGGCGATGTTCGCCGACTGGAGCGACCGCATTGCCGCCGGGGAGGTGCCGGAAGCTCCGCCGCGCCCGCAGGGGGTCGAGCGCAACCTGGTGCTCACCATGTGGGAGTGGGCGGGGGAGACGTCGTACGTCCACGACGAGGTCACCACCGACAAGCGGCAGCCGACCGTCAATGCCGACGGCCTCGTCTACGGCGTTTCCATCACGCAAGACACGCTGGTGGTCACCGACACGGCGCGGCATGAATCGATCGAGATCCCCATTCCGCTCAGGGAGCCGACCGGGATGGTGCCGTCGATGTTCCCCACCGCCCCCGGCTTCGAGCCGTCGCCGTACTGGGGGGACGAGATCATCTTCGACGCGCCGGCCAATCCCCACAACCCGATGATGGACGCCCGGGGCCGGGTCTGGCTGACCTCCACCATCCGCCGCCGCAACAACCCCGACTGGTGCAAGGAGGGATCGGCGCATCCGTCGGCGCAATACTTCCCGGTCGAGCGCAGCGGGCGGCAGATCTCCGTCTACGACCCGGAAACCGAGACGTTCACCCTCATCGACAGTTGCTACGGAACGCACCACCTGCAGTTCGCGGAAGACCAGAGCGACACCCTCTGGTTCAGCGGCGACCCGAACGTGGTCGGCTGGCTGGACACGCGGATGTACGACGAGACCGGCAACGAGCAGGCGTCGCAGGGCTGGTGTCCGACCGTCATCGATACCAACGGCGACGGACGGATCACGCGGCCGTGGAACGAGCCGGGTGAGGAAATCGATCCGGTCCGCGACACCCGTCTGGCCGGGTTCGCCTACGGCATCATCGCCAACCCGGTGGACGACTCGGCCTGGATCGCGCGGACGGGACCGTTCCCCGGCCGCCTCGTCAGGCTCGACCGGGGCGACAACCCGCCGGAGACGTGCATCGCCGAGGTCTACGAGCCGCCGTCCATCGAGAACCCCGACGTCGATCCGGCGCAGACCGGGCATGCGCCGCGCGGCGTCGACGTCGACCGCAACGGCGTCATCTGGACCGCGCTGTCCGGCAGCGGACACATGGCGAGCTTCGACCGCAGCAAGTGCGGCGTCCTGAACGGTCCGGGGGCGACCGGCCAGCACTGTCCGGAGGGCTGGACCCTGTACCCGACGCCCGGACCGCAGATGAAGAACGTGACGGAGCCCGGCAGTGCCGACTACCACTATTACAACTGGGTGGACCAGTTCGACACGCTCGGGCTGGGGGGCAACGTGCCGATCGCGCCCGGGTCCGGCTCCGACTCGCTGCTGGCCCTGCTTCCCGAGACCCGCGAATGGGTGGTGCTGCGCGTGCCGTACCCGCTCGGCTTCTTCGCCCGTGGGCTCGACGGCCGCATCGACGATCCCGATGCCGGCTGGAAGGGACGCGGCCTGTGGGCCAACTACGGGTCGAACCTGAACTGGCACATCGAAGGGGGCAAGGGCCGGCGGAGCTCGATCATTCACTTCCAGCTCCGGCCGGACCCGCTCGCGGAGTGACGATCCGGCGGCGGTGCGCAGGCGGAAGAACTCGCACGCACCGCTCGGGAGACGGTCGATGCAGCCGGGGGACGGCGGTACAATCGAGGATTGATCTCGCTGCTCCGCTTGGCCGGCGCGGGCAGCCTCGTGAACGGGAGGACGAGATGAGCTATCGAACGAAGACTCTCGCGGGCGCTCTGGTGGCGGCGGCCGCGATCCTGGCCCTGGCGGCGGCGTCCGCCGGCGCCCAGACCGAGGCGCCGCGGACGGCCTGGGGCGCACCCGACCTCGGGGGCGTCTGGGATTACCGGAGCATCACCCGCATGGAACGGCCCGTGGAGCTGGCCGACAAGGAGTTCCTGACCGCCGAGGAAGTGGCCGACCTGGAGCAGCAGGCGCTCGACCGCCTCAACAACTTCCTGGAGACGCCCGCGCAGCGGACCGAAGCGGGAACGAACGTCGACCGGCGGCCGGACGGTGGGAACGGCTCCTACAACCACACCTGGCTGGATCAGGGCCTGGAGGCGGTCGCCACGGGCCGGACCTCGCTGATCGTCGATCCACCGAACGGGCGCTATCCGCCGCTGACGGCGGAGGGGCAGCGCCGCGTGGACGCCTACCGCGAGCACCGCCGGAACCAGCCCGCCGACTCCTGGCTGGACTTCAGCACCTACGACCGCTGCATCCTGGGCTTCAACGCCGGGCCGCCGATGACCCCGAGCGCCTACAACAACAACATGCAGTTGTTCCAGACGCCGGACCACGTCGCGATCGTCACCGAGATGGTGAACACCGCGCGTATCGTCCCGCTCGACGGGCGTCCCTCGCTACCCTCCGACATGCTGCAGTGGTCGGGCGAGTCGCGCGGGCACTGGGAGGGCGATACGCTGGTGATCGAGACCGCGAACTTCGATTCCCGCCGGCTGTGGCGCTCCACCACCGGGAGCATGCACCTGACCGAGCGGCTCACGCGCGTCGACGCCGATACGCTGCTCTACCAGGCCACCGTCAACGACCCGGAGACCTGGGAGCGCCCGTGGACCTTCGAGGTGCCGATGAAGATGCTCGACGGCGAGAAGTGGGAGTACGCCTGCCACGAGGGACACCACTCGATGCCCCTCATGCTCGGCGGGGCGCGCGCCCTGGAGGCCAGGGAGGCGGCCGGCGGCCAGCAATAGATTGCCGGGGGTGCGAGCCGCGGCTCCGGGCCGTCGCTCGCACCCTTCCCCGTTCAGTAGATCGCGACTGGTGCGACGGTCGAGCCGGTGGCGCCTTCGATCTTCAGCGGCTGGACGACGAACGCGAACTCGTAGACGCCGGCCGCGGCCAGCTCGGCCAGCCGCATCCGCTCCACCAGGTGGATGCCGTTGACCACCAGCATGATCTGGTGGATCGGCAGCGAGACTTCCGGATCCGGGTTTGGCGAGACCTCGACCGGCTGGTTGTCGGCCCCCAGCAGCATCGGGTCCTGCTCCACGAGCCACTGCGCGGCCGCGACGCCGATCCCAGGGTTCGTCGCCATGAAACGCTCCCCGTCGGTGTCCCAGAGCACGCCCCAGCCGGTATGGATCAGCACCGCATCGCCCGGTTCCAGCGCCACGCCCTGCCGATCGAGAGCCTGCTGCAGGTCGTCGACCGTGATCTCGTACGTGTCGGGCAGCATGTCGACGCCCTTCAGCGCCGCCACGTCGATGAGCACTCCGCGGGTCATGAGCGTCCCGACGCTCTCGACGCCGAGCCGCGTAAAGCCCGTCCGCGTCATGACCTCGTTCTGGTCGACGCAGTTGTAGAGGCTGTCGCCGATGGTCTGGTGCGTGAAGCCATCGAACTGCGTGCCCACCTGGCCCATCTCGGCGACGACCAGCTCCTCGTTCGACCCGCGCCGGTTCGAACCCGTGGACGGGCCGGTCGGCTTCATGTAGAGGTCGAAATGGCGGGCGCCGAGCGGCATGGAGCCTCTCAGTACCTGCCCGAGCTCGATCACGCGGCCCGTTCGTATCAGGCTCGCCGCCTTGAGCACGGTCTCGGGACCCATGTGGTTGGCCGCGCCCCGCTCGTCGCCGGCGCCCCACTTGCTGGGACACCGTTCCTCGGGCGACGGCGGCGACCAGGACTGAGCGGCGGCGGGTGCGGATCCCGCGAGCAGGATCGTGAATGCGGCGAAGACGATGGCGGCAACGCTGGCGAATCGCATGGCTTTCCTCCGTGAAGCGGTGTCTTCAGTCGCCGCTGATTCTACCGAAGGTGCCGTGGTTCGACCCGCGCGGTCCGCGCGTCGCGCCTTGCCACGCGAACGCCTCTCCGCTCTCGACACCTGCGCGGTGTTCCTCACCGGGCGGTTCGGGCTCGGCTGGAGCGCCGGCGACCGCGAGCTGCTACCGCGGGTCGTTGACGGCGAAGTAGTCCTCGATGAACACGTCGACGATCTGCAGCACGACCCGCTGCACCTGCGGCAGGTTGGCCTCGCCGACCGTTCCGAGCGAGTCCAGGTCCCAGGTATCGACGAACGCGCGCTCCTGGTTGCCTTCGATGGTAACGAGCTGCTGCAGCGATACGCGTGCGAGGTACGCGTACAGGCCGGTGGCGCCGCGGTGCGTCGCGACGCGTACGTAGAGGTCCCCGGCGAGTTGCGAGCGGCCCAGCGGCACGCGCCGTTCCCGCAGGCGGGCCTCGACCGCAGCTTCGATGCCGTCCCGGGTCAATCCGGCCGTCTCCGCGTCCCGGGCCAGGTCGTCGACGAACACGTTGACCTCGCGGAGGCCGGTCAGGTATTCGCGCTCGTTCTCGTCCTGGGCCGCCGCCGGTGCGGTGGTTCCCGCCCCGATCAAGACGACAGCCAGCGCGACGCGGCGCAGAATCGGCATATGCCCTTCCTCCCGACCGTGAGGTGTGTCGAGGTCGTGGCAGAGCGACAGGGCGGAGTGGCGCCAGCGCTCCGCTGCCGCCTGTCGCGCGCCCCCCGATGCTGCTGATCATATGGGAGATAATGAACCGGTTTCGTTACAGGGGAGATCGACACGATGACACGATTGCGATGGAGTAGAGCCGTGGTCGCCGGGCTGGTCCTGGCCGGGCTCGCGAGCGGCGGAGCGGCTTCCGCGCAGGACGGCGGCTGGACCCACTGGGGCGCCGACGAGGGCAGCACCCGCTACACGCCGTTCGACCAGATCGACGCGGAGAACTTCGAGGACCTGGAGGTCGCCTGGCTCTGGCGCGGCGACAACTACGGGCCTACCGTCGACAACGTCATGCGGTCCACGCCGATCTACGCCGAAGGAAAGCTCTTCGGCGTGGCCGGCTACCGCCGCACCGTCGTCGCGATGGATCCGGCGACCGGCGAGACCCTCTGGACCTTCCGCGAGCCGACGACGAAGCGCTGGGAGAACTCCATGCGCAAGAACTACGGGAAGGGCGTCGCCTATGAGGTCGTGAACGGCGAGGGGCGCATCTACGTCGTCACGCCCGGGTTCTTTCTCCACGCGCTCGATCCGGACACCGGTGACCTGATCGAGAGCTTCGGCAACGACGGCACCGTCGATCTGCTGGCCGACTTCGGCTACGAGTACCACCCGACCGACGGGCTGCCGTCGACCGTCGGCTACATTACCAACTCGTCGCCGCCGATCGTCGTCAACGGGGTCGTTGTGGTCGGCAACTCGCACGAGCAGGGCTACCGGCAGACCCGGCAGGAGAACGTGCCGGGGCACATCCTGGCCTACGACGCGGCCAGCGGCGAGCACCTCTGGAAGTTCAACGTGATTCCGCAGTCGGAGAGCGAGTTCGGCTTCGACACGTGGGAGAACGACGCCTGGCAGTGGACCGGCAACGTCTCGGCCTGGGCGCCGCTGTCGGCCGACTCCGAGCGCGGCCTCGTCTACGTCGTCACCGACCCGCCGACGAACGACTACTGGGGCGGCTTCCACCCGGGCGACAACCTGTTCGCGACGAGCATCCTGGCGCTCGACGTGCGCACCGGCCAGCGCGAGTGGCACTTCCAGACCGTGCACCACGACATCTGGAACCGCGACAACCCGACCGCCCCGAACCTGCTCGACGTCACCATCGACGGGCGCGAGGTGCCGATTCTGGTCCAGACGACCAAGCAGGCGTTCGCCTACGTCTTCAACCGCGAGACCGGCGAGCCTGTCTGGCCCATCGAGGAGCGTCCGGTGCCGCGCGGGCACGTGCCGGGCGAGTGGTACTCGCCGACCCAGCCGTTCCCGACGAAGCCGGCCGCCTACGACCTGCAGGACATCACCGAGGACGACCTGATCGACTTCACGCCGGAGCTCAGGCAGCAGGCGCTCGAGATCCTGAACCGCTACGAGTACGGCTCGATGTTCACGCCGCCGCTGCACCCGGACAACGACCTCGGCAAGCGGGGGGCGATCCACTGCCCCGGCCCCGGCGGCGGGACCAACATCACCGGCGGCACCGCGGCCGACCCGGAGACCGGCATCCTCTACGCGGCGTCGATGACCCTGTGCGCGGCGCCGATCCTGAGCCCCGGCGAGGTGGGCGACGCCGCCGATCCGAATCCGATCGGCCGCACCGTGGCGAAGTACGCCACCGACAACGGGTTTCTGCAGGGCCCGCAGGGGCTGCCGCTCTTCAAGCCGCCCTACGGCCGGATCACCGCCATCGACATGAACACGGGCGACACGTTGTGGACGATCCCGAACGGGGACACCCCGGAGCGGATCGAGAACCACCCGGCCCTCGATGGCGTCGACCTGCCGAACACCGGCGTGCGGAGCCAGGCGCTGACCCTGGTGAGCAAGACGCTGCTGATGTACAGCGAGGGGCGCGGCGCCCGGCCGCTGCTCTATGCGGTCGACAAGGCCGACGGGACGCGGCTCGGGACCGCCGAGCTGCCGGCCCCGGCCACCAGCATCCCGATGAGCTACATGCACGAGGGCCGGCAGTACATCGTCGTCCCGATCGCGGGCGGTGCGAACCGGCTGCCCGGGTCGCTCGTGTCGCTGGCGCTGCCGGAATAGGCGCTTTCTCGGTCGGCAGCGCATCTCCCAGCGGGCGGCTCGGTGGCGGGCCGCCCGCGCATCTACCGTGCGACATCATGGACATCAATCGGCGGCGTGAAGGACTCTCACTCAAGCAGATCGTCAACACTCTGCTTCGCGAGGCGCTGCGAAATGGGCAAGAGGCGCCCCGCGCGAAAAGTACCGCACGAGGCCGCAGCACATAGCCGCGATGCGATAGAGCATGCCGGCACGGTGTATACGAATGATCGGGACTTCGGGCCCTTCGCAGGAGTGCGCTGGAAGAACCCGCTGCAATGAGCCGTACCGCACGGCGTCGAAACCGGACGCGGGAGCAACTCCGGATCACCGCGGGAACGACTGCAGCCCCGGCTCCACCCCCTCGGGCAGCGGAGTCCGCGCGGTGTTCATCGCCATCGCCAGCAACTGGTAGTAGCCCAGGATGCCGATGGTGTCGATGACGCCGTCCTCGCCCAGGTGCTCCACCATCCGGGCGTACGTCGGGTCGCTGACCTCGTGGTTGCGCAGCAGCTCCATGCAGAAGTCGTAGACCGCGGCCTCGTCGCCGGCCAGCTCCGCGGGCCGGCGCCCGTCGGCCACCGCCTCGATGACGGCGGCGTCGAGCCCCTCGCGCTCGGCGATCGGGGCGTGCACGTACCACTCGTAGTTCTGCGTCCAGTGGCGCGCGGTGAGCAGGATGACGAACTCGCTCAGGCGCGGCGGCAGGGCGCTGCGGAAGCGGACGTAGTCGCCGACGTTGCGCGCCCGGTTCATCATCTCGGGGCTGCGGAGGAGAACTGCGAACGGCCCGCCGAAGCGGCTCGTGTTGCGGGCCGTCTTGAACTCCTCGACGGCGGCTCTCTGCTCCGGGGTCATCTGGTCCTCCGACAGCGGAGGCATGCGGTTCTGGGCTGTTGCGGTCATGGCGTGTGTCAGGGTCAGCAGTACGGTGATGACGAGCGTGCCGATGGCGACGCGCGACGGTTGCCGTTGATCATGGATGTACATGGCTATGTCCTCACTCCTGTGCCGCAGCCGGGAACGCGGCGCCGCGCCGGGTTGCATCCGACGCCATCCGTGGCCGGACGCTGCCACAACGTCTTGACGGCGGTCATTCGGCAGGCGCGACTGTAGCACGGACTTCCTTGCACTCGCCCGCGCAGCCGTCTATGGTGATCGGATGACGGGCCGGCGGCGCCTCGCCGGACGGTATCCCCACATGAAGCACGGGAGGTTTCGATGAGTGGCCGCAGATTTACGGCATGGGCGGCGCTGGCCGCCGTTCTCGCGCTGGCGCCGGCCGCGGCGTTGGGCCAGGACGACTACACGGCGCCCCGCACCCCGTTCGGACAGCCCGACCTGTCGGGCATCTGGATGAACAACAGCGCGACGCCGCTCGAGCGCCCCGAACAGCTCGCCGGACAGGCGACTCTGACGGACGAGGAGCTCGCCGAGCTGACGCAGAGGATCCAGGAGTTCCGCGATGCCGAGCAGGCGGGCGATCTGCTGGGGGATCGGCTCATCCAGCAGGCGCTCGGGAACAGCGAGTTCCAGGACTTCGACGTCATCACCGGCAACTACAACGCGTTCTGGCTGGTCGAGCGCCATCTGGACAACCGGACCTCGCTGATCGTCGATCCCCCCGACGGGCGCGTTCCGGCGTTGACCGAGACCGCCGCGGCCCGCGCGGCCGAGCGTCGAGCCTACGCGGCCGAGCATCCGTCCGACGGCCCCGAGGACAGGACTCTGGGCGACCGCTGCCTCCACTTCGACGCGCCGCGCATGGGAGCGGGCTACAACAGCTACTTCCAGTTGGTGCAGACGCCGACGCACGTGGCGATCTTCCAGGAGATGGGGCACTTCACGCGGGTGATCCCGATCGACGGCCGGCCGCACGTCGACGACGACATCCGGCAGTGGGCCGGTGACGCCCGCGGCCGCTGGGAAGGCGACACGTTGGTCGTCGAGACGAGGAACTACTCACCGCAGGCACGTTTCAGCGGCTCCACGCAGAATCTCCACCTCGTCGAGCGCTACACGCGAATCGGCCCCGACGTATTGCGGCACGAGATCACGCTGAACGACGCGGACACCTGGACGCGGCCGTGGACGGTGGAGCTGCTCCACGAGTCGACGATGGACCCGATCTTCGAGTACGCCTGCCACGAGGGGAACTACTCGATGCCGGGCATCCTCGGCGGCGCGCGGCTCGAGGAGCAGGAAGCCGGTCAACAGTGAAGGCGGGTTGCCTGTCGCGGCCGGTGTGCGCTCGATTTTCGGCGGTTGTCCTGGCGCTGTTGCTCGGCGCGGCTGGATGTGCCGGCGGGGGAGAGCCGCCGCCGGCACCGATCGCGGAGGAGCCGGTCGCCGCCGAGTCGCTCAAGCTGTTCGTCTTCGAGTGCGGGCGTCTCCGCTTCGATACGGTCGAGCGCTTCAGCATCGCTGACGACGAGACCGACGTGCGGGAGCTGATCGTGCCCTGCTACGTAGTGGACCACCCTGAAGGCACGCTGCTGTGGGACGGCGGGCTGCCGTCGACGGTGGCCGAGCATGAGGGTTGGGGCGACAACAACCAGCGTTTCGACCGGACGTTCGCCGAGCAACTCGCCGAGTACGACCTCGGCGTCGACCTCGCGTCGTTCGACTACGTCGCGTTCTCGCACATCCATTTCGATCACGTCGGGGTGGCGGGCGAGCTGACCGGGGGCACCTGGCTCGTGCAGCAGGGCGATCTCGACGCGGCCTTTCCCGAGGGGCCGGGCGCGGAAGCGGCCGAGCCGCTCCTCGACAACATGCGGAATCTCGAGCGGATGGTCCTGAACGGCGACCACGATGTCTTCGGCGACGGGCGGGTGCGAATCATCTCGGCGCCGGGCCATACACCGGGCCACCAGGTGCTGTTCCTCGAGCTCGCCGAGACCGGGCCGCTGGTGCTGTCGGGCGACCTCTACCACTTCCGGCTCAGCCGCGAGGAGCGCCGGGTGCCGACGTTCAACTTCGACGCGGAGATGACGCTGGAATCGATGGAGAAGGTCGAGGCGTTCGTGGCCGAGCGGAACGCCACGTTCTGGATCGAGCACGACCTGGCGCTCTTCGAGACGTTGCGGACGGCGCCGGCGTTCTACGAATAGGGGCGCTTGCGGCCGCCGGCGCGGGTGCTGCCCGGCGGTTGGCAGGCCCATCGCGTTGCGAGGCGGGCGGCCAATGGGCCGCCCGCACTCCCTGTCCGCGCCGGGATTAGCGGTCCCGCCGCTCGTTGTCGTACGGCGCGCCCGTACCGGACGAGCCCATGAAGAACTTGCGTCCGTCCTCGAAGGTCAGGTCGCGGGCGTTGGCACGGGCCGTGCGGTCCTTGCTCTGGTAGCCGTCGACGACGACCACCGTCCCCGGCTGGACGTAGTCGCGCCGCAGGCCGCGCCGCAGCAGGGTGTTCGGCGTGCCGCCCTCTACCATCCACACTTCCTTGGTGCCGTCGTCGTTGGTCACCTCCAGGTGGATCCAGGTGTGGGGGTTGACCCACTCGACCCGGACGATCGGGCCTCGGAGGAGGACCGGTCGGTTCGGATCGAACTCGGCGCCGAAGGCGTGATGCGCGACGACCGGGATGCTGGTCGCGGCAATCGCGAGCAGGCCGGCGGCGAGCAGGCAGAGCGTGATGCGTGACGAGCGGCGTGGCTTCGTGTTCATGACGTTTGCCTCCGATTCTCCTTGCTGCGTTCTCTGTAGGTATTCTCTTCGACCAGTCGCACGCCCGGAACCGCGGGCGGACCGGGAACTACCGCGGCGGCTCGGGCACGCGGCCTTCCCGGACGTCCTGCTCCAGGATTCGCGCCCCGCCCAGGATGCCGCTGAACGAGTAGTTCGCCTCGTGGCAGGCGTACTCGTAGACGCGGGTGTCGCTGGCCGGCCAGACGTACTCGCCGGTCCACGGTGCGGTCCAGACGTTCGGATCCTCGACGGTGAAGCGGTAGAGCAGGGTGTCGGCGTCGAGGCGGGTGAAGCGCTCCACCACGTGGAGATCGCGCGTCGCCTGCCGCAGCGCGGGCGTGTCGTTGAAGTTGGTGGTGTCGACGACGAGCGTGTCGCCCTCCCAGTGGCCGACCGAGTCGCCGAGCCAGCTTCGGATCTCGGGCGCGGCGTGCTCGGCGTTCATGCGGATGATCCGCGCGTCGTGGACCATCTCGACCAGGATCATGATGTGGTCGTCGGTCTGCACGATGCGCTTCAGGTTGTTGTAGAGGACCGGCAGCATCGGCGGCCCGCCGGTCGAGCCGAACCCGAGCAGGCAGCGCTCGGCGAGCGGCCGGATCTCCGGGTCGTCGTAGGGGCCGGGGGCGTCGAGGCCGTTCTCGATCATCCACCATGCCGTGCCGGTGTTCGGGCGGCCCAGCGCCCGGCGCTCCTCGATCCGCTGCCGCGCCGCGTCGGTGAGCGGCGGCTGCCGTCCGTTTGGCGGGTCGACGATGATCGACGTCCGCCACTGGCCGTCGATCAGGAACGCGTCGTTGCCGCGGTCGATCCAGAAGGTGTTGTAGCCGCCGACGTTGCCGGCCGCTCCCGGAGACCCGTCGCCGCCGGCCGGCGGCGCTTCGCGGTTCGGATCGCTCGCCTCGTTGCGCTGCGCATTGCGGTCGAACTCCTGGCGTGCGATCTCCGCGGCTTCCTCCTCGGTCAGGAATGCCTTGTCGCCGAAACGCTCGGGCCGTTGCAGCGGCGTCAGCGTCGCGATGTCGTAGGTGCCCGACATGTCGGGCCGCCCGCTGGCGGTGCGGGGGATTTCGTCGGTCTGGGCCAGCGCGGGCGCCGCTGCCAACGCGGCGATCGTGCACACGATCACGGCCCGCTCCCGGTGTCGATTGCGCATGAGAGCCTCCATCGATGCCACTGCTCCTACGGCCGGTGACCTTGCCCTACGGCTGGCGTCCCTCGCGGACGTCCTGTTCCAGAATGCGCGCCCCGCCCAGGATGCCGCGGAACGAGTAGTTCGCCTCGTGACAGGCGTACTCGTAGACACGGTCGCGCGTGGCCGGCCAGATGTACTCGCCGCTCCACGGTGCGCTCCAGACCGTGGGATCGTTCACCGTGAACTGATAGAGCAGTGTGGCGGCGTCGATCCGCGTGAAGCGCTCCACGACGTGCAGATTGCGGGACGCCCCGCTCAGCGCCGGCGTGTCGTTGAAGTTGGTGGTGTCGACGACGAGCGTGTCGCCCTCCCAGTGGCCGACCGAGTCGCCGAGCCAGCTTCGGATCTCGGGCGCGGCGTGCTCCGCGTTCATGCGGATGATCCGCGCGTCGTGGACCATCTCGACCAGGATCATGACATGGTCGTCGGTCTGCACGATGCGCTTCAGGTTGTTGTAGAGCACCGGCAGCATCGGCGGTCCGGACGTCGACCCGAACCCGAGCAGGCAGCGCTCGGCGAGCGGCCGGATCTCCGGGTCGTCGTAGGGGCCGGGAGCGTCGAGGCCGTTCTCGACCAGCCACCACGCGGTGCCGCTGTTCGGCCGGAAGAACCCGGCCAGGGCGGCCCGGGCCGCCTGGGCCTCGGCGGTCAGCGGCGGTCGCCGGCCGTTCGGCGGATCGGTGAGGATGGATGTTCGCCACTCGCCGTCGATCTGGAACGCCGAGTTGCCGCGGTCCATCCAGAAGGTGTTGTAGCCGCCCACGGCGCCGGCGGCGCCGGTCGAGCCGTCGCCGCCCACGGGGGGCGCCGCGCTTGGCGGCGCGGCCTCGATGTTCCGGTCGGGCGGGATGCCGAACACCGCGGCGAGCGCCACCGGCTCGCCCTGGGCGATCGCCGCCGCTTCCTCTTCGGTGAGCGTCAGGCGGTCACCGAACTCCGCGGGCCTTTCGAGCGGCGTCAGCGTCGCCGTGTCGTAGGTGCCCGACAGGTCCGGGCGCCCGCTGGCGGTGCGCGGGACCTCCTGCGCCTCGATCGTGGTTCCTGCCGCGATCACGAGGCCGAGCGCGAGGGCCGCGCCGGCTGCGATTCCGTGTCGTATTGAACTGCGCATCGGGACCTCCTGCTCTCCGCGCGGAACGTCGTTGACTTCTGCCCGGTGCCGCGTCGTCCGACCAGCATCTTTTCTGCACCGCGGACTCCTAGCGCCCCGAAACGCCTCGTCGGCGTTTCGGCCCATCCCCCCCGCTCCAGGAGTCTGCGGCGCAGAACTTCACTCCGTTGCGTTTCTGCGGCGCAGACTCCTAGCGCGGCAGCGGGTTCCGGCGGAGATCGCCGAACAGCAGCTCCTCGACGAACTCGACGCACTTGAAGTCCATCAGCCGAGCCCCCGACTCCATCCGCCGGTACAGCGGCATGCTGATGGTCCAGGGCTCCGTGAAGACGTTCGGGTCTTCCATCGTCGCCTCGTACTGGATGTGGTTCGGGCCGATCAGCGTGTAGCGCTCGACGACGTGCAACTGGTTGGTGTGATGGCTGCCGGCGCGGTCGAACCAGGTCTGATCGCTCTGGCCGGTCACCTCGACTACCAGCGTGTCGCCTTCCCAGCGGCCCACCGACTGGCCCATCCACGAGTCGGTCTCGGCCGGTCCGACGTCCTCCAGGTAGATGTCGCGCACCGCGCCGGCGAACTCGTAGGCGATGAAGATGTTGTTCTCGTTCTGGAAGATCTGGAACGGGTACGGCATGTAGGTTGCACGCGGCACGCCGGGCATGTAGCACTTGATCTCGGGATCGCGATCGACCCAGTTGGCCTGGTTCTCTTCCTTGCGGGCGCGGGCCTCGGGCGTGTAGGGAATCCGCCCGCCGCCCTCGATGACCCCCATGCTGCCCGGCACCGCGCCTACCGCGCCCAACCGCAGGACCGGGACGTCCGGCAGCATGCTCCGCGGGCCCTGACGAAGCTGCATCGCCGGCCGGGCGATATGCGGCTCCACGTCATAGTGCGCCGCGTTCAGCGCCTGCCAGATGCCGTTCAGATCCGGGTTGCCGTTCGACAGCCGGGGCGGTTCGAAGCCCGCCGTTTGGGCGGCGGCCGGGCCTGTCGCCAGGATGCCGATCCCGGCCACGAGGGCCGCCGCGGTGCATATCGTCTTCATCGCCTTCGACCTCACGTTCTGTGCCCCTCCTCGATTCCGGACCACCTCGGCGCCGGGTTGCCGCACTCGGTTCCGGCAGTGCCGTCGACGGGCGGCCCGCGATCAGTCATTGTACGCCACGACGTGACGCGGGAGACCGACAGCACGGTATCCCGGCGCGGAAGCGCGTCCGCCGCCGTGCGCCGAGGCGCCGCCCCTGCCGCGCGCCTGCCGCGGCGTCCGTGCCTGCCGCCGGACGCTCACTGGCGGACGAAGCGCTGCACCCGTTTTCCCTCCAGGGTCTCCCCGACGTAGATGTTGCCGCCGGAGTCGACGGCCAGACTGTGAGCCGCGGTGAAGCCGCCCGCCCGGTGCCCGCCGAAGCCGAACGAGTCGACGATGGACAGATCCTCGCGCGAGATGATCCACACCTTCTGGTTCATCCCGTCGATGTTGTAGAGATACCGCTGCTCCGGGTCGGGCGAGAAATCGACATCGAACGCCGAGCCGAAGTCGAGCGTCCGCGGAGCGATGAGCACCTCGTCGAGGAAGGTGCCGTCCCGCTGGAACACCTGGATGCGGTCGTTCACCCGGTCGCATACGTACACCAGCCCGTCGGCGGACAGCGTCGCGCAGTGCACGGGACGGCCGAACTGCTGCGACAGCGGCGCGTCGGGATCGTACGTGTAGGCGTCGTCGGTCGGCGCGTTGCCGTAGGCGCCCCAGTGCCGGCGGTACTCGCCGGAATCGGCGTCGAAGACCGCGACGCGTCGGTTGCCGTAGCCGTCGGCGATGTAGACCTCGTTGGTCTCCGGGTCGACGTCGATTTCCGCGGGCTGGCCGAAGTTCGCCAGGTCGTTGCTCCCCTGGCCCTGACCCTGCGCGCCGATCTGCAGGAGAAACCGGCCGTGGCGGGTGAACTTGAGGATCTGCGAGTCGTTGCCGCCGCTGCCGGCCAGCCAGACGTTGTCCAGATGATCGATGAAGATGCCGTGCTCGGACTGCGGCCACTCGTAGTCGTGGGACGGGCCGCCCCAGGCCTGGACGACATCGCCCTCCTGGTTGAACTCGATGACCGGGGGCGCCGGCCGGCAGCACTCGGCGAGTGGCGGATCGGCGTCCGCGCCCCGTTCCTGCTGGTTGAGGCTGCCCGAACGGTGGACGATCCAGATGTGGTCGCGCGAGTCGACCGCCACGCCCACGACGTTGCCCAGCGTCCAGTTGTCCGGCAGAGGCTTGGGCCAGTACGGATCGAACGCGAACCCGGCCCCGCCCAGCATGTCGTCGCCGGACTGGATGGCGGCTCCGGCCGAGGACGCGCCACCCGGCGCCGTCGCCACGACAGCGAGGGCGACACCGAGAGCGCACAGTAGAAGTCCGTAGCCGAATCGTCGATAGGTCATGGTCTGCCTCATTGCCGTCGTTCCGACGAATGTCCCCGTCCTGCGCGAGTGCGTTGCAGGGCAGCGCTCGCTGAACTGCCACGCTCACTCTAATACAGTCCGTCGTGACGCGCCCCGATTCTGTACGCTGGGGCACGGAGCGACGGTGGCGTCTTCGGGGACAGGAGGAATCGGGCATGCGAGTCGGCTTCATCGGTCTGGGGGTCATGGGGCGAGCGATGGCGCTCAATCTGCTGCGGGGGCGTCACGAGCTGACTGTCTACGCACGGCGGTCCGCTTCACTCGATCCGCTGGTCGACCGCGGGGCGGCGACCGCGGGATCCCCAGCCGTCCTGGCCGGCGCGTGCGATGCGATCTTCACCATGCTCACCGGCACGGCCGACGTGGAGCAAATCCTGCTCGGCGAGAATGGCGTCGCGCACGGCGCGCGTCCCGGCACCCTGGTCATCGACACCAGCACCATCGACCCTGCAGCTACCCGGTCCATCGCGGCCGGTTTGGGGGAACGCGGCATCGACATGCTCGATGCGCCGGTCTCCGGCGGGCCTGGCGGAGCCCGAGACGCCACCCTCTCGATCATGGTCGGCGGCAAGGCGGGCACGCTCGAGCGCGCCCGGCCGCTGTTCGACTGCATCGGCACGAAGGTGCTCCACATGGGAGACAACGGCGCCGGGCAGGCGACGAAGGCGTGCCACCAGCTCCTGCTGCTGGTGACCGCGCAGGGGGTCGCCGAGGCGCTGACGCTCGCCCGGCGCTGCGACCTCGACGTCGGCCGCGTCCGCGAGGCCATGCTGCAGGGCATGGCCTCGAGCCGCGTGCTCGACTTCTTCGGCGACCGGATGGTGCGGCGCGACTTCGACGCGGGCATCGAGAGCCGCCTGTATCACAAGGACCTGGACATCGTGATGAGTCTGGCCCACGACCTCGGCGTCGCGTTGCCGGCCGGCGCCGTCACCATGCAGTTCATCAACGGTCTCCATGGGCGGGACCGGGGGCGAGACGACCTGTCGGCGTTGATCACGCTGGTGGAGGAGCTGGGAAAGGCGCCTGGCAAGACCCGGGCACAGTAGACGCTGGACTCTGACGACACGGACTACTTCAGGTCACGCCGGAGGCATGATCAGCGTGCAACGTTGCCGTACGGCGTCTCTTCCTCTTCGCGGACGCGCACGCTGGCGCGCTGGCGGCGGCGTACGATGTGGGCGACCGCGGCGCTGCGCTCGTCACGGGTCGCGCTGAGCCGCACTCTCTCGGTAGCCTCGCAGACGTCGGCGGGCGTGAGGCCGGCGAGGACTTCCGAGGCAGCGAGCGGACGCGGCGGCGTCCCGCGCCGCAGGGCGAGGAAGTCCGCTCGCAATGCGTGCGTTCCCTTGCGGCCGTGCAGGCGCCACAGCTCGCGCACGCCGAGCTCGCTATAGCGTTCGATGCGGCCGTCGTCGCCGTGGGTGATCTCGACCTCGACCACCAGATCGAGCGGCGTGCTCAGGAAGTACGCCTCGGCCGCCGCTTCGCCCTCGGCGAGGGCCGCAATATAGGCTCGCGCCCGTTCGTCGAGGTAGAACGCGCAGTCCGGCTCCAGCCCCGTACCCGGCGGGTCGTTCGGTTCGCGCAGGCGAGTGGTGCGGAAGCTCTTCGAGGCACCGGCAACGGAGCTCGCTGCGGCGTCCACGATGTCGTCGAAGATCTCGGCGAGCTCGTCGTGCAGGCGCGAGGGGGTCATCAGGGTGATGAACCCGCCGACCGGGTCGAGGCGGATGCGGCTGAACCAGCGGTTCCAGTCGATGGCGGCGAGTGCGGCGACCGTTCCGGCGTCGGCGCGGAGGACATGGACGGTGGATCCCAGCGGCCCGACGCGCATCGTGGCCGGGTCGTCGATGGAGACGCGACCGTCGATGTCCACCATCCGATTCATCGTAGCATGCGGCCTCGTGCGCATCGACCTGCGCCGTTGGCAGGCTGTCGCCGCCGATCGTCAGACCCCGCGCTATGATCGTCGAAAGTCGCGCCGTCGCGGAGGGCGCAAGGCCGAGGGGGAATCCGATGCAGGGAATCACGAAGCGTACTTTTGTCCATTCGGCGCTCATCATGACGCTGGCGGTTCTGCTGCCCGCCGCCGCCGTGGCACAGTCCTCGGATGGACCGCGCACGCCGTGGGGCGATCCCGATCTCGGTGGCGTATGGGACTACTGGACGTTCACGCCGCTGGAGCGGCCGCAGGAGTTCGCCGACCGGGCGACGCTCTCCGCCGAGGAGGCCGCGGTGGTCGCGCAAGAAGCGAACGCCGCGGCGCTGGCGCGCGACCTGGCCGCGCCGCCGGGAGACCCGGGCGGATACAGCCAGGCGGTCTGGACGGATCGGGCGCGGGCCACGGCGCTGACGCAGACGGCGCTGATCGTCGATCCCCCGGACGGCAGAATTCCGCCGCTGACAGCGGAGGCCGAGGCGCGCGAGGAAGCGCGGCTGGCCGGAAACGGGCAGCCGGTCCGTATCCGGGTCGGCGGCTACGGCACGGACGGTCCCGAGGAGCGGGGGCTCGCCGAACGCTGCCTGCTCGGGTTCAGCACCGGGCCGCCACTGCTGCCGGGCGGCTACAACAACAACGTGCAGATCTTCCAGACGCCGGACGCGATCGTGCTGCTGGTCGAGATGAACCACGACGTGCGGGTGGTGCCGCTCGACGGCCGCCCGACCCTGTCCGACGGCATCCGCCAGTGGATGGGCAGCTCGCGCGGCCGCTGGGAAGGGGACACGCTGGTCATCGACACCCGCAACTTCACCGAACGCACCGCCAGCTTCGCCCTGACCGGCCTGGCGCTGGGCTCGGCGGGCGAGCTTCACCTGGAGGAACGCTTCACCCGTGTCGACGGCGATACGTTGCTCTACGAGTTCACCATCAACGATCCGGCCAGCTTCACGCGCTCGTTCGGCGGCCGGCTGCCGATGAACAGCAGCAGCCTCCCGCTCTACGAATACGCCTGCCACGAAGGAAACTACGGAATGGAGAACCTGTTGCGAGGGGCGCGGGCCGAGGAGCAGGAGTCGGCGCAGGAGCCGTGAGTGAGGGGAGAGCAAGCGCGGCCCGTCCGCCATCGGCGGAGGGCCGCGTGGCCGCCGCTCTCAGCCGACGGCGACGACGTTCTCCGCGGCCGGGCCCTTTTGGCCCTGGACGACATCGAACTCCACTCTTTGGCCCTCGGCGAGGCTTCTGAAGCCCTGTCCCTGGATGGCCGAGTGGTGCACGAAGACATCCTTTTCGCCGTCGTCGCGTGTCAGGAAGCCGAAACCCTTGCTGTCGTTGAACCACTTGACGGTGCCGGTGACTGCCATGCTGCGTTACTCCAAGCTATGTGGGAATGGAACGAGGTGAACGGAATCGGCTAGAACCCGCGCTTGCGGCCGCGCACGCCGCGCCGGCTGCCCTTCGGTCGCGAGGACTTCGGCGGCCGGTCGGGGCTCCACCCCGGCCGGCTGTCGGCGCTGTCGTGTCCGACTGACCCTCCACCATCGTTCCAGCCGCCGCCGAACGAAGGTCGAGGCGTGCGCTCGCGGGCCTCGCTGACCCGCAGCGTCCGGCCGCCGAGTTCCACACCGTCGAGTTGTTCGATCGCCTTCGACACGAGGTCGGGCTCGCTGAACTCGATGAACGCGAAGCCGCGGGGCCGATCGGTGGCGCGATCCACCGGCAGGACGACGTCGGCGACCGGACCGACCTTGGAGAACAGGGTCTCCAGGTCCTGCCGCGACGTTTCGTAGCTCAGGTTGCCGACGAAGAGTCTAGAAGAGATAGCGATCCTCCTGAAAACGATGGCGGCGTTGCGTGCGCTCGCCTTGTTGGAACGAAGCGCGCCGCCCAGCGCGCGCAGTCAGGAGAATCGGGTTGACAGGCTCGATCAGCTCGCAACGTCGCGAAGCGGGACAACGCTGGGGCAGACGTCCAACACGCCGGCCGCCCATGAGGATATCCGAGTGCAGCCTGCGTGGCAAGTGCCGGCCGATCCTACACGGCGCGGGGACCACCCAGCACGCGGGCCGGCAGCATGATGACGGCGGTTATCAGCGCCAGGACCCCGCCGACGGCGACGCCGAGGAGCCGGAACGGGAGCAGCAGGATCCAGACGATCGGGTAGAGGAGCAGCGCCAACAGGGCAAGCGGCCAGCAGAGTACGAGAAGGATGCACCAGAGCAGGAACTTGGTCATGTTTCTTCTTCACATACGCGGCCGGGACAGCCTGGTTCCGGGTACGAACCGCCCGGCTCTCCGCCGGTGGGTGCGGCACGCGGCGCGCTCGGTCGGGATGCCGCGGCATTCGGATTCCGCGTGACATCCGGTTCTTTCTGGGCGAAAATCGACGGTTGCGGGCGTGCTGGAGGCGTACACGGGAGGGACAGATGTCTGGACTTGGCCGGATGAGCAGGGTTGGAGCGTTGTTCGCCACCGCGTGGCTGCTGGCGTCGTCCGTGGCGGCGCAGAACGGGGACGGGGGCGTGCCGCGCACCGCGTGGGGCGATCCGGACCTGCAGGGAATCTGGAACAACTCCACGACGACGCCGCTCGAGCAGATGACCGAGGCGGAGCAGCAGCGCGACCGCGATGCGCGGGCGCCGGTGATCGCCGCCACCCGGGGTACCGGGGCCGCGTGGCCGGAGACCGGCGGGCTCCTGGAGCGGCCGTCGCTGATCGTCGATCCGCCGAACGGTCGGATCGCGATGACGCCGGAGGCGATCGCCCGCCTGGTGGTGCGCGAGAAGGCGCGCGAGGGCCGCGGCGAGGCGGACTCCTGGCTCGATCGCAACAGTTGGGAGCGCTGCATCTCCAGGACGATGCCCGTGCAGATGATTCCCAACCTCTACAACAACAACTACCAGATCCTGCAGACGCCGACGCATGTCGCGATCCAGATCGAGATGATCCACGAGACCCGCATCATTCCGATCGACGGCCGGCCGCATTCGTCGGATCGCATCCGCCAGTGGCTCGGCGATTCGCGCGGCCGGTGGGAGGGCGACACCCTGGTGGTCGAGACGTTGCATTTCCACGACCGGCTCGACGGAGGCGACTACCAGCCGTCGCATATCCTGCAGACCGGCCACCGCGGCCCGGGCGGCACGCTGCGCATCGTCGAGCGCTTCACCCGTGTCGACGTGGAGACCATCGACTACCGGTTCACGGTGGAGGACCCGGTCACCTACACGAGGCCCTACACCGTCGCGATCCCGTTCCGGTGGCGGGAGAACCAGGAGCCGATCTACGAGTACGCCTGTCACGAGGGCAACTACGGAATGGTAAACCTGCTCAGCGGGGGGCGCGCAGACGAGGAGCTCGCGCTCCGGGCGTCGGCGCTCGTGTCGCGGCAGCGCAGGGAGGGCGGCCATCCGGGCGTGCGGGAGCCGGTCGTACCCTTCCACGCGGAGCCGGAGCCGTAGAGACCGGCACGGAAATCGGCAGGCAGCGAGGAGTCGACGTGAGCGACGGAGCACCGAAGAGCGCGTACGAGCTTGCGATGGAGAAGCTGAAGCGGCAGGACGAGGCCGCTGGGGTCGAAACGGTCGAGCTGACCTCGGCCCAGATCGACGGGATTGCCCAGGCGCGGAAGACTTACGAGGCGCGGGTCGCCGAGTGCCGCATCCTGCATCAGTCGGCTCTGGCGGGCGCAGCCGATGTGCAGGCCCTCCAGGAGATCGAGGCGAACCATCGGCGGGATCTTGCGCGATTCGCCAGTGATCGCGACAAGCGGATCGAACGGATTCGGCGCGGCGAGACCGACTAGCGCCCCGAAACGCCTCGCAGGCTTGGCGTTTCGGCCCATCCCCCCCGCTCCATGAGCCTGCGCCGCGGCACTTCGCTGCGCTGCGTTCTGCGGCGCAAGCTCCTAGACGCTGACTTGGCTAGTCGCCCGGCGTCCAGATCCGCGACTTCGGCTCCCCCGCCATCGCCAGCATCAGTTCGTTCAGGCGCTTCACGAATCCGGCCGGATCGTCGAGGTGGCCGCCCTCGGCCAGCATCGCCTGGTCGAAGAGGATGTGACTCCAGTCCTTGAAGCGGGCATCGTCCGTTTCGTCCTTCAGCCGAGCCACGATCGGGTGCGCGGGGTTGATCTCCAGGACCAGCGGCACGTTCGGCACCGCTTGCCCGGCGGCGCGGAGCACCCGTTCCAGGTTGGCGCTGATGCCGCCCTCCTCGGCGACGAGACATGCCGGCGAGTCGACCAGGCGGTGTGTCAGCCGCACCTCCTTTGCCTGGTCGCCGAGCGCTTTCCGGATGCGCTCGACGAGCGGCTTGAGGCTTTCCTCCGTGTCTTCCTTCTGCTTCGCTTCCTCCTCGCTGTCGGCGAGGCCGCCGAGGTCGAGATCGCCCTTGGCCACCGACTGCAGCGGCTTGCCGTCGAAGGTGGCAAGGTGCGCCACGACCCATTCGTCGACCCGGTCGTGCAGCAGCAGGACCTCGATGCCCTTCTGGCGGAAGACCTCCAGGTGGGGGCTGTGCCGTGCAGCGGCGAAGCTGTCGGCGGTGACGTAGTAGATCTTGTCCTGTCCGTCCTTCATGCGCGCCACGTAGTCGGGGAGCGAGACGCTCTGCTCGGCCGTGTTGCGGTGGGTGGAGGCGAAGCGCAGCAGCTTGCCCAGCCGCTCCTGGTTGCCGAGGTCCTCGCCGAGCCCCTCCTTGAGGACACGGCCGAACTCGCGCCAGAAGTCGGCGTACTTGTCCGGTTCGTTCTCCGCCAGTTCCTCCAGGAGCCCGAGGACTCGCTTCACCGCCGCGTTGCGGATGGCCTCGACGTCGCGCGAGTGCTGCAGGATCTCGCGCGAGATGTTCAGCGGAAGGTCGTTCGAGTCGATCAGGCCGCGGACGAAGCGCAGGTAGCCGGGCATCAGCTCCTTGGCGCCGTCCATGATGAAGACGCGCCGGACGTAGAGCTTGATGCCGTGGCGCTGCTCGCGGTCCCACAGATCGAATGGCGCCCGCCGCGGAATGTAGAGCAGCAGGGTGTATTCCTGCCGGCCCTCGACACGGGCGTGAGTGTGCGCGAGCGGCACGTCGAAGTCGTGCGCCACGTGCTTGTAGAACTCGTCGTACTGCTCCTTCGTGATCTCGTTCTTCTGCCGGGCCCAGAGCGCCGACGCCTGGTTGACCTTCTCGGTGGTCTCGACGTCGCCGGTGTCCGCCTGCTTGCCGGGGACCTCCTCCTTCCGCATCAGAATCGGCAGCGTGATGTGGTCGGAGTACTTCTGGACGATGGACCGCAGCGCCGGGCCGGAGAGCAGGTCGTCCTCGCCTTCGCGCAGGTGGAGGGTGACCGAGGTGCCGCGTGCCTCCCGGGAGGCCGCCTCCAGGGTGTACTCGCCCTCGCCGGTGCTCTCCCAGCGCACTGCGTCGTCCGCCCCGACGCCGGCCCTGCGGGTCGTCAGCGTGACCCGGTCGGCGACGATGAACGACGAGTAGAAGCCGACGCCGAACTGGCCGATGAGCTGCGCGTCCTGCGTCTGGTCGCCGGTGAGCTGCGCGACGAACTCGCGGGTCCCGGACTTGGCGATCGTGCCGATGTTGTCGATCACCTCCTGGCGCGACATGCCGACGCCGTTGTCGGTGACGGTTATGGTGCGGGCGTCGCGGTCCGCTTCGATCCGAATCGCCAGATCCGGATCCTCATCGAGCAGCGCGGCGTCGGTCAGCGCCTCGAAGCGCAGCTTGTCGCAGGCATCCGACGCGTTCGAGATGAGCTCGCGGAGGAAGATCTCCTTGTTCGAGTAGAGCGAATGGATCATCAGATCGAGGAGCTGGCGGGCCTCGGTCTGGAATTCGTGGGTGGTTCTGGTCGTTGTCTCCGGCACGGTTCTGTCTCCTGCTTCCTGTCGTAACGCCGATCGGGCAGCGCCCAACCGAATAATCTACCACGGCGCGGAGAATCGCCGGAGGGGTGCGGCCGGCCCCATGCTATGCTCGCGGCCAGAGGCTCGGCCGGTGGGATTCGTTGCCGGAAGCCGGGGCGGCCGGCAGGCGCTCGCGGGGCGGCGCGGGCTGGACGGAATCGCGGCATCCGGGGCCGGCGACCAGGCTCCGAGCGGTCGGGCGGGAGGAATCGAGATGCTACGCCGAGAGTTGGTCTGCGTTCTGGCGGTTCTGTCGTTCGCCGCGCTCGTGCCCCTCACGGCCGCCGCGCAGGGAGACGTCCCGCGCACGGAATGGGGACACCCCGACCTGCAGGGGGTCTGGGACTTTCGCACCATCACGCCGATGGAGCGCCCGGAAGAGCTTGCCGACAAGGAGTTCCTGACCGCCGAGGAGGCGGCCGAGATCGAGGACATCCGGGCGGCCGAGAACGCGGCCCGCGACGACCAGGAGCCGGACGACATCGTCGGCAACTACAACACCTTCTGGTTCGACCGCGGCGACTCGGTCATCGGGACCCGGCGCACGTCGCTGGTCATCGACCCGCCCGACGGCCGCATCCCGGCGCTGACGCCCGCGGCCGAGCGCAGGCGGGCGGCGATGACCGAGGCGCGGAAGAACACCGGGCCGCACGAGCCCACCCCGGGCGGCTGGGTCGACGACCTCGGGCCGAACGGCCTGCAGGTGCGCTGCATCACCGGCTTCAACTCCGGCCCGCCGATGACGCCCGGCGCCTACAACAACAACGTCCAGATCTTCCAGACGCCCGACTCGGTAGTGCTTCTCAGCGAGATGAACCACAACGTCCGCGTGGTGCCCCTCGACGGGCGGCCGCACATCGGCCTGCGGCAGTGGACCGGCGATTCGCGCGGCTACTGGGACGGCGACACGCTGGTGGTCGAGACCATCGGCTTCATCCGCGAGACCAGCTTCATGCGGGGCGGTGCGAGCGCCGACCTGCACCTGACCGAGCGCTTCACCCGCGTCTCGCCGCAGGTCCTGATGTACGAGGCGGAGATCGACGATCCGGCCACCTGGACCCGGCCCTGGAAGTACGAGGTGCCGATGCAGTGGAACCCGGAGCCGCTCTACGAGTACGCCTGCCACGAGGGCAACTACGCGATGGAAGTGATCCTGGCCGGGGCGCGCGCCGAGGAGGCGGCGGCCGCCGCGGAGGCAGTGCGGTAGAGGTCGACGCGGTCAGGCAGGATCGACCCGGTCGGCACCGTTGCCATGTGCCCGACGCTGGTCGAGACGGTTTTCGTGGATCGACGCGGTCCCAGGCGTTCGGGGCGCTCCGGTCGGCGTTTGCCCATTGACAACGGCGCGTCACAGGCGCAAAGTTTGCAGTCAGTACAGGAGGGAAGATTCCAATGACATCCAGCGTCGGAACCCGGCTGTTCGGCTCCCTCGGCGTCGTCGTTCTCGCGGTGGCGGCCCTGTTGGCCGCGCCGGGTGCGGCGATCGCGCAATCGGACGTCACGTTCACGAAGGACGTGCTTCCGATCCTTCAGGATTCCTGCCAGACGTGCCACCGCGAGGGCGCCATCGCGCCGATGTCGCTGATGACCTATGAGGAGACGCGCCCCTGGGCGCGCGCCATCCGCGAGAAGGTGGTCACCCGCACGATGCCGCCGTGGTACATCGACAAGAACATCGGCGTGCAGGGCTTCAAGTACGACCGTTCGCTGAACGACGAGCAGATCGCCATGGTCGCCGCCTGGGTCGACGCCGGCGCTCCGCGCGGCAACCCGGCCGACGCGCCGCTGGAGCGCGAGTTCGCGGACCGCGACCAGTGGCACATCGGCGAGCCCGACTGGATCGTGCCGATTCCCGAGCCCTTCGTCGTACCGGCCGAGGGCGCCAACTGGTGGGGGGACTTCTACGCGGACTCGGGCCTGACCGAGGACGTGTGGATCAGCGCGGTCGAGACGAAGCCGTCGTCCGAGGGCTTCCCGGTGGTGCACCATGCCGTCACCCGCGTGCAGGCGACGCCGGATGACGATGAGGGCGACTTTCTGAACGAGTATGCCCAGGGCAAGAACGGCGACATCTTCCCGCCCGGAACCGGCCGTCTGGTGAAGGCCGGCACGGTCATCCGCTTCAACATGCACTACGCGTCCATCGGTGAGGATCGGACCGACCGGACCAGCGTCGGCCTGACCTTCTACCCGGAGGGCGAGACGCCGAAGCACGAGCTCTTCTCGCGGGCGCTGGCGCAGAACTACGACCTCGACATCCCGCCGGGCGAGGACAACGTCCGCCACGACAGCTACCACAAGTTCGACAACAACGTCCGCCTGACCGGCTTCCAGCCGCACCTGCACAACCGCGGCAAGCGGCAGTGCATCGAGGCCATCTACCCGGATGGGCAGACCGAGATGTTGAGTTGTGCTACGTGGGACTTCGGGTGGCACATCGTCTACAACTACGCGGACGACGTGCAGCCGCTGCTGCCGGCCGGCACGATGATGCACACCATCACGTGGCACGACAACTCGGAGGCCAACCGCTGGAATCCGGATCCGCGTAACTGGGCCGGTTTCGGCCAGCGCTCGAGCGACGACATGAGCTTCACCTGGACGAGCTACTACGAGCTCGACGACGACGATTTCGCCGCCGCGCTGGCCGAGCGGGAGGCGATGGCCAACAACAACGACAACTGACGGAGTTCGTCATCATGTTCAGGGGTGGTTTGCGTTTCGTGCTGCTGTGCGGCGCGGTCGGGTTGGCATGTGTCGTGGCGAGCGACGCGGAGGCGCAGCTCAAGTTCGACAGGGGCCAGAACGTCGCGCCGGTCTTCGAGGGGTGGGAGCGGAACCCGGACGGGACCTTCAACATGGTCTTCGGGTACATGAACCGCAACTACCGGGAGATGCCGCACGCGCCGGTCGGCGCGGACAACTTCTTCGAGCCCGGGCCGGCCGACCGCGGCCAGCCCACCCGGTTCTACGTGCGGCGCCAGCAGTTCGTCTTCCGGGTGCAGGTGCCGGCGGACTGGGGCGAGAAGGACCTGGTCTGGACGGTGACCTCCAACGGCCGGACCGACCGGGCGGTTGCGTCGCTGTGGCCCGCGTGGGAGATCGATGACGGGGTCATCAAGGCCAACCGGGGCATGGGGGCCAATGGCTGGCCGGCCGACAACCGGTTCCCGTACATCGAGGTCGAGCCGGGTACGGATCTGACGGTCACGCTGCCGGACACCCTGACCCTGACCGCGCGCGTCAGCGACGACGGGATCCCGGGGCCGCGCGAGAAGCCGACGACCCCGGAACGGATCGCGGCGCTCGAGTTGCGCCGGTCGCGGCCGCACCCGATCAACCAGGACGTCGTCAACGCGTTCGAGGCCGGTGAGACCGGGCTGGCCGTCACCTGGACCCATTACCGCGGGCCGGGCAGGGTCACGTTCGATCCGATGGTCACGCACATCGAAGGCGGACGCGGCGGCGAGGCGGTGACGACCGTCACTTTCTCCGAGCGCGGGACCCATGTGCTCCGCGGTCACGCCGACGACACGATCAAGGTGACCCCGATCCTGGTGACGGTCACCGTCGACTGACGGTCGGATTCGAGAGCGTTTTTGGGGCCATCCGCGGCGGTGCGATTCGGTCGCGCCGCTTCGGGTGGCCGCTTCATTTTTCGGTTCTTTCGCGGAAGGAGAGACACGTGATCAAGCGTTCGCCCGTACGTGTGGCGGCGGGCCTGCTGGCGGCGGTCGCGATGGTGGTCATCGCGCCGTCCGCGGGCGCGCAGCAGCCCGAGGACTGGCAGGCCGAGCGTCTCGCCGACGGCCAGCCGAACATCCAGGGGATGTGGAACAACACGCGAGCGATATTCACGCCCCTCGAGCGGCCGGAAACGCTGGCCGGGCGGGAGGACATCACGACGGAGGAGCTGCGGCAGCAAGCCGAGGCGCGCGGCAGCGGGCGCATCGAACGCTCGGAGTGGCGGGGCCACGAGAACAACCGCGGCGGCGTCGGCGGCTACGGGCTCTACTGGTTCGACTGGTACTTCGACAATCCGACCGACATCGGGCAGCCGTCGATCATCGTCGAGCCGGCGACCGGCCGCATTCCCGAGCGCACCGCCGACGCGCGCGAGCGCATCGCGCTGAACATGGCGCAGCTGCACGACTCCTACGCCAACATGGAGACCGGCGACCGCTGCATCTCGCGCGGCGTGCTCGGCATGATGATGCCGACCGAGTACAACAACGGCACCCTCATCCTGCAGCCGCCCGGCTACGTCGTTTTCCACAGCGAGATGATCCACAACGCGCGCATCATCCCGATCGACGGCGCTCCGCACGTCGACGAGGGCATCCGGCAGTGGGAAGGCGACCCGCGCGGCCGCTGGGAAGGGAACACCCTGGTGATCGAGTCGACCAACTTCCGCGCCGTCCGCAACATGCGCGGCCCGAGCGCCGGCACCCGCTCGCGGCAGTCCGAGGCGCAGCGCATCGTCGAGCGGCTCACGTTCGCCGGGCCGGACCTGCTGCTCTACTCGGTCACGATGGACGACCCGGAGACCTACACCGGCGAGTGGACCGCGGCGTTCCCCTACGACCGCGACGACGGCTACGTGCAGTTCGAGTACGCGTGCCACGAAGGCAACTACTCCGTGCCCAATGCCCTGGGCGGAGCCCGGAAGGAAGAAGCGGATTCGCAGCAGTGATGCGGTGGTGAACTGTCACCAGGAGCCTTCTGGCACTCCGCACGGTGCCTGCGAAACTTGCTCGGGGGTGGGGTCGGGTCTGTACGGTGCGGATCCCATTGCCGCGATGGAGCGGCAGAAGTGAGGTATGTGATGACGAATCGGTACTTCCGGCTTCTCTTGTCCGGGGCCTGCCTGCTGGCCCTGGCGTCGCCGGCGGCGGCCCAGTCATCCGACGACGGCTGGAGCGTGCCGCGCACGGCGGACGGCCATCCGGATCTGCAGGGCGTCTGGGCGAGCGACTCGGCGACGCCGCTGAGCGGCCGGAAGAGCTGGCTGACACGCCGTTCCTGACCGACGAAGAGGTGGCGACGCTAGCCAGACGCGCTGCCGAGCTCTTCAACGGCGAGACCGATGCGGCCTTCGGCGAGAGCGTGTTCCGCGCCGCGCTCGCCGACCGGACCGACTACCAGTCGGGCGACGGCGTCACCGAGGAGAACCCGCAAGGGACCGGCAACTACAACCAGTTCTGGCTCATCGATCGCTGGTTCGACAACCGCACGTCGCTCATCGAGGACCCGCCGGACGGCCGGCTTCCGGAGATGACGGACGAAGGCAAGCGGCGTGCGGAGGCGCGCGCTGCCGTCGAACGTCCGCGTTTTCCGAGGGGGCCGGAAGACCTCGGCGCCGGGCTTCGCTGTTCGGGCGGCCGGGTGCCGATGACAGGCCGGGGCTACAACAGCAATTTCCAGATCGTGCAGTCGGCCGATTCGGTCGCCATCCTGATGGAGATGATGCACGATGCGCGCGTCATCCCGACCGACGGGCGCCCGCATCTGCCGGCCGGAATCCGCAAGGACCTCGGGGATTCCCGCGGCCGCTGGGACGGTGACAGCCTGGTCGTCGAGACCACCAACTTCAAGCGCGACGCGAACTTCAGCGGCGCGTCGAGCAACCTCCGCCTCGTCGAGCGGTTCACTCGTGTCGCCGAGGATCTGCTGCAGTACGAGTTCACGATGGACGATCCGACCACGTGGACCCGCCCGTGGACGGCCCGGATCTTCATGCGGCCGGCGCCCGGCACGGGCCGGATCTACGAGTTCGCCTGCCACGAGGGGAACTACGCCATCGAGAACACGCTGCGCGGCGCCCGCCTGCAGGAAGCGGCGGAAGCCGGCGGCGGTCGGTAGCGGGGACGCAGGAAGGCATCGCGCCGTCCGGAGCGGACTGCCGGACTGCGCAGCGGCGGCAGTCGGCCGCGGATGACGGACCGGGAAGCAAGCCGGTTTGAGAGCGGTCGGCCGGCGCCATCCCGCGTACACGAAGAAACGGCCCGGCCCTCGCAGGAGAAGGCCGGGCCGTTCTGCTTCGTGCGACTGGAGCCGGGCGAACTACAGCCCGGGCACCATCAGGTGCGCGCTCGACGTCCCAGCCTGCATCAGCCAGAGCCCGTCCGAGCGCCGCGAGTCGGGCAGGCCGACCGTCTCGGCCGTCGCATTGGGGACGGCAATCGTCGTGTGGCGATTGGCGTTCTCCTGGTCTGGGCCGTTCATCGAGTACCAGACCGACCCGAACGCCGCGAGGACGCGCGTGCCGTCCTCTTCCGACGCGGCCATCAACGCCCGGCGCTCGTCGGCGTCGGCCGCCTGATAGGAGAACATGCGGTTCTGCTCGAAGCGGGGCAGGTTGGCCTCGGCGGAGCACTGGACGGCGAAGGGCGCCGTGCCCGGCACGTCCGAGCGGTCCCAGCAGACCAGGCCGTTCTCGCTCTCCTTCACCACGATCCGGTTGTTGTTGGCGTCCCAGCGGACGACGCCGGCGCCGCCGCGGACGCGCTGCGGAGCGGCCATGGTGGCCCTGTCAATCAGCTCCTCGTCCGAGGACTGGGCGAGGGAGAAGGCCGGGGCCGCCAGCAGTGCGGCGAGAACGAACAGTAGAAGGCGTTGCATGTCGTGATCTCCCTTCGATTCGTCCAGGTATTTGGACGGAATCGGTTCCGGTTACGGCTTCACCCGCACGTACTTCTGCAGAGTCCGCGGCCGCGGCTCGCCGCCGTAGATGTTGCCCGCGGCGTCTACCGAGACGAACTCGGCCCCGTTGCCGGCGACCTCGCGCGGGTCGCCCCAGACGAACGGGATGAACTCGGTCACCCAGCCGCTCTTCGCGTCGCCGATGCGGATGCCCAGCTCCCAGCCCGGGTTCTGCACGTCGTCCGACTCCGAATCGGCGACGTAGATGCGGCCGTGGGGGTCGAAGGTGATGCCGCTCGGACGGCCGAACTGCGTCCACTGCGCGAGGAAGTTGCCCTCCTGATCGAAGATCTGCACCCGGTTGTTCGAGCGGTCGGCGACGAAGACCCGCCCGTCGTTGTCGATGGAGATGGCGTGCAGGGTGCGGAACTCGCCCGGCGCGTAGCCGGTCTGGCCCCACTCCATCAGGTAGTTGCCTTCGGCGTCGAACTTCACCACGCGGTTGTTGGTCTCGTTGGCGTGGCCGTCGGCGACGAAGATGCTGCCGTCGTCCGCCACGACGACGTCCGCCGGCGCATTGAAGTGGGTCTCGCCGCCGCCCGCCTCGCCCGGCGTGCCGAGCACCATCAGGACCTCGCCGGTCGGGCTGAACTTGACCACCTGGTGACCGCGGTTGCCGCCCTCCGGCGTGCGCGCTTCGCTCACCGCGTCGGTCACCCAGACGTTGCCGTCCGGATCGACGTCGATGCCGTGCGGCCAGATGAACATGCCGCCGCCGAAGCTCTCGACCGCCGTGCCGTCGGGCGCGAACTTGATGATGGAATCGAGATCCGAGTCCAGGCACTCCCACCCGAAGAGCTCCGGCCCCGCGTCGCAGCGCAGCACCGCCCAGATGTGCTTGCCGTCGTTGTCCACGGTCGTGTCCCCGACCGCGCCGACGATGCGGCCGTCGGTGAACTTCGCCCAGTCGTCCACGAGGCGGTACGGGTTGGGATAACTCTGGCCGGCCGCGTCCGCGGCCCCGCCCAGCGCGATTCCGAGGGCCACGGCGAAAGCGATTCCAAGGCGATTGCTTCTCATGATCTGCACTCCACGTGATAACACTGAACCCGATTCCGGTTTCTGCCCGATTCCGGCCGCTACTTCTTCTCCTGCGCCCGTTCGCCGCTCAGCGAGTTGGGGACCGCGTAGTTCCCCTCGTGGCAGGCGTACTCGTACTGCAGGTACTCGTTGTCGCGCTTGTAGTTGAAGGCGACCGTCCAGGGGGCCGTGTAGGTCTCCGGGTCGTCCACCCGCAGCTCGTAGCGCAGCGTGTCGGCGTCGAGCAGGGTGAACCGCTCGACGACGTGGCGCGCCTCGGTCTGGGGCGCGCGCGAGCCGGGGCCGCGCTGATTGGCGACCGGCTTGAAGTTGCGCGACTCGACGACCAGCGTGTCGCCGTCCCAGTGCGCCCGCGGGTCGCCGTTCCACAGTGCGATTCCGTCGTCGACGTGCGCGCCGGCGCCGATCGGGATGATGCGCGAGTTGTGGATCATCTCGCTCAGGATGACGACGTGGTTCGGCGTGTGGAAGAACAGTTTCCCGTTGTTGTACGCCGTCGGCATCATGATGCCGTAGGTGCCGCGCGAGACGCAGCGGTCGCCCGATTCCATCGTCGAGTACGAATCGTGCAGGTGCTCGCGGTGCCAGGCGACGCTCTCGGCGGCCTTGGGCGTCATGGCCGGCATCCTGCCGCTCGCCGGCTCGATCAGCAGCGCGGGCGCGTCGACCCCGGACGGCTCCTTCCAGAACCAGTCGAACCAGTAGTTGGCGTAGGCGCCCACGCCGCGGCTGTTCTCGTGCCCCTGCCAGGTGACCGCCTTGCGCGCATCCGACCGCTCCTGCACCAGGGCGTCGATCTCCTCCTGGGAGACGTCCGCGTTCGCAAGCGCCTCCGGCAGCTCGAGCGGAATGTGGGCCGAGCCGACGTTGTTCCAGGTGCCGTTCAGATCGGGCTGTCCGTTGGCGAGGCGGGGCGGGTCCCAACCGTCGCCGTTCTGGGCGTGGACGGGCGCCGGGGCGCCGCCGGCCAGGGCGAGCACGACCGCGGCCAGGGTGAACGAGGCGATAGATCGAGCCATGATGAACCCTCGCTTTCGCGCAGATGATACCGCACGCTCCCCCCTTGCGCGCCGGCCCGGCGGGGACTATCGTAGCCGCAAGGATTTCAAGCCAAAGGAAGGTCCCCAGATGCGCAATCGAACCATCGCGGTGTCGCTGTCCGTGCTCGCCGTCGCCGCGTTGCCCGCGGCCGCGCTCGCCCAGACGCAGTCCGACGGCGAGACCCTGACGCCCTGGGGCGATCCGAACCTGCAGGGCACCTGGTCATACGCCTCGCTCACGCCGCTGCAGAGGCCGGCCGGTCTCGGCGACCGCGAGCGCTACACGGAGGAAGAGGCCGCCGCGCGCAACCTGGAGGTGACCCTCGATCGCGAGCCGCCGCCGGGCAGCGTCGGCTCCTACAACGCGCTCTGGTTCGACCGCGGCCGGGTGAGTCCCGACCTGCGGACGTCGCTCATCACCGATCCGCCGAACGGGCGCCTGCCCATCACCGCAGAGACGGCGGCGAAGGCCGAGGCCGACCGGGCGTACCGGGCCGAGCATCCGGCCGACTCGCACCTCGACCGGAGCAACTGGGACCGCTGCATTACCTACCACGGGGTGCCGCCGGTCTCCACCGGCTACAACAACACGTACCAGATCGTGCAGACGCCCGACCACGTGGCGATCCGCGTCGAGAACATCCACGACGTGCGCATCATCCCCATCGACGGGCGTGACCGCCTGACCGACGGCATCCGGCAGTGGAACGGCGATTCGCGCGGCCACTGGGAGGGCGACACGCTGGTGGTCGAGACGCGCAACTTCAGCGACAAGACCCAGCACCGCTTCCCGTCCTCGCCGAACACCGTCGCGGTGGAGCGCTTCCGGCGCCTGGACGACAACACCCTCGAGCACACGTTCACCATCGAGGACTCGACGGTTTACACGCGGCCCTGGACCGGCATGCGGCACATGCCGCGGCTGCCCGACTACATCATCTACGAGTACGCCTGTCACGAGGGCAACTACGCGATGACCAACCTGCTGCGGGCCGAGCGGACCTGGGAGGCGACGGGGCGGCGCTGACCTCGAGCTGACAGGATGGCCCTGGCGACGCTGCCGGCCGAGTACGCCGTACGGGCCGCGGGTGGTCAGTGTCCCGTAGGCGGTCTAAGTCTAACCAGGTAAACCTGAAAGCGGCGCAAGTCGCGCCGCCAACGAGTACGTAGTTTGTACAGAATCCGCAGTTCGGCCGGACAAGGCAGCTAAGGAGTTGCGCCGTAGAAACGCAACGGAATGAGTTGTGCGGCGCAGACTCCTGGGGCGGGAGCTAGCGCCCCGAAACGCCGAGCCGGCGCAGACTCCTGGGGCGCTAGCTCCCGCCGGGTCGGCCACCGGCCGCGACGACGGCGCCGCGGACGGTGGGGTCCACTGACATGCCGGGAGAGCACCGCGAGTCATCGTTTCTCCAAGGGTCGGCACGGGATGTCCTTGCCTGGGCGCTGGGCGCGCTCGTTCTGCTTGCAATCCTGCTGCTCGCGTACTGCCCCGGGTCGAGGCGGACGAGTGGCGGTGACCTCGAGCGACAGTGGCTGGTGGAGCGTGCCGCAACACAGGAGGAGCTGGCGGCGTTGCGGGAGGAGAACGAGCGGCTCCTGCGGTTCAAGACGGAGAGCGAGACGCTGAGGCGTGCTCTCGCCGAGCGGGAAGTTGCCGGTCGGGAACCGTTGCGGACGGAGAACGCGCAGCTTCTTCGGGATCAGGAGCTTCTGAAGGCGGAGAACGCGCGGCTCCGGGATGGCGTGGCGGAACGGGATGACCTCCGTGCGGAGAACGCGCGGCTCCTGCGGACTCGGGAATCGCTGGAGGCGGAGAACGCACGGCTCCGGGACGGCGAGGCGGAGCAGGCGTCGCTCCGGGCCGAGAATGCGCAGATGCAGGAACGCCTGGAGGCCGAGCTCGCGGGCGGTGGCGAGCGGAGGGTCCGGCCGTTGAGGGAGGCGCTCGAGCGCGAGCGCCGGCGGAAGTTCCTGATGGTCATGATTTCCTGGCCTGGACGCCGGGGCGACGATGTCGACCTGCACGTCGTCGATCCACGCGGCGATGAGTTCTACTACGGTGCAAGGATCCACGAGGGCAGCCCTGCGCGGTTCGAGGAGGACTCCCGAAACGGGCCGGGCAACGAGGTGTGGCTGCATCCCCACGTGGCGGCCCCGGGCGAGTACCGGATCTACTACAACTTGTTCGACGGAGGGCCGGTCACCGTTCGGGGCACCATAGTGGCAAGCTCGACCGACCGCTACGAACTGGCTCCGCTCAGGTTGAATCAGCCGGGGCAGAGACTCCTGGTAGCCACC
The DNA here is from genome assembly GCA_958296065.1 of Vicinamibacterales bacterium. Lineage (GTDB taxonomy): Bacteria > Acidobacteriota > Vicinamibacteria > Vicinamibacterales > UBA8438 > WTFV01. The sequence continues at coordinate 6,304 of CATQHX010000052.1, read as the reverse complement.
GTCGTGGTGGATGCCGATTCCAACGTCGAGGTGGTTCGTTGAGGCGTTGCGGCTGGATAGCGCGTGCTTGTGAGCGCCGCGTTGAAGGGAGGCGGCGGTGAAACGCGTGTGGGAAATCGTGCGGGTCCTGTCCGCGGCGGCGCTGTTGTGCGGAGTGCCGTCGCGCGGTTGGGCGCTTCAGCCCGCGGACGAGGACGTGTGTCCGGCGGTTCAGAGGTGCCTGAAGTTGCTGGAGGACGGTATCGACTTCATCGCGGCCGGTCGGTGGGACGCGGCTTCCGTTGTGCTGAGGGAGGTTGCTGCCGGTTTGGAGGAACATCCGCTTCACGCGCGAGACCTGGCACGGGCGTACGTGCATCTGGGTGCGGCGCGCTTGCAGGTCGGAACCGGGGACGAGACCCGACAGTTGTTTGCGGAGGCGCGGGCGCTCGATCCCGGTCTGGAACTGGAACCGGCGGAGTTTTCGAGGCAAGCTCTGGAGATCTGGGACGAGGCACGTGAAGCAGGACTTCCCGAGGCGAGCGCGGCGGACGATGTCTCGACCGGGATTCGGACTCTTGCCGAATCCGCCGCCGCGGGAGCGGCGACCGACGGATTCACGACGGCGGAGCGGTTGTCGCCCGATACGACGAAGAAGCTGGGCAGATCGATGTGGCGTACGCTCGTGGGGGGCCTGGGCATCGCGGCGGGCATAGTGATCTCCGGGCGGCAGTGCAACCTGAATGGCGCGGAGAGATGGGACGACGGTACGCAGGTGGAGACGCTCGACGGTGCTGTTCAGGCGCGGCAGCTCGTACCCGCGCCGTACGGACAGTCGAAGTACCTTCGCTGGGGGGGAGGCTGCAGGTTGCGGTATCACTTCGAGTTGAACGGTCGGTACGGGACGGTCCGGGGGCACGTGGACGATCACGAGGCGATGTTGGGGAACTCTGTCGACGCGCTGATGCTCAACCTCGACGAACATCAGCGGCGGAGTTACGTGGAGGCGATGTTGCGGGATTCCAATCCGGCCGCCGCTGTCTTCGAGGAGCAACTGCAGGACGCCTTGGCGGAGTCCGTCGGTGAGGTGCGCACCGGGCTCTTCTTTCCGCGGGATCGTCTCGCGGGCGGCCTGGTGCTGGCGGGGCTGGGGGCGTTGGTTCTGAAGTTCTGGTCGCACTCGGTGGTGGTGGAAGACGTTGCGGTGGCCGTGACGCCGACCGGCGGCGTTCTGGCCTCGCGATCTTTTGGATGGTAGGGGCAGACGGGCATTGGCCAAGACAACCGGACTCGTGCGGAGAGCGCTCTGGATCGCTGGTGCGACCGCGCTGCCATGGGTCGTTCCGGCATGGGGAACGGCGCAGGGTGTGCCGGACGCGCAGGCGTGTCCGGACGCGCGAACCTGCGTCGAAGTCCTGGAGGACGGCATCGACCTGGTCGCGTCCGGGCGGTGGGAAGGGGCCTCCGTCCTGCTGGGGACAGTTGCCGCCGGGCTGGCGGAATACCCGGAGTACGAGCGCGATCTGGCGCGAGCCTACCTGTATCTGGGCGTTGCGCGCCTGCGACTAGCGGATCCCAACGAGACGCGGCAGTTGTTCGCGGAAGCACAGGTGCGCGATCCGACGCTGCGATTGGCGGAGGCGGACTTTCCACAGGAGGTGCTGGCGATCTGGGACGAGGCGCGTGACCTGGGCATGCTTGTCGTCGATACCGAACCGGCCGGAGTGGAGGTGTCGGTCGATGGAGCGGTGCTGGGACGCACACCGGTCCGCGTGGCCGGGTTGAAGCCCGGGCAGTATCGCGTCACGCTGGCGCATGACGGCTATGTCGGCGTCAGCCACGACCTTGCGCTGGCTACCGGGCGGACCGAGCGCCTGTTCGTGCCGCTGATTCCGGCACCAGGCGTAGCGACGGAGCGGGATGCAGCTTCGACGCAGGCGAGGCCTCCGGTCGATCTGCCCGTGACCGCAGAGCGGTTCTCCGCCGATACGTTCAAGGAGAGTGGTCGATCTATGTGGCGAACGCTGGCCGGCGTGCTGGGAGTGGCCGCGGGCGCGGCGATGATGATCGAATCGAGCAAGTGCACGCCCGGCGGCGGCAGGTTCGGGAACGGGAGGCAGGGAACGCCCGTCGAGATGCTCGGCGGCACGGTCGAGATACTTTCGTTCTCCAGTTTTCGTGCCTGCAGGCTGGAGTACGGCTGGACCTGGCGCGATTCGGCTGGAATCCTGATCGGCGGGCAAGTGGACGATCACGAATTGGTGAAGTCAGGCGAGCGGGGTGCGTTGGGGTTGCACACGCCGCTTTCGTTCCTCGACCCAAGCATTGACCCGTCGATGTTCGAGGAGCAGTTGCCGGCCGCCCTGGTGCAGGCGGCTGGTGACGTGCGTCCGATGCGTCACGTCCCGCTCGAGTACCTTGTCGGCGGGTTGGCTTTGGCGGGAGTGGGGACGCTGCTGGCGACGATCTGGTCGGACGTGGTGGAGGTGGAGGAGGTCGCAGTCGGCATAGCTCCGACCGGCGGCGTTCTGGTCTCGCGGTCCTTCGGCTGGTAAGGGGACCTCGTTGCTTGCTCCGAAGGCAAGCCGTGTCGACCCGAAGCCCGCGGGAGTGACCGGGCGATAGAGTTGAAATGGCCGATCAGCCAGCCGCTGCTGGCGCGCGGACGCTGCCTGCACTCCTGCAGGCGCAGGCGCGAGCGAACCCCGGCCGGCCGTTCGTCGTTTTCGACGACCTGCACGGACAGATCACCACGTGCACGTACGGCGAGTTCGACCGGGAGGTGTACCGCACCGCGCACCTCCTCGAGCGCCTCGGCGTCCGCCGGGGCGGCAAGGTCATCCTGCTCCTGCCCAACTGCCCGGAGTTCCTCGCTCTCTGGTTCGGTGCCGCCATGCTCGGCGCCGTGATCGTTCCCGTCAATACGGCGTCTTCGGTCTCGGAGCTCGAGTACCTCGTCACGCACTCCGAGAGCCGGCTGATCTTCACGCAGGCCGACCGGCTCGACCTCGCCCACCAGGTGCGCAGCCGGTGTCGGCGGGTCGATGAGGTGGTCGTCTGCGGAGGCGGCGCCCCTTCGGCGCTGGTCGACTTCGGCCGACTGGTTGCCCACTGTCCCGCTACGCCGCCCGCGTCGCCGTCGCCGTCGCCGACCGACGAGGCGGCCATCCTCTATACCTCCGGCACCACGGCGCGCCCGAAGGGGGTGCTGGTCACGCACGCCAACTACCTCTGCGCCGGCGAGACGGTGGCACGTGCGGTCCGCCTCACGCCGGACGACCGGCAGCTCTGCGTCCTCCCGCTGTTCCACGGCAACGCCCAGTACTACTCGACGATGAGTGCGCTGGTGGCCGGGGCGAGCGTGGCGCTGATGGCCCGTTTCAGCGCGAGCCGCTACTTCGACCAGGCCATTGCCCACCGCTGCACCGTTGCCAGCCTGTTTGCCGCGCCGATCCGGATGCTGCTCGCCCAACCCCGGCGGCCGGAGCATGCCAGGAACGACCTGCGCGCGGTGATCTTCGCCCAGAGCGTCACGCCGGCGCAGCTCGTCGAGTGGGAAGAGCGGTTCCGGGCGCCGCTGATGCAGCTCTGGGGCATGACCGAGACGATGGGGCCGCCGATCATCAATCCCTTCGAGGGCGAGCGGCGCAACATGTCGATGGGACTGCCGGCGCCCGGCTACACGTCCCGGCTCGTTGACGAGAGCGGACGCCCGGTCGTACGCGGCGAGATCGGACAGATCGTCGTCCGCGGCGAGCCGGGGCTGTCCCTGATGAAGGGCTACTACAGGAACCCGGACGCCACTGCGGAGACCATCCGCGACGGTTGGCTGTGGAGCGGCGACAACGCCCGGCAGGACGAGGACGGGTACTTTCACTTCGTCGACCGCGCGAAGGACATGATCAAGCGGTCGGGGGAGAACGTCGCCGCCAGCGAGGTGGAGGCGGTTATCCGCGAGCACCCTGGCGTGTACGACTGCGCCGTCATCGGGGTGCCCGACGCGATGCGCGATGAGGCGATTCTGGCCGTCGTCGTGCCGCGGGATGGCGAAGGGGAAGAGCCGTCGGCCGCATCGTTGACCGAGGATGAGCTGATCGGCTGGTGCCGCGAACGGCTTGCCGACTTCCGCGTCCCGCAGTTCGTGCGCTTCCGGGCGGAGTTGCCGCGCACGTCCGTCGGCAAGATCCGGAAGCACATCCTTCGCGCCGAGATTCAGTCTGACACTGGCGGCTCCATGAGCGGGCTCTAGAACTTGCGGGCGGCGGCCCGGAGCGACGGGTCCCCTTCCGGGTTGCATCCGCGCGGCGCCTGCGGGAAGATGCGCGGTACGGGACACCGTCGGCTCCGTCCTGGAATGAAGAGGTGGATCAATGGAGCGTCGAACATTCGTAGCGGTTGCAGCGGTCACGGCGTTCGTCGTTCTGGCGGCCTTCCCCGCGGCGGGGCAGGACGCGCTGCGCACCCCGTGGGGGCACCCGGACCTTGAGGGAATCTGGACCGGCTCGACGCTGACGCCGCTCGAGCGGCCCGAACGATTTGCCGGCCAGGAGCTCCTGACCGACGAGCAGGCGGCAGAGCTGGAGTTGCGCGCGGACGCGACCCGGTTCGTCGAGCGCGAGGTCCGCGAAGGCGATCCCGGCACCTACAACCAGATCTGGTTCGATCCGGGCACGCGGCTCGTGGACCGGCGCACGGCTCTGGTCACCGATCCGCCCGACGGGCGTGTCCCGTACACGCCGGAGATGGCCGAGCGCAGCCGCCTGCAGTCGATCTACCGCGTCAGCGGCGAGCGCAACTCGTGGGTGGACGTCGACACCGGCGAGCGCTGCATGACCGACGGCGTGCCGATGTTCTGGCTCGGCTACAACCCGAACCACCAGATCGTGCAGACGCCCGACCACGTCGTGATCCTCCACGAGATGTTCCGCGACCGGCGGATCATCCCGCTCGGGGATCGTCCGCACAGCACCATCCGGCAATGGAACGGCAACATCCGCGGCCACTGGGAAGGCGACACTCTGGTCGTCGAGTCGACCCGCTTCGTCGACGGGACCGCCAACCGCTGGGCGCAGACATGGCGGATGCCGACCCACACGATGCACCTCGTCGAGCGCTTCACGCGCGTCGACGAGAGCACGCTGATGTACGAGTTCACCCTCACCGATCCGGCGAAATTCACGAGCCCCTGGAGCGTGCGCCTGCCGCTGACGACGAACCAGGCGTCGCGCGGGGTCACCGAGGGGCCGCTGTACGAGTACGCCTGCCACGAAGGCAACTACAGCCTGACCAACGTGCTCAGCGGCGCCCGCGCCGAGGATCGGGCCGCGGCGGCGCAGCAGCCATAGCCGAACGCCGGAGTCTCGGCGCCGTTCAGGGGGGCGCCGAACTCGCTTCAGCCGGATCGCCGGCGGTGACGCGCGTGGCTCCCGTTCCGATGGACTCCGTTCGATCAATTGGGCGCGCCGACTGCGCCCAGTGTCCTTCCGGCGGAGGGCGGGAGGTCGAACCGGTCGTCGTCGAGGGCTGCCTCGGTCGCCTGGAGTACCGTCTGGGCGGTGTCGAGAGTGGCGTCCGCCGCGAGCAGCGCCCGGTGTGCCGCCCGTAGCGCACCGGCATCGCGGAGCGCCTCGGCCCCCTCGCGGAGTGCCGCGACCGCCGCCATCAGCGCCCTCGTCGCGTCTCTCAGTCCCCGGACGGTAGCCACGGCCTCCGCGAACGTGCCGGAACGTTCCATCCGCATATGGCGCACGCGCGTCAGGACCGCGCGCGTCTCGCTGCTCGCGCGGGCCGCCGCGTGGGCCGCCGATTCCGCCCGCTGCGCGGCCGGGGATACCGCGGCCGGCCGGGTGGACCCGTCCGGCTGCCCGCGCGGTGTCTCGGTTGCCGCGCCGATGGCCACGACCGCATCGTCGAGCGCAGCTTCCGCCACGCGGAGCGCCGTGATCGCGGCATCGAACGCCTCGACGACATCCTCGTCGAGCGCCCGGACGGTCAACAGCACCGCGACCGACCCCGCCGCGAGCCAAGCCGCCCATCGGATCGGCGTGCGTCGCTTGTCATTCCGGTCGCGGTGCATCGTTGTCTCCGGGTTTGGAGGCTACCGGCGACCCGGAGACGAGTTCGTCCCCGGGTGTTGCCCGCCGGTAGCGATCCGGGCCAGTCGCCGCTACGGCAGCGTCAGCATGACTTCCGCTGTAAGTGACTGAAGTGTCATGGGCTTGCACGGATTCCAGGACAGACCATCCCACGATGTACCCCACAACGTCGGGAAAGGCTCTGGCGGCGTTCTGCGAGTCGCTGCCCCGGTAAGCGTTCGGTGAACCCG
>CATQHX010000051.1 GCA_958296065.1 Vicinamibacterales bacterium | reverse complement strand
CTCATCCGCGGCTTCGCCGGCGCCCGACCCGCCCTGCCGGTCATCTGCCACGGCACAGGTGCCCGAGCCCGTTTCGGCCGCTCTCAACGGAATATCACGAAACCATCACTTCTCGCTCATGTCTCGAGACGGCCTGGCGTCCATACTCCCCGGTAGCGAATCCGCTCGCGGCCCTGCCGACAAGGAGCGGGAACATCACCAGAACCGCGCCGCGACCCGAGTCGTACGCGCACCCGGGAGTGTCACGATGCAACAAGCGCTCAGCTCTCTACATGGCCGGTTGGCTCCCGCCGAGGAGATCTTCTTTACCTGGCTGATGCGGGTATTCGCCGCCGCGGCTCTCGTCGGGTCGGCATGGATCGACGACGCGCCCCCACTCGAGCTGGCGGCCGCGATCATCGCGATGTACGTCGCTGTCCGCGTGGCCACGCAGTTCGGCAACCTGGCCGCCGCCGCCCCCTTCGAGAGCCGCCCCCTGCGGATGATCTTCGCCGTCGGCGCTCTCGTGCTGCTTGGTCTGTCGTTCCTCGTCGTCGTCACCCTCGTCGAGCGACTGGCCCTTTCTATCGCCGGGTGAGAACCGAGCTGGACGGATGCGCGCCGTCCGCACGGGACGCGGCGCGGGCCGGCCGTGCAAGACGGCAACCCGACCGACATGAGGCGGAACGAGATGGATCGACCGGATCGACCGGAAAGCTGCGGCCTGCACGTGGGCCTGATCATGGACGGCAACGGCCGCTGGGCCCGCGCGCGGGCGCTTCCGCGCGCGGAGGGGCACCGGCGCGGTGCCGACGCCGTGCGGCGCGCGGTGGAAGCGTCGCCCGAACTCGGTATCACGACGCTGACGCTCTACGCCTTTTCCGCCGACAACTGGCGCCGGCCGGCCGACGAGGTGGCGACGCTGATGCGGTTGCTGGAGTCCTTTCTCGTCCGCGAACGCAAGCGCTGCCTCCGCAACGGCGTGCGCCTCGCGTTGATCGGTCGGCGAGACCGCCTGTCGCCCGCGCTGATTCGTGAAATCGAGGAGACGGAGCGCACGACACGCGAAGGCGCCCGTCTGTACCTGCGACTGGCCGTGGACTATTCGGCACGCTCGGCGATCCTCACCGCGGCCGGCAAGCTGGGATCGGAACGCTGCGACGAGAGCGGCTTCCTGCAACGGGTCAACCGCGCGTGCCACTCCGATCCGGAGACCCCGCCGGTCGACCTGGTGATCCGCACCAGCGGCGAGCAGCGCCTGAGCGACTTCCTGCTGTTCGAGTCGGCCTACGCGGAGCTCCTGTTCATCGACACGCTGTGGCCGGACTTCGACGGCGAGGACCTGCGCCGCGCGGTCGAGGCGTTTCGTGGCCGCGAGCGTCGCTACGGGGGGCTGCCCCCTGCGGAGACAATCCCGGCGGCGAGTTGATCCCCGTGCTCCAGAGGCTCCTTGGCTCCTGGTGTCAGGCGGTGATGCGCCTCTCGCGGTGCGCCGCAACCACGGATCGGAAAGTGGCGATCGGATTGATGGGCGACCCGGTGCCGCGCGTCGGCAGCGACGCCGCTGTCAACAGGAACTCGTAACGTCCCAGCGAGGCAGCCGCCTCCCCCACCGCCTCCAGGTCCAGGTTGTCGAACAGCGGCATTCCCAGGTAGATGAACGGTGCGGGGGCGGGGACCGAGGTCTTCCGGAACCGTTACGGCCGGGTCGGCGTCGGCCGGCGCCATGTCCTGCGCCGCCTCTCCGCCCAGCAGGCCGGTAGTCGTTGCAGGTGACCCCGTCACCAATGAAATTGTGGTTCGCCTCCCGCCCCCGGCGCGCGCCCCTTGTCGGCAAGACGCCGTCCGGTCGTATAGTCTCACACCTTGTTGCCGTCCGGCGGACGAACGTCTGGAACGGGGTCACCCCCGACGGGAGAGTCCGGGCCGGACACCAACGGGAGGTCGAACCGCATGGAAGAGCCAAAGGCTGAAGACAAACAGCGCAATGACAACGACGAGCGCCGCAGCGCCATCGACCGTTTCCTGAGCGGCGTGGAAGCGGTGGGCAACCGGCTGCCGGACCCTGCGATCCTGTTCCTGCTGTTGCTGCTGCTCACCTGGGTCGCCTCGGCCATCCTGTCGCCTATCGAGTTCACCGAGGCGCACCCCCGGACCGGCGAGCCGGTGCGCGTCGAGAACCAGTTGACCGGAACCGCGCTGACCGAGTTCATGGTCAGGATGGTACCGACGTTCACCGCGTTTCCGCCCCTGGGCGTCGTGCTCGTGGCGCTGCTCGGGGTCGGCGTGGCCGAGAAAACCGGCTTCATCAACGCCGGTCTCAAGCTGATGCTGGGCGTGACGTCGCGCAGCCTGCTGACACCGATGCTGATGCTGGCGGCGATCGCCAGCCATTCGGCGGCCGACGCCGGCTACGTCCTGGTGATTCCCCTGGGCGGGGTGATTTTCTACGCGGCGGGCCGGCACCCGCTGGCGGGCATCTCGGCGGCCTTCGCCGGCGTCTCCGGCGGTTTCTCGGCCAACTTCATCCCGTCCGGGCTCGATCCGCTGCTGCAGGGGTTCACACAGAGCGCCGCACAGATCTTCGACCCCGAGCGACTGGTGAATCCGCTGTCCAACCTGGCGTTCACGGCCGCCTCGTCGATGCTCGTGATCGCGGTCGGCTGGTACCTGACCGACCGGGTCATCGAACCCCGGCTCCGGGCCACGGCCATCGACGGCGACCCCGAGGCCATGCCGAAGATGGAGGCGTTGACGGCCGCGGACCGGCGGGGCTTCCAGGCCGGCATGGGGGCGGCGGCAGCGGGGCTCGGGTTGCTCGTCCTGGCCATGCTGCCTGCCGGCTCGCCGCTGCGCGCCGAGGACGGATCGCTGACCAGCTTCGGCGCACCGCTGATGCACATGCTGGTGCCCCTGATCTTCCTCCTGTTCATCGTCCCGGGCGTCGTGCACGGCTACGTCGCCGGGACGGTCAGGACCCACCGCGACATCGTCGCCGGCATGACCGCGGCGATGGGCACGATGAGCTACTACCTGGTGATGGTCTTCTTCGCCGCGCAGTTCATCGCCGCCTTCAACGACTCGAACATCGGCCTGCTGATCGCGCTGAAGGGAGCGAACTTCCTGCGCGATCTGAACCTGTTTCCGCAGGTCACGGTCGTCGGCATCCTGCTGCTGACGGCGGTGATCAACCTGTTCGTCGGCTCCGCCTCGGCCAAGTGGGCGCTGCTGTCGAGCATATTCGTGCCGATGCTGATGGACCTGGGAATCGCTCCCGAGCTGACCCAGGCCGCCTACCGCGTCGGCGACAGCGTGACCAACATCGTGACGCCGCTGATGCCGTACTTCCCCCTGGTGGTCGTTTTCGGCCAGCGGTACGTCAAGTCGACCGGCATCGGCACCATCGTGTCGCTGATGCTGCCGTACTCGGCCGTGCTGCTCGTCACCTGGACCCTGTTCCTGGTCTTCTACTGGCTGGTCGGCCTGCCGCTCGGCGTGCAGAGCGCCTACGTCTATCCGTGAGGAAATGGCGATTGCGGTTTCCCGCACGGATTCCTGGGAGTCTGCGCCGCAGAACTCACTCCGTTGCGTTTCTGCGGCGCAGGCTCCTAGAATGGGAATTCGACTCCGGCCGGAAACCGCGTGCACCAGGAGGTCGCAGATGACGACGACGCGAGACCGGCGGCGGACGTTCGTTTTCCAGGTGTTGCTCGGCACGGCGGTCGCGATGCTCGTCACCCTGCCGGCTCCGGCGGCCGCACAGGCCACGGCCACCGGCGAGGTCACGTTCACTCGCGACATCGCCCCCATCCTCCAGCGGAGCTGCCAGAAGTGCCATCGGCCCGACTCGCTGGCTCCGATGTCGCTGATCGACTACGAGGAGGTGCGGCCGTGGGCCCGCGCCATCAAGTACCGCACCGGGCTGCGCGACACGCCGGGCGTGATGCCGCCCTGGTACATCGAGAAGGACATCGGCATCCAGCGGTTCAAGGACGACCCGTCGCTGAGCGACAGGGAGATCGCCCTGATCGCCGCGTGGGCCGACAACGGCGCCCCCCGGGGCAACCCGGCGGACCTGCCCCCGCCGGTGCCGTTCATCGACGTGGACGAGTGGGAGATCGGGCAGCCCGACCTGATCGTCTCGTCGCCGAGCTTCGAGGTCGCGGGCGACGCGCCGGACTGGTGGGGGTCCATCGGCGAGGTGCCGACCGGGCTGAGCGAGGACCGCTACGTCGCGGCGATGGAGTACAAGGAGGTCACCGAGTCCAGCGAGGGCGAGATCCGCGCCACGGTCGGGGGACTCTTCGTGGTGCACCACGCCACGCTCGGCGTGACGGATCCGGATCCCGATCCGAACGAGGACGATCCGCTGGCCGCGCAGCGCCGCTGGCCGACCCACGAGGTGGGGCGCAACGCCGACGTGTTCGACCCCGAGGCGGGCAAGATCATGAAGGCCGGCTCGAAGCTGCAGTTCAACTCGATGCACCTGCACGCCAACGGCGCGGACACGCGGGCGCACCTGAACGTCGGCTTCAAGTTCCATCCGCGCGGCTACCAGCCGACCCGCAAGTGGGTGCGCATGTCCTTCGGCAACGGCGTCGATCTGGACATCGAGGCGATGGATCCAGACCAGCAGATGGAGTCCTACTTCACGCTGCCGGAGAACACGCTGATCACGATCTTCGAGCCCCACATGCACGCGCCCGGCGTGCGGATGTGCCTGGACGCCATCTGGGGGCACCACGTCCAGACGCTCAACTGCGCCGGCTACGACCATAGCTGGGTACGGGTCTACAACTACGAGGACGACGCGGCGCCGCTGCTGCCGAAGGGCACCATCCTGCGGATGACCGGCTACTTCGACAACTCGCCCGCGAACCCCAACGTGCCCGATCCGCGCAACTGGTCGGGAGGCGGCCACCGCTCGGTCGACCAGATGTTCATCAACCTGATGCGCGGCGTCTACCTGACCGACGAGGAGTTCGCGGCCGAGATGGCCAAGCGGCGCGACGCCCTCGGCCTCGCCGACGGCGAGGTGACCATCGGCTGCCCGCTCTGCGGAACCGTGGAGGTGGAGCCGGCCGACAACGCCGGAGGAGGACAGTGAGAGCCACGGGGGCGCGGTTGCCCCGCGGGCGGCTCGCGCGACCTCACGGACGCGGAGCGACCTTGCCGTCGCGTAGAGGTTTCGCCGGCGCGAAACTCCCGGCGCTCGTTCTCCTCGCCGGGCTGCTGGTCGGCCTCGCCGCGCAGGACGCGACCGCGCAGCGCATGCGGCGTGCCTACGATGTCGGGCAGGAAGTGGTGCCCGCCTATGAAGGGTGGGAGCAGAACCCGGACGGCTCCTTCAACCTGGTGTTCGGGACGATGAACCGGAACTGGGAGGAGGAGCTCCACATCCCGATCGGCCCCGGCAACCACATCGAGCCGGGCGGACCCGACCAGGGTCAGCCCACCTGGTTCCTGCCGCGGCGGAACCGGTTCCTGTTCCGGATCAGGGTCCCGGCCGACTTCGGCGACAAGGAACTGGTGTGGACGCTGACCAGCCCCAACGGCGAGACGAAACGGGCCTACGGGACGCTCCTGCCCGACTACTACATGGACAACAACGTCCGGATGGCGAACAACGGGGCGGGCGTCTCCGGCGAGCTCTTCAAGAACGTGGGCCCGACGCTCGAGGTGCACGGCGAGCCGGCCAGGAAGGCCAGGGTCGGACAGCCGGTCACCCTGACCGCGGTGGCGCACGACGAGGACGGCCTGCCGACGCCGCGGGCGATGCGTCCCGTGGACCCGGCCCGACCGACCAGCCTGACCCCGATCGCGGCGAGGGGCCTGCGGCTCTCCTGGTTCGTCTACCGGGGGGGCGTGCCGGTGGCCTTCGACCCCGTGCAGACCAAGGTCTGGGAGGACACGCGCGCGAACTCCAACTCGCCCTGGGGCGCCGGCTGGGAGACGCCCGAGCCGCCGTCCGACAACAAGTGGGTGGTGCAAGCGACCTTCAGCGAGCCCGGCACCTACGTGCTCCGCTGCATCGCCCACGACGGAGGCCTGGGGACCCATGAGGACGTCACGTTCACGGTGACGGAGTGAGCCCGGGCACGTTGGGCCTGGGACGGAAGATGCTGAAGCGGCCGGCGGGCTCCATTGCCGGCGTCCAGAGCGGCGAGAGCCCTGCCGGCCGTGTCGCGAGGTCACGCGGGGGCCTTCCCGCGCCTGACGGCAACCAGGGAGCGCCGGGAATCTTGCCGGCCGTTTCGCGAGGAGACATGAGAATGCCGTTGTCGAAGGTCTCGGTGGGCGCCATCGTGCTGCTTGCGTCGGTGGGGGTGAGTCCGGCCAGCGCGGCCCCGAACGACGGCGACGCCGTGCCCGAGCACCCCACGTTCACCCGCGACGTGCTTCCCATCCTGCAGCGCGCCTGCCAGGTGTGTCACCGGCCCGACATGTTCACGCCGATGCCGCTCCTGACCTACGAGGAGGTCCGGCCGTGGGCGCGCTCGATCAAGCAGCGGGTCGAGGCCCGCACCATGCCGCCGTGGTTCGCGGATCGCACGGTGGGCAGATACCGCGACGACCCCTCGCTGAGCGACACAGAGATCGCCACCATCGGACGCTGGGTCGACCGGGGCGCCCCGCGCGGCAACCCGGCCGACGCGCCGCCGCCGGTCGCGTGGCCGGCAGTCGACACGTGGTACCACGGCGAGGAGCCGGACCTGGTCGTCACCAGTCCGCCGGTCGTGGTGCCGCCGAACTCCACCGAAACCTATCCGGAACCGGAGATGGAGACGGGCCTCACCGAGGACCGCTACATCAAGTGGATCCAGGTCATGCCGGGCGAATCGCGGGTGGTCCACCACGTGCTGGTGTACGCGGTGCGCGACGCGGACGACGAGGCGGCGGACGGCGGGCCGCAGGGAGTGCGCGAGTTGCTCGCCAATCGGGCGCGCGGCGACTTCGTCGGCGACCGGTTCGAGGACGGCTACGCGCGGCTGCTCCGCCGGGACGACCGGATCCGGCTGCAGCTCCACTACCTGCCGGACGACGAGCGGAGCTTCAGCGACCGGACCCGCGTCGGCATCAAGTTCTACCCACCGGGCTACGAGCCGGACTACGTGGTCACGACCAGGGCGGTGTCGAACCGCCACGACCTGATCATCCCGCCGGGCGAGGCGAACGCACGCAGCGACGCGTACTTCACCCTGTCCGAACCCACCCGCATCATCAGCTTCCAGCCGCACATGCACTACCGCGGCAAGGCGATGACGCTGGAGGCCATCCGGCCGGGCGGCACGCGGCCGGAGTTGCTGACCGACGTCGACCGGTTCGCGTGGGACTGGCAGCCGACCTACGTGTACGAGACGCCGCTGACCCTGCCGGCCGGCACCGTCATGCACGTGACCGCGTACCACGACAACTCGGCCGCCAACCGCGTCAACCCCGATCCGACAGCGGCCGTCGGCTGGGGACAGCGCACCATCGACGAGATGAACATCGGCTGGCTGGACTACTTCCACATCTCGGAGGAGGAGTACGCGGCGCTGCAGGCGGAGGAGTAGCCGCATGCGGCGCGGCGTACACCCACGCTCATTGGCAGCCCTCGCCGGCGGCGCGGGCGTGGTGGTCTCCGCGTTCGCCGTGGGGGCGGTCGCCGCGGTCGCCATCACGCTGCCTGACGCATTCGCCGCGTCCGCCGTTGTCTCCGCCCAGCCGCGCCACCCCGTATTCCTGATCTACGACGGCTTCATCAGGAACGCCGACGGCTCGCTGACGCTGGCTTTCGGCTACCACAACGTGAACCGCGTCGAGGTCACGGTCGCCGGCGACGACAACGTATTCCTTCCTGGACCGGCCAACCGCCACCAGCCCGGGGTGTTCCTGCCGGGCCGGCAGCGATTCGCCTGCGTGATGGTCGTGCCCGAGACGTTCGACGGCCGGCTGCAGTGGCGGGTCCGCTTCGCCGGCCACGAGTCGGTGACGACCGCCCGGGTGCTCAATCCCCTCTACGCGCTGGAGGAAGCCAGCGCCCGGGAGGCGGTCGAGGGAATCGACGTGGACGGAGCCCTGTGGGGAGCCTGCCTGGAGCGTGACACGAGTGAACGTCAGTAGGTTGACGCCCGGTCTTGCGACCCGCGGTCGGGAGGCGTGATCTCGACACATGCTCAACGTCGCAGAAATCGAGCCGGCGGTCGCTCGTCTGTCGCCAGCCGACCTGGCGGAGTTTCGGGCCTGGTTCGCCAGGTTCGACGCTGCGCAGTGGGACGTGGAGAAAGAACAGGACGCATCAAGCGGCCGGCTCGAGGCGCTCGCGAACGAGGCGATAGAGGATCTCCGCGCAGGGCGGGGGTCCGACCCGTGAAGCATCGCGCCACCCCACGGGTTCTGGCGCTCCCCTTTACGGCCGCCGGAACACGGCGCGTCGCAACGTGTCGTTGAGGCGCGTCTGCCAGCCAGAACCACCCGCCCGAAAATGTGCGGTGATGTCCGCGTCCAGGCGAATCGTGACCTGCTCCTTGGTAGGCGCCTTCTGCCGGCCGCGCCCACGTCGGACGCGTTCAACGAGTTCAGGATCCACAACCGAAGCGGGCCGTGCACGAGCAAACCAAGCGTCGTCCAGTTCCTTCGTGTCCGGGTCGGCCGCAATCCCCGCGTTGATCGCGGCATCTTCCTCGAGCGTCGGCATAATCGTGTCAGGCTTCAGCTTCGGCATGTTTCCGCACCTCCCGGGCATTGGCCTTTCGCAGGCTGATGATACGACGACGCGTACCACGCATCGCGTAGACTGCGACATGCAATCGGCTGCCAATGAAGCCACTGGCTACTCGGCCTCGAACACCACCGGGTAGCGCAAATCGGGATTCTCGTCGTAGCCGCGCGGCAGCAGGACGACGGCCCCGAGATACATGGGGCGTCCCCACCAGTCGCTCAGGATGCGGCTCTGTATCCTGAGCCGCTTGACCCACTCGGTGTCCGGCGGCGTCTCGATGGGCGGGATTTCGTCGGTGAGCTCCAGGCGGATCGGCGTATCCGAGGCCGGGTCCACGCGCACGCGTTGCGCAGTGCTGACGAGGTTGCCCGGCGAGAACGCCCAGCGCTGGCCTTCCCACTGGTCCTGCGGGGCCCAGACGACGTGGCCGTCCTGGCGGTGGTACTCCGTGTACACGTGGAGCAGCGCCTGCACCCAGTAGTCGCCCGGCGGCAGCTCGCCCAGGCGCGCGTAGGGATAGCCGTCCGCGCTGGCGTCGATGACCATCGACGCGCCCGGCTCGACGCCGGCCACGTCCGTCGCGAAGAAGGGTACGCGGCCATCGCGTTGCCGCGCCGAGTTGTAGGCGGCGATGCGAGGCTCCGGCTCCGATGTCGGGCTGAGGCCCAGGAACAGGCGTCCGGTGAGCGGGCCGTCGTGCAGGTCGGCGCCGTAACCGACCTCGATACGGAGCCGGGCGGGCATCTCGTCCTGCGAAACCGTGTCACGCGCCGACTCCATGCAACCGCTCAGCAACACAACGGCGGCCAGGGCGATGCAGCGACGGCCGACATGGGCGGGGCTTCGCAACTCGTCGTGGTCAAGCAAAGCGTGTCTCCATCTCGCGCCGCGCCACGACGGAGTCGACCTTCGGATCGAGCTCCACATCGTCCCACCGCACCACCTCGCCCGCGCCCACGGCGCGCTTCAGAGCCGCGCCGTGCGCAAGCCCGATCGGCAGCGCGCCGCGTTCCAGCGACGCCCGCGCCGGAAGCAGCTTCCCGTAGACGGTGTACCCGCCCTCGCCGTCCAGGGTCTCCCCCGCCCCGAGGTCGCGCTTCGCGGTCGCCACCGCGTCCCCCACGAAGTCGCTGGTCGCTCCGGTCGGCTTCCCGAGCAGTCCGGCGGCAAGGATCGATACGTTCAGCTCCAGCCCGATGAGATGGAACGGCTTGTACATGGCCGAGTAGCGGCCGGTTGCATCCGTGTTCATCCCGTACTGACGGAAGCAGGCCGCGGTGTAGTCGTTGGGCGCCTCGACGACGACGTAGACGCCCCAGCGCAGGTCGCTCGGGACAGGACGGCCATCGCGCTCGAGCGACGAGACCACCTCGACCTGGCCCTTGTGGTGGAGCTGCCCGCCGACCTCCACGGGACGCAGCACGTGCGCGAGATCCTCCCTGCCGCAGGGCGGAAACCGCAGGCCGTCGGGCGGCGGGACAAGACCCGTGGCGTTGGCAATCGCGGCCATCTCTATGGCGGACTTCGTCCCGTCGAGGAACGAGTTGAACATCCGGCTGTTCATCCCGGCCGCCGCGGCCTGCCCGGCGGTGAGTCCGTAGTGCTCCCACACCGTGTCCGGCGTCGAGGCATGGTACGACGGCAGGTACTTCGTCCCCTTCCCCGCCGCGACGACGTCGAAGCCGCACGAGCGCGCCCATTCCACCAGCTCGCAGGTCAGCGCGGGCTGATCGCCGTAGGCCATCGTATAGACGACGCCCGCCTCGCGCGCCTCGGCCGCGAGCAGCGGCCCCGCGAGGACGTCGGCCTCGACGTTCACCATGACGATGTGCCGTCGCGCCGCGAACGCCGCGCGGGCATGCGCGATGCCGGCCACCGGGTCGCCGGTCGCCTCGACCACGACGTCGACGCCGTCCTCGCCGATGGCCTCCACCGCGTCCGCCGTGAACCGCGTCCCGGCGATACGCTCGGCGCTCCAACCAACGGCGCGGCAGGCGGCGCGGGCCCGCCCCGGATCGAGGTCGGCTATCACGGACACCCCAAGACCGACCGCCGACGGCACCTGGCTCAGGAACATCGAGCCGAACTTGCCGGCGCCGATCAGGCCGACGCGCACCGGCCGGCCGGCACCGGCGCGCTCGCGAAGCTGGTCGTAGAGGTACATCGCGTCCCGCTCAGACCGCCGTGCCGGCCCGTGCCAGTTCGACGAGGCAGTCGTCCGCGAGCGCTTCAATCGGCGTGAAGTCGCGGTGGGCAATCCACGGTGCGCGCTTGAAGCGACGGATGTGGTTGTCGACGTGGCACAGGGAGAGGTAGACGATGCTGCGGCCGAACGGGCTGATGTTCGGCGGGCTCGCGTGCACCAGCGTCGAAGCGAAGACGATGATGCTTCCCGGAGGCCCCGTCGGGGCCACGCAGCCGCCCCGCTCGGCGAGCCGCGTCACCGTGGCGCGATCGAGCGTCCACAGCGGATAGCTTGTCGTCTCCAGGTCGTGCCCGGCGTCGAACACCCCCTGCTTGTGACTCCCCGGCAGGAACAGCAGCGGCCCGTTGGCGGCGGTCACCTCGTCCAGGAACACCGCGATGTTCATGGCGCGCGGCTCCGGCATCTCGTCGTCGCGGTGCCAGGTGCCGAAGTCCTGATGCCACTGCCAGACCTCGCCGTCGAACGCGGCCTTGGCGTTCACCTTGTACTGGTGCATGTAGACCGGGCCGTCGACGAGCTGCATCACCGGCTCGACCAGGCGCGGGTGGCGTCCGAGGCGGCGGAACGCCTCGTTGTAGGTGTGCGCGGCGAACGCCGTGCGGGCGACGCCGCTCGACTCGCGCCACACCTCCTCGCGGTCGAGGGCGTAGACATCGTCCGCGGCGGCCCGCAGCACCGCCGCCTCCGCGGCCGAGAAGCGGGACGGGAAGAACAGGTAGCCCTGCTCGTCGAACCGCGCGATCTCTTCGGTGGTCAGCTTCATGACGGTTCTCCTCGTCTACACTGGGCGCCATGCCCAACGCAGCCACCGTCACCAAGTTTACGTGGAACGAGATGCCCAGGGAGCGGGTCACCAACCGCATCGACCGCCGCATCGTGTGCGGCGACGGCATGATGGTGGCGCACGTCTATCTGGAGAAGGGCGCCGTCGTGTCCGAGCACTCGCACCACAACGAGCAGCTCACCTACGTCCTGAAGGGCAAGCTCCGGTTCTGGGTGGGAGAGGACTTCTCGCAGGTCTTCGACGTCGGCGAGGGGGAAATCCTGCACCTGCCGTCGAACGTGCCGCACAAGGCCGAGGCGCTGGAGGAGACGCTCGACGTCGACATCTTCAACCCGCCGCGGCAGGACTGGCTCGACCACACGGACGACTACTTCAAGGACCAGTAGGCGGCCGCGACGTCGATGCCGATCGAAGGCCTGCCAATCGGCCAAGAGTTAGCCATGCCCCGACTGACCGACTACCGCGTCCTGACGTTCGACTGCTACGGCACCCTGATCGACTGGGAGGGCGGGATCTGGGACGCGCTGCAGCCGCTGATCATGCGCAACCCCGGTGCCGACTACGAGGTCGACCGCAGCAGCGGTCTCCGGGCCTTCGCGCAGTGCGAGAGCCGGCAGGAACAGGCCACGCCCGGCCTGCGCTATCCGGACCTGCTGACCCGCGTGCACCGGAGCATCGCGGACACCCTGGGCCTGGAGAGCAGCGCCGAGCTGGACGAGGCGTTCGGCGCCTCCGTGCCCCATTGGCCCGCGTTCCCGGACACCGCCGATGCGCTGCGCGTCCTCAAGCGGCACTACAGGCTCGTCATCTTGTCGAACGTGCACCGCGACGGCATCGCCGCCTCGAACCGCAAGCTCGGGGTGGAGTTCGACGCCATCTACACCGCCGAGGACATCGGCTCCTACAAGCCGTCGGACGCCAACTTCGAGTACATGCTGGCCCACCTGCGGTCAGACCTCGACCTGGAGCGGTCGGACGTCCTGCACACCGCCCAGAGCCTGCATCACGACCACGTGCCGGCGAAACGCTTCGGCCTCGCCAACGCCTGGATCGACCGCCAGCGGCTGTCCGAGGGCGGGAGCTGGGGCGCCACCGAGCGGGTGGAGCAGATGCCGTCGACCGACTTCGTGTTCTTCTCGATGGGCGAGATGGCGAGAGCGCTGGAAGCCGACACCCCCGACAAGACCGGCTAGGAGCCTGCGCCGCACAACGCAGCGAAGCGAAGTGCCGCGGCGCTGGCTCATGGAGGGGGGGGGATGGGCCGAGACGCCGAGCCAGCGAGGCGTCTCGGGGCGCTAGGAGCCTGCGCCGCACAACGCAGCGAAGCGAAGTGCCGCGGCGCTGGCTCATGGAGCGGGGGTCTGACGAAGCGCGGGCCGATACGCGGACGCAGCCGCTGGGGGAGGTGTGCCCGGCGGGGAGCGTCGTACGAAGGACGGAAGTCCGTCGGCGGGCGGAGTGCGCTGCGACGCCGCGGCGCGGATCCGACGCTTGGCGCGCGCGACGCGCGAGTGAACCGTGCCGAGCGGGACAGCCAGCCGCTCGGCCACCTCCCAGTAGGTCAGTCCCTCCGCCAGGTGGAGCCGGAGCACCTCTTGCTGCACCTTGGGCAGCGTGCCGATGAAAGGCTCGACCCTGGACCAGGAGCCCGTGCGCACGGCGGTTGGCGGCGGGGGACGGTGCGAATGGAACTCGTCCTCGTGCCGTTCCCGGACCTTGCCCGCTCCCGTGCTCCCCGGTACGTGAGTGAAGATGACATGGGCCGCCAGTACAGACAGCCACCGGTTCATTTCCAGCAGTTTAGCGTTGTCCATCGTGCCGCCGTGTTTGTTGACGTTTCGGGATCGTGCCGCCGTGTTTGTTGACGTTTCGGGATGTAGAGACGTTCGAAGGCGGGCTGGCGTTTAACCGATGTCTAATCGTGCAAGGACGGAAGCCGCGACGGCGTGCGTCTGTCGCACAGCGCCTGTGCCAGCGCCGCGAAGTCCTCGACGATCAGATCCGGCTGGTGCGGCGAATCGCCGAAGGGGCGGCGGCGCCGGTCGATGAACGCGGCGCGCATGCCGTAGGCCCTGGCGCCGATGCAATCGAAGACGTGGTTGGCGACGAACAGCACGCCGGAGCGGTCGACGCCGAGCAGCTCGCACGCCTTCGCGTAGGTCGCGTGGTGCGGCTTGAAGTAGCCGGCCTCCTCCACCGAAATCACCGCGTCGAAGTCGAACCCGATGTGCGGCTTCGCCGCCTCCAGCATGTCCCGGTCGCCGTTGGAGAGGATCGCGAGCCGATACCGTTCCCGCAGCCGGTCGAGCGCCTCCAGCACCTCGGGAAACGGCTTCAGCCGCTCGATGCACGAGACCAGCCAGCGCACCTCGTCGTGGGTGTGGTCGATGCCGGCGCGGCGCAGGACCTGCGCCACCGCGCGGTGGCCGATCTGCCGGTAGGACGTGTGGCCGCGGTCGCACAGCGCGTCGATCATCGAGTCCTCGAAGTGCGTGCGCCGCCACCAGGTGACGAAGCGGTGCGGGTCGCCGGGCCAGCCCTTGCCGGTCAGGAACGGCGTCACCATCTCGGTGAGTCCACCCTGCATGTCGACCACCGTGCCGTACTGGTCGAACATCAGGGTGGTAACTTCGCGACGCAGCAGGCCGGGGTCGATTGGGTTCATGACGTGGCTATTCTGCCCGCAGGCCGGTCGGCAGGTCGAGCCGGCGGGACGACCTCCGCCCCGGACGGGGCAGACGCTCTCGCCCACGAATCCGACCGCTACAGATCGGAGCCGGCGGTACCGATACCCGCAACATGGCAGCCCGTGGCAAAAGCCCCGCTGCATTCGAACGGCGATGCATCCCGCGTGGACTGCGTTGCACCTCGGTCGAATGTGCCCAATATGCTTCCTCGTCGCGCCTTGCCACGCGGGCGCCTCGCCGTTCTCGGTGCGACGCGGGGTTTCACCACGGACTGACAGGAGACGTTGCAGATGTCACAGTTCATGACCTGCCACGAGACCGGCAGTCGTCGTCCCCGGCAGATCCCCATTCGAGAGGTCGCCAAGGTCGAGCCGCAGGATCCCGCGTGGGCCATCTTCAGCCCCACGACGATTACCTTGAGGTCCGGCGAGCGGCTCAAGGTCATCGAGCCGCCGTGCACGGTTCGCGAGATGACCCGCCGCACGCTCGCTACGAACGGCGCCTAGCAGGCGATCGGCCGCCGCCGAGTGCCGGGCTACAGATCGGGCGCCGAACTTCCGATACCTGCAAATACACGGGAGGTTGCAGATGTCACAGTTCATGGCCTGCCACGAAACCAGTACCCGGCGCCCCCGCTTGATCCCCATAGGAGAAGTCGCCAGGGTAGAGCCTCAGAACCCCGCGCGGGCGATCTTCACCCCCACGACGATTACGCTGAAGTCCGGCGAACGGGTTCACGTCGTCGAGCGACTGGCCACGGTGCGCGCCATGGCGTACACCCCCCTGTGGAGACTCGACGCGTAGGACGGCACGTCCATTGACGCCCCTTCGGGCCTCGTGCGTGCCGGCACATGGAGATCCGGGTCCTTGCGGCGGCCGACATACGGCGAGCGCTCAGTGCGCCCGAAGCAGTGGACGCCATGCGGATCGCCTTCGGCGAGCTGTCCGGCGGCACCGCGACGGTCCCGGTCCGCGGCCACCTGGAGAGCGCCCGCGGCCTCATGCTGGTCATGCCGGCGGTGCTCGGCAAGCACGGAGCGCTCGGCACGAAGGTGGTGTCGGTCTTTCCGGACAACCCGTCGCGGGGCGCACCGATGGTCCAGGGCGCGGTCGTGCTCCTCGATGCGGAGACCGGCCGCGCCCGTGCGCTGCTCGACGGCACATCGCTGACCGAGATGCGTACTGCCGCCGGCAGCGCGCTCGCCACGGAGCTGCTCGCACCCCGCGACGCCGACATCCTGACCGTGTTCGGCGCCGGCGCGCAGGGACGAGCGCACGTCGAGGTGCTCGCGAGGACGCGCCGGTTGCGGGAAGTGCGCATCGTGTCGCGGTCCGGCACGAGCGCCGAACGCCTGGCCGCCCGACTGTCGGAGGTCGCGGACACGCTGACGCCGGAGGACCATCCGGGTCCACCGCCGCTCCTGCGCGCGGTCCGGGATGCGGACCAGGCACTCGTCGGCGCGGGCCTGGTCGTGACCGCGACCGGCAGCAGCCGTCCGGTGTTCGACGCTCGCGACCTGGAGCCCGCTGCGCATGTGAATGCGGTCGGCTCCTACCGCCCCGACATGCAGGAGCTCGACGCGCAACTCGTGCGGCGCGCCCGCGTCGTGGTGGATCAGCGCGAGGCGGCCTGGGCGGAAGCCGGCGATCTCGTGGTCCCGCTGAAGGCCGGCCTGATCGGCAGGGACATCGTCGACGCGGAGCTCGGCGAGATCGTCAACGGAGCAGCGCCCGCCGGACGCGGGGACCACGACTTCACACTCTTCGAGTCCGTCGGGAACGCCGCCCAGGACATCGCCATCGCTCAGGCTGCCGTCGCCGGTGCCGAACGCGCGGGCCTCGGAGTCCTGGCGCCCTTCTGACCTCGCGCGGCGGCGGCAGCGCAGCAGGCCGACAGCTCACCTGGGCACGAGCGAAGCGCCGCCCGGAATGGCTCCGACCTCCTGCCAACCGCCGCCGACCAGCAGTTGCAGAGGCCGATAGTCGATCTTGTAGCGCATCTTCGGCGACTCGGCGATCCAGAAACCGAGGTACAGGTGCGGCAGGTTGCGGCGCCGGCACTCCTCGACCTGCTTGAGGATCGCGAACACGCCGAGGCTCCGCTCCGCCAGGTCGGGGTCGAAGAACGTGTAGATCGCCGACAGGCCGTGCGCGTGGGTGTCGGTGACGGCGGTCGCCACCAGCCGGTCTCCGAGCCACGCATTCAGAAATAACGTCCCGGCCCAGTCCGACCGGGCGATGTGGTCCAACTGCCCGCGCGACGGCGGGTACATCTCGCCGTCCCGATGGCGGCCGCGAATGTAGCGGGCGTACAGATCGAAGCAGGCATCGTCGACCTCGGCCGGCCGGACGCCCACGGACAGGTCGGCGTTCTTCCTCAGCACGCGGCGGAAACGGCGCCCCCACCGGAAGCGATCCACGACGACGCGGACGGGTATGCAGTCCTGGCAGGCGTCGCAGCAGGGCCGATAGAGATCGGGGCCCGACCGGCGGAATCCGGCGCGCGCGAAGGTCGCGTAGTCCTCCGGCGAGCGCGGCTCGTACGGATGGAGCAACTGCGTCCGCGCGTCCCGGTCGACGAAGTAGAGGCACTGGTGGGAGGCGAGGAGAAAGCGCCGGGGCGGCCCGGATTCGTCGCGATGTGGCTTGTCCTCCACCGGCCGCCCTCTCTAACCGCGCGCAACGGTGGCGATCTCCCCGATTGCGGCAAGCGCCCTCTCGACGCCCTGCCGCGAGACATCGAGATGAGTCACGGCCCGGATCTGCCCTCCCGCCCCGCCCATTCGTACGCCGGCCGCGGCCAGGCGGTCGACGAACTCGCGGTTGCTCAGTCCCAGGTCGCTCACGTCGAAGAAGACCATGTTGGTTTCCGGCGCGGCGTTGCGCACCACGATGCCGTCGATCGCGGCCAGACCGCGCGCCAGCAGGCGAGCGAGCTCGTGGTCCTCCGCCAGCCGGTAGACGTGGTGGTCGAGGGCGTGCAGGCAACCCGCCGCCGCGACTCCCGCCTGCCGCATGGCCCCGCCGAAGAGCTGCTTGTAGCGGCGCGCCGCCCCGATGAAGTCCCGCGTCCCCGCCAGCACCGCGCCGATGGGCGCCCCGAGCCCCTTGGTGAAATCGATCCAGAGGGTGTCCACCTCGGCCGCGAACGCCGCCGCCGGGACGCCGCTCGCCACGCTGGCGTTCATCAGCCGCGCGCCGTCCATGTGGACGGGCACGCCACGTGATCGCGCACTCGCCGCGACCACGGCCAGCTCCTCCCGCGTCCAGACGGCGCCGCCGCCGAAATTGTGGGTCTGTTCCACGCAGACCAGCCCGACGGGCTGACCATAGGGCACCGGCACCGCGACAACCCGGTCCATCGCCGCCTCCAGCTCCGCCGGCGTGAAGATGCCCCGCTCGGTATGGATTCCCTGCACCATGACCCCGGAGGCGAGCGCCGCCCCGCCCGACTCGGCGCGGATGACGTGCGCCATCGCCTCGGCCACCAGCGCATCTCCCGGCCGGGTGTGCGTCTTGACCGCGACCAGGTTGCACATCGTCCCGGTCGGCAGCCAGAGCGCCGCCTCCTTGCCGAGCAGATCCGCCACCCGTTCCTGCAGACGCGTGACGGTCGGATCCTGCCCCTTCTGCTCGTCGCCGACCTCGGCCGCGGCCATCGCCGCGCGCATCCCGGCCGTCGGGCGGGTCTCGGTGTCGCTGGAAAGGGAGATGACCTCCAATCCCTTACCCCTCCGGGAGCGCGAACGCCACGAGCCGTGCATCGGGACCGGCCCCGGTGGCGATCAGGACGAACTGCCGGCCCGCACGCGAGCGATAGGTCATCGGGTTGCCGCTGGTCCGAAACTCGGTGGGCACGCGGCTGATCTCCCGGCCGGTCGCGGCGTCGAAGGCATAGAGAAACGGGTCGCCGCCACCGAGGAAGACGAGCCCGCCGCCGGTGACCAGCGGACCCGGGGCGCCCGGCGTGCCGAGTCGCTCGGGCAGCTCGACGCCGCGCAGCAGCGGGTGCGCGCGCATGACGCGGCTACCCTCGCCGAACGGCACGCTCCAGGCGATGTCGCCCGCGTTCAGGTCGATGGAAACGAGGCGCGCGTAGGGCGGCTTGACGAGCGGTACCGGCCCCAGCCGGCTCCGCTCCGCCGGGATGTACCCGCCCAATCCACGGAAGATGCCGGCCGAGCCGCCGCGCGGGCAGTTGTTCGTGTAGGCGACGTCGACCTCCGGGAGATTCGGATCGGTCTCGCAGACCTGGTTGGGCGACACGCCCTCCGACGTCCGTACGTAGAGCCGGTTGGTGGTCGGGTCGAACGCCGCACCGCCCCAGTTGGCGCCGCCGTCCACCCGCGGCCGCTGCAGCGTCCCCCGCAGGCTGGGCGGTGTGAAGAGCGGCCCGAGCCGGTAGGTCTGCAGCTCCTCCACCGCGAGGCGGTGAATCTCCGGGGTCAGATCGTTCGCGTCCTCCAGCGAGACTCCCTGGGCGGCGAAGGGCGGCGGCCTGGTCGGGAACGGCTGGGTCGGATACGGCACCTCGCCCGGCACGTCGGTCTCGGTGTCCACCGGCCGCTCCTCGATCGGCCAGACCGGCTCCCCCGTCACCCGGTCGAACACGTAGGTGAAGCCCTGCTTCGAGACCTCCGCCACCGCGTCGATGGTCCGGCCGTCCACCTCGAGAGTCATCAGGTTCGGGGCCGACGTGAAGTCGTAGTCCCACAACCCGTGGTGGACCGCCTGAAAGTGCCACTCGCGCTGACCCGTGCGCGCGTCGAGGCAGACGAGCGACTCGGCGAACAGGTTGGCGCCCAGCCGCCGGCCGCCCCAGTAGTCGCTGCTCGGCGTGCTGGTCGGCACGTACAGCAGCCCGCGCTCGGCGTCGAGGGACATCAGGCCCCAGACGTTGGCGTGCCCGGTGAAGCGCCAGGAGCCGCCCTCCCAGGTGTCGGCCCCGAACGCGTCGTTCGACTGCGGTACCGTGTAGAAGACCCAGCGCCGTTCGCCGGTGTGGACGTCGAACGCCTGCACCGACCCGGGCGTGTCGAACCGTTGCTGGATGCGGTCCGGCACGCGGCTGCCGACGACGACCAGGTCCTCGAAGACGATCGGAGGCGAGGTCTGGTCGAACATCTCGTGGGTCACCGGGTTGGGGAAGTTCTCGGTCAGCAGCACGCGACCGTCGTCGCCGAACGAGCGGATGAGCGACCCGTCGGCCGCGTTCAGCGCATACAGGCTGTCGCGGCTGTTGATGAAGATCCGCATGTCCTCGGCGGCGCCCGCCTCCCGATTGGCGGTGGCCGGCCAGGCAGCGACGCCGCGATGCTTGAAGCCTCCCGGCGGACCGCCGTCCGGGCCGGTGCGCCACGCCTCGGGATCGAACGCCCAGAGCTGCTCGCCGGTCTCGGCGTCGAGCGCGACCACCCGCGTGTACATCGTCGACACGTAGACGACGTTGTCGATCATCAGCGGCATCACCTCGAAGCTGCCCGGGCGCGTCCGGAACTCCTGGTTCGGCAGTTCGTTCGGCTCCCATGCCCAGGCAACCTCGAGCCGGTCGACGTTCGCGGCGTCGATGTCGGCCAGCGGCGAGTACTTCGACGCCGCCTGATCGGCGCCCACGTAGGGCCACTCGACCATGGCGTCCGTCTCCTGCGCCGCGGCGGCGCCGAAGGCAGTCAGCGCCACTGCGACCGCGGCCGCAGCCACCATCATGATTCGTGTCGTCCGGTGCATCTTCCGGGACTCCTCTCGATCGTCAGTCGACCCTACTTGCGGGCTTCCTTCCCCTCGAACCGCCCGCGCACCGTCGTGTGCCGGCGGTGCGGGCCCTCGTCGACCCGGAACGTCGCCCTCAATGGTCACGAGTGCGCGTCCGCGTCTCCACCGGATCCAGAAAGACCACCTGGTCCGCCTGCAGGATGCGCTGCCGCTCGCCTCGTGCATTGCGGAGCAGCAGGTCCGCAGCGCCCAGCGTCAGGATCGGCGCCCCGCGGATGGCCGCAATGCGCGTCAGCAGACCGCCGAGCACCTGCCCGGGACCCTCGTGGTAGACCGTGTTCGGCTCGCACGCCACCCAGGCCGTCTCGGTCGCCGCGTCCCAGTACTCGATGCGGCTCTCGTGGTCGGCGATGGCGTTGCGCGTGATGCGGATGGGGCGGCAACCCGGGAAACTCGGGGGCGATTTCCGCGACGTCGGCCGCCGCGGAGACGGGAGCCGACTCGGCGGCGGCGGAACCGGACGGCGAAGCGAAGCGGCGGGAGGTCATGCAGCCATGCTAGCACCTTGCCGGTGACGCTCCGGATCCCGCGCCATAACGGCGCGCTTGACTATGTCTCGCCACGCCCGAGCCCGCGGCAGCGGCCGAGTCCCGTTGCAGGGGAAGCGATGCAGCGATCGCCGCGCCTCTCAGCGGTCACGCGTGCGCGCACGCCGGCCGGTGCCGCGCCGCTGGTCCAGGCGGGCCAGCAGGTCCGCCTCGTCGCGACAGGCCAGCGCGGCAGCGGCCAGCACATCCGGATCCTCGCCCGCGATTCGTGCGGCCAGTCGCTCGGAGACGTCCAGACCGCGGTTCCGCAGAATCGCGCGGACCATCTCCAGGCACCCTTCCGCACGCGCTTCGCGCCGCTGCGCGCCGAGCCAGAGATCGTCGTCCGGACCGGTTCCCTCGGCCTCGCCCAGAGCGCGGCCGACCCGCTCCAGCACGGCGCACGTCGACTCCGACAGCTCGGCCTCGTTGAAGGCCGCGTGGATCTCCGCCGCCGTCCAGCCGGGTAGCGCGACGCTCGCCGGCACGGACCGGTAGCCTTCCGCCGACCGCCGGTGAATGGTCAGGCCCGGGCGCCGACGCGGCGATCCGCCCTCCGGAACCTCGACCCACACCTCCGGGAAGCCCCACTCCTCGTACAGCCCCAGCTTGCCCCGCCGCACGTCGGTCGAGTAGTCCACCTCCAGCACCACGTCGGGCAGGTGGTCCGAGCCCACCTCGATAGCGGCGCCGCGGGGCCGCGTCTCCACCGGATCCAGAAAGACCACCTGGTCCGCCTGCAGGATGCGCTGCCGTTCGCCCTGCGTGTCGCGCAAGAGCAGATCGGCCGTGCCGAGGGTCAGGATGGGCGCGCCCCGCACCGCCGCGATGCGCGTCAGCAGCGCGCCGAGCTGCTGGCCCGGGCCCTCGTGGTAGACCGTGGTCGGCTCGCGTGCCACCCATGCCGTCTCGGTCGCCGCGTCCCAGTACTCGATGCGGCCTCCGTGGTCGGCGATGGCGTCGCGCGCAATGCGGATGGGGCGGCACCCGGGGAACTCGGGAGTGGGTTGCGAGGCGTCGGCTCGCGCGTGGTCCGAGGCGCCCGCGACGGCAGCGGAACCGGCCGGCGAAGCGAAGCGGTGAAGAGCCATGCAGCCATGCTAACACCAGGCCGGTGGCGGTCGCCTTCTCACCCAGGTGCGCGCCTAGCCAGCACGCGCCCCGTCCTGCGCCGCCGTCGAGTGCCCGCTGATGGACGTAGACCGTGGTTCAACGACTCCCGTATATCCCCAGCTCCTTCTTCTCTCGGTCGGGGTCCGGATCAACCACGGCCTCGACTCTCTTGAGACTGTCGATATACCTTTCCGGCAGTCCTGCCTCCTCGGCACCAGCGAGCACATGTTTCACATACCAGGTATACGGCCTCAGCGTCTCTTGGATATGCTCGCTGTCGGCGTAGTAGGTGAACGCCCGCACATGCCGCCCGTCGGCATCGGATACATCGACAATTTCCTTCCTGTAGCCTTTGCCGAGTCCTTCTGCTCCGTCCAAGGCTTGCTCTTCGCCAGGGTCGATCTCGAAGAGCACGCCAAGAACCGTACAGCCGCCAGAAGGGGCGATGTCGCACTTTGCGGAGCAATCCTTCTTGCTCTTCTTGCGAAACATCAACTGGTGATCATCCAGTGTGCCGACGCCGAGTGGCTTCGCAGACGGCACTCTGACTTGCAGCCGCGGGACGGACATATTCGAGCCGTAGGCGAAATGAATCCTTGGTTGCTCACTCATCTGCGGTAATCCAAAGAACCTGACCGACGATGCCGTCTGCCCGCTACCGCGAGTCGAACCGCACCAGCTCGCGGTCGATCATCGTGATGGTCGGCCGTCCCGAAGCCGCCATGTTGCGGGCCAGTTCGGTCTGGAGGATCTCCACGACGGTCTGCACGCCCTCGGCGCCGTAGGCGGCGAGGCCCCACATGGGCGGGCGGGCCACCATGACGGCGGTGGCGCCGAGCGCGAGGCCCTTGAGAACGTCGGTGCCGCGGCGGAAGCTGCCGTCCACCAGCACCGGGACGCGGCCGGCTACCGCATCCGCCACCGCCGGCAGCACGTCGACGGCCAGCGTGCCGCTGCCGCGGTCGACGAGGCCGCCGTGGTTCGACACCACGAGCCCCTGCGCGCCGGCCGCCAGCGCGGACTCGGCAGCATCGACGCTCATGATGCCCTTGACGACCACCGGCACGTCCACCGCCTCCGCGAGGCCGGCGACCGCGTCCCAGTCGGTAGCGGTGGGCGTGTGGTCGGACGACACCCCGACGGTGACGCAGACCGCCCGGCAGCCGGCGTCGACGGCGCGCGCCGCGTCGTCCCCCAGCGAGCCGCTGTCGGCATAGAGCTGATACCAGACCGGCTCGTCGCTCGCCGCCACGATCTCCTCTATGGGGTGGCTCGACTGCCGGGTGGCCACCATGACCGCCTTGCCGGCCGAGGCGCCGCGTGCGGTGGCCAGCTCGCCCTCGGGATGGATGTCGCCCTGGTTGGCGACCGGGCCGACGATGATCGGGGCGAACATGTCGTACCCGTAGAGGGGGGTGGTCAGGTCGAGGTCCATGGCGTAGACCATCAGCCGCTGCCGGAACGTCATCCTGTCGAACGACGTGCGGTGGCCGCCGCCGATGGCCTCGAACCGCGCGGGCGCCAGCACCAGGCGCGCCTGCTCCTCGAACTCCGGAACGTTGATCAGCTCCAGCACCGGGGCCGGCCGATCCGACGGGGGCGCCCCGCCGCCCGGCTCCCCTTGGGCGAGGGGCTCCCCCTGGACGAGGGGCGAGCCGGATACGAACGCACCGAACTTCCGCAGAGATTCCCGCCTGTCGACCTTCATCACCGTGGGCCTTTCTTCTGGACTACGGGAAGTTCGTCTTCACGATGCCGCGGTCGATCTTGGCGATGGAGCTCACGCCCGCCGCCGCCATCGCCTGCCGCAGCTCCGCGTTGAGGATCTCCAGCACCCTCTGGGCGCCCTCCTCCCCGAACGCGCCCAGCCCCCAGCGGGACGCGCGCCCGAAGCAGACCCCGTCGGCGCCGAGGGCCAGCGCCTTCAGCGCATCGCTGCCGCGGCGGAAGCCGCTGTCGATGAGCACGGGAACCCGGCCACCCACCGCCTGGACCACCTCTTCGAGCACTTCCAGGCTGGAGGGGCCGTAGTCGATGGCGCGTCCGCCGTGGTTGGAGACGATGATGCCGTCGCAGCCGTGCTCCAGGCACTTCTTGGCGCCCTCGCCGGTCAGGATGCCCTTGGCGAGCATCGGCACCTCGCACATCGGCCGCAGGTCGTCGAAGAGCTTCCACTCGTACCACAGCCGGCCGGCGCCGACCCGATAGGGGTTCGGGGGATTCTGCGGCGTGCGCCGCGTCACCCGGCGCGGGGTGCCGCCGAGGTGCCGGTCGTGCAGGTCGCGCTCGTAGTACGACGCCTGCTGGTCGATGGTGACGACGATGGTCTGCGACCCCACCTCCTGCGCGTCGCCGAGGGCTACCCGGTTCGGCTCCATCTCGCGCGTGGCGTAGCGCTGGAACCAGAGGGGCCCTCCCGCTCCCCCCTGGGCGATCCGCGCGAACGGAAGGCTCGACGCGTTGCTGACGATCATCGTCGTGCCGGTGGTGGTCGCCGCGCGGTGCATCCCCAGCTCGCCGTCGGGATGCAGGTCCCGCTGCCGGGCCGTTGGCGCGAGCATGATGGGACTCGGCATGCGGTGGCCGAACAGCTCCGTCGACGTGTCGACGTCCTGTGCGTCGACGCCGCCCCGGTCGACGAGATCCACCCACTCGAACGCGTCGCGGTTGCGGTAGAGCGTGAACTCGGACTCGGTCCCGTGCGCCGTGTAGTCGTAGACCGACAGCGGCACGTTGGCGCGGAAGATCGGCTCGAAGTCGAACACGTCGCGCATCTCGTCGAAGCCGAGGAAGCGGCGGTGCGGCCCGAGCGGCCACGGGTCGCGCTGCGCGTGCAGCAGCGGCGACGCGGCCAGGAACGACGCGAGCCCGGCGAGCGCCTCCCGGCGCGACATGCCCGTACGCCAACGCTTCTCGATCTTGCCCACGGCAGCCTCCTGTGGCAGAGCGGAACCGTCCAGACCGCGCGGCCCGATCCGCGCGGATTCCGGAGTGTATCAGCCGTCAGATCAACCCGACGACCCAGAGCGCGTAGACCACCATCATCGCCGTCACCCCGTTCACGAGCGTGACCCCGCCGTAGGACAGCAGCGCCGACTTGAGGGGCATGCGCGACAGCGAGGTGCAGACCCAGAAGTAGCTGGAGTTGACGTACTTGATGATGATCGAGCCGGCCGCGCCGGCCAGCATCGTCGCCTCCGGGCTGAGGCCGAGGGTGTCCATCATCGGTGCGGCCACCGACGCGGCGGTTATCACGCCGACCGTCGTCGAGCCGGTAATCAGGTTGCCGGCTATGCCGAGCACGAACGGCAGGAAGATGGGCGGCAGCCCGGTCGCGGCCACCGCCTCGGCGATGGCGTCCACGGCGGGCGTCGCGCGCAGGATCTGGCTGAGGGAGCCGCCGAGCCCGGTCACCATGATGATCATGGCCGAGCCGCGCAGCGCCTCTTCGATCCACTTGCTCGTGCGGGCCTCGGCCTGGTCGGGCCTCGTGTTGCTGTAGGCAATCAGAATGCCGATGCCCAGCGCCACCACCGGCCAGCCGAGATAGAGCATCGCGCGGTTGACGATGTGCTCGGCCGGCAGGGCGAACGCGGTCACGCTCTGGCCCGCGATGAGGGCGAGGGGGATGAGAATCGGCGCGTAGGCCCGCCAGGTCGCCGGCAGCTCGGCCTCGCGCCCCTGCTCGATGAACGACTGGCCGACGAACTCGCTCGACGGGGGCGATTCGATGTACGGCCCGGCGGCGCACGCGTACGCCCAGCCGGCCAGCGAGGCGATGAGGGTGGCGATGCCGCCGTACAGGATCACGGTCCCGATGTCCGCCCCCACCAGGGCCACCGCGGCGAGCGGGCCGGGGGTCGGCGGCACCATGGCGTGGGTGAGCTGCATGGCACCCACCAGCCCCGTCGCCATCACGCTCATGTTCAGGCCGCTGCTGATGGCGGCCGAATGCACCAGCGGATTCAGGATGACGTAACCGACGTCGGAGAAGATGGCCAGCCCGATGACGAAGCCGCTCAGGGTCAGCGCCAGCGGCATCCGCGACTGGCCGACCCAGCGGATCATCGACGCCGTGATGCGCTCGATGCCGCCGGTGTGCTTGAGCGCCTCGGCCAGCACCGAGCCGAGCACGATCACCACCGCGATGCTCTGGATGGTGCGGCCGAAGCCCTGCTCGAAGGCGTCGATGAACGTCTGCCGGTCGATGCCCGGAATCAGCGCGAACAGCACGATGGGCACGAGCAGCGACAGGAAGACGTGCCACTTGAAGCGCGTGATGAGCAGGAAGAGGAGGGCGACGATGGCCACCAGGCCGGCCAGGGCGACGAGCGCGCTCTCGGTGATCATCGGCAATGCCTCCTTCATTACTCGCGCGACGAGTTCGAACCTGCGAAGGCCGCGACCACGACGCTCGTATCGACGGCCAGCATCACCGCCGGACTTTTTCGAGGGTCGCGCGGACGAGATCGTCCGTCAGCACCGGAAGCTCGTGCTCAGGAGCGGCCACCAGATGGCCGTCCCGTTTCTCCAGCCGCATCGGCGTGGCCGCCGGCTCGATCTCGACGGCGCCGTCCCGTTCCCGAATCTCGATTTTCTGCCCGCCCGTCAGGCCCAGGCTGTCGCGTATCGACTTTGGGATCACGACGCGGCCGGCAGCGTCGATGGTGCTCTGCATGGTGGGAGACTACCATCGACGCGACATCCCGGCGCCGGTTGCAGACGGGTTCTCAACAAAGTACTGTAAGTGCTTCGTTCAGCAGGTTTCTGAGGAGGAATGGCAGCGATGAAGGCTCAGCACGTTCTCGGTCTCGCGCTCGTCGGTCTCGTCGGTCTCATGGCGCCGGTGGCGGCGAGCGCCCAGTCGGGCGACGGCACCGCGGAGGTGACGTTCGCGAAGGACATCGCGCCGATCCTCCAGCGGAGCTGCCAGCAGTGCCACCGGCCGGCGTCGGTCGCGCCGATGTCGCTGCTCACCTACGAGGAGGTCCGGCCGTGGGCGCGCGCCATCAAGATGCGGACCGGCCTGCGGAGCCAGCGCGGGGCCATGCCGCCGTGGTTCGTGGAGCGCGATCTGGGCATCCAGCACTTCAAGGACGACCCGTCGCTGAGCGAGGAGGAGATCGAGAAGATCGCCGCCTGGGCCGACAACGGCGCGCCGCTCGGCAACCGGGCCGACCTGCCGCCGCCCCTCGAGTTCGGCGACGCCAACGAATGGGCGATCGGCGAGCCCGACCTGGTCCTGGAATCGCCGGCGGTGACCGTGCCCGCCGCCGCACCCGACAAGTGGACCTCGCTGGGGACCATTCCGACCGGGCTGACCGAGGACCGCTACGTGGCCGCGGTCGAGGTAAAGGAGTTCAACGACATCCCGCCCGACGGCACCGGCGACACCGTCGGCGGCCGCTACGTGTTCCACCACATGACCTACGGCGCGGTGATGCCGGAAGGCGCGGACGTCGAGTCGGCGACCCGCTTCCCCGTCCACGAGGTGGGCCGCAACGCCGACATCTTCCCGGTGAAGGCCGGCCGGCTGCTCCCCGCCGGGTCGTCCCTCGAGCTCGAGACGGCGCACCTGCACTCGAACGGCCGCGAGACGAACGCGCAGCTGAAGTTCGCGTTCAAGCTGCACCCGAAGGGCTACGAGCCGGAGATCTCCCACTCGCGAACGTTCGTGGGCAACGGGGTCGACATCGACATCAAGCCGAACCAGGCCGACCAGGAGCTGCACGCCTACCGCGTCCTGGAGGAGCACACCAAGATTGTCTCGTTCGAGCCGCACCAGCACGCCCCCGGCATGCGCATGTGCGTGGAGGCGATCTGGGGCCACAACATCGAGACGCTGAATTGCGTCGGCTACGACCACAACTGGGTCAAGCAGTACATCTATCAGGACGACTACGCCCCGCTGCTGCCGAAGGGCACGATTCTGCACATCATCGGCTGGCTGGACACGACCGCGGCGAACCGCAACGTCGCCGACCCGCGCAACTGGTCGGGCGGCGGGCGCCGCTCGGTCGCCAACATGTTCATCGACCTCGGCGAGGCGCTGGAGCTGACCGACGAGCAGTTCGAGGCCGAGATGGCCGCGCGCCGCCAGCGGCTCGGCCTGACCGCGAACGACCACCAGATCGGCTGCCCGCTGTGCCTGGTGGAGTTCCCGTCGCAGGTCCGGGCGGCGGACAACAACGACCAGTAGTCGAGCGGAGGCCGAAGTGAAGTCGACGCACTGGTCCCGTCCCGGGACGGCAGCCCTGGTTCTGTTGCTTGCCCTGGCGTACGTGCAGGCCGGCGCCCAGACCCGGTTCACCTACTCGCGGGGGCAGAGCGTCTCGCCCGCCTACGAGGGATGGTGGCAGAACGACGACGGCTCCTACACGATGTTCTTCGGCTACATGAACTCGAACTGGGAAGAGGAGCTCGACGTGCCGATCGGGCCCGACAACCGCATCGAGCCCGGCGGTCCGGACCGGGGGCAGCCGACGCATTTCTACCCGCGCCGGAACCTGTTCCTGTTCACGGTGGAGGTGCCGGCCGACTTCGGCGACCAGGAGGTGATCTGGACGCTGACCACCAACGGGCGGACCGAACGCGCGTACGGCACGCTCCGTACCGACTACCTGCTCGACCGGCAGACCATCGCCACCGAGATGGGCGCCAACTTCGGCCGCGTGCGGGACGAGTGGCGGGACAACGAGTTTCCGTCGCTCAGCCTCGCCGTCGACCAGCCGCGCCGCGCCCGCGTGGGCGAGCCGCTGCGCCTGGTGGCGTTCGTGAGCGACGACGGGCTTCCGTCCGGCAACTACGCGCCGCCGAAGCCGGAGCCCGGCAAGCCGCACCCCGCCTACACGCCGCCCCGACAGATCGTGCCCGGCAATCCGCCCGGCCTGCGGTTCTCGTGGATGGTCTACCGCGGAGACGCCGCGAAGGTCACGTTCGGACCGCACCAGTTGAAGACGTGGCAGGACACGCGCGTCTATTCGAACTCGGCGTGGTCGCCGCCCTACATTCTGCCGCCCGTCCCGCAGGACGGACGCTGGGAGGTGAACGCCACCTTCGACGAGCCCGGCACCTACGTGCTGCGAGCGGTCGCCGGTGACGGCGCGTTGCAGACGAGCGAGAACCTGACGGTCACCGTGACCCGCTGACGGCCGGCGACGGCGGGCGGCCCACTCATACTCTTCGCCCCCGTTCCCCGTGGGCGGGGACAAACGGTCGTGCCGCACGTTGGCGCCTGCAGCGACCACGGTCGTGCCCATGTCGGAAAGCAGGGAGAAACCGATGGACGCCCACTTCCGCCGTCGCGTTCCGGGATGGTTCGTTCCGCTGCTCCTCGCCACGGCCGCGCCCGCGGCCGGTCAGGATCACCGGCTGGTCGCCGCCGCGGCCGCGCAGGACGAGACGACCGTGCGTGCCCTGCTCGCGGCCGGCGTCGACGCCAACACGCCCCGCGCCGACGGCGCGACCGCACTGCTCTGGGCCGCCCACCGCGACGACGCGGACGTGGTCGAACTCCTGCTGGAAGCCGGCGCCGACGTGAACGCGGCAGACGACCACGGGGTGACCGCGCTGCAGCGGGCAGCGGAGAACGCCAGCCCGGCCATGGTCGACCGGCTGCTGGCCGCGGGCGCCGACGTGGACGCGGCACAAACGAGCGGCCTGACCGCCCTGATGATTGCCGCCCGGACCGGCGACGTGCGGGTGCTGAACCGGCTCCTGGCCCATGGCGCGGACGTCGACGCCGTCACCGCGGAGACCCGCAGCACAGCGCTGATGTGGGCAGTCGCGGAATCGCATCCCGACAGCGTCCGCGCGCTGCTCGCGGCCGGCGCCGACGCGCGCGCCTCGACCGCGGCCGGCTTCACGCCCCTGCTTTTCGCCGCCCGCAACGGCGATCTCGAAATGGCCCGCCTGCTGCTCGACGCGGGGGTGGACGTGAACCACACCGGCGTCGACGGCACGCAGGCCCTGCCCTACGCAATCGTCCGGGGCCACGACGACCTTGCGCGGTTGCTGCTGGACCGGGGCGCCGACCCCAACGGCGCCATGGGCGGAGTGACGGCCCTGCACGCCGCCGTCGGCCGCATCGACACCTGGCTGGCCCCCTGGAACCGGCGCCACGGCGGCGGCGCGCGCTACAGCACCAGGGGCAGCTCGGCCTTCGATCCGGTCCGCGCGCTGCCACTCGTGAAGGCACTGCTCGCGAGCGGCGCCGATCCGAACGCCCGCATCGCCACGTCGGCGATGTTCATGAGCTACATCGGCTACCCGAAGAAAGGAGCGTTCGAGCCGTTCGCCGTCGGCACGGGCGACCTGACTGGCGCCACGCCGCTGTGGGTCGCCGCCTACAGCGCAAACGCTCGGGTCAAGGACATCCGCTTCGGAAGGCCCGCAGGCACGGGAGCCGTCGAGGGAGCCGCGAGCCGCGCCAGCGCCGCGATCCTCCGGATGCTGCTGGCAGCCGGGGCCGACTCGCACCTGACCACCGACGACGGGACAACTCCGCTGATGGTCGCGGCCGGACTCGGGCGCTCGACGTACACGCCGCGAGAGCCGCGGGGAGCCCGTTCAGCGGGCGCGGAGCGGGCGGTCGAGATTCTGATCGAGGCCGGAGCGGACGTCAACGCCGTCAACGAGGCAGGCTTCACGGCCCTGCACGGGGCCGCGTTCCGCGGGCTGAACGAGGTGATCGAGTACCTGGTGGCGCAGGGCGCCGACATCGACGCGCGCGATTTCCGCGGCCGCACCGCCTATCGGATGGCCGAGGGATCCAAGCAGTCGTTCCAGTTCCAGAGCTGGCCGGAAACCGCCGCGTTCCTGAAGCGCCTCGGCGCCAACACCAGACTGGGGATTCCCGGCACCGTGCAGGAGCGCTTGCGCGACGTCCCGGCGGCCGCGTCCGCCAACCAGTAAGCGGCGGACGACCGCTCGTCGGCGCATCCTCAGTACCGGTCGGCCACCGGCCGGGTTCACGGCCCGGACATCGCAATCGGCAAGCCTGGCCCGCTGCGTCGGGGCCGGGAAAGAGCGCGGGAACGCTCGGGGGCACAAGGCGCCCCCGAGCGAACATGCCTGGAAGCTACGCGGCGAGATGCCGCCGGAAGAAGCCGACGGTGCGGTTCCACGCCAGCCCCGCGGCCGCCTCGTTGTAGCGCGGCGTCGAGTTGTTGTGGAAGCCGTGCAGCGTCCCCGGGAACATGTGCATCTCGTGGTCGACGTTGTTCGCCTGCAGCGCCGCCTCGTACTCCGGCCACATGGCGTTGATGCGCGGGTCGGACTCCGCGTAGATGACCATCAGCGACGCTTCGATCTTCGGCACGTCGGCGGTGGCCGCCGTGGCGCCGTAGAAGGGCACGCCGGCCTGCAGATCGCTGCCGAGCTCCACCGCGAGCCGGTTCGTCATGCCGCCGCCCCAGCAGAAGCCGGTGGCGCCGAGCCGGCCGTTGGACAGCGCGTGGCCCTTGAGATAGCGCGCGCTGTTGATCATGTCCTGATCCAGCGTCGCCGGATCGATGCTCCGCTGCAGCGTGCGGCCGTCGTCGTCGTTGCCGGGATAGCCGCCGACCGGCGACAGCCCGTCCGGAGCCAGCGCCAGGAACCCGGCCACCGCCGCGCGCCGGGCGACGTCCTCGATGTGCGGATTCAGGCCGCGGTTCTCGTGAATGACCAGCACCGCCGGAAACGGCCCGTCGCCGGTCGGTTGCACGAGGTAGCCGCGCATTTCGCCGGACGTGCCGCCCGGCGAGGGGTAATCGACGTAGGTCCCCTTCATCCGCGAATCGGTGAAGGAGATGGTCTGCGCCTCGGCGTAGCGCGGCATGAGCGCCTGGGCCATCCACAGCGCGGAAACGCCGCCGACCGTGAGGGTCGCGGCGCGGCTGAGAAACTCCCGCCGGTCGATGTAGCCGTGGCAGTATTCGTCGTACAGATCGAACACCCGCGGGTCGATTTTCTGCTGTTCTGTCATGGACGTGCTCCTGGAGAAGGCGCACGCGCCGCGCGCACGTGCCGACGCGTACGGCTGGACGGAATTGCCGCGGGAACGCGGGGAACGGGACGGCTCGCCGCCGCCCGTTCCCGCACCAAGTCTACGACCGGACCTTGACCACGACGCGCCGGTTCTGCGCCCGGCCATCGCTCGTGTCGTTCGGCACCGCCGGCTGATCTTCGCCGAAGCTGATCGTGTTCATCTTGTGAAGCGGGACGTTGTGCTGCCGGTACAGGTAGTCCTTCACCGCCTCGGCTCGCTGCAGGCCAAGACGCATGTTGTAGGCCGCGTCGCCGGTGTTGTCGGTGTGGCCTTCGATCTCGATGAACCCGCCGTCGCCGGCCGCGTGGATCTGGGCCACCAGTTGATCGAGGCGGGACTGCGCGGCCTGCGGCAGATCCGACCGGCCACTCTGGAAGTTGCCTTGCGCCTCGTTGAGCGTGACTTCCATGATCAGCCGGCCGATCCGGCTCTCGACGCCGTCGACGCGCCCGTCGACATCATCGGCCGCCATCTGCGCGGCGTCGGCCGCGCCCTGCGCCGTCTGGGCCGCCATGTTGGCCGCCTGCGCGCGCTGATCGACCTGGCCGATCTCCTCGGCGTTCTGGGTCGTCCGCTCCTGGACCTCCTCCACCCGGTTGTTCAGGTCGTTGACGTTGTCCACGGTCTCGCCGAGGCCCGCGCCCGCGTCGCCGCCGTCGTTGACCACCCAGCCCCGCGTCGCGCAACCCGACGCGACCATCAGGACCACCGCCGCCAGCGCCATCATCTTCGCCGTCATCCGCATCTTCCGCATGATTCCTCCTGAAACAACCATGTGACCCTACCACTTCAGTCGGGCCCGCCCCGCGACGTATCCGCCGCGGGCCTGGACCACCAGACTATCATCAGCCGTCCGTATCTCGATGGGATGCCATCCGCGACGGAAGCTGGGCTGGAACGTAAGCACGTACTGGTAGCGCAGGCCCGGCAACAATTCGCGCAGCGTTGCGCCCAGGTCTTCGGGGGTGCGCGTGAGGTGCACGTTGCCGCCGGTCCAGCGAGCGAGATCCGCCAGCGAGCCCGCCGCATCCGTGGCGTCGGCGTCGAGCGCACGGTTGGCGCGGCGGGGCGCGGGGCGGGCCACCGTCAGCACGTGCACCGGCACGGCGATGGCGCTCGCCACGCTGGAAACCTCTCCCGCCGTGCGCCGGCTGCCGTTGTCCACCCCGTCGGTCACCACGAGCAGCGCACGGTGGGGGTTGGCGCGCCGGCCCACCAGGGTCGCCGCATCGGCAACCGCGTCGTAGAGGGAGGTCTTGCCGTAAGGCGCCTCCCGCAACTCCAGTGAGCCGATGCGATCGAGCTCGTCCGTGAAGGACGTGATTTCCCGCAGCACCGTATCGAAGGTGAAGAGCGCCAGCTCGTCCCGGCCGCTCTGCAGCGCTCCGGCTATCGCGTCCACGGCGCGCCGGGCCCGGTCGATGTTGCGGTCGAGCGCCATGCTGCCGCTGATGTCGACGAGCACGGCGATGCTGAGGGCCGCGTCACTGGGGAAGACGTTCTCTATGCGACGGCCGTAGCCGCTGTCCTTCAACCGGAAGTCCGCGGGGGAAAGATCGCGCACTATCCGCCCCTGGCGGTCGCGCACGGAGACGTGCACCGTGACCATGTCGACGCCCGACGTGAACGTCGGGGCCGGATCGCGCTCGACCGGGGTCGGCCGACCCTGCGCGGACAAGCCGGAAGCGAGCAACGCCGCGAGGCCGAGGGTTGCGAACATGGTGCGAACGTGCATCTTCTCGAATCGAAACGGCCTCGCGCCAATGACTCCCGTTGATGATTCTAAGGGTTTTCGCGCGCCAGCGTCAGCTACAGCCAATCAAACGGCGCGCGAACCACCCTCCAGCCCCCAACCTGCCGGGGGCCTTGCGCCTCGGCACTTCGCTTCGCTGCGTTCCGCGGCGCAAGCTCCTGGCGCCCCGAAACGCCTCGCTGGCTCGGCGTTCGGCCCATCCCCACCGCTCCATGACCTTGCCCCTCGGCACTTCGCTTCGCTGCGTTCCGCGGCGCAAGCTCCTAGAAGCGGAACAACCGGTTCAACTTCACCACGAGGCCGCGATTGCGAAGCGCGGAGACGCTGTCGAATCGATCCGGACGCAACGGGTCGCTGTCGCGGTCCTCGGTGTAGACGACGAACAGCTCGCTCCCGGGGCTGTACTCCCAGCGCAGCCGCAGGTTCGTGCTCACGGTATTGGCCGCCGAGTTGTACTGAATCAAGCCGCCGAAGAACATGCGGGGCGAGAACGTGTAGGTGACGCGCGAGACGATCAGGCGCGTATGGAACGAGCCCTGCGGGGTGTCGATCCAGTTCTCCGAAAGCGTCGGCTCGACCGACAGCTCCGGCGTCAGCGCCACCCGTCCGCGGCTGAAGCCGACGGAACGGATGTTCCCGTTGAAGTACTCGCCGCCCCGGACGGTCACGATGCCCGTGAGGCGGCGCTGGGCGCCTACCGTGTACGTGGCCTCGACGTCGCGGAAGCCGTAGCCGCCGACCGGCAGCACCACGCCCGGCCCGGGCTCGAAAGGAACCACGAGGAACTCGTAGTTGTCCGCGAACGTTATCCCCAGCCGGTCGCTGGTCTCGAACTCGGTGGAGAAGCCCACCTGCGCCTGTTTCGTCTCCAGGATGCCCGTATCGGCGGTCAGGATGTAGTCGTAGGCGGCTTCGAACCGGAACTGGCGTACCGCCTCGAGCGAGCGCGGCCGCGGGCTGAAACGCCCCGAGGCGTACGATCGCCGGAAGTTGTCGCGGCGGAGAAAGCCCACCTCGGGGATGAAGTTGTCCTCGACCGCGAGGTGCTCGGCGGTGAGCCCATAGCGGTCGCCGGCGTAGATGAGCTGGCCCTGGTAGCTGGTATCGCGCCCCTCGATGCCCGGCGTCTGCGTTCGGGCGAAGTAGCTCACCACGCTTACGTT
The DNA here is from genome assembly GCA_958296065.1 of Vicinamibacterales bacterium. GTDB lineage: Bacteria > Acidobacteriota > Vicinamibacteria > Vicinamibacterales > UBA8438 > WTFV01. The sequence goes on along the minus strand of CATQHX010000051.1, from coordinate 41,215 downwards.
GTCGTAGAACGCCAGGGTGGCGTCGGCCCCGAACACGCGGTTGGCGCCCGGCTCCTCCCCGGCGACCGACACCGAGCGGTTCGTGAAGAGGGCGCCGATGGCGCTGCGGCGCAGGATGTCGCGCTTCACGCGCACGACCGTGAAGTTGGTCGACTCCGCGAGCTGGCCCTGGTCGCCGGGCAGTCGCTGCTCCCTGGTCTGCATGTTCAGGGCGCCGACGTCGAAGTCGCCGACCTTGCCGGTGACCCGGCCGCCGCCCACAATCGGCACCACGGACCCACCCTGCAGACCGATCCGCCGCGAGTAGAAGAGCGTCGGCGCGTTGCCGCTGCCGAAGGAGCTGCGACCGCCGCCGCCTCCGATCTGGCGCAGCGTGCTGTCGCGCGAGCTCGGCCCGCCGCCGCGGGCGAAGTCGAAGATGCCCCGCCCTTCGAGGAAGAACTCGCGCTTCTCGGGGAAGAACAGGCTGAAGCGCGTCAGGTTCACCTGCTGCTCGTCCGCCTCGACCTGGGCGAAGTCGGTGTTCCACGTGAGGTCGGCGGTCAGATTCTGGGTGATGCCGTACTTGGCGTCCACACCGCCGTCGCCGTCCCACGCGATCGGCGGGCTGGCGCCGACGACGGTCGTGCGCCCGCCGATACCGTACGGCTTGACTTCCAGGACGTTGCCCTCCTCGGGCAGCTCCAGCCCTGTCAGCAGCGCGGCGTCGGACAAGCGGAAGATCCCCCGGCGCCCCACCGAGATGGGCACGGGCGTGAGATAGGTCTGCTCGTTCTTCCGGCGCACCAGCCGGCGCAGTTGCACCCCCCACGCCGGGGCCGGTCCCGACCGATACCGGAGCGACTTGAACGGAATCTCCATCTCGACCGTCCAGCCACCCTCGAAGCGCCCCACGCGCACGTCCCAGACCGGGTTCCAGTCGCCGTTCGGGTTGCCCTCGTTGGTGATGCCGAAATCGCCGAGCGCGCCGAGCGAGTTCGTATAGAACGCGACGCCGTTGCGCCGGTCGTTGAACGTGTCGAAGGCGACCCAGAACGAGTCGTTCTCGCGGAGCTGCGGCGTGTCGCGCTGCATCTCGTTGGCCACCCACGCGGAGGGCGGCGCCGAGTCCCACACGCGTCCGGCGACGTAGATGTTCGTCGCATCGAACATGATCCAGGCGTCCGTCCGCTCGCTGGCCGGCGCGCCCTCGACCGGCATCTGCTGGACGAAGTCCGAGATGGCGGGAACGACCTCGTAGACCGGCTCGTCGAGGATACCGTCGAGGCGGAGCCCGGCGGCCAGCTTGACCGCGCGGACGGTGACCCGCCCCAGAGCGTCCCGCGCGACCACCTCCGGCGGCAACGGCGGCGGGGGACGGTCGAGCACCCCGGTCACGGCGAAACCGCCCCCGGTCGCCAATCCCGGTCCGGCCGCCAATCCCGGTCCGGCCGCCTCGCCGGGATCCGGAGTGCCGGGCACCGGCTCGGGCTGCGCGTGAGCGGCGGCGGCGAAGCCCAGCAGGACGCCCAGGAGGACCAGGCTTCCCGGCGCCGTCGCCAGTGGGGCCGCGCGAGAAGCGCATCGCGCGGGCCGGAGGAGGCCTCCGGACGAGAGGCGCCGCTCTCGCCGCGGGCAGCGGCGGTGTCCGAGCGTCATCGGGCGCCGGCGGCCTCCGCGGCCTCCCGCTCCTCGGCGCGATGACCGGCGAGGATACCCTCCATGCCGATGTTGCCCTCGTGGCAGGCGTACTCGAAGAGCGCCTCGTCCTTGCGCGCCAGCGGAATCATGGCCGTCCACTGGCCCGCATAAGTGCCCGGATCGTCGATCGTGAACTCGTGCTCCAAGGTGTCGGGACCGACCCGCGTGAAGCGCTCGACCAGGCGCAACCGCTCCGCGGAGCCGCGCTGGCGCTGGTAGAGGGCCGCCGGCGACTCGCTGCTGGCCGAAAAGTTCGTCGTCTCGACGACCAGCGTGTCCCCATCCCAGTAGCCTCGCGCGTCGCCGTGCCACTGGCGGATGGCGTCGTCGACGTGCGGTCCCGCATGCAGCGGGATGATCCGCGCGTCGTGGATCATCTCGTGCAGGAACACCACATTGTCGGGCGTCTGGATGATCTGGTAGTAGGTGTTGTAGCCGGCGAACAGGTTCGGCATCCCGAAGGTGATGCAGCGTTCCTGCAGCCGCCGGTCGGTCCACGAGGACGCCGGGTTGTCGGCGAGATGAGCGACGCGGGCGTCGATATGCCGTTGCGCCTCCGGCGTGAAGGCCGGCAGCCGTCCGTTCGGAGGATCGATCACCAGCGAGGTCCGGTTGTCGAAATCGCGGTCGACCAACCAGAACTGGTTGTAATTGCCGGTGGCCGCGTCGCGCGACGAGAACGCGTCCTGCTCGCCGAGGGCGGCCACGAAGACGCTGTCGGCGAACGCCGCGTCGCTTTCGCCGCTGGCGAAGAGCTCGGCGTAGCGCGCCTCCAGCCGGGCCAGCTCCTCGTCGGTCAGCGTCGCCTTGTCGCCCAGAAGCTCCGGACGCTCCAGCGGCGTGGCGGTGTTGTTCGCCCACACGCCCTGCAGATCGGGCCGTCCGTCGGGGGTGCGCGGCACGGTCCACTGCTCGTCCTGCGACGACTGTGCCGCGACCGCCATTGGAACCAACAGCATCGCTGCCGCGACTACGGCGCCGACCGCGCGGCGCGCGACTCGTGACTGACTCATCCCCTGCCCCCCCGGTTAGGATTCCCTATCCTGAGATTATAGGGTCCGAGCCGGGCGCCCGGCGGCATCGCCAGCGGGCGACGCCCTGTCGTCAGCCGTCGTACGAATGCGTCATCCCCGATCGCGAGCTGCGACCCTACGAGTCGCGCTGCGAATCTCGCGCCGGTGGCCCTGCCGGACCCTCCCGGGCCGCGGCGATGCGCCGTCACAGATAATCGAGCGCCTGCACGAAACCTGATCTTCGGACAAACGTCGCGGTCTCCGTCAAGCCCTCGAGGTCCCGGGCCCGTCAGTCCTCGAGGTGCGCCACGAGACCGAGCCGGCGAACCGCCCGTTCGACCAGCGCCCGAGTACGATCGTCACTGTCCCGTCCCCGGCGCACCTGCGCCCCGGCAGACACCAGAGCCTCCGCCGCCAGTTCCCGCGCCCTGGCCGCCGCCGCCGGGCGGTCCCACCGGAAACCCTGCAGCAGCGCCAGAATTGCGCGATTCCGCCGCCGCACCTCGAACGAGCCCCCTGGATGCATCACTTCCCGCGCCACCACCTCCACACGACCGCGGCGACTATCAGCACGTTGACCACCAACAGAACCGATACCCCCTCCCCGTGCGACCCGATCCGTTCCTCCGCCCGTTCCACCCGGTCATCGACCGCCCGAAGCGTCCGACTCATCGGCATCGACGATTGCACGGCTTCCGCGATTCGTTCCTCCGACGCCGCCTGACGCTCCAGCGCCCGCCGTTGTGTCTCCGCCGGCACCGGAAGCGCGCATAGCGTGAAGGTCCCGGCCTGCAGGCCGCATGTGTCGTTCCACATCGACCTCCGCCGCCCACGCTCATCGCAACGGCATGCCGCGCGGAACCGTCATTGTGTCCGACGCGCCCGGATCCACGATGAACCGGTGCTGATGATCGCCTGTCCACCGGTCGATCTTCAGTACGTCGCTATTGGCCGGCCCGAACGTCACGTACTCGTACCTCGGGAAGCACGCCGGGATCGCCGCGTGCAGCGTCAGCGCCGCCACCAGGAACACGAGCCACAGCCACCAGTCGCCCCGGCTCATTCCTCGACCCGCGTCCAGGCGTCCGGAGCCGGCCGTCCGATTACCAACATTCGCTATACTTCGACCTCTCGCGGCCGCCGGCAATCGACCGCCCGCACGTTCTGGCCGCCCGCGCCGAGCATCGGGAACCGAACGCCTGTCAAACCCGGATTGTAGCAGGTTGATAGCGATATAAGAGCGATAACACGTGACTGGCACGGGACAGAATAGATACACTACCCGTTGAGAGTCGGTCGGGGGTCCGGCCAGGAGCTTGCGCCTCGGAACGCAGCGGAGCGAGGTGCCGCGCCGCAAGGTCATGAAAGACCATGTGCGCGGCCTGATGGCGACATCGCCCGGAAGCGTCCACGAGAAAGGGCGCGCAACGGCGGCGCGAGCATCGGATTGGTCGGATGGGCGGGCCGATCGAGCCCATTGCGCCTTTTTCGCGATCATACGGGAAGGTATAGAGATATATGTGTGACTGCGTGCAGTCATGCCATCTTTGTTCTGTCGGACGGGCCGGTTGCGACCGAGACACTGAGTCTATGACGTTGTTTCGTGTGCACCGGTGCGACCACGTCTCGATCGTGATCGAGGCGGAGACGGCCGTCGCGGAAGCCGGTTGGTGGGTGTTTCGGACCGTCAACGGACATCCGCTGGCGGCGTTACCGACCACGGAGGTACTCGGGATCAAGGCCATGCTTGCGGCCCCAACTACCTCCAAGAGCGGGGGTTGAGCGAGGACCTTTTCACCGACGAGCTGAGAGTGGACTCACGCAAGGAACCTGGAGCGGCGGTGCTCGGCGCACCTGCGCGGCGGGCGGTCGACGGCACGACAGCCGCGGCGGCGGACGTGTCCGCGGTGGTGGAGGAAGTCTTGCAGGGGCTCGACCGCCTTGAGGCCGTCGCCAGCGCGAAGGGCGCTGACATACGTAGTCGTGGCTTGGTCCGGTGCGCGCGGGATGCCGTCCAGGAATTGCGTACCAGGTATCGCCGCGGAGCGTTCAAGAACGAGATCAAGCCGGGGTCCGGTGGCTAGGAGCCTGCGCCGCAGAACCGCAACGAAGTGAGTTCGGCGGCGCAGGCTCATGGAGCGGGGGGATGGGCCGAAACGCCAAGCCTGCGAGGCGTTTCGGGGCGCTAGCGGGGCCACGTCGCGGCCCTCGGTCGGCGGCCACGCGGCGTTGGCCGCGACAGCGACCACCATCCGGTCCGAGTACTCCCGCCGCTGGTAGCCCTCCAGGCACCGTCCGGCCTGCTTGACGGTCGGGTGGCGATGCCCGAAACGTCCGCACTCCTGCCCGAGGGTCGTGTACACGTCCGAGCGCTTCGTCAATGTCGCCCTCCTGGCGCCCGTTCCGGCCGCTCGGCCCTGCTCTCCAGCCGAGGGGACCTTCGCGCCAACCGACGTCGTCGGGTCCTGGCGAAGCGCCGTAGTACGCTACGGTCCGGGCTGGGCCAACGTAGTAGCAGCTTCGTGCCCGTCAGGTCGAGAGCAGGTGCGCTTGCAGCGCTATTGAGGTGAACCAGTGAAGGACGGTTCCGCCGCACTGCGGCGACGGATACGGTCGCTCGAGGAACGCGTCTCCCGGCTGAGCGCCGCCGTCCTGCGCATCAGTTCGAGCCTCGACCTCGACACCGTTCTGCAGGAGGTCGTCGACAGCGCCTGCGCGCTGGCCGGCGCCGGCTACGGCGTGATCACGACCGTTGACGCCGCAGGGAACGTCCAGGAGTTCGTCACCTCCGGCTTCACCCCGGCCGAGAAGCAGCAGATGGCCGACTGGTCCGACGGGCCGCGGCTGCTCAAGCACTTTCGCGACCTCGAGGCCCCGTTGCGGCTGTCGGACCTGCCCGTCTATGTCCGCGCGCTCGGCTTCTCCTCCGATCTGATGCGGTCGGAGACGATGCTGGGCACGCCGATGCGGCACCGCGACGAGCACGTCGGCATCTTCTTTCTCGCCGAGAAGGAGAGCGGACGGGAGTTCACCGACGCCGACGAGGAGGTCCTGATGCTGTTCGCCTCCCAGGCCGCGACCGCCATCGCCAACGCCCGCGCACACCGCGACGAGCGGCGGGCACGCGCCGACCTGGAGACCCTGATCGAGACCTCGCCGGTGGGCGTCGTGGTCTTCGGCGGCGGGGCTCGCAAGCCGGTATCGTTCAACCGGGAGGCGCGGCGGATCGTCGAGGGCCTGAGCATGCCGGGGCGCCCTCTCGAAGAGCTGCTGGAGCTGGTCACCTGCCGGCGGGCCGACGGGCGCGAGGTCTCCCTGGCGGAGTTCCCGATGGCGCAGCAACTGAGCAGCGCCGAGACAGTGCGCGCCGAGGAAATGACGCTCTCGGTCCCCGACGGCCGCAGCGTCACCATGCTGGTCAACGCCACGCCGATCCGTACGGCGGACGGGGCGGTGGAATCGATGGTGGTCACCTTGCAGGACCTGGCGCCGCTGGAGGAGCTGGAGCGTCTGCGCGCCGAGTTCCTGGGCATCGTGAGCCACGAACTGCGGATGCCGCTGATATCGATCAAGGGTTCGGCGACCACCGTGCTGGACGCCTCGCCTCCACCCGAGCCGGCCGAGATGCTGCAGTTCTTCCGGGTCATCAACGAGCAGGCCGATCAGATGCGCGGCCTGATCGGCGACCTGCTCGACCACGGGCGCATCGCGACAGGCACGCTGGCGGTGTCGCCCGAGCAGGCCGAGGTCGCCGCGCTGGTGGATCAAGCGCGCAGTGCCTTCCTGAGCGGTGCCGTCAACCGGGTCGTGAGCATCGACCTGCCGGAGAACCTGCCGCGGGTAATGGCCGACCGGGGGCGGATCGTCCAGGTTCTCAACAATCTCCTGTCGAACGCGGCGAGGCACTCCCCCGAGTCGTCCCCCATCCGGGTCGCCGCCGAGCGCGACGGCGTGCATGTGGCAATCTCGGTGACCGACAAGGGCCGCGGCGTGCCGGCCGAGAAGCTGCCGCATCTGTTTCGCGAGCACGCCGCGGCAGCCGGCGAATGGGCAGGCGGGGCCGGCCTGGGCCTGTCCATCTGCAAAGGGCTGGTCGAGGCGCACGGGGGCCGCATCTGGGCCGCGAGCGCCGGTTCGGGGCGCGGTACGCAGTTCACCTTCACGTTGCCGGTGGCCGAGGAGGCAGACGCAGCGACTGCCGGCCCGGCGCGGCCCCGGCCGCGCCCCCCGCGGCAGGGGCAGGGGCCAAAGCGCATCCTGGTGGTCGACGACGACCCGCAGATGCTGCGCTACGTCCGGGACGCGCTAGCCAACGCGGGGTACGCCCCGGTCGTGACCGGCGACTCCGCGGAGCTGGCCGACCTGATCAGGACGCGCAGACCCGCGTTGGTGCTGCTGGACCTGCTGCTCCCCGGAACAGACGGCATCGAGCTGCTGGAGCGCGTCCCCGAGCTGGGCGACTTGCCGGTCATCTTCATCTCGGCCTACGGCAGGGACGAAACGATTGTCAGGGCGCTCGATGCGGGCGCCGCCGACTACATCGTCAAGCCCTTCTCCCCGTCGGAGTTGACGGCAAGGGTGCGGGCGGCCCTGCGCCGACGGGCCGAACCCGAGCCGTTCGTGCTCGGAGAACTGACCATCCACTACGACGAACGCCGTGTCGCCGTGGCGAATCGGCCGGTGGAGCTGACGGCCACGGAGTTCGAGCTGCTCCGCGTGCTCTCGGTCAACGCGGGACGGGTACTGACGTACGACGTGTTGCTGCGCCAGGCATGGAGCAAACGGGGTCGGGAGGCCAGCGACCCGAAGCTTGTGCGCGCGGTCGTGAAGCGACTCCGCCGCAAGCTGGACGACAACGCGGCCAGTCCCGCCTACATCCGCAACGAGCGCGGAGTCGGCTACCGCATGCCCCAACCGGGCGGCCTCTGAAACCGCACCCCTGTCGCATGGCCTTCGCGCCGCTCCTCGTACCACCCAGCAGCGCCAGGAGCAGGATCGCCGACACCTTGAGGGACAACACGGCCAGAAGGCTCATCACGGTTCCTCCCGCTTCCCGCTCGGCAGTTTCCGTTCGGCCCGTTGCCGGGTGACGCGCCTGCGGATCGACCGGCTCTCTGTTGCGCCGCTCTCGCGTCCGACACGACCCGTGCGATCCGCTCGAGCTCCGGCTCGGTCAGGCCCTTGGCCTCCCCGCCGAGCAACGCGGCCACGGCCTGTTCGGCGGACCCGTCGAAGAACGTCTCGACGAGATGGCGCAACGCCGACCGGCGCGCGGCCCGGCGAGGCGTCACCGGGCGATCCCGGACGGCAACCAGGGTGATGCGGGAGAACAACGCCCAGGAGGGCCACTCCAGCCGGCGGGACGAGCTACACGCCGGATGCGGTGCGCCCGCCGCGGAACCGGAGAGGCCGTCCTCAGCGCTCCGGCGGCCTTCCCATGCGGTAGCCGACGCCGCGCTGGTTGAAGATGTAGACGGGGCTGGCCGCGCTGTCGCCGAGCTTGCGGCGGAGGTTGCGGACGAAGATGCGCACCAGGTTCGCATCGGCATTCTCGCGCTTGGCCCAGACCCGGCGCAGCATCGTGTCGAAGTCCACGACCCGTCCCGCGTCGAGCGAGAGCACGCGCAACAGCTCGTACTCGGTGGCCGTGAGCTCGACCGCCTCCCCGCCGACCGTCACCCGGCGCCGCTCGTAGTCGATGGCGATCTCTCCGAGCACGAACGGCTCCGGCTCCTCGTGCCGTCTGAGCGCCGTCCGGACCCGCGCCACCAGTTCCGTCGCCGAGAAGGGCTTGACGATGTAGTCGGCCGCGCCCGACTCGAGCGCCTTGGCGACGGTCTCGTCGCGGCCGTAGCCGGAGATGAAGATGACCGGCAGGTCGGCGAGCTCAGGGACCTGCTTCATCAGCTCGATGCCGTCGACGTCGGGCAGAATCAGGTCGAGCAGCACCAGCCGCGGCTTCTCGGTTCGGATGATCCTCGGCAGGTCCTTCGGCACGCCGGTCACGAGCGGGGCGTAGCCGGCCTTCGAGAGCGCGTCGCGCACGAAGCGCAGCATCCGCGGGTCGTCGTCCACGATCAGGATGCGCGACGGCTCACCCGGCTCGGAGACCGGTCGCGGCCGGGCGCCGGGCGCCTCCGCGCCGGCCTCCCCGGCCGCCGGCAGGGTGAAAATGAACGTCGTGCCGCGGCCCGCCCCGGCGCTCTCCGCCCGGATGCGACCGCCGTGCGCCTCCACGAGCCCCTTGCAGATGGCGAGCCCGAGGCCGTGGCCCGCCGTCGCCCCCGCCCGGCCGCCGCCGTGCTTGCGAAACAGATGCGGCAGCGCGTCGGGCGCCACCCCCCGGCCCTCGTCGGCGACCGAGATGGCGACATGCGCGTTCTCGAGTCCGGCCGCGACCCGGAGCGGGGTCGACTCCGGCGCGTGCCGCGCGGCGTTGGCGAAGAGGTTGTTGAGCACCTGCACCACGCGCCGGCGGTCGGCCATCACGGGAGGCAGCCCCGCCGGCAGGTCGACGAGGACTGGGTGCCGGCCGCCGCCGCTCACGAAGGTGCTTCGCGCCCGCTCCACCAGGGCGGCGACGCCAGAGGGCTCCTGCGCGACCGAGAGCGTGCCCGCGTCGATGCGCCCCGCGTCCAGCAGGTCGCCGATCAGACCGCGCATGTGGCCCACCTGCTCGGCGATGATGCGGAAGAACTCGCGCATCTCGGCCCGGTCGAGCGCGGCCCCCTCCTCCAGCAGCGTGTCCGCCGAGCCCTTGATGGCAACCAGCGGCGCGCGCAGCTCGTGGCTCACCAGGCCCAGGAACTCAGTGCGCATCCGTTCGATCTCGTCCAGCGGCGCAAGGTCCTGCATGGTCACCACCAGCGAGCGGATGGCGTCGTTCTCGGCACGGATCGGGGTGGCGTTGATCAGCATCCTGACGCTGCGTCCGCCGGGCACCGAGAGCTCGACTTCCTCGGCGCGCAAAGTCTCGCCGGTGTTGAGATGCTGCGTGATGGGTAATTCGCTCAAGGACACCTCGCGGCCGTCGGCGCGCCGCACGGAGACGACCTCCATGAGCTGCTCGATAGGGCGGCCCGGCGTTCGCAGCCTCTCGACGATCCGCTTGGCTTCGCGATTGGACGACAGCGTCCGGCCGCTCCTGGCGTCGAGGACCACGACCCCGACCGGCGAGGTCTCGACCAGCGCCTCGAGGTCGGCGCGCGCGCGCCGCTCGTTGCGGTGCGTGCGCGCGTTGGCAATTGCGGCCGCGGCCTGCGAGGCGAACAGCATCAGCACTTCCTCGTCCTCGTCGGTGAACTCCTCGCCGTCGGCCTTCTCGGCGAGGAAGAAGTTGCCGACGTCCGCCCCGCGGTGGCGCATCGGCGTGCCCTGGAAGGTCCGGGAGAAGGTCGGCGCGGGCGCGATGCCGAGCGAGCGGACGTAGCCCGCCAGGTCCGCGAGCCGGAGCGGCCCCGGCAGCTCGCGCAGGTGCTCGAACAGGCGACCGCTGTCGGGCCAGGTGAAGAGTGCCTGCCGTTCCTCGGGAGTGAAGCCGGAGAAGAAGAAGTCCTGGGGGGTGCCCGCCTCGTCGACGGTGGCGATGACGCCGTAGCGGGCGCCGGTGAGCCCGCGGGCGCTCTCCACCACCTCGGGGAGCACCGCCTCGAGGTCGAGCGTCGCGCTGATGCGCAGGATGGCCGCGTTGAGGGTCGAGATGCGCTCGCGCAGCGCGTCGTTCTCCCGCCTCGCGTCGTCGGAATCCGTCAAGGCTCCTCTCCTGTTGGCGATTCGCGGCACACACCCATATTACGAGAACCCCTGCGATGACCCTATGGTTCGCCGTGCACGGGCGGCGACCGCAGCGGCCTCTGTTCCTCCGCGAGGCGCAGCGTCACGCGCAGCGTGGCGCCGTAGCCGCTACCGTCGCTCAAGGGCTGGATGCTGCCGCCCGACCCGATCACGAAGTTCGCCGCGGAATGCAGACCCAGTCCGGTGCCGTCCTTCTTGGTCGTGTAGCCGGCGTTGAACACGGAGCCGAAATGGGACGGATCGATACCGATTCCGTTGTCGCTGACATCGATCACCAGGGTGTTCTTCTGCTCCCCGCGACGGGCCAGCACGCGAATCCTCGGCTGCCAATCCGAGTCGTCCTCCAGTCGGGCCGCGCGTTCGTCGGTGGCCTCCATCGCGTTCTTGAGCAGGTTCACGAGCATCTGCTGAAACCGGCTCTCCTGCACGAGAATCTGGTTGGGCGCACGGGTGCAGTCGACCTCGATCGCGACGCCGCGTTGTCCGAGTGATTCCCGGACCACCTTCACGGCGTCGCGGATGGTCGCCGGCAGATCGACGAGCTTGCGTTCCACCGTGCCAGCCGTGAAGGAGGCCTGGGTGCGGATGATGTCGACGATGTGGCGCACGCGCTCCCGCACCCGCCGGGCGGTACCCAGCAGCCGCGCGTGCTCGCCGGTCAGGTCCTGCACGAGGGCGAGCAGAAAGGGCCGCATCTGCCGGCCCTGCGCGTCGCGCTCCAGCCACGAGATCCAGTCGCGGTCGTGGGCGGCGACCAGGTCCGCCAGCTTGCCGAACCGCCGCATCAGCTCGTTGTCCTCGAACCACCCGTTCAGCGTATCCACGCCTGTCGCGACGCTGTTGATCGCGTTCCCGATGTTGTGCAGGACCGTGTCGATAACCTCCAGACGTCCGTGCGCGAAGGCCTGCGTCAGCGCCTCCTCTTCCATGCGCCGCTGCGTCACGTCGCGGAAGACGGCCACGCCGCCGACCACCTCTCCCGACTCGCTGCGCACCGGGCTGGCATTCACACTGATGTACACGCCCTCCGAAATGCGCGCATTGCGGATGAAGAGCCGCAGGGTCTCAATGGTCTCGCCCCGCACGGCGCGCACCACGGGCAACTGGTCCGTCGGTACCGGGGTCACCCCGTCGGCATAGAACACGCCGTAGAGGTCGGTCCACTCGTCGGGCGGCCGGTCCGTCATGCCGATGCCGACGATGCGCTCGGCGCTCGGGTTGAACAGGGTGAATCGCGCCTGCGCGTCCGCGACCACCACGCCGTCGCCCATGCTGCGGATAATCGCATCCAGAATCTGCACCCGTTCGTGCAGTTCGGCCTCGATCCTCTTCGCCCGCGCCGACTCCTCCGGAGCAGCCGTGACGTCACGAATCACGACGGCGCCGCCCATGCACCGGCCGCCTGCGTCCCGCAACGGGTACCCGCTGGCGCTCAGCCAGAGGTCCTCGGTTCCCGCGTCCGCGTGCCGAGGCCGCAGCAGCAGCAGCACGTCGCCGGTAGCGTCGCCGCGGATTGCAGCGGTGAGCGGCAGGTCCTCCGCCGCGAACGGCGTTCGTCCATCGGCCTGGTAGACCTCGAAGTGCTCGGACCACCTCTCCGGATTGGACGGATCGTAGGTCTCGCTGAACCGTCGCGCGGCCGCGTTCACCGCCACGAACCGGCCCCGGACGTCGGCGACGATGACCGCGTCGCTGATGTTGTCGAACAGGCTCCTGAGGATTGCCGAGTTCCATTCCGGACGCGGCGCCACGTCGTCGGAATCCGTTTCCTGCCGGGCGGCGCGCTTCCGGACGGTCGCACCCAGTGCTGCACGGATGGCCAGACCCAGTTGCCGGGGATCGCCCGACTTCAGCACGTAGCCGTGCGGGTCCGTGCGCTGCGCCTGGTCCAGCGGCTCGGCATCCGTCGTGTCGGTCGCATAGACGAGCGGCACCGCAAACCGCTCCGCGACCCGCGCGCCCGTCTCCACGGCCGGCCCCGCCTTCTCGCCGACTGCGAGGCCGATCAACGCGACGTCGGGACGCGCTGCGGTGGGCAGGTCGATCGCCGAAGGGCCTGGTTCGGCGGCATGGCAGACCGTGTGGCCCAGGCCGGTCACCGCATCCGACAGCGCATTGCGGGCGCCGGGGTCGGCATCGACAATCAGAATGCGCCCGTGCGGGGCCGGGAATTCGCGGCCCGTGGATGTCTCGTGCATGGGTAGTCTTCCTAGGGGTCCGCCAGGACCGGCGGCTCGGTCAACGACAGAGGGAACTGGTCGAGCAGGTCGTCGGGTTCGCCGGAGTACGGCCGGTAGCGGACCGCGTTCGTGGCGGACCGTATCTGGCATTGGGATGATAACAGGGGAGCGTTTTCCGGCGATCTCGTCGTCGGCGGGCTACCTCTGTTGCTTCAGGAGGCGCAGCGTCACCCGCAGCGTGGCGCCGTGGCCGATACCGTCGCTCAAGGGCTGGATGCTGCCGCCCGACCCGATCACGAAGTTCGCCGCGGAGTGCAGACCCAGTCCCGTACCCTCCTTCTTGGTCGTGTAGCCGGCGTTGAACACCGAGCTGAAATCGGACGGATCGATACCGATACCGTTGTCGCTGACGTCGATCACGAGGGTGTTCTTCTGTTCCCCGCGATAGGCCAGCACGCGAATCCGGGGCCGCCAATCCGGACCGACCTCCAGTCGGACCGCGCGTTCGTCGGTAGCCTCCATCGCGTTCTTGAGCAGGTTCACGAGCATCTGCTGAAGCCGGCTCTCCTGCACGAGCACCTGGTCGGGCGCGCGGGCGCAATCGACCTCGATTGCGACGCCGCGTTGCCCGAGTGATTCCTCGACCACCTTCACGGCGTCCCTGATGGTCGACGGCAGATCGACGAGCTTGCGTTCCACCGTGCCATTCGTGAAGGCGGCCTGCGTCCGGATGATGTCGACGATGTGGCGCACGCGCTCCCGCACGCGCGCGATGGTCCCCAGCAGCCTGTCGTGCTCTCCGGTCAGATCCCGTACAAGCGCGAGCAGGAAAGGCCGCATCTGCCGGCCCTGCGCGTCGTGCTCCAGCCAGGAGGTCCAGTCGCGGTCGTGCGCGGCGACCAGATCGGCCAGCTTGCCGAACCGTCTCATCAGCTCGTTGTCGTCGAACCACACTTGCAGCGTGTCCACGCCCGTCGCGACGCTGTTGATCGCGTTCCCGATGTTGTGCAGGACCGTGTCGATGACCTCCAGGCGTCCGAAAGCGAAGGCCTGCGTCAACGCCTCTTGCTGCAGCCGGCGCTCCGACACGTCGCGGAAGACGGTCACCCCGCCGACCACCTGTCCCGCTTCGTCGCGCACCGGGCTGGCGTTCACGCTGATGAATGCCCCGTCCGGAACACCCGGATTGCGGATGAACAGCTCCTGGCCTTCGACGGTCTCGCCCCGAATGGCGCGCATGACGGGCAACTGATCCACCGGCACCGGAGTGGACCCGTCGGGGTAGTACACGCCGTAGATGTCGGGCCATTCGTCCGGCGGCCGGTCCGTCAAGCCGGTGCCGACGATGCGCTCGGCGCTCGGGTTGAACAGTTTGAATCGTTGTTCTTGCGCGTCCGCAACGACCACCCCGTCGGCCATGCTGCGGATGATTGCATCCAGCACCTGCACCCGCTCGTGCAGCTCGGCCTGGGCTCTCGCCGCCTTCGCCGACTGCTCTCGGAGCGCCGTGACGTCGCGCAGCAGCACGGCGCCGCCCAGGGACCGGCCTTGCGCGTCGAGCAGCGGGTACCCGCTGGCGCTCAACCAGATGTCCTCCGTGCCGGCTTCCGGGTGGCGAGGCCGGAGCACCACGGGGACATCCTGGGTGGTCTCCCCGCGGAGGGCGCGCACAAGCGGCAAGTCCTCCGTCGCGAACAGCGTCCGCCCGTCCCCCTGGTAGGTGGCGAAATAATCGGTCCACTTGTTGGGGTCTTCCAGCGATGTCTGGCCCAGCCGGCTCGCAGCCGGGTTGATGGCCGTCAGTCTGCCCTGGGTATCGCCCAGGACGACCGCGTCGCTGATTCGTTCGAACAGGCAGCGCAGGATCGCATTGTCCCGTTCCGTGAACTCCACGGATGCCTTGAGTGCAGCCATCTCCCGGTCTTGCCGTTCGCGGTCGGCCCGCTCGCGCGCAGCCAGGTTCAATGCCGCGCGGAGGGTGAGGTCCAGTTGCAACGGGTCGGCCGACTTCAGCACGTAGCCGTGCGGGTTCGTGCGCTGCGTCCGGTCCAGCAGCGCGGTGTCCTCCGTCTCCATCGCGTAGACGATGGGTACCTTGAACCGCTCCGCGATCCGCTCGGCCGTCTCGACGGCGAGGGCCGCTGTCGCACCGGTCGCGAGACCGATCAGCGCAAGGTCGGGACGCGCATCGGCGGGCAGATCGACCGCGCCGCGCCCGGGTTCGGCGGCGTAGCAAACCGCATGCCCCAAGCCGATCACGGAGTCGGACAAGGTCCGCAGCGCATCCGGGTCGGCGTCGACGATCAGAATCCGCGCGGGCAGCGCAGGTAGCGTGCCGCCCGTCGATGTCTTTTGCATATGGAACTATCCCCGGGAACCGTACGCGGCCGTCACCGTGGAGTACCCGCTGCCGGTTACCAGTCGAAGGTCGCTGACAACCCGACACGGTGGTTCGGTTCGGCCCGCGGGCCGTAGGTGTCGCGCGTCGCTTCCAACCGCAGGTCGGCGCCGGCTTCGGGCAGTGCGTAGCCGGCCGCCAGTAACAGTCGCCCCGGCTCCGCGCCGGAGACGCCAGCGACCGCGCCGGGGTGGAGTCCCGGATCCGGCTGCTGCCCCCACATCGCGTGCATGCGGCTGGCCGCCGCGCCCCACTCCGGCTCGATCGACACCCACGGCCCCCGATCGGTCACGCCCGGCCCCGCCCGCAGCGCCACGCTCGCCCCCCATTCCTCGAAGCCCTCGGCCTGATGCGCCAGCAGATACCGCCCCGACCCGCTCAGCTCCAGCCCCAGCCCGAGGTGCGCCAGGGCGATGCCGCCGCCCACCTCCGAACCGAAGCCGTCCACGTCGCTCCCGCCGTCCCACCGGCCGCCAAGCTCCAGCCGGGGACGCACCTGCGACGACGGCGACGGCGCCCACTTCGACTCCCACTCGAGCAGCATCCGCCCCCGGGTCGCCGTCGCCCGCGCCTCCGGCAGGTCCAGGTGGGCGTCCGACGCCATGGCCACGTGGAAGACGTCCGCCTTCACCGCCAGGCCGCCCCCGGTCGTCACCTGCTGCCGCACGCCGCCGGCCGCCATCCGCATCCCGATGCCCGTGTCGACCGTCCCGAACGAGTCCGACACCTGCAACGTGCCCCGCCCCGCGCCGCCCGAGCCCCACACCTCGAGACCGGCCCGCGGCGCCCACTGCAGGTAGGGTTGCGCGCTCGTCAGGTCTCCGTCGACCGCCGCCGGCACCGCTTCCGTACGCCCCCCGAGCGTGTAGCCGAGCTTGCCGCGGCTGTGCGACGCGGCGACGCCCACGAGCAGGCGGGACCCGACGCGGGTGTCGATACCCAGGTGTGCGGTGAACAGGTCCCCGCGCGCCTGGGCGCCGGGCGTCGCCTGCACGGCGGTCCGGGTGGTGGCGGCCCGGCCCCAGACGACCCAACCCGCCGGGTCGCCGGGCCCGGTGCCGGCCGGCGTGCTCGTCTCCGTCAGGCTGCCGGCCAGCGGCGCGGTGAATCTGGCCCCATCCAGCCAGGCCAACTCCTCGAACGGCTGCTGCCGCGCGGGCATGCCCGGTGGCATGCCAAAGGCGCCCGGGCCTTGACCGAACAAGGCGGACGATCCCGCCGGGCCGCCAAGCGGTCCCGCCGGGTCGACGCCGGGCATCCCCATCCCCGCGAACGGACCACCCCATCTTCCAGGCGCCCCCGGGCCGAGCGACGACACCGTCCCCAGCCGCGCCCGCCGGCCGAAGCCGGCACCCGAGAAGCGTTCCTCGATCGCCGCCAGCGACTCCGACCCGATCGCACGCGCCAGCAGGAACAGCGTGCGCCCCGTCCCCTCCGACCGCACTTCCGCCAGGTCCGCGTCGCGGATCACCCCCTGGTCCGACGCCGCCTCCAGTCGGAAAGCCTCGCCGGTCACCGTCAGCGTCTCGTTACCCTCGATCAGATCGTCCTCGACCGGCGACAGGATGAACGTCGTCCTCTGCTCCGTCTCGCCGGCCGGAATCGTCACCGTGAAGGCGTCCTCGGCCTCGTAGTCCACCGCCAACAGCGCCGTGTCGTCGTCGTCCCCAAGCCGCATGGTCACGGGCAAGGGCGCCGTCGGCCTGGCGCCGGCGATCGCGGCGATCACCGTGAACTGCGTCGGCCCCGCGCTCTCGGACACCGAACCGGGTTCCAGCCGCACTACCAGGCGCGCGGCGGAGGTGTCGTCATCCTCTATCGTCACCGCCGCCGCCGTCACCGCTCGAGACCCGGAATCGCCGTCCACCGTCAGCACTTCGTCGGCCTCCATCAGCGTGTCGTTCACGGGTCCGAGCGTGAACGTCGACGAGGCCTCCGTTGCGCCAGCCGGGATCGTCACCGTGAACGACGCGGGCGACGCCGTGTAGTCGGTGCCCGCTTCCGCCGTGTCGTTCGCCCCGCCGACCGTCACGCCCACCGCGGTCGCCCGCAACAGGGACGTCCCGCCCTCGAGCGCCGCCGTCACCCGGATGCTCGTCGGCGCCGCCGTCTCCGCGACGCGCGCCGGCTCCACCCGCAGGACCACCGGCGTCAGGTCGTCGTCCGCGATCCGGCCCGTCGCGGTGTCGGTCGCCGTCACCTCCGCGGTCGTCTCCGAGACACGGAGGCTCACCGTGAACGTCTCGTCGTCTTCCTCGACGGCATCCTCGATGGTCGGTACCGTGAACGTCTGCGTCTCGCCGGCCCGCCCGGCGAAGCGCACCTGCTTCCGGGCGGCGCGGTAGTCCTCGTCTGCTGTCGCCGTCTCGTCCGTCATGCGCGCCGTTACCGTGACACCTCCCGGAACCTCGCCCGCCAGCGTAATCGCGAACGTGAGCTCGTCGCCTTCCAGGGCAATCGCATCGCCGATCGTCAACTCTCCCTGCTCTGCATCGTCGTCCATGATTGTGGCTCTCGCCGTGTCCGTGGCGGTAACGCTCGTCGCGGTCGTGGAGACGGTCAGGCCGATGGTGAACCTCTCGTTCTCCTCCTCGTCGCGGTCCTCGATGGTCGCCACCGTGAAGGTTCGGGTTTCGCCCGCGCGCCCGGTGAACGAGATGGGAGCCGTGTTCGCGGTGTAGTCGGTCCCCTGCGTGGCCGTGCCGTCGGTGTAGGTCGGTGTCACCGTCAGCCCGCCCGAAACCGCCTTGTCCAGCGTCACGGTAACGGTGAGTGGGTCGCCCTCGCTGGCCGAGGCGTCGGCAATCGTCACGGCCGGCGCGGAACCACGCTGGTCGTCGTCGATGATCGTGCCCGTTGCCGTGTCCGTCGCCGTCACCTCCTCTGCGGTCCCGGAGACGGACAGACTGACGGTGAAGGTCTCGTGCGGTTCTTCGTCGACGTCGTCGGTCGTCGCCACGGTGACGGTCTGCGTCTCGCCCTCGGTGCCGGCGAAGCGGAGCGGGGCGGGGTTCTCGGTGTAGTCCGTACCCTTCGTGGCGGTGACGTCGGTGAAGGTCGGCGTTGCAGTCAACCCGCCCGCTACGGCCCTGTCCAGCGTCACCGTGAACGCGAGCTGTTCTCCCTCGTCGGCCGCGGCGCCGGCGATGGTGAGGGTCGGCGTCGGGCCGCCCTCGTCGTTGTCGACAATCGTTCCCGTGGCCGTGTCGGTCGCCGACACCGTCTCCGATGTCCCCGAGACGGTCAGCCCGACGGTGAAGGTCTCGTTCGGCTCGTCGTCGGTGTCGTCGGTCGTGGCCACGGTGACGGTCTGCGTCTCGCCCGCCGTGCCGTCGAAGCGGAGCGGGGTCGCGTCCGGGGTGTAGTCGGTCTCCTGCGAGGCCGTGCCGTCGGTGAAGGTCGGCGTCACCGTCAGTCCGCCGGATACCGCCTGGTCCAGCGTCACGACGAACGCGAGCTGTTCTCCCTCGTCGGCTGCGGCGCCGGTGACCGCGAGTGCCGGCACGACGCCCGCCCCCGCCTCGTCGCCTTCGTCGTCGTCGAGGATCGTCCCGCTGGCCGTATCGGTCGCCGTCACCGTCATCGAGGTCCCGGTGACGGTCAGGCCGACGGTGAGAGTCTCGTCCTCTTCCTCGTCGCTGTCGTCGGTCGTTTCCACCGTGAGGGTCCGAGTCTCGCCCGCATACCCGGCGAAGGGGAGCCGTGCCGTGTTCGCAACGTAGTCGGTCCCCTGCTTGGCCGTGCCATCGGTGAAGCTCAGTGCCACGGCCATCCCGCCGGATACCGCCCTGTCCAGCGTCGCGGTGAAGACGAGCGGGTCGCCCTCGCCGGCCGATGCGTCGCCGATCGTCAGCACGGCGGGCGTGTCGTCGTCGACGATCGTGCCTGTCGCCGTATCGGTCGCGGTCACGTTGGCCGTCGTTCCGGAGACGGTCAGGCTCACCGTGAACGTCTCATCCGATTCATGGCCGGTGTCGTCGCTCGTCGCCACCTGGAAGTTCTTCCGCTCGCCCGCCCTGCCCGCGAACGTGAGCGCGGCGGTGTTCGCGGTGTAGTCGGCCCCCTCGGTGGCCGTGCGGTCGGTGAAGCTCGGCGTCACCGTCAGCCCGCCGGGTACCGCCCGGTCCAGCGTCACGGTGAAGATGATCGGGTCGCCCTCGCCGGCCGATGCATCGCCGATCGTCAGCCCGGCAGGCGTGTCGTCGTCGAGGATAGTACCTGTCGCCGTATCGGTCGCGGTCACCGTTTCCGTCGTCCCGGAGACGGTCAGGCTCACCGTGAACGTCTCGTTGCTCTCTTCGTTGCTGTCCTGGATGGTCGCCACGGTAAAGGACTGCGTCTCCCCGGCCGTCCCGGCGAAGCTGAGCGCCGCTGTGTTCGCCCTGTAGTCCGTGCCCTTTGTCGCAGACCCGTCGGTGAAGCGCGGCGCCACGATCAGCCCGCCCGACACCGCCTCGTCGAGCGTGACCGTGAACGTCATCGGGTTGCCCTCGGCGACCTCGGTGTCCGCGACGGTCAGTTTCGCGCCACGTTCGACGTCGTCGTCGATGATCGTTGCGGTTGCGGTGTCGGTCGCGGTGATCGTCTCGGAGGTCCCGGAAACGGACAGGCGGACGGTGAAGGTCTCGTCGTTCTCGTCGTCGGTGTCCTCGGTGGTCGACACCGTGAAGGTCTTCGCTTCGCCTGCCGTGCCGGTGAAGGTGATGGCGGCCGTGTTCGCGGTGTAGTCGGTGCCCTGGGTGGCGGTGCCGTCGGTGAAGCTCGGCGTCACCGTCAGCCCCCCGGATACGGTCTTGTCGAGGGTCACCGTGAACGTCATCAGGTCGCCCTCGGCTGCGCTGGCGTCGGCGATCGTCACGGCCGGCGCGCTCGCGTCGCCGACATCGCCGTCGTCGTCGGTGATGGTTCCGGTTGCGGTGTCGGTCGCGGTGATCGTCCCGGAGGTCCCGGAAACGGACAGGCGGACGGTGAAGGTCTCGTCGTTCTCGTCGTCGGTGTCCTCGGTGGTCGACACCGTGAAGGTCTTCGCTTCGCCTGCCGTGCCGGTGAAGGTGATGGCGGCCGTGTTCGCGGTGTAGTCGATGCCCTGGGTGGCGGTGCCGTCGGTGAAGCTCGGCGTCACCGTCAGCCCCCCGGATACGGTCTTGTCGAGGGTCACCGTGAACGTCATCAGGTCGCCCTCGGCTGCGCCGGCGTCGGCGATCGTCACGGCCGGCGCGCTCGCGTCGCCGTCATCGACGTGGTCGTCGATGATGGTTCCAGTCGCGGTGTCGGTCGCCGTCACGGTCCGGGAAGCCCCGGAGACGGTGAGGCCGACGGTGAAGGTCTCGTTCTCCTCGTCGTCGATGTCCTCGGCGGTCGCTACCGTGAAGGACTGCGTCTCGCCGGCCGTGCCGGTGAAGGTGATGGCGGCCGTGTTCGCGGTGTAGTCGGTGCCCTTGGTGGCCGTCCCGTCGGTGAAGGTCGGCGTCACCGTCAGCCCTCCCGAGACCGCGTTGTCGAGCGTCACCGTGAAGGTGAGCGCGTCGCCCTCGTCTGCCGTGGCGTCGGCAACCGTCAACGCCGCGGCGGGCCCGTCGTCGTCGACGATCGTGCCCGTCGCGGTGTCGGTCGCGGTGACCGTCTCGGAGGTTCCGGAGACGGCGAGGCCGACGGTGAAGGTCTCGTCGTTCTCTTCGTCGGTATCCTCGGTGGTCGCCACGGTGAAGGTCCGCGTCTCGCCAGCCGTGCCGCCGAAGGGGATTCCGGACGTGTGCTCGGTGTAGTCGGTGCCCTTCGTGGCCGTGCCGTCGGTGAAGGTCGGTGTCACCGTCAGCCCCAGGGGCACCGCCTTGTGGAGCGTCATCGTGAACGTCATCGAGTCGCCCTCGGCCGTCGAGGCGTCGGTCACCGTCACAGACGCGGGGCCGTCGTCGTCGAGGATCGTGCCCGTCGCCGTGTCGACCTGGGTGCCGGACTGGCTGACACGCAGCCCCACGGTGAAGGTCTCGTCCTCCTCCTCCTCCTCGTCGCTGATTGTCTCTACCGTGAAGGTCTTCGTCTCGCCCGCCGTGCCGGCGAAGGTAGGACCGGCGGTATTCCGGCGATAGTCGCTGTCGTGCGTCGCCGTGCCGTTGGTGTAGGACACCGTCGTCGTCAGCCCTCCGGTCACCGCCTTGGCCAACTTCACCGTGAACGTCATCGAGTCGCCTTCGACCGCCGACGCGTCGGCCATCGTCAACGATCTGACCTCGTCGTCGCGGATCGTGCCGGTCGCAGAATCGGTGTGCGTCACGGGCAACTGCGTGTCCGAAACGACCAGGGTGACGTGGAAGAGCTCGTCCGGCTCGGCCTCGCTGTCCTGGGTCGTCGCCACCGTGAAGGTCTTCTTTTCGCCCGCCGTGCCGATGAAGCTGAGCGGCGCGGTGTTCGCCGTGAAGTCCGTGCCCTCCGTGGCAAAACCAGGGGTCGAGCCGCCGCCGAAGCGCGGCGTCACCGTCAGCCCTGTGGACACCGCCCTGTCCAACGTCACGGTGAACGTGAGCGTATCGCCCTCGGTCGCGCTCGCGTCCTCGATCGTCACCTCGGCCGGATCCCCGTCGTCGTCTTGGATGCCCCCCTGGCCCGTGTCTGTCGCCCTCACCCCGGCCTGGGTCCCCGAAACGCGCAGGCCCACATCGAAGGTCTCCATCCCCTCCGCGTCGGTGTCCTCCGTAGTTGCCACGGTGAAGGTCTTCTTCTCGCCCGCCGTGCCGGTGAAGCTGAGCGCCGCCGTGTTCTCCGTGTAGTCCGTGCCCTTCGTCGCGGTGTCGTCGGTGAAGGTCGGCGTCACCGTCAGCCCTCCGGGTACGGCCCTGTCCAGCGCCACTGTGAACGTCATCGAGTCGCCTTCGCTGGCATACGCGTTGTCCACCGTCAGTGTCGGCGTGCCGTCCACGATCGTGCCGGTCCCGGGAACGACCGAGATCGAGCTTCCTTCGCCCGTGTAGTTCCAGGCTGGGCGCGTGTGCGGGACGTCGAATCCCACCGTGAAGGTTTCGTTCTCTTCCAGGACGGCATCCTGGGTCGTGCTGACCCTGAAGGTCTGCGGGCTGTGCTGGGCGCGGAGCGTGATCGAGTCGGTGTTCGCGGTGTAGTCGGCCGTGCCGGCGGTCCCGTTCGTGAAGACCGGCTTCATGGTGACGCTGCCGGGATGCAGATAGCTGCTGAGCGTCGCCGTGAACTCCAGGACATCACCCTCCACGGCCCTTGCATCGGACACCGTGAGCGTGGCGCGGTCGTCGTTCAGGATCGTTAAGTTCAGGAGCGCCCCATACGTTTGGCCCTCGATCGTCCCGCTGAAAGTCAGCTTGAAGTGCTCGTCATGCTCCACCCGATAGTCTTCGGCGGTGCGCACGGTGACGGTTTCGGGCTTTCCTGGATGAACCACCAGCTCCTTCGGCCCGATGTGGTAGTAGTCGACACCCGACTGAGCCACCTCGGTGGAACCGGGGGTCCAGGTGGTGTACTGCCCGGTCTGGTAGGTGAGGTGCCGAGACGTGCTGGTATTCTTCGACGTGACGGTGACTGTCACCGAACCGCCTTCTTCCACGCTCCGGACGCCCTCGAACTTGAACCAATCGCCTTCGAACGTCTGCGCGTGTGCTTCCGCGGCCCAGAAGCCGGCAGCGGCGAGCGCCAGCACGGGCGCCGCCAGGCGCCGGCTCCAGGTGTCGCGCCGTCGGTCGCGGCGGGGTCGGCACCCGCTCGCCGGCCGTCCGCCGGGCGTCCTGCACACCGCGCCACACGGGCAGGGCGCGCCGCTACCGTCCGCGGCGGAAGGACCCGAGGGGCTAGCGGAGAGCGCACACACGCAGAGAACAGTCAGCTTGGGCAACGTCGGCTCCTTTGAGAACTTCGAGGTGTCGCCGGACCCGGCGACACCTTTCGGAGAGACAACAAGGCAAGAACCGCGCCACTACCGCTGTGCCTCGCCGGTTCGCTGCAACTGACGTTTTCTCAGATACTTACGTCGTGCCGAGGCGGGCGCGCGAACTCCGCGACTGCTGCAACCTGCGACGGCCCGGGTGCGCGACGTCGTCCGGAACTCTCCTCAAGTCGTTCCAGAACAGTCAGTTAGGTTCCGAACGTCGCGGATGGCCGCAACCTGGTACCGGGTGTGGCGATCTGCAGCGCCTCATGCGCGTGGGGAGGAGGCTCGGCCGCCGCGTCGCCGGGGCAGGGTGCGCCCGGGAGTGCCTTCTGCAGTGGGCCAGGGTCAGTCGCGCCAGCAGGGCGGTCGCGGCCGCGGGCCGGAGGCGTCGAACGTTGCCTCTCTCCCGCTCATTCGGCGCGCGTGCATTGCGGGGTGAACCACCTCCGCGTGGCCACCGGTCGAGCGCCGTGGCCAGCCCGAAGCGGCGGCCGGCTCGGCGGGTCCGTGGGACTTAGTTCGCGAACCCGGTTTCGCCCCCCGCACTCAGATTCTCCAGCGCGCTTGCCAAGTCTGCCGTGATGCGGTCCTGCAGTTCGAAGATCTCGCCCGCGGCGCCCTCCACTCTCGACCGCGCGGCGACGGCACCGCTGCGCGTGTCGACCACCCGGGTGTCGATCTGCAGCCAGTCTCCCCGGCGACGATACTCGCCGTCGACGACCCAGGCCGCCGCCGGACCGGAACCTCCCGGGTTCCTGACGACCTCGACGGCGTCGAGTTGCTCGAGGGCGCTGGTCAGCGTCTCTGTCACGCCGGCGCCGAGCCAGTCGTCGGCCGGCACCCGCGAGACGTTGTGGAACTGGTCGATGGCGACCGTGTCGAGTCGGACCGCCGCTGGACGCGCGTCGACGATGTCCGCGTCACCCCTGCCTCGGGGGCGTGGCTCGACAGCCCGCTGTGGCGCGGTCGCAGCGTCGCCGCCTTCCGGTCGCCGCTCGTCGAGAC
Source organism: Vicinamibacterales bacterium (assembly GCA_958296065.1). Classification (GTDB taxonomy): domain Bacteria; phylum Acidobacteriota; class Vicinamibacteria; order Vicinamibacterales; family UBA8438; genus WTFV01. The sequence goes on along the minus strand of CATQHX010000051.1, from coordinate 17,254 downwards.
GCTGCCGCGGAAGCTCCCGCGCAGCCGGTTCGCGCCCGCCGGCCCTGCCGCCCGCACCCAGATTCCTCAGCGCGCCTGCCAGGTCCGCCGCGATGCGGTCCTGCAGCTCGAAGAGCTCGGCCGCAACGCCCCCCGCCCGCGACCGCGCGGCGACGGCGCCGCTGCGCGTGTCGACCACCCTGGCGTCGATCTGCAACCGATCTCCCCGACGCTGATATTCGCCGGCCACGAGCCAGGCCGGCGCCGCCCCGCCCGCCTCTCCGTTACCGACGACCGAGATCGCGGCGAGTTCCTCGAGGGCGTTGGTCAACGTCTCCTTCACGCCGGCGCCGAGCCACTCGTCGGCCGGCGCGCCTGAAAGGTTGTGGAACGCGGCGACCGCGACCGCGTCGAGCCGGACCGGCACCGGCCGACCGGCGTGCGCCGCGTCGCCTGCCGCCGCGCTCTCGCCGCGCCGGAACCGCGAATCCGCCGGCGGGCGCGGCTCACCATCGGTCCCGCCGCCCCATTTCAGATTCCCCGTCACACGCGCGGCGATGCCCCCGCCGTCGCCGGGGCGCGTCTCGTGCAGCGCTTCGAGCGACACGCTCTTGGCTTCGCTCAACCGGTACCCCGCCGTGGCCGCGATGCGGTCCGGCCGCGCGCCCGGCGCCCCTGTGGCGCCGCGATGCAGTTCCGGCGCCGCCCGCGGGTCCCACAGCGCGTTCACACGGCTGTCCGGTGCGCCCCATTCCGGGTTCAGCGCCAGCCACGGCCCCGGCCTGTCGACGCCCGGTCCGACACGCAGTGTCAGGCCCGCGCCCCACTCCTCGAAGCCGTCCGCCTGATGCGCCACCAGATACCGTCCCTGCGTCTCCAGGCCCAGGTTCAGCCGCCGGTTCACATACGCCAGGCCGACCCCCATTTCCGCGCCCATGCCCTCGACGTCGGTGCCGCCGTCCCAGCGCAGGCCGGCCTCGAGGCGGGGATTCAGGCTCGACCACTCGGACAACGCCCAGTCGGTCTGCCCCTCGGCCAGCATCCGGCCCCGCATCGCCGTCCCGGTCGCCGCCGCCATGTCCGCATGCTCCGCCGCGCGCAGCGTCGCGTGGAAGGCATCCGCCTTCAGCGCCAGGCCGGACGTCAGCGCCTGCCGCGCGCCACCGGCGAACAGCCGCAGCCCGAGCGGGGTCTCGACCATCCCGACCGAGTCGGCCAGGGTCAGCGACCCCAGGCCGCCGCCGCCCATCCCCCACAGCGTCAGGCCGTTGCGCGGCGCCCAATGCGCATACGGCTGTACGCTCGTCACGCGGCCGTCTCCCTCGCCGGGCAATGCGCCCTCGACCAGCGGGTTCCGGACCGTGTAGCCCAGCAGACCCACCGTGTGGGACAGCGACACACCCAGCAGCGCCGAGTCGCCCAGCCGCGTGTCCACCCCCATGTGGCTCGAGAACACGTCGCCGCGCGCGTGCCCGCCGGTCCGGGTCTGCAACCGGCTCCGCACCGTGCCCGCGCGGCCCCATACCTGCCAGCGCCCGGGCTGGTTGGCCTGTCCCACCGGTACCGAGAAGTCGGCGTTGTCGAGCCACCCCAGATCCGCGAACGGCTCGTTCGACACCCGATGCAACGCCATGGCGCCCTGGCCTGCTCCCGGAGAAGCGCCGATGCCACCGTTGCTCGACACCGCCGGATACCCCACGCCGGCGCCGGCCCCCGCGACACCCCGGCCAGCCGGCGGCGCCGCGCCCAATGTCGCCCGCGGCGCGTCGTCACCGCCGGTCGCGACGAAGCGTTCCCCGATCGCCGCCACCGCCTCGGACGCCATCGAGCGCGCCAGCAGATACAACGTGCGGCTCGTCCCCGAACCCCGCGTCCGGGCCAGCTCGTCATCGCGAATCGTCCCCGTCATCTGCAACCAGGTGGGGCTCCCGGGGTCCGTTCCGCCCGCCCCGGCGAAGCGGATCGGTGGGGCCTGGGCAGCCGATGAGCCGAATGTGCGCGACCCGACCGATGCGACCGTCACCGAGAACAGTAGCGTCTCCGTGCCCTCAACCACATCGTCGTCCAGCACTTGCACGGCCACCGCCTTCTCGGTCTCGCCGGGCGCGAACACCAGTCTGCCCGTCGTCTCGATGTAGTCCGCGCCCGCCGTCGCCGTCCCGTCAGACGTCCTGTACTCGATGACCACTTCGTACGAACTCGCGGACGAAAGCGACACCGTGAACGTCGCCAGACCGTCAGTCTCCCGCACGTCAGGTTCGGTGACCGTGACCCTGACAACGTCGTTGTCCACGATGGTTCCCGTCGCCGACGCCGGCGACCCCGGTGCATCCGCCAACTGCACCGCGAGCGCAAACGTCTCGTTGTCTTCGACCTCGGCGTCGTCCGCCACCGGCACGCGGACCCTTCGCTCGGTCTCGTCCGCCGAGAACACCAGTTGCCCGGAGGTCGCCGTGTAGTCGGCGCCCGCCGTGGCCGTACCGTCGACGGTCGCGTACTGCACGGTGAGCGCCTGCGAGCCGGCCGCTTGCAAGGTCACCGTGAACACCATGGCCTCGCCCTCGACGGCGCGAGCTGCCCTCACGCCCAGCTTCGGCGTCGAGTCGGCCAGCGTCAGCCGCGTCCCGTTCACCTTCAAGCCCGACGAGCGGCCTGTCACCCGGATCGTCTCGGCGGCTTCGACCCTGGCATCCGTCACCGGCGTCAGGGTGAACGTCGCCGTGCCGCTCGTCTCGCCGCTCCGGATCCGGACATCGAAGGCGGAGACCGCCGCGTAGTCGGTGCCGGAGGTCGCCGTGCCGCCGCCGACCGAGACCCTGACGGTCGTGTCCCGGCTGAACGTGCTGCCGGTGGAGAAAGCCGCGGTGACCGTCACCCTCGTCGATTCGTCCCCCTCGCTCACGTTCGACGGGTTCACCGACAGGTTCACCTCCGGGGCACCGTCGTCGTCGGTCAGCGTCAACGCCGTCCCGTTCACCGTCAGGCTGCCCGCCCGGCCGGCGACGCCGATGGTCTCCTGGCCTTCGACCGCCGTGTCCTGGTTCGGCCGCAGCGTGAACGTTCCCGTGCCGCGGGTCGCGCCGGCCGGGACGGTGATGTCGAAGCTCGATACGGCCGCGTAGTCGGTGCCCGAGGTCGCCGTGCCGCCGCCGACGGAAACCGTCACCGTCCTGTCCTCGGTGAGCGTCCTGCCCGTCGAGAACGCCGCGGTCACCGCCACAGCCGTGCCCGAGGCGCCCTCGCCGACGCTCGACGGATTCACCGACAGATTTACCGCCCGGGCGCGGTCGTCCGACGTCCCGTCGTCGTCCGACGTCGACGAGCCGTCGTCGCCCTCCGGCGCGGTGTCGTCGTTGCGGATCGTTCCGGTTGCCGTGTCGGTCGCCGTCACCGTCTCCGAGGCTCCCGAGACGCTCAGGCTGACGGTGAACGTCTCGTCCGACTCCTCGCCCGCGTCCTCGATCGTCGCCACCGTGAAGGACTGCGTCTCGCCCGCGTCGCCGGTGAAGCTGATCCCCGCGGTGTTCTCGGTGTAGTCCGTGCCCTTCGTCGCCGTGCCGTCGGTGAAGCTCGGCCTCACCGTCAGCCCGCCCGACACCGCCGCGTCCAGCGTCACCGTGAAGGTGATTCCGTCGCCCTCGGCGGCCGAGGCGTCCTCGATGGTCACCGCCGGCGCGGTGTCGTCGTCGTTGATCGTCCCCGTCGCCGTGTCGGTCGCCGTGATCGTCGCCGAGGTTCCCGACACCCTCAGGCCGACGGTGAACGTCTCGTCCGGCTCGACTGCCGCATCCTCGATCGTCGTCACCGTGAAGGTCTGCGTCTCGCCCGGGTTGCCGGCGAAGGTGAGTGACTCCTGGTAAACGGTGTAGTCCGTCTTCTTCTTCGCGGTGCCGTCGGTAAAGGTGGGATCCACGTAGAACTGGCCGGAGACGGCCTTGTCCAGCGTCACCGTGAACGTGATCCCTTCGCCCTCGTCAGCCGATGCGTCGGCGATCGTCACCGCCGGCGGCCGTGGGTCGTCGTTGAGGATCGTCCCAATCGCCTGGTCGTCGGTTAACACGTCGCTGGTACTAACGCCTCCAGCGAACAAGCCATTGCGCGAGAATTCGCCCAGGCTCAGACTGAACGTCTCGTCCTCCTCGAAGTCGGAGTCCTCGACAGTCTCGACCGCAACCGTGTGCGCCTCGTTCGCCGTCCCGGCGAAGGTGACCCTGTTCGATTCCCCCAAGCTCTTCTTGTAGTCGGTGTCCGTCGTTGCCGTTCCGTCCCTGAATGCCCCCACGACCACGAATCCTCCGGACACCGCGTTGTCCACCCTCAGGGTGAACATGATGTTGCCGCCCTCGGCGGCCGAGGCGTCACCGTCGATCGTCACCTCCGCTGTGTCGTCGTTCTCGATCGTGCCCGTCGCCGTTTCGGTCGCCGTGATCGTTGCCGAGGTCCCCGTGACGGTCAGGCCCACCGTGAACGTCTCATCCGCCTCGACGACCGTGTCCTCGACCGTCTGGACCGTGAACGTCTGCGTCTCGCCGGCGGTGCCGGTGAAGCTGATCCCCGTCGTGTTCTCGGTGTAGTCGGTGCCCTTCCTGGCCGTGCCCTCGGTGAAGCTCGGCGTCACCGTCAGGCCCCCCGGCACCGCCGCATTGAGCGTCACGGTGAACGTGATCTGGTCGCCCTCGCTGGCCGATTCGTCAGCGATCGTCACGGCCGCGGTGTCGTCGTTGACGATCGTGCCAGTGGCCGTCCCGGTCGTAAGAAGGCGCTCCTCCTGCGTATCCGAGATGGTCAGGCCCACGGTGAAGGTCTCGCTGGCCTCCACCACTGCATCCTCGGTGGTTGCTACCGTGAAGGTGTGCTGCTCCCCGGAATTGCCTAGAAAATTGATCGCGGCCGTGTTCTCGGTGTAGTCGGTGCCCTTCCTGGCCGTGCCGTCGGTGAAGCTCGGCGTCACCGTGAAGGGTTCAGAAGCCTTGACACTCAGCGTCACTGTGAACGTCATCGAGTCGCCTTCGTTGGCCGAGGCGTCGGCGATCGTCACCAGAGGCTCCTGTGCCGAGAGCTTCACAGGCCAGAGCGCGAGAACGGCGATGGCGAGGGCGGGCGCTGCCGCGCGCAGCCAGGCTCCCGCTGGTCGGTCCCGGCGAGGCCGGCATCCGCTGGCTGTGTGTCCGCTCGAATGTGGGGGAGTCGCGGCACTCGGGCGGGACGTCTCGCGGCGGTCTGCACGAAGTGAATCGGATGGACTCGCGGCGTGTGGACTCAGGTCGAGGACAGTCGGCTTCAGCAACTTCGGCTCCCCTTTCAGGACGACCCTTCAGCGGGGCAGGTCGGGCAGACCCGCCGCAGAGGTAACGGCCCTCATTCGGAGCAAGAACCGATCCACTTGCTGCCGATGCGCTGCAACCAACTGGTTTTCAGATGTTTACCTCCCACTGGGGCGGATGCTGCGGAGCCGCCGCGACCGGCGCAACCTGCGACGGTCCGATTGCCTACAACGCACCCGGACTCGTTTCAAGTCCCTCCAGAACAGGGACTTGCGTCCCGGGCGCCGCCGATTGTGCTGCTTTGCGGCGGGTGCGGCGATTTGCAGCGCCTCCGGCCTGCGCCAGATCTTGCCGGCCAGCGTGTCGATGTACATGCGGCTGACGCGTGCCACGATTTGCAGCGTCTCCGGCTGCGCCCGGGGCTGTGCCGTCGTGAGGTGGCCGAGGGAGAGCGGCCCCGCGGGTGGGCAGGTGGTCAGGCCGCCGTCGACAGGGACAGGGCGGTCAGGCCCGGTCGTCGCGGAGGCCGTGCTTCTTCAGCTTCCGGTGGAGGGTGGTCCGGTTGATGCCGAGGGCGCTCGCGGCGCGGGTCAGGTTGTTGCCCGACTGCTCGACGGCAGCGGCAATCGCCTGTCGTTCCAGGTCGGCCAATGTCCCCACGGTGGGAGGCCCGGCCGGCGCTTCGGGCGCGGCGGCCGGCGGCGCCACTGCGGCGGGAAGCGAGGCCGCCTGGAGCACGTCGGAGGTCTCCAGCACGAGGCTGCGGCAGATGACGTTCTCCAGCTCGCGCACGTTGCCGGGCCACTCGTACCGCACCAGCAGGGCGGTCGCGGCGGTAGAGATGGCGCGCACGGAGGCGCCGAGCCGATCGGCGTGCTTCTTGCGAAAGTGCTCGGCCAGCAACCCGATGTCCTCCTGCCGCGCCCGCAGCGGCGGCACGTCGATGGGAAACACCGCGAGCCGATAGTACAGGTCCTCTCGGAACGCGCCCTCGCGCATGGCGGCTTCCAGATCGCGGTGCGTCGACGCGACGACGCGGACGTCGATCGGGATGGTGGTGCTTCCGCCGACCCGGCGGACTTCGCGCTCCTGCAGCACGCGCAGCAGCTTGGCCTGCAGGACGACCGGCATGTCGCCTATCTCGTCGAGCAGCAGCGTGCCGCCGTCGGCCTGCTCGAAGCACCCGGCGCGCCGCGCCGTCGCCCCGGAGAATGCGCCCCGCTCGTGCCCGAACATCTCGGTCTCGATGAGCGTCTCGGGCACCGAAGCGCAATTGATCGCGACGAACGGGCCCTTGCTGCGCGGCCCGTTGAAGTGCAGTGCCCTGGCGACGAGTTCCTTGCCCGTGCCGCTCTCGCCCTTCACCAGCACGCTGACGTCGCTGTCGACGACGCGCCGCAGGAGCCCGCTCACCTTGCGCATCCCCGGACTCGACCCGATGATCCCGCTGAAGGCGTAGGTCGTCTCCAGCTCGGACCGCAGCCGGCCGACCTCGGCCTTCATCCGCTCGATCTCGATCTCGCCCGACACGTCCCGGTAGACGACCAGGTCACCCATCCGCTCGCCGCTGCTGTCGGACACCGGCTGCGTGAACTGGTAGAACAGCGCCGCCTCCGGCGCCCCGGCACGGCGCGGGTGGGGCTCGACCACGCGCGAGCGTGCGGTCGAGCCCACCGTCGCAATCCGATTCGGCACCCGGAACTCCGGCGAACACTCCCGGAACCGCCCGGCCGCAGCGCTCAGCGACAGCTCGCGCAGCCCGTCGGGGGTCAGATCGAACAACGCCTCGTACCATCGGTTGGCGAAGACCAGCCGTTCCGTCCCGTCGTACATCGCGATGGCGTCACCGGTGGCGTCGAGCACGGCCTCGAGGCGCCGGTGGGAGTTCGTCAGTTGCCGGCGCCCCTCGGCGAGGTCCTGCTCCAGGTTCCACTTCTTTACCAGCGACAGGCTGATCTGCTGGACCTCCTCGCGGGCGAAGGGCTTGCGGATGTACAGGAGCTTGTGCAGCAGGTCGACGTCGCCGATGATCGCCGAGAGCGGCTTGTCCGAGTACGCCGTCATGATGACGACCTCGAGGTTGGGGTCGACAGCCCGCATGCGGCGCACCGCCTCGACGCCGTCGATGCCCGGCGGCATGCGTACATCGACGAAGGCGACGGCGATGGGCTCGTTCCGTTCGTGCGCCTGCCTGACGGCGGCGTAGCCTTCCTCGCCGTTCCGCGCGTACCGCAGGTCGAACGGCGGAAACCGGACCCCGGACGAGCGGTTCGGCGGATCCATGAAGGCCGCCACCAGGTCGTCGGACGCCGCCGTGGTGCTTCGCGGCAGCAGCATTTCCCGGAAGTCGTCGTGGATCTGCTCCTGATCGTCCACGACCAGGACGCGCAAGTTCACGGGGAGCCTCCGGGGAAGTGGGGCGCGGCGCCACGGTTCGCACCGGTCGCTCCCTCCGAGCGCGTTGCCGATGTTGTGCGGAAACGTATCGATGACATTCGGCTCAGGTCCATATACTGAGCCGCTTGCGAAACTCCTGGAGCTTGCGGCTTGGCGCAGTCCTCAATGCTCCTGGTAAACGCCCATTTGCCCTGGGTCGCCGCCTGGATGCCTGATCTGGAGGACCGGTGGCACGCCGAGGGGTGGCAGTCGGATGTTTCGACGTGTTCTCGGCCGCGCGTGGGGACACCGGTGGCTGACTGACGCCGGTCGGGCGCCGAGGGGCGTTGCCGGCGGTGGGCTGGTTATGTCACCAGGCGCACGAGCTGATCGGAGGTAAGTGCGAGCACGGCGAACATGCAGTGGCACATCACTTTCGCGGCGCCGCGGACTCGGACATGGCGACCGCCGAACTCGTCCTTCAGACGGCCATTGACGCGCTCACCCGCGGTACGCTCGTTGTAGCGAACCTGCTCGGCAAGCTGGAAGCCGAGATTCTTCAGGCGCCGGGCTTCGGTTCGCAGCTCCTCCGCCAGCGCCTTGTCGCGGCGGGGGTTGGTGTCAATCAACGGAACGTGGCCGAGTGAGCGGCTGTGCTGCCGGATCGGTTCCGCGTCGTAGGCGGCGTCCATCACGTCATACAGATTGGTCGTCCGCTCGGCCGACAAGGTCGCCAGTGGAATGGCGGCCTGGCTGTCGTGCAGCGAGGCGGATGTCAGCAGGCAACTGATGGGAATCTGGCCGTCGGCCACGTCGATGTGCAGCTTGTAGCCGACCCAGGTGGACTTGTAGCCCTTGCTGTCCTTCTTCACGCCCACGTCACACGCGGTCGGCAGGTCGTCGAGCATCGCCGGCAGAGTCATGGTCGCCTGCCGGTCGAGGCGTTTGAGGACCTTCGGTCGTTCCTCACCCTTCTTCGGCCGTCCCCGCTTGCGCTTGGGCGCCGAGGGCGTCTTTTCCTTCGCGGCCGGCTTCTCGCGCACCTCGATGGCCGTCGAGTCGCGCGAGAGGTGGCCCACCAACCGGTCGTGGTGGGTGTTGCGGATCAGTGCTTCGTGCACGCGCTGGGGCAACTGCGTGTCGGAGAACTCGGCGAAGGCGCGCGAGAAGACCGACTCGCTCGGCACTGCGCTCTTCTTCTCCCAGCCGCAGATCCGCCGCAGTGCCACGTCGGTGTCCAAGCGGTCGAGCAGCACGCGCGTGGTCGGCATGTCGTAGACCGCCTTGGCCACGAAGGCCCGCGCCATCGCCGCGCGGTCCTTGGGCGGGCGCCCCGGCATCCGGAAGCGCCGGGGAATCATCTGCTCTATACGGATGACCTCGAGGGTCTGCACCAACTGCTGCTGTTTCCCGGTCAGTGGACCCAACACGCGCTCCAAGTGGGGGAACAGCGCACGCTGGATCGACTGCCAGTAGGGGGCGAAGGCGCGCAGGGAATTCATCGCTTGTGGACCGCTCCTTGTCTGCGGTATAATAGACGATAGAAGAGGATGGCAAGCAAATCGATGGACTACAGCGCGGCGCTGCGCCGCTACGAGGAGCAATACGACGCGCTCAAAGTACAACTGAAAGCGGTCGGGTTCATCGGCCAGGGCAGCATTCAGACACGTCACCTGAAGTGTGGCAAGCCCACCTGTCGCTGCTACGACGACCCGGACGCGCGTCACGGCCCTTACCACTACTGGACGCGCAAGGTCGGCGGAAAGACCGTCGGCTTGAACCTCACCGAAGACGAACTCGTTGTCTACAGGGAGTGGATCGAGAACAACCGTGAGCTGGAACGGCTCGTCAAGGAAATGCGCCACATCTCGTCGAGTGTGCTTGCCCTCATAACCGGCAGGAGGGCCTCATGAATCCTCGCGACTCTGGCGCCGCGGCGGTGACGGCCACTACCGTCCTGCGACCGCTGCATCCCGCCCGCTGACCATCCCTCGCCCCGTTGCCTCGGGAAAAAGACTCGGCCGAACACGCTTTTCGCAAGAGGCTCTACTAAGAAATATTTCGTAGAATATACGTGTCGTGTGCGAGTTTTTTATGTCGATTACATAAATTGTGGCGGAACGCCGACGGAGCGCCCGGAGGGCGATTCGGGCGTTCCGGTGACGTTTTCCGCCAGAGTTTATTATAACGACACGAAATTACTCGTTTTCAACACGTATATTCTACGAAAATAGCCTACTATATCGCTCTGAGTGATTCCGAAATGCGACCGGATGGGTCGATTCGAGAGTCGATCGAGCGTAGCGATGGAAGCGGACACTGAGACGAACGGACGTACGGTTGCCGCGCGGGCGGGAGCCCTGACGAAGCCGATCAGATCGTCGATCGCGGTCGCGGCGCTACTTGTGACGTGCGTCCTGCCGTGGGCCGGATTCCTCTCTTACGGGCATGACCACGAGCACCTCGATGGTCACGATCACGATTGCACCATCTGCTGCCTACGCGACCATTCCCCGCTAACGACGACAACGGCGCCCGTGCCGGCAGCGGCCGCCGTTCGGCGCATGCCGCCGCGTCCATGTGTCGCCGGTGCAGCCGCTTGGCGACCGCTCAGCACTAGCCCCGGCCGCGGACCACCTGCGTAACGCCCCCCCCTTACGACGGCCCGGCCGCTCCCTCGCGTCGACTGGGACGAGTGCCTCGGCCACCGCCGGACTGCCGACCCCGGTCCGGCCTTCGGGATCGACGGAACCGACCGGGTTCGGGAATAGTCGTGGGCGGGGAAGCGGCGCGCCGCTGCGTCAGCCCGGTCTCCGCCTGCTGGCGTTGGCTTCATTGCGTCTGGCGAATCCGGTGCCTGTACTCCAACAACCAATCCAACCAGCCGGACTCGAGCGTCTACTCGCTGACCGCGCCAAGCGCACTCACCAGCGGTGGATTCAACACGTTCACGGCTCCGCCGAACGCATCGCTCAGCGCCGACACCGACTACCATGTACACGTAACAGTAACGAGTGAAACTTCCACCTCGATGAGCACTTCTTGGTCGCTGATCAGCGTTGGATGGTCGGATACTTGATGGACCCTCGTCGGCGGCGTAGCTCTCAGTTCTGTAGCGCGAAGACGAACAGGTTGTTGCCGGCGCTCGGACGCAGCTCCGGCGTCAGGCGCGTGAAGCCCGACGCGGTGCCTGACGTGCCCGTGCTCACCGCCACGTACTGCCGGCCGTCGACCGCGTAGGCGATCGGGAAGCCGCTGACCGGCGAGCCGAGGTTGATCTCCCACAGGATCTCGCCCGTCTCGTCGTCGAAGGCCCGGAAGCGGCCGTTCGTGTCGCCGCCGAAGATCAGCCCGCCGGCGGTCGCGACGAGAGACATGGTCGCCGCACGCTGCTCGTAGAGCCACTCGGTAGCGCCGGTCTCGGCGGAAATGGCCTGGATCGTGCCGAGCTGGTCCGTCCCCGGCGCGAGCTGGTGGCGCAGCGCGAGCGCGTAGTGGATGCGCGCCGCGCGCGTGGCCATCATGCGGGCGCAGGTGTTGCGCAACGGCATGTACATCCGGTTGGTCCGCGGGCTGTAGGCGCCGGCCTCCCAGTCCTTGCCGCCGAACCAGGTCGGGCAGGTCAGCACTTCCTGCCCCTCGGCGGTGAAGATGAGCTCGGCGTTCTCCGTCACCTCGCCGGTCGCGCCGTCGATGGCGCTGATGACGTTCTGCGTCACCGTCGGCCGCGCCCACAGGAACTCGCCCGTCTCGCGGTCCAGGGTGTAGACCACGCCGGTCTTGCCGGGGATGCCGGTGATCACCTTGCGCACCGCGCCGGGCTCCAGACGCGGGTTGATCCAGCTCACCGCCGCCGGGTCCGGGGCCACCGCGGTGTCGACCAGCAGCCGCTCGAAGGGGTGATCGAGGTCCCAGTGGTCGTTGAGGTGCTGGTAGTACCACACGATCTCGCCGGTGTCGCCGTCGAGCGCCAGCGTCGAGTTGTGGTACAGGTGCTTGTTCTCGATCCCGCCGAGCAGGAACTTCGGCGCCGGGGACGTGACGGACGTGCCGACGTAGACCAGATTCAGCGCCGGGTCGTAGCTGGGCGCCATCCAGGATCCGACGTGCACGCGTTCCTCGAACGGGACGCCGCCCCAGGTCTCGTCGCCCGGCTCGCCCGGCGCCGGAACCAGGCGCCGCCGCCAGACCTCGGCGCCGGTCTCCGCGTCGTGGGCGGCGATGACGCAGGCTTCCGGCCCGCCTCCGGGCCGGCAGCTGCGGCCGGAGACGGCCTTGCCGCCGGCGATGATCGGACCCGACGAGTGCCGGGCGGCGTTCAGCGTGTAGTCGAGGATCTCGGTCTCCCAGGCCAGCCGACCGGTCTCGGCGTCGAGCGCGTAGATGTAGTCGTCGGTGCTGGTGTCGATGATGTGGCGCCCGAAGATCGCGATGTTGCGGTTGACCGTCGACCCGCCGACGTAGTCGTCGACGTCGTCCGGCAGGTCGCGGCGGTACTCCCACCGCAGATCGCCCGTCACCGCGTCGATGGCCTGGATGACGTCGCGCGGGTTCGGCATGTACAGGACGCCGCCGTAGGCCAGCGGTGTGCCCTCCTGGCTGCCGGCGGTCAGCGCGCGTGTCCAGACCATGCGCAGCGTCCCGACGTTCTCGCGGTCGATCTGGTCGAGCGGGCTGTAGCCCCAGCCGTCCGGCGTGCGGCGCCACGTCAGCCAGTCGCCCGGCGCCGGATCCTCGAGCATCGCGTCGGTGACCGGAATGAACTCCGCAGGGGATTCGGGCTGTGCACCGGCGGGGGACGGCGCCAGCACGAGCGCCGACAGGACCGCGACGACGACCGGAATGCGTCGCGCAATCAGATACCTCGGGTGCATGTCAGCCTCCGTTCCGTTTGGGGTTCCGTCGCTCTCGTGACTCTACTCCGAAAGCCGTCGCTTCCGGCTCCGAGCACCGCCGAGTCCGCCCCTCTATGCGTCGAGCGCCAACTGGATCCGCAATGCCCGATCCAGCTCCGCTGTCTCCTCGGGAGCAAGGCGACCGAGCGTCTGACCAATCCGGTTCCGCGACACCGTGCGAATCTGGTTGGCCACGGCCCGCGAGGGCTTGGCGAGGCCGCTGGCGCGAGTTCCGCAACGTGACTCGTAGGGGCGCAGCTCGCGGTCGGGGAGAGTGGTGACCGGTACGACCTGCACGACGGCATCGAAACGACATGCGAGGTCGTTCGAGACGACGACCGCCGGCCGTGTCTTGCGGATCTCCCGGCCTTCGGTAGGATCGAAACGGACACTCACGACCATCCCGCGTCCCAGCGGCGTGCTCATTCCGACACCTCGGCATCGACGCTCTCCCATTCCCGATTGATCCGTTCCGCCTCGGCGCGGTCGGCGCGATACGCCTCCTCGAGATGGCGCTCCAGCTCGCGCGCACGGTACGCCCGGATCGCCTCGCAGACGAGGGCGCTGGCGTTGCGGGTCGATCGAAGGTATCGCGCAATGTCGGTCGGAACCGAGATGGTCAACCGTGTTCTGTTCGCGGACGTGGTGGTCGGCATCGGTAACTCTCCGGGGCTACGGTTGCACCATCTCTTTTGTCATACTTATTGTATGCTGAAGTCGTACGATGTTCGACGGCAGGGTGGCGCGATTCACTCGACGCTTGCAGCCGATGCAATGGCAGGGAGCCAGGCGGGCGCGTTGTCACCGCTCCCGGGTCATGCTCCGTGCGATGCGACTCTCGTCGTGGTCGAACGCCGGCTCGTACATCTCGATTTCCGCGGGGGTCATGCCCGCCGCCCGGCAGCACGTCCGCCACTTGTCGTCGATGGCGGACACCATGCCTGACAGCATGGCCACCGCGGCATCGCGTTCGATGTCGAAGAAGGGCGCGGCTTCCACCGCGGCCTCGATGGAAGCCGCATTCCCGCTGATTTCGCTGATGCCGGTTTCCAGATGCCGCCGGCGGTGCGGCTGGGGATTGATGTCGAAGGCGGGAGACAGAACCCACAGTCCCTCGCCGGCATGCAGCAGGCCGTGGTTCTTGAGGTGGTCGTCGTTGTTCGACACGAGAATCGTGAACAGCACGCGTCGGAAGAGCTCGGTCAGTTGCGCCCGCGGGTCGAGCGCGTGCGCCCGCAGCGCGTCGGCGATGTCCGTGTAGTACGCGCCTGTCGCAGGCTCCGCGCCGATGAACGATTGCGCGGAGAGATAGTGGACCCTGTCGCCGGCTGCGCGGTCGAACCGGTCGACGAGCGCTACCGGCCGGCCCGTGTCGCCGAGCTCGATCCGGGCCGCAGCGGCGTGCACCCCGACAACACGCGCCAGCTTCAGCGCCGCCACTTCGGCTCTTTCAATCGGCATGGTGTCGTCGTCGGCGGTGAATTTCGCGATAGTCAGGTTTCCGTGCTCGTCGCGGACGCTCGCCTTCGGCCTCGCCCCGCCGAGCGAGCCGGCGCTCCCCAACAGCCGCTCCCGGACGGCCGGATCCCGGTTCAGCTCGTCGACGCTCAGGCCGGCGAGGCGCCGGTGTAGAACGGCGTTCCGGCCAACGGCATCGTCGGGGCGACGGCGAATCTCGCGGGATCAGCGAGCCATTCGGCGGCGTAGCGGAACATGCACGTCTCGCGCCGGCCGGCGGCCTCGAACACGAGCTGGCCGACGGGGCGCAGCGCTTCTCCGAGCGCCACTCGCACGCGACGCGTCGTCTTGGCCATGGCGGGCAACGCTATCCGAGACGACGCGCCTTCGGCCGGCGGATGCGCCGGGGCAGGTTGTCGACGTCGAGCAGCAGTCCCGTATCGTCTCGCGAGACGTCCAGCAGCTCCTCGATGCGTTGCAGCTCACCCAGCGCGAGGAACGCCATGGCGAGGGCCCCGATCGAGACAGGTGCCCGACAGTCTGCCGCCGGTATCCCGACGACGTCAGTCGGAGGAGCCCGCCACGAACTTCTGCACGCGCCCGCTGAGCTGCGCGGCGAACACCTCGCCGTCGTGCGAGACGGTCATGCCGTGGCCGCCGCCCCCGCCCGTCAGCTCGGCCAGAATCTCCCCGTCGAGTGTACGGAGCGCGCCGCCGGCCCAGATCCGCTGCTCCTTCGTGACGAAGAGCGCCTGCACGCCGGTGAGATCGGCCCACTGGTCGAGGAACGTGCCGTCGGCGTCGAACACCTGCACCCGGCGGTTGTCCCGGTCCACCGCGTACACGCGCCCGTCGCCGGCCACCGCGATGCCGTGCGGCAGGCCGAACTCGCCCGGCCCGGTGCCGCGCGCTCCCCACTCGCCGAGATACCGGCCCTCCTTCGAGAAGCGCACGATGCGGGCGTTGCCGTAGCCGTCGCTGACGTAGATGTCGCCGTTGGGGGCAAAGGCAATGTCCGTGGGCAGGTTGAACGTGTCGTGGCCGGCCCCCGAGACCCCCCTGGTCCCCAGCTCCATCAGCAGCTCGCCGGTCTCGCGCAGCTTGTAGATGGCGTGGCCGGGGGCGTCGACGACCCAGACGTGTCCCTCGGGATCCACGCGGATGCCGTGCGCGCCGCACGCCTGGCAGCCCGCCGGCCCGTAGACGGCGGTGTAGCCGGACGCGCCCGGAGCCCGGTCCTCCGGCGCCACCCCCATGACCTTGCCGTTGCTGAACAGCCCCTCGCCCCAGCTCCGCACGAAGGTGCCGTCCGGCTCGAACACCAGGATCGGCTGCGCCCCGCGGTGCAGCACCAGGATGTTGCCGCCGGCGCCGGTGGCCACGGCGACGACCTGGCCGAAGTTCCAGACCGATGGGGTGCCGGCGTCGGTCGTGGCCGGCAGCGGCCACTCGGCCACCTCGGTGTAGTCGCCAGCCGGAGACTGGGCCAGAATCGCGCCGCCCGCCGCGAAGCCGACGACGGCGAGCACGACGGCGAACCGGTGAACGGTGTGCTTTCTCACGGTTGACCTCCGCGTTATGTGCTACTCGGGCACGGCGAACACAAAGATGCCGTTGCCCTGGCGCGGGTTGCGCTTCTCGGGGATCAGGTCGGCGGGAATGATGCTGGTCCAGCTCGAACCGCCCAGCGGACCGCCCGCGCCGAAGGCGACGTACTGCTTCCCGTCCACCGCGTAGGTGATCGGGTAGCCGTTCGCCATCGTCGTCAGCCGGCTCTGCCAGAGCTGGTCGCCGGTCGCGGCGTCGTAGGCGAAGACGTGACGCTCCCAGTCGCCGACGAAGACCAGGCCCCCGGCCGTTGTCAACGCCGCCGTGTTGTACGGCACGCGGAGGCGCTGCTTCCACAGCGTCTCGCCGGTTCGGATGTCGAGCGCCTGGAACTCGCCGAGCTGGCCCGGGGCGTCGGGGTGGAAGTGATTCAGCCGGCCCCGCACGCCGCCCGTGCCGCCGCCGCCGGCGCGGCGCTCCACCGGCCCGAAGGCGGCCGTCTCGCACTGCAGGTTGAGCGGAATGTACAGCGCCCCGGTACCCGGATGGTACGCCATCGCCCGCAGGGCCTTGAAGCCGCCGGTGCTCGGGCAGAAGAAGAGCTCCTCGCCCACGCCCGACACCATGCCCTCGCGGTAGGTGAACTCCCCGGTCTCGGGATCGACGTCGGCCAGATTCTGGTAACCGAGATCGACGGCCTTGGTGAACCCGCCCGTCGTGCGGTCGAGCTCCCACAGGATGCCCAGCTTGCCCATGCTGAACACCGACTGCCGGCCGTCGTAGTCGATCAGAATCCGCTCGAACGTCTCGTCCATGTCGTGGCTGTCGCCCGGAATGTGCTGGAAGAACCAGCGCATCTCGCCGGTCTCCGGATCCAGCGCCAGGGTCGAGTTGCTGTAGAGCGCGTCGCCGTCGGTCCCCCGCGCGTCCCGCGACCACGGCTTGGCCTGCGCCGTGCCGTAGTAGACGAGGCGGCTGACCGGGTCGTAGGCGCCCGGAATCCAGGCGTCGCTGCCGGCCCGGAACAGCAGCGGCAGGTCGCCCCAGGTGTCGCCGCCGCGCTCGCCCGGCCGGGCGATGGTCGACGTGCGCCACATCAGGCGGCCGGTGCCGCCGTCGACCCCGACGATGTAGCAGGTGTCCTCGCGGAACCGCTCGCAGCCGCGCAGGCCCGCCACGACCGTACCGTCGGCAATCACCGGTCCGCTGGAGAACCCGAAGCCGTCCTGATCGGGCGCCACGTCGGTATCCCAGCGCTCCTCGCCGGTGCGCGCGTCGAGGCCGACGACGTGTGCGTCGACGGTGTTGAGGATGATCAGGTCCTCGTAGATGGCGAGGCTGCGCATCTGGGCGGCGGGCCGCAGCCGCTCGTCCATCTCGCGCCGGTACTCCCAGATGAAGTCGCCGGTGCGCGCGTCGAGCGCCTGCACGACGTTGCCCGGGTTCGCGATGTACATCACGCCGTCGTGCACGATGGGCGTCGTCTGCGACACGCCGGGCTCCAGACCCCAGGCCCAGACGAGGCGCAGCTCGCCGACGTTGTCGCGGTCGACCTGTTCGAGCGGGCTGTAGCCCCACCCGTCCAGGGTGCGCCGCCAGTTGAGCCAGTCGGCGGGATCGGGATCCTGCAGCACCGCGTCGGTGACCGGTGTCAGGTCCCGCTCCTGCGCCTGCGCGGGGAGCGCCGCAGCGGCCAGCAGCACGGCGGCAAGGAACCAGACGAGATATGCGCGA
>CATQHX010000050.1 GCA_958296065.1 Vicinamibacterales bacterium | reverse complement strand
TCGTCGCCGGTGACCAGGTAGGGGCCGTTCTCTCGAACCTTGATTTCCGCCATCGCCGTCATCCCATCTTCTGCATCGAGGCCAGGAAGTCCTGGTTCGAGCGGGTCTTGGACATCTTGTCGAGCAGCAGCTCCATCGCCTCGACCGCCGACAACGGGTTCAACACCTTCCGCAGCACCCACACCCGGTTGAGGTCCTCGGGCCCGAGCAGCAGCTCCTCCTTCCGGGTGCCGCTCTTCTGGATGTCGATGGCCGGGAAGACCCGCTTGTCGACCAGCTTGCGGTCGAGGTGGATCTCCATGTTGCCGGTGCCCTTGAACTCCTCGAAGATGACGTCGTCCATGCGGGAGCCGGTGTCGACGAGGGCGGTGGCCATGATCGTGAGCGACCCTCCCTCCTCGATGTTCCGCGCGGCGCCGAAGAACCGCTTCGGCTTCTGCAGCGCGTTCGAGTCGAGCCCGCCCGAGAGGACCTTGCCGGACGGGGGGATGACCGTGTTGTAGGCCCGGGCGAGCCGCGTGACCGAGTCGAGCAGGATGAACACGTCCTTCTTGTGCTCGACGAGGCGCTTGGCCTTCTCGATGACCATCTCGGCCACCTGCACGTGGCGCTGGGCCGGCTCGTCGAAGGTCGACGAGATGACCTCGCCGTCCACGGAGCGCTGCATGTCGGTGACCTCCTCGGGCCGCTCGTCGATGAGCAGCACGATGAGGTAGACCTCGGAGTGGTTCGCGGCGATCGACTGCGCGATCGACTGCAGCAGCATCGTCTTGCCGGTGCGGGGGGCGGCGACGATGAGGCCGCGCTGCCCCTTGCCGATGGGGGTCATGAGGTCCATGACGCGGGCCGAGAGGTTGTCCGGCGTCGGTCTCGAGGGTGACGCCCGCTCCTGCGGGGTACAGCGGGGTGAGGTTCTCGAAGAAGAGCTTGTCGCGCGCCTGAAGTCGGGCGACTCGAAGTTGACCGCCTCCACCTTGATCAGGGCGAAGTAGCGCTCTCCTTCCTTGGGCGGCCGGATCTGACCGGAGACCGTGTCACCGGTCTGAAGGTCGAACTTGCGGATCTGGGACGGCGAAACGTAAATGTCGTCGGGGCCCGGCAGATAGTTGTAGTCCGGCGCGCGCAGGAAGCCGAAGCCGTCCGGCAGGACCTCGAGCACCCCCTCGGAAAAGATGAACCCGCTCTGCTCCGTCTGCGCCTTCAGAATCTGGAAGATCAGTTCCTGCTTGCGCATTCCGGTCGCGCCGGCGACGTTGAGGTCCTTCGCCACCTGGGTGAGCGCGCGATGCTCATTTCCTTGAGCTCGCCGATGTTGAGCGTGTCCTTGCCGCGGCGGGCGGGCCGGGGCGCCTCGGCCGGCGGTGCTTCCGTTGCGGCGGCACCCTGGGGCGCTCGGGAGGATGATCGTTTGTTGTTGGTCGGCATGTCTTGGCTAGAACTCTCGGTTACGGGTTGAAGTCGGGCCGTGACGGCCAAGGTTGAGGACGGGAGGGGCGATTCCTCCGGGGCGCCGCCCGGAGCAAGGGTTTACAGGTTTCCGGTGTCGGTTCTCGTCGCGAACTCGTTCGGACTCAGCCCACCCGGCGCGACCGGGCGTGGCGTTCTCATTGCAGAATGCCGAAACACGGGGCCGTCTGAAGACTCAAACGTTGAGATGCAACGGCCAGCATGAAGGATGCGTTCAACGTCGTGGCCCCTAGCATAAAAAGCCGGCTGGAACCTGTCAACCCTGAAAGAAGCCCGGGCGCCGTTCGCCCTTCAATAGAGAGCGGGCGATTCATCGATGGCAAGGATGCTGCACTGCAGGCGAGCGTCGAGTCCGAGGGCCTGCGCCCGCCGCAGGAGGGAGTCGCTCTCGGCGCCCGGGTTGACCCACAGTTCCGGAATGCCCTTGGCGGCGATTTCCTCCAGCACCTGCTCCCCCACCACCGGGTGGACATACAGGGTCGCCACGTCCAGGCGGCCCGGCACGTCGGCGACCGAGGAGTAGGTCTCCAAGCCTTCGATGGGTCGCGCGGCGCCGCCGCAGCGGGGGTTGATCGGTACGACGTCGTGTCCGACCTGACGGAACGCCCGAACCGCCTTGTTCCCGAACTTGGAGCGATCTTCCGAAGCGCCGATGACCGCGACCCTCATGAATCCAGTCTCGCAGGTATCGCGCGGGACGGCAAGCCGGCAGCGAGCGGATCCGCGCCGGCGGCGATGTACAATCCGACGCGGTGTCACGTCACGCGCTCGTCCTCGTCGGCGTCTGCGCGCTGACGTTCTTCGTCGGGCTCGGCAGGCCGGCCCTGACCGATTCGGACGAGGCCTTCTACGCCGAGAGCGCCCGCGAGATGATCGAGCGGAGCGACTGGCTCACCCCCTACTACAACGGTGAACCCCGCTTCGACAAGCCGGTGCTGTACTACTGGCTCGTCGCCGCTTCGTACGTGGCGGCCGGCTCCTCACCCGGTGCGGCGCGGTTTCCGGCCGCGCTGGCGGGCGTCGGTCTCGTGCTCGTCACGTTCTTCTGCGCACGGCGCTGGTACGACGGACCCACGGCGCTGCTGGCAGGCCTGATCGGCGCCACGAGCGCCGGGATCGTCGCCACGGCTCGACAGGCCCTCCCCGATCTGCCGCTCGCCTTCTTCGTCACGCTCGCCACCTGGGCCGCGCTCGTCGCCCTGCTCGACGACCCGCGGCGACCATTGGACCGCAGCGAACGGCGACTCTGGCTGCTGCTGGCGGGTCTGGCCGCGGCCGGCGGTTTTCTCGTCAAGGGTCCGGTCGGACCCGCGCTCACGGCTGTCATCGTGCTGCCCTTGCTCGCCCTCGACTGGAGACGACACGGCGTGCTCCTCCGAGTAACGGCCGTCGACCTGGGCTTGGCCTCCGCTGTCTTCCTGATCGTCGCGCTGCCATGGTACGCAGCGATGGCGGCGGAGCACGGCGCCGGCTATCTCGAGCGCTTTTTCCTTGCGGAGAACCTCGACCGCTTCGCCACCGACCGCTACAACGCGCCGCGGCCCGCGTGGTACTACCTGCCCATCGTGGCGGGAGGGCTGCTTCCCTGGTCCCCGTTCATGATTCTCTGGCTGCCGGCCCTGCGGCGCGTCCGCCGCCGCGGGACACTCGATTCCTGCGCTCTGCGGCTCGCAGTCTGGGCCGCTGCCCCGCTGGCCTTCTATACCCTGTCGGTCGGCAAGCAGCCGCGGTACATACTGCCCCTGCTGACCCCGTTGGCCATTCTCCTCGCACGCGCCATGGTGCGTGCCCTCGACGGTTCCACAACGACCCGCAAGATCTTCGTGGCCGCCGGCGCCTCGGCCGGGGTCCTCGTCCTATCGATCGGCGGACTGACCTACCGCGCCCGGCCGCTGCTCGTCGAATGGAGTCCCGCGGTCACCGTCGGCGTGCCCGCGGCCGTGCTCCTGGCCGGGGCCGCAATCGTGGCGGCCTCGCTGGCCGCCTGGCGCCATGCGCCGCGGGCCGGCGGCATCCCGGCGCTGGTCGCCGCGGCCGCGATTGTGATGGCGGTCGGAGCGCACCTCGTAGTGCTGGCTTCTCCCGGCCCCGCCCCGGTCGAGCGCGTTGCCGCCATGCTCGCCGCAACGCGCGGCGGCGACGAGCCTTACGGCCGCCACCGTGTCTTCAACCGCAACCTGGTCTACTACACGCGCAGACCGCACGTGGAACTGCCGGCGCTGCAGGCCGCCCGCAATTTTCTCGAGTCATCCCGACGGGTTCTTTGCGTTCTGCGCGAGGAAGACGCCGCGCACTTCCGGCGCGATGGTCTTCGGCTGCAACGCCTCGGTGAAGTGCGCTACCTGAATACGGGAAATCTCAACCTGCGCACGTTGCTCAACCCCGACCCGGACATCTACCTGCAACGAATCGTGCTGGTCGCCAACCGGTAGCACCCCGAAACGCCTCCCTGGCTCGGCGTTTCGGCCCCTCCCCCCGCTCCATGACCCTGCGCCGCAACACTTCGCTGCGCTGCGTCCCGTGGCGCGGACTCCTGGCTGCACGCGATTCCGGCGAGGAGGATCAGGCCTGAAGGCCCGGAACGCGCGCACCCGCTTTCTGCCGCAGCCGCGTCTCGACGACTGCCGGCACCAGGCCGTGGAGCGATCCCCCGAGCGCGAAGACCTCCTTGGCCAGACGCGAGCTGAGGTAGGTGTACCGTTCGTCCGGCATCATGAACACGGTCTCTATCGACTGACTGAGACGACGGTTCATGAGTGCCATCTGCATCTCCAGCTCGAAGTCCGAGATCGCGCGCAGACCGCGCACGATCACGTCGGCGCCCCGACGGGCCGCGTAGTCGACGAGCAGGCCGTGGAAGGTCTCCACCTCGACGTTGACATCCTCCCGAAACACCTCCCGGGCGATCTCGACGCGTTCATCCTCCGAGAACAGCGGGGACTTGTCCATATTGACCAGGATCGCGATGACGATCCGATCGAACAGCAAGGCGCCGCGTCGAATGATGTCGACGTGACCATTGGTCAGCGGATCGAACGACCCCGGATAGACGGCCAGCCTACTCCTCGGCTCTGACATGGAAATCGAGAATGCTGTTCCCCGCTCTCACCCGGCGGACATGCACCAATGGCGCAACCGCCAGCCTCTCCGCACGCCGTGTCCGTTCCACCACCACCTGCCCGCCGGCCGCCGTACGCCGGCCGGCCGCGGAAAGCAGTTCACCCAGCGCCCGGTCATCATACTCGTACGGCGGATCCAACAGCACGAGATCGAAAGTGGTGGCGGCGTCTACAAGGTCCAGCGCATGGGGCAACCTGCCGCGGATCACCGTGCCGCGATCCACCACGCGGCAGCGCTCCAGATTCGCCTCGATGAGGGCCACGGCCCGCGCGTCCTCGTCGATGAACGTCACGCTGGCCGCTCCGCGACTGAGCGCCTCCAGCCCCAGCGCACCGGTCCCCGCGCAACCGTCCAGGACGTGGGCGTCGGTCACCGCGGCATCGAGAACGTTGAACAGGGTCTCCTTCAGGCGATCCGCTGTCGGCCGCAGCCCGGACCAGGTCGGCGACGGGAGACGACGTCCCTTCAGAGCCCCTCCGATGATGCGCATGCCGTCTCATGCTACGCCGGCCAGGCCGAAGCGCCGGGCCCACGTGCGCCTCACCGGGGCGAGCCGCGGCTCGGTAGCGTCCGGACCCGCGAGCCAGGCCGCCGCGGTACGGCGCGCCTCCTCCATCAACCGGTGATCCCTCAGCAGATCGCCGACGCGAAACAACGGAACACCCGACTGCCGTGTCCCGAAGAAATCGCCCGGTCCGCGCAGTTCGAGGTCGCGCTCCGCAATTTCGAACCCGTCGGTCGTGTCCGCCAGCGCCCGCAGTCGGGCACGCGCGGCATCGGACAGCCGGGAGGCATGAATCAGCACGCAGTGCGACCGCGTCGCGCCCCGGCCCACGCGACCGCGCAACTGGTGCAACTGCGCCAGACCGAAGCGCTCGGCCTGCTCGATGACCATGATCGTCGCGTTGGCCACGTCGATGCCGACTTCGATCACCGTCGTCGCCACCAGGACATCTATCGTGCCGGCCGCAAAAGCCGTCATCGTCCGCTCGCGCTCGGCGGTCGGAACCCGACCATGGACGAGACCTACGCGCGCATCGCGAAAGACCCCTGCCTGGAGTTCCGCCGCCATCTGAGTCGCCGCCCGCAGGTCGAGCTTCTCCGATTCCTCGACGAGCGGGTAGACGACGAAGGCCTGGCGCCCGGCCCGCAACTCGGCACGGATGGCGTCATGAGCCCGTGCGCGACGCGACTCGCTCAGCACCGTGGTCTTGACCGGCTCCCGCCCGGGAAGCCGCTCCCGAATCTCGGAGACATCGAGATCGCCGTAGGCGGTGAGAGCCAACGTGCGCGGAATCGGCGTCGCGGTCATCACCAGCACGTCAGGATCGAGCCCCTTGTCGCGCAGGGTGGCGCGCTGCACGACGCCGAAGCGGTGCTGCTCGTCGATGATCGCGAGGCCCAGATCCCGGAACCGGACCTCGCCCTGCACGAGGGCGTGCGTGCCGACCACGAGCCGCGCCGCGCCGTTGGCGACTCGGCTGCCGACCTCTCGGCGCGTCTTGGCCGGGAGCGTTCCCGTCAGCAGGGTCGTCGCGAACCGCGACCGGGACAGGACACGAGCCACGTTGGCATAGTGTTGCTCGGCCAGAATCTCGGTCGGCGACATGAACGCCACCTGGAGTCCGTTCTCCATGGCGACGAGCGCCGCCAGCAGCGCGACAATGGTCTTTCCGGATCCGACATCGCCCTGCAGCAGACGGTTCATCGCGCGCGGGCTTCGAAGATCGTCGACGATCTGCCTGAGGGCGTTGCGCTGGTCTCCCGTCAAGCGGAACGGCAGGATGTCGCGTGCCGCCTGGCGGATCCGGGCGTCGACGACGATCCGGCGCGGCTTGACGCCCGTGTCCGCCTCGCGGCGCCGCAGCAGCAACCCGAGCTGAAAGAAGAAAAACTCCTCGAAGATCAGCCCCTGCTGGGCGGGCGTCCGAAACTGGTTGAGCGCCTCGACGGAAGTGCCGGGCGGGGGAAAATGCGCGTCGGCGAACGCCTGCCGGCGCGATGGGACATCGAGCTCGCGGCGGACCGTATCGGGCAGACTGTCTTCGACCTTCGCGGGCAGGCGCTGGAGCGCGTCGTGGACGACGCGGCGGAGTGACTTCGGCGTCAGCGAAGCGATCTTCTCGTAGACCGGTACGATCCGGCCGCTGTGAATCAGACCGCCACCGTCGTTGTCCCTGTCGTGCTCGTCGGACACGATTTCGTAGTCGGGATTCGTGATCTGCAGGCCGCCCGTGGGCCGCCGGTCGACCTTGCCGTGCAGCACGACCCGTTGTTGCGCCTTGAATACGTCCTTGAGAAACGCCTGATTCAGGAACGTGACGCGCACGCGGCCGGACTCGTCCTGAAGAAGCATCTCGAAGATGCGGAACCCCGGCCGCCGCGTGGCCCGCAGGCCGCAACTCAACACGGCGCCGCTGACGGAGGTCACCTGGCCGGGCCTCAGATCGCCGATCGGCTGCAGTCGAGCGCGATCCTCGTAGCGGTACGGCAGGGTGAGGAGCAGGTCCTCCACCGTCCGCACATCCGCCGCGGCGAGCTCCTCGGCACGTCGGGGCCCGACGCCTCTCAGGTACTGGACGGGGGTCTGCAGGGTGTCAGCAGCGTGAGACGACGACATCGCTCATTGCACGACCACCGTGCGCTGTTGCTCGATGCGCACCGCATCGATGCCGCGCGGCAATGCAATCGGTTCGCTCACGTCGATTCCGTCCGGATACTGGTCGGACCGCGTGTAGACTTGCACGAGCTCGGCGACGAGGGTCGTCGGCACGGACAGCGATCCGACCCGCGCGGACTCGATGTCGATGGTGAGCGTCCGGCCCGCGGAGCGCACGTATCCCACCGCGGTCACCGGCAGTTGTCCTCCGAGAAACCGCAGCGGATTGAACCGGCCCGGCGACTGCTGCTCGCGCACCGAATCCAGATCCACGGTGGCGGTGACGGTCAGGCGCCCGCCCGCCTCCATGCGCAACTCCGGCTCGGTCAGGCCCGGGGGCAACTGATCCGCGGCCTGGAAGCGCAGAAATCCGTTTACGGCCCGCTCGGTGATGACGACACGTCGCTCGCGGCCGCCGCGAGGAGTTGCCGCGTTCAGCAGGATGCGAGCCAGCGCGGCTTCCAACTCCCGGCCGTCCGCGGCGGTCGGCGGCCCGCTCGCCTGAGGCGGCGCCGTAGATCCGACCATGACCATCATGGCGAGGAACCACGTCACTCTGAGACTGTAGCACGTGAGCGGCGGCACAGCCGGTTCGCGGTCGCTCGGCGGCAGGCGTCTTGATGTTCGCCTTTTTTTTGCTGTAACGTCCGCTTTGGCGAGTCCGCATGGACATTCCCACCGGGAGGCAACGTGCAACCGCTTACGAGGCGCCAGCGAGAGATCCTGGACTACCTGACGGAGTTCATCGACCACCACGGCTACAGTCCGAGCCTCGAGGAGATCGGTCGGCGCTTCTCCCTCTCCTCCCTGGCCACGGTGCACAAGCACCTTACCAATCTGCAGGAGAAGGGCTTCATCAAGCGCGCGTGGAACCGCAGCCGTTCCGTCGAACTCGTGCCGACGGGAGCTGCCGGCCGGGCCATGGAGATTCCCCTGCAAGGTTACGTCGCGGCCGGCAATCCCATCGAAGCGGTGGTTTCGCCGGAAACCGTTGCGGTCCCCGAGAACCTGACCGGGACCCGTACCACCTACGCTCTCCGCGTCCGCGGCCAGTCGATGATCGACGAACAGATCCGCGACGGGGACATCGTTATCGTCGAGGATCGCAAGACCGCGGAGAACGGGGAGATGGTGATCGCGCTGCTCGACGCATCGGAGACGACGCTGAAGATTTTCCATCGTGAGAACGGCACCATCCGGCTGCAACCGGCGAATCCCGCGATGCGACCCATCGTCGTGGACGCGGACCGGGTTCAGGTGCAGGGCGTCGTCATCGGGCTCATGAGAAGATACTGAGAAGCCCGCAACCCGCCGGCGCGCAGGCCGCGCCCACGTCGGGACGGCATCGAAGCAGACCGACCGAGGACCAGAAATGCCCGAACGCAAGCAGATCAATTTCACGATCGTGCCGGACGAGCCCAGCGACGTCGGCCGAACCTACGCGAACTTCTGCGCTATTTCCCATACTCCTTTCGACTTCACGCTGACCTTCTGCGAGGTACTGCCGCCCTCCGAGACCGAGGTTCGCGCCGCGGACACCGACGAAACGCAGTCCAGCTCGGTGCGGCAGCTCCGGGCCCCGGTACGCGCCCGCATCGTCGTGCCCGCACAGTTCATTCCGAACCTCATCACCGCGTTGCAGGAGCACGCCCGCGCCTTCAGTGAAGCGCCTCCCAAGGTGTCCTCGCCCGGAGACGCGGTGCACTGACCAGGCCGTGACCGACAAGCGGTTCGAGGAACTCGTGGCGGAGGCGTTCGAGTTGATTCCGCAGCGCTTTCGCGAGGCGATGAAGAACGTCGAGCTGTTCGTCGAGGCCGCCCCGCCGCCGGAAATGCTCGCCGACCTCGGTATCGAGCCGCCGGATACCTTGTACGGGCTCTACGAGGGAACGCCTCTGACGGAACGCGATTGGAGTCAGACGGTCGAGTTCCCGGACCGCGTCACGATCTTCCGCAATCCGATTCTGGAGGATGCGGAGAACGAGAACGATGTCGTGCGAGCCGTGTGCGAGACGGTCATTCACGAGTTCGGCCATCATTTCGGACTCAGCGAGGAGGAAATCGACGAGGCCGAAGCAATCTGGGCCAAGGAATTCGACGGCGACGACGACTGAAGCCCAGCGCTCCATCAGGCCCCGGCGGCGGCTCGGCCAACACTTCCTCGAACCCGCGTGGGTGCAAAAGGTCGTCGCGGCGATAGCCCCCATGCCGGACGAGCTCATCATCGAGATCGGACCGGGCCACGGGGCGCTGACGCTGGATCTGGCGAACCGTGCCCGGCGTCTGACGGCTGTCGAGCTGGACACGGAGCTCGCACGGCGGCTGCGGCGCCTGGTCCCAGCCAACGTGGATGTCGTTCAGGCCGATTTCCTGCGCGTCGACCTCGTGAAGACCGCTGCGGCACTGCGCCGCGGCAGCAATCGGCAAGCCGCCCCGCTGCGCGTTGCCGGCAATCTGCCCTACGTGGTCTCAGCACCGATTCTGTTGCGTCTCTTGCGTGGCGCCGCCGCCGCGGGGATACGCGACGCGGTGGTCATGCTGCAGCGGGAGGTGGCCGAGCGTGTTGTCGCGGAGTCCGGAACACGCGCATATGGTCCGCTGGCGATCATGACGGCCCTGCACGCCGACGCTCGCCGGGTGCTCGACGTGCCGCCGGGGGCGTTCCGACCCGTGCCGAAGGTCCAGTCTGCAGTCGTCTCCATCCGCTTTCGCGCTCCGATCCGCGCTCCCGCCGACCAGGCCGTCTTCGAATCGCTGGTGCGCCGCCTGTTCACCCGCCGCCGCAAACAGTTGGTCAACGCGCTCGCCGCGGTCGCCCCCGACCGCGAGGTCGACCCGCTGGCGGTATGCCGTGCGGCAGGCCTGCCTCCGACCCGCCGGCCCGGCACCCTCGACCTGTCGGAACTCATTGACCTGGCTGATGTTCTGGCCGGAATCGCGCGCTGAGTTCGTGCTATACTCCGATTCGTTCCTGCCATTGCGGGCCTCCCAGCAGCTCGTGGGCAGGCCGTGGCGCCGGGCTCCCCGCCCGGTACGCGCTCACTTCGGCTCCACAAGATGCGCGTGCGCCCCGGTCGCTATGCAGCGGGGATTTCGCCACAGTTTCTGGTCATGGTTCACAGCCGTTCACCTGTAGTCGAGGTCCTGCTCCTCGGCGGCGTCGGCGAATTCGGAATGAACATGATGGCCGTGCGATGCGGAGCCACGAGCATCCTCGTGGATGCCGGCGTCATGTTCCCGGGCCCCGAACACTTCGGAGTAGACCTCGTCATCCCGGACGCACGCGCGGTAGCCAACGAGATCGGCCCCGTGTCGGCGTTACTGCTGACCCACGGCCACGAGGACCATATCGGCGCCGTTCCCTATTTGTGGGATCTTGTGGAAGGCCCCGTCTACGGAACCCGGTTCACGCTGGCCTTGCTGGAGCGCAAGCTCGCCGAGCACGGTTGCGACTACTCCGGGCGGCTGTCGGCCGTTTCCACGTCGGAGCCCATCGAAGTCGACGGGTTGAGCGTGGAGTTCATACGCGTCTCCCACAGCATTCCCGACGCGGCCGCGCTTGCCATCCACACGCCGGCCGGCACGCTGCTGCACAGCGGCGATTTCAAGTTCGATCAGACGCCTCCGGACGGCCGCCCCACCGACGTGCGTCGTCTGGCCGATCTCGGCCGGGCGGGTGTGCTGGCCCTCTTCTCGGACAGCACGAACGCGTCGCGGCCGGGCCACTCCGGCTCGGAGCGCCACGTGCTGCCCGCCCTCGAGGAGATCTTCGCCACCGCTCGGCGGCGGCTCGTCGTCACGACCTTCTCGTCCAGCCTGCACCGGATCCAGTTGCTGGTCGACCTCGCCGAGCGCTTCGGCCGGCAGGTCGCATTCGTCGGCCGCGGGATTGTGGAGAACTCCGAGTTGGCGGCCAGGCTCGGCTACCTGCGCCTGCCGGCTGGCCTGCGGGTGGCCGAGACCGACGTGGAGAAGCTTCCGCCGGAGAAAGTGCTGTGCATCGTCACCGGTTCGCAGGGAGAACCGTTCGCCGCACTCTCTCGCATGGCCGTCGGCGCCCACCGTCACGTTCGCCTGGAAGCGGGCGACGTGGTGGTCTTTTCGGCCCGCGCGATCCCGGGAAACCGGCGAGCCATCGAACGCCTGATGAACCACATCGCACGCCGCGGCGCGAGGATCGTCGACGATGAAGACAAGCGGGTGCATGTTTCCGGTCACGGCAGCGAGGAAGATCTGAAATTGATGCTCTCGCTGATCAGTCCGCGCTGTTTCGTGCCGATACATGGAGAGTACCGCCATTTGGCGCATCACGCGCGGCTTGCCGAGCAGGTGTCCGATGGGGGCACGACGGTGTTGCTGGCGGAAAACGGAGACCGCCTGTGTTTCGACGCAACCGGGGGGTGGGTCGGCGAGCCGGTGCAGGCCGGGCGGGTGCTGATTGACGGCACACGGACGGGCGAGGTCGCCGACGAGGTGCTGCGTGATCGCCGGCACCTGGCCGGCGACGGCGTAGTGGTCGCGGTCATGGGATTGAACGCTCACACCGGACAGATCGAACAGGAACCGGAGTTGATCACCCGCGGGTTCGTCGTAGACGAGACCACCGACGCGTTGCTCGATGCCGCGGCGGTGCGGCTGCGGGCGCTGGTCGCCGAGGCCAGCGTCGAGGAACGCCTCGATCAAGGCGTCATGAAGGAGCAGGTACAGGTGGAATTGCAGCGGTTCTTTCGCAAACGGAGCGGCCGGCGGCCACTCGTGCTGCCGGTCATCATGGAGACCTGATCCGTGGTTGCCACCACTCTGCCCCGTCGCATGAGCGAGACGGTCGGCGTCGCCCTTTTTGCGGCCGCCCTCGTCTGGCTGGTTTCCCTGACGACGTACGACGCAGCCGACGCCGTCTGGTTCTTCAATCCGGACGGCGCGGCGCCACCCGTGAACATGGCCGGTCGCGTGGGGGCTTTCCTGGCGGAGGTCTCCTATCAACTGGTCGGCCTGACCGCTTTTCTCATTCCCGTCCAGCTCCTGGTGCTGGGATGGCACGCCTTCTGGTGCAGGTCGGTCGGTACTGCGTACACGAAGCTGCTCGGCCTGGGCGTGATCGTCGGATGCGGCGCGGGTTTTCTCAGCCTCGCGTTCGGGCACATCGTGGAATCGCCCCGCCCCATCGATGCCGGCGGCTACCTGGGCGGGATCCTGACCGGCCTCCTGGCGGAGTACTTCAACCGGATCGGCTCGATCATCGTCATCCTGACCATCATGTTCCTGGCGGTGATGCTCTCGACACAGTTCTCGCTGGGGCAGCTCCTGTCCTCCCTCTGGCAGGGCCTCCAGGCCTCGATGCGGGCGCTGCGGACGGTCGTCAGCGGCTGGTGGTCGAGGCGGCAGCGCGAGCGGCAACGGCGTGACGTCGTGAACAAGCACCTGGCCAAGACCGGGGCATCGTCCGCCCGAACCGAGATCCTGGCCCGCAGCCAGGGACCGGAGCGCCCGCGCCGCAGCGAGCCGCCCCGGTCGAGTACCGGCACGAAGGCGAAGGCGAAAACGAAGACGAAGACGAAGACGAAGACGCCGAACCCTGTGGTGCCCGGCGATCCGGCCGGGAACATCGATCTCGACCTGGCCCAGGCCGCCCAGTCCAAGCCCACCCCGCCCTCCATCACGGCGCCGCCGGAGACCGTCGAACCCGATCCGCCACTGGCGCCCGACTTGTCCATGCAGGAACGACGCAGCCGTTACACCTGTCCCCCCATATCGCTGCTCGATTCGCCGAAGGCGATGCAGACCTTCGACGAGCGCCAATTGATGGACCGCGCACACCTGCTCGAAGAGAAGTGCCGCGAGTTCTCCGTGGAGGGCTCGGTAGTGCAGATCCACCCCGGTCCCGTGGTCACGACCTTCGAGTTCAAGCCGGATGCCGGGGTGAAATACAGTCGGGTTACCGGCCTCGCGGACGACCTCTGCCTGGCAATGCAGGCCGAGTCCGTTCTGATCGAGCGCATTCCGGGCAAGTCGACCGTAGGCATGCAGATTCCCAACGCCGTGCGCGATCAGATCTCGTTGCGGGAGCTGCTGCAGTCGGAACCGTACACCCAGTCGTCCTCGAAACTCACGCTCGCGCTCGGCAAGACCATCCACGGCGAACCGGTGGTGGCCGACTTGGCCACCATGCCCCACCTGCTGATCGCCGGCGCCACCGGTACCGGCAAATCCGTGTCGCTCAACGCGATGCTGACCAGCATCCTGTACCGCGCGACACCCGAGGACATTCGTCTGATCCTGATCGACCCCAAGCGTCTGGAGCTCGGGATGTACGCGGACATCCCGCACTTGCTGACGCCGGTCGTCGTCGATCCCAAGCGGGCCAACAACGCGCTCCGCTGGGCCGTGCGGGAGATGGAGGAACGCTACAAGCTGCTTGCCGCGGAGGGCGTGCGCAACATCAGCCAGTACAACCGCAACGTGCGCCGGCAGCTCGACCAGCAGGCCGAGGATGGAACCGGGCCCCGGGAAGGCGACGAAGAGGGCGCCGAGAGCCCCACACCGCTGCCCTACGTCATTCTGGCGATCGACGAGCTCGCCGACCTGATGATGGTGGCGAGCAAGGACGTCGAGGAGTCGATTGCCCGACTCGCCCAGATGGCCCGCGCGGTCGGCATTCACCTGATACTGGCGACGCAGCGGCCGTCGGTCGACGTGATCACCGGGCTCATCAAGGCGAATCTGCCATCCCGCATCGCGTTTCGGGTTTCCTCGAAGGTGGATTCGAGAACGATCCTCGACGGCAATGGCGCCGAACAACTGCTCGGCAAGGGCGACCTCCTCTACCTGCCGCCCGCCTCGTCCCGTTGCACCCGGCTGCATGGCCCGTACATCTCGGAGCGCGAGACAGCTCGACTCTGCAGCTACCTGCGCAAGCAGGGCGCACCCGGCTACGACGAGTCGATTACGGCCGACGAGAAGGCCCCCGAGGCCGCACCTGTAGAGCACGACGACCTGTACGACCAGGCCGCGCGGATCATCGTTGGGAGCGGTCAGGCGTCGATTTCCTATCTGCAGCGCCGTCTGCGCATCGGCTTCAGTCGCGCCGCGCGCCTCGTCGACATGATGGAGGCCGACGGGCTCGTGTCGGCGGGCACCTCGGGAAAGCCCCGCGAGGTCCTGGTCAAAGCGGACTATTTCGACCAGGTCGACCTGCAGCTGAGGTAGGTTGCGGGCAACCGGCCAGACTCTTCGGACGCAGGCGCCGCCCCATGAACAGATGGAAGCGGACGCCCGACAGGCTCAACGGCCGGGTGCGCTGAGTCCGAGACGGGTGGCGCCACCGTCGCCGGCTCCTTCCACGCGCCCACCGCGCCGCTTGCGCACGCTTATCAGAAGACCGGCGAGCAACGCCCCGAGCAGCACGGCGATCAGGCCGAGCACGCCCACGACGGAGAACGCGCCGAGCAGGACGTCGATGACGGTCGTCTGCTCGGTGGTCTGCTCGACCACCTCGTAGACCATCGGCGTGACCGGTTCCGGCTGGACAGCCACGGAGACAGCCTACCAATTCCTGTTGGCGAGCGCCAATTCGGTCAGCGTGCGTACCATCACGCCGGTGGCGCCGGCGGCGGCGTCCTCCCGCGGCTTTTCGATCCAGGCGGTACCGGCGATATCCAGGTGCGCCCAGGGCAACCCTCCAGTGAAGGCCTCCAGGAATGCTGCCGCGGTGCACGCCCCTGCCTCGCGCCCCCCGATGTTCTTCATGTCCGCCAGCTCCGATCGCAACTGCTCGCCGTAATCCTCGTAGAGGGGCATCGGCCACGCCCGCTCGCCGGCCCGCGCGGCGGCCGCCTGCAGGGCGTCGGACCACGCCGGCGGGCGGGCGAAGAGCCCACTGGCGGCGCCGCCGAGCGCGATCACACAGGCACCGGTCAGAGTGGCCACGTCGACGAGGTGGGTGGCGCCGCATTTCCGCGCGTACCAGAGCGCGTCGCCGAGAATCAGTCGGCCCTCGGCGTCCGTGTTCAGCACCTCGACCGTGGTGCCGCCCGCGCCGGTCAGAATGTCGCCAGGGCGCGTCGCGCGCCCGCCCGGCATGTTCTCGGCCATCGGCACGATGCCGATCACGCGGCGGGGAACGCCCAGCGCCCCAATGGCACGCATGGCGCCGACGACGGCGGCGCCGCCCGCCATGTCGCTCTTCATCCACTCCATCCCCGCGGCCGGCTTGATCGAGATGCCCCCGCTGTCGAAGGTCACTCCCTTGCCCACCAGCCCCAGCACGGGATCGGCCGGCGCGGCCGCGGGCTCGTGGCGCATGACCAGCAACCGCGGCGGTGCGTCGCTTCCCTGCCCGACGCCGAGCAGCAGCCCCATGCCCAGCTTGGCGATGGCCGCTTCGTCGAGCACTTCCACCGTTACCCCAACCTCGGCGACCGCCTCTGCCGCCCGTTCGGCGAACATCGCGGGGCGCAGGAGGTTGGACGGCTGGTTGGCCAGCTCACGGGCCAGGTTGGTGGCGGCGCCGATCAGCGCGCCACGCTCGACGGCCTCCACGACCGCGGGTCCACCGTCGCCCTCCGACCGGACGACCTCGCACACCGGCTGCGTGCCGACGTCGTCGGCGCTGCTCTTGTACCGCGTGTCGACGAAACCGCCGGTGACGATGCCCTCCCCCACCGCCTGCGCCAGCTCCGCCGGCTCGGCGTCGCCCCGGCAGACGAACGCGAGGCGGGAGACGCGTCGCGCACGAGCGCCCCTGGCCGCGACGGCCGCCGCCTCCCGCAGCCTGGCCGCGAGCGCCTCGGTCCGCGGGGGAGCGCCCACCAGAAGAACCCGCGCTGCACGCCAGCCGTCGCCGCTCAGCGGCGTCTCGAACGTCTCGCGACGCTTTCCCCGAAACGCGCCCGACGACCGGGCGCTACGGATCGCCCCGGCAGCAGCGGCATCGAGACCCGCAAGGTCGGCCAGCGTATCGCTGTCGGCATCGCCAAGAACCGGGACGGCCAGCAGGTCCGCGTCGGCCGCCGCCGCCGGTGCGCCGCCGGCGGCGGCGAGGGTGGGAGTCGGAATCGGCATCGAGCGATTATACGGTCTACAATACGAGCATTCCCCGCTGAGAGGTCCAGCCATGAAGCGTGCATCAACCTGGCGTCGCCGCGTGCTCCCCGTCGCCCTGATCGGCATCGTCTCGCTCGCTCTCGCCGCCGGCCAACTGGCGGACGGGCACGCCTCGTCCCGGCAGGGCCCGGATGACGATCCGCGGCTGCGGCTGCGGGCAACCCCGCGCGTCGCGTTCGCCCCGGCGAGCATCCTGTTCGTCGGATCCATTCGCGGCGGTCCCGACGACAACGAGGAGCTCTACTGTCCGACCATCGAGTGGGACTGGGGTGATGACACGTTGTCGGAGAGCACGCCGGACTGCGAGCCGTTCGAGGCGGGCAGCACCGAGATACGCCGGCGCTTCTCGGTCCGGCACACCTTCGACTACCAGGGCCGGTACGAGGTACGCCTGAATCTGAAGCGCCGGGACGACATTCTCATCTCGGCCCGCACCCGGATCGAGGTGCGCGGAAACCGGTTCCGGTAGTCGTCCGCCGGTACCGCGCCGATTACTCCCCCTGCGGTGCCCGGCGTCGGGCGGCGAGCGCCGTTCGCCACCGGGAGGCGGAGTCGAAGACGCGGTCGATGGTCCGGCCGTCGGTCAGGTTGTCGCGAACCTGCCCGAGCTCCACGATCAACGCATCGAGCGCGACGCGAACCTCGTCGGCGTTCGTCGCGCAGATGTCCTTCCAGATGTCGGCCGGACTCGACGCCAGACGCGTCGTATCGGCCAGTCCCCGTCCGCTCAGCGCCAGGCCGTCCTCGCCTATGGCGTCGCCCACCACGTGCATCAGCGCGCTCGCGGTGAGCTGCGGGACGTGACTGAGAAACGCCAGCAGCCGGTCGTGTGCATCCGGTGCGAGCACGTGAGGTACGGCCCCGAACCCGGTGACGAAGGAACGCAACCGTGCGAGCGCCTCACCCTGCCGATCGTCGGATGGCGTGAAGAGCCAGGGCCGGTCGCGGAACAGGTCGGGCCGCGCATGGTCGATGCCGCTGCGCGGCGCGCCCCCGAGAGGGTGGCCGCCGATGAACGACAGTCGAGCCGGCAGGGCTCGGGCCGCCTCGACGATGTCGCGCTTCGTGCTGCCGACGTCCGTCACGACCGCTACGCCCCGGACATGCTCCTCCAGGTCCGCCAGCAGCGCCAGATTGGTGCGCACCGGGGCGGCGAGCACCACCAGGTCCGCCTCGGCCATCACCACCGGATCGTCTGCCGCGACGTCGATGGCATGCCGCAGCATCGCGCGTTCCAGAACCGGCTTGTCATCGACCCCGATTACCAGTCCGCCGGACCACGTCTCCCGTACGGCCAGTGCCAGGGACCCGCCGATCAGGCCGAGCCCGACGATCGCCACCTTCTCGAACACCGGCGGCGTCGTTGCTTTCGGTCCCGGCTGTATGACCGGGAGGCTGCGAAGCGTATCCGTCATGATCCGGCTCAGGCGTGCGACGCAGCCGCGCGACGGGCCACGGGCTCCACGCAGATGCTCCGGCCGATAGCCGGGGCAATGATACGCAGCTCGGCCATCAGTCGCTCGAACTGCTCGGGAAACATCGATTGCGCACCGTCGCTCCGCGCTCGCTCCGGGTCGGGATGCACCTCGATGAGCAACCCGTCGGCGCCTGCCGCCACCGCCGCCCGGGCCATGGGGGCCACCTTGTCACGCAGGCCGGTCCCGTGGCTCGGGTCGACCACGATCGGCAGGTGGCTCAGCTTGTGAATCACCGGGATCGCGGAGATGTCGAGCGTGTTCCGGGTGTACGACTCGAAGGTGCGAATGCCCCGCTCGCACAGCACGACGTTGGCGTTGCCGCCGGCCAGAACGTATTCCGACGACAGAAGCCATTCCTCGATCGTTGCCGAGATGCCTCGCTTCAACAGGACCGGTGTCCGCGATCGTCCAAGCTCTCGCAGGAGTGTGTAGTTCTGCATGTTGCGGGCACCCACCTGGAACACATCGGTGTAGCGGCCCACCAGCTCAATCTGGCTGACGTCCATCACCTCGGTCACGAGCTCGAGCCGGTGACGGTCGCAGGCGCCGCGCAGCATCCGCAGCCCCTCCTCGCCGAGCCCCTGGAAGCTGTAGGGGGAGCTGCGCGGCTTGAACGCACCCCCCCGCAACATCTTCGCCCCCGCGCGGGCTACCGTCGCGGCCGCCGCGTCGACCTGCTCCTCGGTCTCGGCCGAGCAGGGTCCCGCCATGACGATTACTTCGTCGCCGCCGATTCGAAACTGGCCCAGGGACACGACGGTTGGGGTCGGCTTGAAGGTTCGGCTGGCCAGCTTGTAGGGCTCGGTGATGCGCAGCACCTGTTGGACGCCTTCCATGACCTCGATCAACCCCGTATCGAACTCGCGGTTCCCGCCTACCGCTCCGAGCACCGTCTTGAGCGCGCCGGTGGAACGATGCACGTCGAAGTTGCGCTCGACGAGCGTAGCGATGACGTGTTGAATCTGGTCTTCGGACGCCCGTTCCTGCATGACGACCACCATGGCACCCACTCCCTGCCCGCTATGGCGCAGACTCCTGGCCGTTTCCCGGGTCGCTTCCTTCCCGGAGCCGCTCCAGGCGACGTGATTCGTCGATGATTCGCTCGAACAGCCGGATCACCGCAACGTCGGCCAGCGGGCCTTCGTTGACTCGCCGCACGTGATCCAGCACGGTCCGCTCCCGGCCCGGCTGGTAGACCTCCATGCCCACCCGCTCCTTCAGCCGGCCGATCTCGTTCGCGCACGTCGCCCGGGCGTTCAGGAGACGGACGAGCTGCTCGTCCAACTCGTCGATCCGCCGGCGGTAGCGATCCAGGTCCGCGGCGATGTGCTCCGGGACCAGACCATCGTCCGCCGGCCTGCCTTCCGCCATCTCACCGTTCCCCCGCCGTCGCGGGCATCGTTGCGGAAGGGGCCGTGGCCCCGCTCTCGCCACGCAGCCACCGTACATAGCGTTCCACGTCGTCCAGCACGCGGTCCGGCGCGGCGCGGGCGATTACCTCGATCAGCGCACTGCCGACGACCGCCGCGTCGGCCCAGCGGCCTACCTCGGCCACGTGCTCCGGCCGCGAGATGCCGAATCCGAGCGCTATCGGCAGATCCGTCGCGGACCGAATCCTGGCCACGAGCGCCTCGGCACCGGTGGCGATCGCGTCACGCGCACCGGTCACCCCGAGGCGCGAGATCCCGTAGAGAAAGCCGCGACCCAGCTCGGCCGCCCTGCGAATGCGCGCGTCGGTGGTGGTCGGACTGAGCAGGAAGATCGGGTCGATTCCCGCTTCGATCGTCCGGTCTCGGAAGCGGTCCGCCTCTTCTATCGGCAAATCGAGAACGAGGACTCCATCGACGCCGGCCGACGCCGCGCGTTCGACGAACGGCGTCGTTCCCATGCGCACGATCGGATTCGCGTAGCTGAACAGAACGATTCCCGCGGATATGTCGGGTCGCACCGCCGCCACGAGATCGAGTACGCGGGCGAGCGTGGCGCCCGCGCGCAGGGCGCGTTCCGACGCACGCTGAATCACCGGTCCGTCAGCCAGCGGATCGGAGAACGGCACCCCCACTTCCAGCACGTCCGCGCCGGCACGGTCCAACGCACGGAGAATGGCCGCTGAACGCTCGAGGTCGGGATCGCCGGCCGTCGTGAACGTCACCAGGCCGGGCCGGCCGCGGCGCCGCAGGGTCTCGAACGTCCGCTCCAGACGAGACATGCTGCCCTACCCCTCCACCGTCTCGCGTGCCCTGATCGCGTCCACGTCCTTGTCGCCCCGTCCGGAGAGATTCACGACAAGGATGCGGTCGCGGCCGAGTTCGCGCGCCACCCTGCAGGCGTGCGACACGGCGTGCGCCGACTCGAGGGCCGGCAGAATACCTTCCGTGCGGGCCAACAGCCGGAAAGCCGCGAGCGCCTCGTCGTCGGACGCCGAGGCGTACCTGGCGCGGCCGAGGTCGCGGAGCCACGCATGCTCCGGTCCCACCGCGGCGTAGTCGAGGCCGGCCGACACGGAGTGGGTCGGCTCGATGTTGCCGTCCAGGTCCTGAAGCAGGTAGCTGCGCGTCCCCTGCAACACGCCAGCGACTCCGGTCGCGAACCTGGCCGCGTGACGTCCCGCGACGAGCGCCTCGCCGCCGGCCTCGACTCCGATCAGGGCCACGTTCGCATCGTCGACGAAGCCGTCGAAGATGCCGAGGGCATTGCTCCCCCCGCCCACGCAGGCCACCACGGCATCGGGCATCCGGCCCACCAGCTCGTCCATCTGCGTACGCGCCTCCCGGCCTATCACCGATTGGAACTCGCGCACCATCAGCGGATACGGATGGGGACCGAGAACCGAGCCGAGCAGGTAATAGGTGTCCTGGACGTTGGTCACCCAATCGCGCATCGCCTCGTTGATGGCGTCCTTGAGCGTCCGGCTCCCCGCATCGACCTGCGAGACCGTCGCCCCGAGCAGCCGCATCCGGTAGACATTGAGCGCCTGTCGCCGCATGTCGTCGGCGCCCATGTAGACCTCGCAGTCGAGGCCGAGCAACGCGCAAGCGGTAGCGGTTGCGACGCCGTGCTGCCCGGCGCCGGTCTCCGCCACCACGCGCCGCTTTCCCATCCGGACCGCGAGCAGCGCCTGACCGAGAGCGTTGTTGATCTTGTGAGCGCCGGTATGCGCCAGATCCTCCCGTTTGAGGAAGATGCGCGCCACGCCCTCCGGACCCGCCTCGGCCTCGAGCGCGGCTCGCAGCCGGGTCGCCTCGTACACCGGCGTGGGCCGGCCGACGTAGTGCCGCAACAGCGCCTCCAGGTCCGCCGAGAAAGCCGGATCCTCGCGGGCCTGGCGGTACGCCTGCTCGAGCTCCTCCACCGGCGCGACAAGTGTCTCCGGCACGAACCGGCCGCCGTACTCGCCGAAGTAGCCGCGCTCGTCCGGATCGCGCCTTCCGAAGTCGGGAACGGTCATGCGCGCGACACCTCCTCGAAAAAGCCCCGCAACCGACCGACGTCCTTCCGGCCCGGCTCCGCCTCCACCCCGCTCGACACGTCGATGCCGTACGGCCGCACGGTCCGCAGGGCCTCCCCCACGTTCTCCGGGCGCAGGCCGCCGGCGAGAAAGATGCGCCGGTTGGCGGCCACCTCGGCCGCGACGCTCCAGTCGACGGTGCGGCCGGTACCCCCCTTGCGGACTGGATCCCGAGCGTCCAGCAGCACGGTGATGCGTAACGGCACCCGATCAGCCGCCTCGCGCGTCGCCTCCCCCACGACCGGCACCGCCTTCAGCACCCGGTACGGCAGACCATCGCACAGCGTGGGCGGCTCGTCGCCGTGGAGCTGCACGGCAGCCAGCCCGACCTGCGCGGCAATACGCCGCAGGTCACCGATCGGCGCATCCACGAAGACCCCGATCGGCGCAACGTCGGCCGGCAGCTCGCGGACGATCGCGGCGGCCACGGCGGGCTCGACGTAGCGCGGGCTTCGCGGCCAGAAGACGAACCCGACGGCCGACGCGCCCAGGTCGGCGGCCAGCAGGGCATCGTCCCGCCGTGTGATGCCGCACACCTTGACTCTCGCACCGGCCATGGTCCCTGCTCTCAGGCCGTGACGCGGCCACGGGCGCCGCGCGGCGACGGCTCCCCGCCACCAAGCATGCGTGCGAGGGCCGCGCCCGGGTCCGGCCGGCTCATGAGCGACTCGCCGATGAGAAACGCATCGTAGCCCGCGCGCCGCAGCTCCCGCAGGTCAGCCGGAACGCGCAGTCCACTCTCCGCCACCGCCACGATCCCCTCGGGAATCGCCTCGACCAGCGTCCGGGACGCCTCCAGGTCGACCGCCAGCGTCCGCAGGTTGCGGTTGTTGACGCCGACCACCGCGGCCCCCGCCGCAAGCACCCGATCGAGCTCCCGGCGATTGTGGACCTCCGCGAGAACCGCCAGCCCGTGCCCGGCCGCCGCCGCCGCGAGTCGGCGCAGCGTGTCGTCGTCGAGCGCCGCCGCTATCAGGAGCGCCGCGTCCGCTCCGGCCGCCCTGGCCTCCATCAACTGGTACTCGGATACGATGAAGTCCTTCTGCAGCAGCGGGATGTCCACCCGCTGCCGCACGACGGCGAGGTGATCGAGCGCGCCGTCGAAGAAGGCGGGCTCTGTCAGAACGGAGATGGCGGCGGCGCCGGCGGCGGCGTAGCCGGCCGCTATGGCCGCGGGCTCGTAGTCCGTCCGAATCACCCCCCGGGACGGCGAGCGGCGCTTGCACTCGGCGATCACGCTGTAGCGGTCCGGGTCGGCCAGGACGGCCACGAACCGGTCACCCCGCGGCTGCCGTTCGGCTGCCGCCCGCTCGACGTCGCGCAAGGGGCGGCCGGCTTGTCGTTCCGCCACCGCCGTGCGGGTGGCGGCGACGATCGTCTCCAGCAGGTCGGCCG
The DNA here is from genome assembly GCA_958296065.1 of Vicinamibacterales bacterium. Lineage (GTDB taxonomy): Bacteria > Acidobacteriota > Vicinamibacteria > Vicinamibacterales > UBA8438 > WTFV01. Next base: position 3,865 of record CATQHX010000050.1, on the reverse strand, counting down.
GCGGGCTCGGCGCCGCGTCCGTCACGAGTCTCCCTCCGGCGCCTGCGAGCACTGCGCCATCCGCTCCAGCGTCGCCGCCGCGCGACCGCTCCGCAGGACCTCGCTCCCCATCTGCACGCCGTCCACCAGCGACTCGACCCGGCCCGCCACGAGCAGGGCGGCCGCGGCGTTGGCGAGAACGAAGTCGCGCGGCGGTCCCTCCTCGCCCGCAAGCACCGCCCGGGCGATGCGCGCACTGGCCTCCAGGCCGTCGACACGCAGCCGGTCCGGCGTCGTCGGCGTCAACCCGAAGTCCGAAGGGTGCACGTAGAACGTCGACACCGCGCCGTCACGCACCTCGCAGACCCTCGTGTGCCCGACGGCCGATATCTCGTCCAGCCCTTCCGCTCCGTGCACCACCCAGGCGCGTTCGGAGCCGAGTTCGGACAGCGCTCGAGCCACCAGGTCCGCCAGCTCCGACCGCGGGACGCCGACCACCTGCCGACGGGCGCCGGCGGGGTTGGTGAGCGGACCGAGCAGGTTGAACGCCGTGCGTATGCCGAGCTCGCGCCGCACCGGCCCGGCGTGCCGCATGGACGGATGAAAAGTGGGCGCGAAGAAGAACGCGATGCCGGCCTCGTCGAGGCAGCGCTCGACCACCGCCGGCGCGGCGGTCACGTTCACACCGAGCGCCTCGAACAGATCCGCGCTGCCGCAACGGCTCGACACCGAACGGTTCCCGTGCTTGGCCACCTCCACCCCGCACGCCGCCAGCACGACGGCCGACAGCGACGAGACGTTGAAGGTGTTCGACCGGTCGCCGCCGGTGCCGCAGGTGTCGAAACAGGTCTCACGGGGGCGGGACAACGACACGGCGTGCGCCCGCATCGTCCGCGCGAGGCCGACGATCTCCGCGGGGCGTTCCCCCTTCATGGCCAGCGCGACGAGGAAGCCGGCGATCTGGGCCGGGGTGGCGGCACCCTCCATCACCTGATTCATCGCCGCCGCGGCCTGCGCCGCGGACAGGTCCTCGCGCCTCAGGAGCGTATCGAGCGTTTCACGCATGACGTTCACCGGCTTCGGAGGCCAGGAAGTTGCCCAGGATGCGCCGCCCCTCGCCGGTCAGCACCGACTCCGGATGGAACTGCACGCCGTGGACCGGACACCGCCGGTGGCGGACCGCCATGATGGCGCCGTCCTCGCGCGCGGTCGCCGCCACCTCCAGCTCGTCGGGCACCGCTGCGGCGTCGACCGCGAGGGAATGGTACCGCCCCGCCGGGAACGGTGCGCTCAGTCCCGCGAAGACACCCCGGCCGTCGTGCTCGACCGTCGAGGTCTTGCCGTGCAGCAGGGCCGGCGCGGCGACCACCGAACCGCCGAACGCGATGCCGATCGCCTGGTGGCCGAGGCATACTCCCAGTATCGGCACGCGCGGTGCGTAGGCGCGAATCAGATCGACGGTGATCCCCGCATGCTCCGGCCGTCCAGGCCCCGGCGATATGACGATGCGGTCCACGTCGAGCCGCTCGACCTCGGCCACGGTCAGCGCGTCGTTGCGCACCACGTGCAGCGCCGCGCCGAGCTCGCCCAGGTACTGCACCAGGTTGTAGGTGAACGAGTCGTAGTTGTCGATGACGAGCACCATCAGCCGCCCCCCCCGCTCGCCGACGGCCCGCGACCGCTCTCGGCCATGCGCAGCGCGCCGAACAGCGCCGACGCCTTGGCCCGCGTCTCGTCGTACTCCGCCGTCGGATCCGAGTCGGCCACGATGCCCGCCCCGGCCTGCACCCAGGCCTTGCCGTCCCGCATCACGATGGTGCGGATCGTAATGCAGCAATCCAGATGCCCGGCGAAGTCGAGGTAGCCGACCGCGCCCGCATAGATGCCGCGCCGGGTCGGCTCGAGCTCGTCGATGATCTCCATCGCCCGGATCTTGGGCGCTCCCGACACCGTGCCGGCGGGAAAGCAGGCGGCGAGGGCATCGAGCCGGTCGTGCTCGTCGGTCAGCTCGCCGACGACGCGCGAGACCAGGTGCATGACGTGCGAGTACCGCTCCAGCGCCATGTACTGCGGCACCTGGACGGAACCGTAGGCGGAGACCCGCCCCAGATCGTTGCGTCCGAGGTCGACCAGCATCACGTGCTCGGCCCGCTCCTTCTCGTTGGCCTGCAGCTCGTCGGCCAGCTTCGCGTCCGTCTCGGCGGTGACCCCGCGCGGCCGCGTGCCGGCGATGGGGTGCGTCTCGGCGCGCCGGCCCTCGACCCGGACCAGCATCTCCGGCGACGACCCGACGATCGAGACGTCGCCCAGCCGCATGAAGTACATGTAAGGCGACGGATTGACGTAGCGCAGGGCGCGGTAGACGCTGAACGGATCGCTGCCGACCTCGGTCTCGAAGCGTTGCGACAGCACGACCTGGAAGATGTCGCCGGCCGTGATGTAGTCCTTCGCTCGGCGCACCGCGCTCTCGAAGGCCGGCTGGCTCGTATTCGATCGGAACTCGACGTCGCGCCCCGGGCGAGCCGGCGACTCCGAGAGCTGCCGGCCGATCTCCGCCTCCAGAAAACGGATGCGGGCGAGCGCCAGCGCGTAGCAGGCCTCCAGGTCGCTGTCGGGCTCGACCGCGGCGTTGGCGATGATCAGGATGCGGTGCTTGACGTGGTCGAAGGCCAGCACCGTGTCGAACAGCATGAACGCTGCGTCGTCCCCTCCTTCGGCCGGCTTCGGATGCGCGTCCCGCGACCGCTCCAGGGTCGGCTCGAACCAGGCGGCGGTGTCGTAGCCCAGGAAGCCGACGGCCCCGCCGGTGAAACGCGGCAACCCCGGCACGCGCGGCGACCGGTAGCGTGCCATCAGCCCCCGCAGGGCCTCCAGAAAGGGTTCCTGCAGCTCCTCCGTACGGCCGTGCTGCCGGCGCAGGGTCCGGCCGGCCGCGGACCGCAGCACGAGGAACGGATCGCGGCCGAGGAAGGAGTACCGGGCCACGTGCTCTCCCCCCGCCACGCTCTCGAACAGGAACGCATGGTCCGCGCTCTCGGCGACCTTGAGGAAGGCCGACACCGGAGTCAGCAGATCCGCCAGCACCTCGCGGCACACCGGCACGAACGTCGCGTCGCGGGCCAGCTCGCGGAACTCGTCGAACGTTGTGGCGGTCATCGTCTCCATGGCGGCGCTTCCATTACGCCGGCTGGCCGGCGGCCGAGACCGCTGCGCCCGCCTGGCGCGCCAGGTCCTGCTCGGCCGCCTGCCGGAAGCGATCGGCGGACGGCGTCACGCCGGTCCACCACGCGAACTGGCGCACCGCCTGCGCCACCAGCATGTCGAGGCCCCCGATGGTCTCGCATCCGGCGCGGGCCGCGTCGGCCATCAGACGGGTCTCCAACGGGTTGTACACGAGGTCGTACACGGCACGGCCGTCGAACGGCCCGTCCGGCAGCGGGCTCCGTGCGACGTCGGGCCAGGTTCCGAGCGGTGTCGTGTTCACCAGCAGATCCCACGATTCCGTGCGCGGCGGCAGCGGCGCCGCGCGTGTTCCCGGCGCCACCCGCGCCACCGCGGCGGCCTGCTCCGGTCGCCGCGCACAGACGGTGACCGCCGCTCCCTGCCCGTGCAGCGCAAAGGCGGCGGCGCGGGCCGCTCCCCCCGCTCCGATGACCGTCGCGCGGGCGCCGGACAAGTTCACGCGCCCGGACAGTGGCGCCAGCAGACCCGGCACGTCGGTGTTCAGCCCCTCCCAGCCGCCGGCATCGAGACGACGCAGCGTGTTGACCGCGCCGACCGCCCGGCTGGTGGCGTCCTGTTCCGCCACGTGCGCCGCCATCTTCTCCTTGCAGGGCGCCGTCACGCTGGCGCCCTGCAGCCCGACGGCACGCGCGAAGGCGAAAAA
>CATQHX010000049.1 GCA_958296065.1 Vicinamibacterales bacterium | reverse complement strand
GTGTCCAGGATCCGGGCCAGCACCTTGGCGATCTCGGTCTTGCCCACGCCGGCATCCCCCTCGATGAGGAGCGGTTTGCGCAGCGTGCGAGCCAGGTAGACAGCGGTGGCGATGGCGGGCTCGGCGATGTACCCCTCGCGCTCCATCGCCGCCTGCGTCTCGCGCACCTCCGGCCTCACGCTACCCCTCCTGTGCCGCCGCGGCGTACCTGTGCGGCTCCGCGACGAACTGCTCGCGGCAGTGCGTGCAGCAGAAGTAGTAGGTCCTCCCCCCGAATTCGGCCTGGGGACCGGCCGCCGCGGCGGCGACGGTCATGCCGCATACAAGGTCGCGCGCGGTATGCGCGACGGACGTGCCGGGCGCCGGGTCGCGCGCGGTGGCCGCCGTGGCGGCGGCGAGGTTGCGCCCGGCAGTCGGGGCCCCCGCGGCGGGAGCCGAATCGCGTTCGGTGTCCGTGACGGCCGTGGCGGGGGCCGAATCGCGCGCGGTCTCCGTTGAAGCCGTTGCGGGGGGGGCCGGAGCCCGGTCGGGTCGGCGGGCGCGCCCGCGCCTGGTGATCTCGGCGAGGATGCTCAAGGCGATCTCCTCGGGCGTCTGTGCGCCGATGTCGAGGCCGGCCGGATTGGCGATGCGGTCGAGCTGCTCCGGCGTGGCGCCGCGCGCGGTCAGCGTCTCGCGTAGCTGTCCGAAACGCTTGCGGCTGGCCACCACGCCGACGTACGCCGGCATCGCCTGAATCGCCGCCCAAGCCGCCTCCTCGTCCCGCTGGCCCAGCGTCGCGACGACGGCGAAGCAGCGGGCTGCGTCCCGGCCGGAAGCGGGTGGCTCGATGGATTCGTCGCTGGTCACCAGGCGGCTCGCGTCCGGGAACAGCGCCTCGCCGGCTTCCGGATCGACCGCTTCCACCCGGTAGCCGAGCACGGCGGCCAGGCGCGCCAGCGCCTGCGCCGTGGGCGAAACCCCGAAGATCAGCAGCCGGCGCGCCGGCAGCAGCGGCTCGATGTAGATCTCCACGCTTCCCCCGCTGTGGCAGGCCATCGGAAACACCGTCAGTCCGGATCGAGACTGCGACGCCGAGTCGGGGTCGCGGACGATGCCAATCAGCCGCGGCGCTCCGTCGGCGAGGGCGGCGAGCGCCTCGCGGATCACGGTGGGCCGCGTGCAGCTTCCGCCGAGCCAGCCGTGGAACCCGCCGTCCGGGGTCACCACGGCGCTGTCGCCGACACGGGCCGAGCTCGGTGGCTCGCGACGGACCACCGTGGCCAGCGCGAAGGCCTCGCTGCGACCGGCGAGACGGGATGCGAGCTGCAGCGTGTCGGTACGCATGGTGTCACCCGGTGGCGGTCCCGGCGTCCTTTGCGCCGGTGCCGCTTCCCGCGCCGCTCACTCCGGGAGCGGCGTTGTCGGCGGCCACACGGTTTCCGGAGTCGCCGACTTCCGGGGCGGCATCGTCCGGGGCCGCACCGATTCCTGCATCGGCGACTCGCAGTTCGGCGCTGACGCGCTCGTAGTCCTCGGGAACGTCTATGTCCTGGAGCGCCGCCTCCGGCCAGGAGAGCGCAACCGCCTCGTGGCGGTGCCGCCGCACGACCTGCCGCCCGCACCCTTCTCCGGACATTTGCCGGAGCTCGGAGAACAGCGCGCGGTCGTACAGCATCGGCGGCGCGTTGACGTCCCCGTAGGCGGAGATGACCAGCGGCGACGTGCTCTCCCGATAGCGCGCAACGAGCCCGGCGACCATATCGCTCGTGACGAACGGCATGTCCGCCAGCATCACCACCGCGGCCCGCGCGCGTTCCGGAACGTGGGAGATGCCGGTCCGCAGCGACCGGTTGATGCCCAGCGCATGGTCGGGATTGTCGACCGGCGTGCACGGCAGGTCCGCGAGCTCGGCGCGGGCGCGCTCCGCCTCGTGGCCTACGACGACGACGATCGGATCGAGACCGGCGCGGAGCGCACGGCGCACGACCCGTCTCAGCAGCGTCTGGCCGTCGAGCTCGAAGAACAGCTTGTTGCGGCCCATGCGGGTCGAGCTGCCGGCGGCGAGCACGACACCCGCGACTGCGCCGCTCCGTTCGGACAGATCAGACGGCATGTATGACCCCATCCTTGTCTCGCAGGTGACGCGGGACGCTTGAGGTGCGGACCGCCAGCAGCTCCGCGAGGATGCTGACGGCTATCTGTTCGGGCCCGTCCGCACCGAGATCGAGACCGACCGGTGCGAAGAATCGGTCCATCCCCGTCGCGCCGGCCGGTTCGCCCGTCACGCCGATCTGTTCGAGTATCTCATCCCGTCGCGCGCGCGGGCCAAGCAGGCCGATGTACGGGACCTCGGTTCGCAGCAAGCGTCTGCCCCACTCCCGGTCGTGGGCGAACGAGTGCGTCATCACCACCAGATGAGTACTCGGACCGAGCGGCAGTCCTTCCAGGCCGTCGTCGGGTCTCCGGTCGATGCGCTCGGCATCAGGAAAACGTTCCCGGGACAGATAGGCCGGGCGGTGATCGACGACGGTCACGCGGTAGCCGATCTGTGACGCATGGGCCGCCAGAGGCATCGCGTCGTCGCCGGCGCCGCAGATGACGAGCCGCGGCGGTGGGACATGGACCTCGGTGAAGACGCCGGTCGATTCGGTGCCGGCGCCGGTCGATTCGATGTCGTAGAGGTCGGATTCGCCAGCGGCGAGGAGGGTCTGCGCCCGCCGCGCCATCTCGCGATCCAGGGCGGGGGTCTCCGTCGACCCGGCCGGAGGGCCGTTCCCCTCCACCAGCATCCGGCCCAGGGCGGCGGCGGGACCGCGGACGACGGTGGACACGGCGAAAGGCGCATCTCCCGCCAGCAGCGTCCGCATGTGGCGCGCCACGTTCACGGCGTCCCCGGAGGTGACCGGCTGAACGAAGATGTCGACCGACCCGTTGCAGCCCAGTCCGAGCCCCCAGACGGTGCGGTCGTCGTCCCCGGTCTCGTAGTGGCGGAGCCGGGGCAAGCCCTCCCGCATGACGGCCATGGCAACTTCGCGCACATCCGCCTCGAGGCATCCGCCGCTCACGCCTCCGCGCGTGGCGCCGCCCTCTTCCACCAGCAGCTTGGCCCCCGCACGCCGGTAGGCGGATCCCTCGATCCGCACGACGGTCGCCATCGCCGCGCGTTGGCCGGCCGCTGCCAGCTCGGTGACGCGGCCCACGATCTGCGACGTTTCCTGCCAGTGCTTCATGGTGGGGCGGTCGCACCGGGGCAGCCAGCCCCGATTCTACATGGGGCGGTTTCCGCGATCCGGGAACAGTCCCAACCGCCGGCGCGGCGCAAGCCTGGCGGCGACACGCCGTCGTTCTCACTGGCCGACCGGCCAGTGCTGGACGTTGAGCTCCGTCATTGGGAAATCATCGACGTTCGCCGTTGCCAGAGCCGCATTGACGCCTGCCGCCGCGGCGGCAACCAGGCAATCGGCCTGATGGAGGGTGACTCCCTGACGGGCATAGGCTTGGCGCCACGTCCCTGCTCGCATCCCTTCGGCGGCTCCGAGCGGCGCCAGTCGCAGGGCGCTGAACAGGCGGCGCGCGACGATATCCTCGCCCGGGCGCAGGCCGCGCCAGATCTCCTCGACCGAGACCACGCACGCCCACGGCTCCGTACCCGTACGTCTCAGGGCGGCCAGTCGGGCCGCGGCGGGCCGGCCGCGGAGCGCGTCGATGAGCACGGTCGAATCGAGCAGCAGGCGCGCCATCGGTCAGCCGGCGCGGCGCGAGTCGTCGCGACGCTGTCGCCGTACCCACGCCGCAGGGTCGTCGTCCCACTCGTGGCCGGTATCGGGCAGGCCGCCGAGAGCGGATTCGATGTCGTCCCAGCGCCGTTCGTTCTCGAGACCACGCCGCACGAGTTCCGCGATGAGCGCACTCCGCCGCCGCGGACCCGCTCGCCGGTCGATCTCGTCGACGAGGTCGTCGTCCAGTGCTATGTGCAAACGCATGGGCCGAAAACTAGCATGTTGCGCACATAACGTCCATTCGATTGGATCAGGAGACGTTTCCGAGTCGTGCAGCCTCGCCTGTCGCGCAGGCGCAATCGCACAACGAGCGGCGATGGCGCGCGCCCAGTTGTAGGGCTGCGCTTTCGAGAGCAACTCCCGGAGGCAGGCTGCGGAATCTCCACCGGCGTCACATGCGACGATCGGGAAACAGGCCCGGCAGCCAATGCGGCGCAAGCGTAGCGGGGAAGGCCAGCCGCAGTGGTAACGACGGCGGCGCTCGTCCCTGCCTCCGGATGCTCAACGGATTCCACTCTTGGATACGCAGCGAAGAATTAGCGTGCTGATGGGATTGCGCACAGACTCGTGGAACGGCGGTCTGGTGAAGTTGCCGAGGCATTCAGGAATCGGCCGGGATTATTGCCAGTTACATATGCTATCGGCGACAATGAAGTCCAGAAGCGCGATGCCGGATTCCCTGCGCGACATCATCCTGGACTTCCGCGAGGCCGAGCTGCCGACCGGCATCCCGCGCCGGGTCGAGGTAACGCCGGTGCCGGGCAAGGCCACCGTCTGCATCGGTCCGCGCCGCGCCGGCAAGTCGACGTTCCTGTTCCAGCAGGTGCGGAAGCTGCTCGACCGCGGCGTCCCGCGCGACAACATCCTCTACCTGAACTTCTTCGACGACCGCCTCCATTTCCTGCAGCACGAGGGCCTCGGCGTCGTGGCGGACGCCTACTTCTCCCTTCACCCGGAGAAGAAGAACACCGAGACGGTCTACTGCTTCTTCGACGAGATCCAGGCCGTGCCGGGCTGGGAGCCGTTCGTCGACCGCCTGATGCGGACCGAGAAGTGCGAGGTGTACATCAGCGGCTCGTCGGCGCGGATGCTGTCGCGGGAGATCGCGACCCAGATGCGCGGTCGGGCGCTGTCTTGGGAGATCTTCCCCTTTTCCTTCAGGGAGTTTCTCGACTTCAGAGGTATCGCCGCCGATGGCCCCTTGTCGACCCGCCGGCGCCTGCTGGTGCGCAAGGCGTTCGAGGCGTACTGGGAGCGCGGCGCGTTCCCGGAGGTGGCTGGACTCGATGGCGCGCTGCGCATCAGGATCCACCAGGAGTACTGGGGCGCGATGCTGTTCCGCGATCTCGTGGAGCGGCACGACGTCGCGCATCCCCGCGCCGTTTCGGACCTCGCCCACCGGCTGGTGGACAACACCGCGTCGCTGTATTCCGTCAACCGGCTCACCGCCTACCTGAAGTCGCTCGGACATCGGGCACCCAAGTCGGCGGTCGCCGACTACGTGGAGTGGTTCGAGGACGCCTTCTTCCTGTTCACGGTGCGGGTCTTCGATGCGTCGCTGGCCCGCGCCAACGCGAATCCGAAGAAGATCTACTGTGTCGACCACGCGCTCGCAAGGTCGGTCGGCTCGGGCATCCTGGTCAACGCCGGCCATCTGCTCGAGAACCTGGTGTTCATGGCGCTGCGGCGCGCCACGCCGGAGATCCGCTACTTCAAGGGCGCCAACGGGCGCGAGGTGGACTTCGTGGCGCGGATGCCCGACGGTACGCGCAAGCTGATCCAGGTCTCCGAGTCGTTGGCGGAACCGCGGACCCGCAAGCGGGAGGTCAGGGCGCTCAATCGCGCGATGGCCGAGCTGGGACTGCACGCGGGGACGATCGTGACCCGCGACGAGGAAGAAACGATTCCGGTCGACGCGGGCAGCATCGACGTGCTGCCCGCGTGGCGCTTTCTGCTCGATGTCGGGTGAGGTCGTGCGCCCGGCTGGCGGCGCGTGCAACCACCTGTGAGTGGTCCTTAGGGTCTACCCGTGTTGACGCTCGAATTCGCCCATGAACGTAGTCAGCGCGTCGACGCCGGCTTCCGGAAACGCGTTGTAGATGGATGCGCGCAACCCGCCGACCGAGCGGTGACCCTTGAGGCCGGCCAGGTCCGCCGCCTCAGCCTCCCGGGCGAACCGCTCCTCCAGCTCGGGGGTGGCCAGCCGGAAGGTGACGTTCATGCGTGAGCGGCTGTCCGGGTCGGCCACGCCGCGGTAGAAGCCGGTACGGTCGATGGCCGCGTAGAGCTTCGCCGCCTTGCGCTCGTTGCCGGCGGCCATGGCCTCGAGTCCGCCCTGGTCGCGCAGCCACGCCGTGACCAGCGACACCACGTAAACGGCGAAGACCGGCGGTGTGTTGGGACGCGATCCGCCCTGCACGTACGTCATGTAGCGCAGCAGCTTCGGGAGCGACGCCGGGCCCCGTTCCGCCAGGTCGTCGCGGATGATCACCACCGTCACGCCGGCCGGGCCCAGGTTCTTCTGCGCCCCGGCGTAAATCAGCCCGTGTCCGGCTACGTCGATCGGGCGGCTGAAGATGTCGGACGATGCGTCGACCACGAGTGGCCGGTCGCCGACGGCGGGCAGTGTGGGCCACTGGGTGCCGGCGATGGTGTTGTTCGTCGTCGCGTGGACGTAGGCCGTGGTGGGCGAGACATGGATCTCGGCAGCCGTTGGCAGCCGGCGGAAACCCGCCGCCTCGGTGGTCGCGGCCACGCGCACGGATCCGAACTTCTCCGCTTCCCGCGCCGCCTGCGCGGCCCATGACCCGGTGATCAGGTAGTCCGCCGTCCCGTCCACGGGGAGCAGGTTCATCGGGACCATGGAGAACTGCAGCGTGGCGCCCCCCTGCAGGAACAGGATGCGGTAGTCGTCCGGGACGCGGGCCAGGGCGCGGATGTTGGCCTCGGCCGTCGCCAGGATCTCGTCGAACGCCGGGGATCGGTGGCTGATCTCCAGCACCGACATCCCGACCCCCGGCAAGGCCGGGAAGCCGCTGCGTATCTGTTCCAGGACGGCCTCGGGCAGTACCGCGGGACCGGCGCCGAAGTTGAAGACCCGTTCCACTTCAAGCTCCCTCGACTGGTGTGAATCGGCAGGTCAGATGGTGTGAATCAGCAGGCCGTCGCGCAGCTTCGGCTCGAACCAGGTCGACTTGGGCGGCATGATGCCGCCCAGGTCGGAGACCGCCAGCAGCTCGTCCGGGGTGACCGCGGCCAGGGAGAAGGCGACCGCGGCGGAGCCCGAGTCGACCGCCTGCTCCAATGCTCCGGCACCCCGCGCGCCGCCGACGAACGTTACCCGGGGATCGGTGCGGATATCCGCCACATCGAGCACCCTCGCCAGAATCCGGTCCTGGAGGATAGCAACGTCAAGCCGCGCGGCAGGCTCCGCGCCGGCTGCCGCAGCCGCGGCAGCCCCAACATCGATGGTGTGCCAGGTTCCCTCCAGGTACATCGCCGGCTTGCCCTTGGGCGGGACCCGGGGGCCTCCGGCGGTGACCGGGAAGTGCTCGCGGAGCGCTTCGAGGAACTGCGGTGCCGTCCGTCCGGCCAGGTTTGCCACCGTGCGGTTGTACGGCAGGATGCGCGTCTGGTTGTCGGGAAACGCCACGCCGAGAAAGAACCGCGACTCGTGTGCCGGATCGGTGCCCGCGAGCTCGTCGCGCGCGCGGGCCGCGCTGGCGATCCGGTGGTGCCCGTCGGCGATGTACACGGTGGGTACCCCGGCGAAGGCGGAGACGGCCGCGCTGGTTGCGTCGGCCGACAGACGCCACACGCTGTGACGCACGCCGTCCGGCGCCGCGACGTCGAGCAGCGGAGGCGCCGCCGCCGCGCCGCCCGCGACGGCGTCAATCGCCGCGGTCGCGCGGTAGGTCAGGAACACGATTCCGGTCTGCGCCCGCAGTGTCACCATGTGGCGGGTCCGATCGTCCTCCTTGTCACGGCGCGTCCGTTCGTGGCGCTTGATGATGTCCCGGTCGTACTCGTCCAGCGAGAAGCAGCCGGCCAGCCCCACCTGCTCGTGCTCGCCCGCCCGCATCCGGTACAGGTAGAGAGCAGGCTCCGGATCGACGACCAGCGGGGCCCGCTCGACAAGCGACTTCAGGTTGCCGGCCGCCTGCTCGTAGACCTGCGAGCCGTACGGATCGGCACCGTCCGGCAAATCGATCTCGGGCCGCGAGACGTGAAGAAAGCTCAGCGGATTGCCGGCCGCGAGACCGCGTGCCTCGCTCGTGGAGACGACGTCGTAGGGCACCGCGGCCACGGCCGCGGCCGCAGCCGGCGCCGGGCGGAGAGCACGGAACGGACGAATGATGGCCAAGGCAGGCGGTCGCTAGTTGGCGGCGACGGAGGAGGGCATCGGCGGCGTCGATCCGAGTCGCACGAGCGCCGCATCGCGTACGGCGCGGAACGCCTCCAGGTATTCCACCGGGACCGGATCGCCGGGCGGCAGATTGCGGTGCTCGATGAGCGGATTGACGAACACCCCGTTCTTCCGCAGGCGGTAGTCGAGGTGCGGTCCGGTCGACAGCCCCGTCGAGCCGACGTAGCCGATCTCCTGTCCCTGGAATACACGTGCCCCGCTACGCACGTTGCTGGCGAACCGGGACAGGTGCAGGTAGTAGGTCTCGTAGCCGTTCGTGTGGCGCAACCGGATCATGTTGCCGGAACCGCCGCTGCGCCCGGCCGACACGACCGTGCCGGTCGCGACCGCGATGATCGGCGTGCCGGTCGGCGCGCCGTAGTCGACGCCCAGATGGGGACGCACGCCGCCCAGGACCGGATGCACCCGCCGATAGGAGAACCGCGATGTGATGCGCGGCTCGAACCGGAATGGCGAGCGCAGGAAGAGCCGCCTCATCGAGCGGCCGTTCTCGTCGAAGTACTGGGCCTCGGGCTCACCGGGCACGTGGAAGCGGAACGCTCGCAGGAACCGGCCGTCGTTGACGAATTCCACCGCGAGGACGTCGCCGTAGCGGGAGAACGACAGGTCGTCGTCGCCACCCCCGCCGAACCGTGCCTCGCGGAAGACCTCCTCGTAGAGCAGGCCGAAGCGATCGCCTCGCCGCAGGTCGTTGTTGAAATCGATCTCGCCGCTCAGGACCTCGGCGAGGGCGACGGCCAGCAACACGCCCTTGCCCTGAGCATCGAGCGCGGCGCTTATCGAGTTGTTCGTGGCGTTGATGTCCGCTTCCAGCACCTGCGCGATGCGAGCCTGACGGTAGGGTACGAGCCTCGCCTCGAATCCGCTCGCGGCCTGTGTCGCCTGCAGAAACACGTCGTCGTCGATGTGATACTCGAAGGCCCGGAACTTGCCGTCGTCGAGGTCGAACGTCAGCCGATAACCGTTGTCGACCCGCAGGCGGCGCGGATCGAAGACGTCGCTGATCGTTTCGATCAGCGGATGCGCCAGGGCGTCGAGATCGTGCGAGTCGAACAACGTCGCCAGCGTTGCACCTTGCGGCACCGTCCCGGTCACGGTCCGGGTCAGAGGCGGCAGGAAGACATCCTCGCCGCGTTTAGGTGTCTCCGCTTCCACCCGCGTCAGGGTTTCAGCCGCCGGCGCCGACTCGAGGGTGCAGCCTGACGGCAGACAAGCCGATAGGACGAGAAGGGCGGGGAAGGTGAAGCGACCGAACATGGAGGATCTTTAGTTTAGCACACCGTCCACCTGTGCGACGACAGGAATCGGCGCGGGATTATCCCCGAAGCGCCGCGAGGCGCGCCGCGACGTGCTCGGCGTGCCCGGCCGCCCGCACCTTCTTCCAGTGGTGGGCGACGTTCCCGCCCGGATCGATCAGCGTGGTCGAGCGGATGACGCCGACCGACTTGCGGCCGTAGAGCACCTTCTCGCCCCAGGCGCCGTACTCCTCCATGGTGGCGTGCGTGGAGTCGGACAGAAGCTGCACCCGCAGATCGTACTTCGCGATGAACTTGCGGTGCGACTCCGCATCGTCGGGGCTGCAGCCGAGGATCACCGCGTCGAGCTTCTCGAACTCCGCGATGCCGGCCGTGAACTCGCACGCCTCCTTGGTGCACCCGGGGGTGTCGTCCTTCGGGTAGAAGTAGAGCACCACCCACTGCCCCTCAAGTCCGGCGAGGCTGACGGATTCCCCGTCCTGGTCCTGCAGGGTAAATGCCGGCGCAGGCTTCCCGACTTCAATCATGACTCGCAGTCCTCCGGTCGTTCAGTTGATCGTGATCGGCGGCGCGTCGTCGTTCCGCTCGTCGACGACCCCGATCACCGCCGCGTGAGTGTAGCCCAACGCCTGCAGCCGGACGACGCACGCTTCGGCCTGGCTCTCGGGAACCCCGGCGAGCAGGCCGCCGGCGGTCTGGGGGTCGAAGAGCAGGGGATAGCGGGGATCCGTCCCGGCCGACTCGACATTGGAGACGGCCCGGCGCAGGCGGACGTTCTGGGGCTGCAACGTGCTGAGCAGCCCGCGGGCGGCGGTGTCTTCCGCCCCGTCGAGAATCGGCACCGCGTTCAGCATCACGCGGGCGTCGATGCCGGACGCTTTCGTCATCTCGACCAGGTGACCGAGCAGCCCGAAGCCGGTCACGTCGGTGCAGGAGCGTCCGCCGTGGGCGCGCACCGCATCGGCCGCCTCGCGGTTGGACTGCAGCATCGCCCGGATTGCGCCGTCCACCCAGCGCGCCTTCGCCTTGCCCCGCATGTCGGCGGCCAGGAGGGTGCCGGTGCCAATCGGCTTGGTCAGGACGAGCCGGTCGCCGGGGCGCAGGCCGCCCTTGCGGAGAATTCGATCGGGGTCGATGGATCCGCTCACGGAGAGGCCGAGCTGCACCTCCGCGCCCTCGCTGGTATGGCCGCCGACCAGCGCCGCGCCGGCGTCGTTGAGCATCTTGACGGCGCCTGACAGCAGATCCTCCAGCAGGGTCTCCATCTTCGATTCGAGCCCGTGGGGGATCGTGACGATCGCGAGCGCCGAGCACGGCTCGGCGCCCATCGCGTACAGATCGCTCAGGCAGTGGTTCGCGGTGATCCGCCCGAAGAGCCAGGGATCGTCGATCATCGCGCGGAAGGCGTCGACCGACTGCACCAGCAGCTTGCCGGGCGGCAGCGAGGCGACCGCCGCGTCGTCCGGGGCGTCGAGGCCGACCACGACGTCCTCGCGGCGCACTGGATCCAGCCGGGCGACGACGCGATCCAGCAGCGTGGCCCCCACCTTCGAACCGCAGCCGCCGCAGCGCATGGCGACCACCGACAGCTCGCGCACGACGTCCGGCGGCGCCAGCCCGGCCGGCACGGCGGGCGCCCGTCGCGCGCCCGCTGCCTCCGCATCCATCTCCGGCAGCTCGGCGAAGCGCCGCATGAAGCGCCGGTCTATCCGGTCCTTCCAGCGCCACACCCAGGCGCCCTCGGTCGACCACCGGCCCCGCGAGGCGACGGCGTAGCGGTCGCCGGTGCTGATCAGGCTCAGGAACCGGCGCTGCGGGCGGAACGGCCGCAACCTCTCGCCGAGGAGCGCGCGCCGCAGGTTGGCCGCCAGGGGCTTGCCCTGGCGGACGGCGAACACCCCCGCCTTCTCGCGGGGATGTACCAGGACGGAGGCGACGTCCCCCGCCGCGAAAACGCCCGGGTGCGAGGTCGATTGCAGCGTCGCGTCGACCGCGATGAACCCGGCCCCGTCCACCGCAAGCCCTGACGCGGCCGGCCAGGGCGGGGGTGCGGCGGCGGTGGACCAGACGACTTCGTCCATCTCGAACGACTCGCCGTCCGCGGTTTCCAGCCGGTCGGCTTCGACTCGGCTGACTCGCGTTGCGAGATGCAGGTGCACGTCCCGCTCGGCGAGCACGCGCGCGAACCGTTGCTGCGCGCCCCGGTTGTGCGTCGGCAGCACGACAGGATGTGCGCCGAACAGGTGGAACTCCGGAACGTGGAAGCCGTTCGCCTCGGCTCGCGCGCGCATCGACAGCGCGTGCTGCATCGACAACGTCAACTCCACACCGGCCGCTCCGGCCCCTACGATCGCCACTCGCAGCTTCCGAGAGCTCTCGCGCACGCGCCGCTCCAGGCGCTTCCAACGCGCGACCAGCCCTCCGATGGGCTTGACCGGCACGGCGTGCTCCCGCGCCCCGTCGGCGTCGAGCCGGGGCGCGATACCGGTGTCGATCGACAGCACGTCGTAGGGCACCGCCGGCCTTTGCCGGCACAACACGGTGCGCTTGTCGAGGTCGAGCCCCACCGCTTCGCCGTGGAACAGCCGCGCCCCGGCGAAACGCGCGAGTGGCCCGAGGTCGATGTGGACGTCGTCAAACTCGTAGAGGCCCGCGATCAGGCCCGGCAGCATCCCGGAGTAGGGCGCGTGGAGATCGCGTGCGATGACCGTGACGCGCACGCCGGGGATCGGACGCATGCCCAGCCTGCGGAGCACGATGACGTGACTGTGGCCGCCGCCGACGAGGACGAGATCCTTGAGGACGGGGGAGCCGGCACTGTTCGTCATGGCGTGACGCCGGCTCGCGCCAGCACGCGCCTCATCGCGGCCTCGAAGCGCTCCGGCTGCGGGAGCAGGCTCGTGACGAGGAACGCCTCGCGCGGGAAGTCGAAGTAGTAGCCGGGGTGCACGAGCGCGTGATCCTGTTCCAGCAACTCGAGAGCCAGTGTCTCTTCCGACTTCGTGGCCGGAACCTGGACAACAGCGTACCACCCGCCCTCGGCGCGCAAGAGGCCGGTGGCCGGATGCTCCGCGACCAGCCTTGCCAGCGTTCGGTGGTTTGCCGCGACGCGGGTCCGGATCTGCCTGGTCACGGACGTCGCTTCGGCCAGAAGCCGTTCGGCGGCGAGTTGGACCGGCGTGGAAACGGACAGGTACGTGTCCAGGACGAGATCGAGCGCATCGAAGGCGGAACCGACCTCGTCGCCGGGGCCGTCGACCACGATCCAGCCGAGCTTGACCTGCGGCAGGCCGACCGCCTTGGACAAGCCGCCGAGCGCGAATGTCAGCACTTCCGCGGGTTGCTCCAGCACGCTTCGACCACTCCCGGGCCACGGGTCGATCGGATAGCGGTTGAACACCTCGTCGACGATCAATCGCAGACCGCGTTCCCGGCAGAGCGTCGTCACTCTCTCGTGGTCGTCCGGCGCGAGAAACGACCCGGTAGGGTTGTTGGGATTCACGACGACGATCGCGCGAGCGCGCGAACCAACCGCGTCGACCAGGGCGGGAACGTCGATCCGCCAGGCCCCGTGATAGACAAGCGGGTACGGTACCGGCTCCACTCCCTCGAACCGCGCGAGGTGCTCGAGCAGCGGATAGCTCGGTTGCGGCACGAGCACGCGGTCTCCCGGGTCGCAGAGCAGCTTGAAGAGGCAGGCATAAGCCTCGCTCGTGCTGGCGGTGAGGGCGACGCGATTCGGATCGACGGGCCTGGCCTTGGAGGTGGCGAGACACTCGGTGCCTTCGTCACGTGGCGCGGCAACGGATGTGCCCGTGTGCCGATGTGGCCGCGAGAGCCAGGAGGCAACAGCCTGCCGCGCACTCGCGAGCCCCCGCGGCGAGGGCTCGTAGCGGAGACCGCTCGGAGACGCGAGGCAGTCGAGCAGACCCGGCGGGTAGCGCAGCCCGACCCGCGTCGGATTGCCCTCCGTGAGGTCCGTCACGTCGACCCCCTGCGCCCGGAGCCGGGCATGCATCCGCGACAGGCGGTTGACTGTCCGACCAGCCGGAACACGCGACGAGAACATGGCGTCGAGGCTAGCGCCCCGAACACGCCTCGCTGGCTCGGCGTTTCGGCCCATCCCCCCGCTCCATGAGCTTTCGCCTCAGCACTTCGCTGCGCTGCGTTCTGCGGCGCAAGCTCCTAGATCAACGGGTGTTTGGGTCGCCCGAACACCCGTGCCGGCGGGAAGTGGTAGCTGGATGCCGGAGACGAGGAGCACGCCGTCAGGTGCCTCGTGTCACTGGCTGCGGTGGGCCTTGATTGGCCACGGCGGGGAAGACGCTCTCGGCGCTCACCAGCGCCTTGAGCGACACGGCAACAGCAAGATCGTCCGCCCGGTATCCGAAGACGCCGCTGTGCGATTCGTCGTCATCGATGGGGAGGTGCTGAATGCGTGCCGGGCCATCGACGGTCTCCGACACGGCCGCCTTCGCGGCACCAACATTCAGAGCCGCGAACCTGCCATTGCGTCCAAGACGATAGCCCTTCGCCTCGAAAGCGTTTCGCACACGGTCGACCGCGGCCTCTGGAACCTGGGCGCCAAAGTACTCGAGCCAGTTGACGGACAGATGATCCTCTCCGGCCCGGAGCTCGAACGCGGCGGCCATCGGTAGGCCATCCCGCCCAACGGCGGTCGGTTTGCAGTACCTCGACACGTGATCGGTGTCGGGCAGCTCAACGCCAGACACTCAAGACGTTCCCCGACGAATGAACGCTCGCACGGTGTCCAGGGCCCCGTCCTTCGGCATCGTGCCACTTACGCGGAACGGCTGTTGACCACCGGCCGGGCCGGAAATCGCGGCGAATTGTATGAGGCCATCAGAGAGGAACTTCATTGCCAGGAACCCACCGTCCCCAACACGCCACTTGGCCTGCAGGTGTCCGTCCGGGCTGATTCCGATCTCCGGCTCGTCATGCGGCGGCTCACTCACGAAAAACAGGGCCAATTGCCTCAGCGATGCGAGAACCATCGACGGCTCATCGGGATCGTCGCCGGAAATGTCGTGTAGGTAATCGAGCCGATCTGCGATTGCGCGGAGCCCCATCAGCGGCAAGACGGCAGTGATCTCCTGGTGCTTCGTGGCTGCGACGATCCGGCCAACCAGTCGTGAGGTTGGATCAGCAGTGGAGCTGTCGACACTGCCGGCGATCCAGACAGTCGCGAACTGCGGCGCAGTCATGATCCGGCTGACCGGTGCAAGCTCGTTACGCGCCAACGCCTCCAGGGTCGCCGTTCTTCGAACGTCCTCAAAATCAGGGCTG
The DNA here is from genome assembly GCA_958296065.1 of Vicinamibacterales bacterium. Taxonomy (GTDB): domain Bacteria; phylum Acidobacteriota; class Vicinamibacteria; order Vicinamibacterales; family UBA8438; genus WTFV01. The sequence continues at coordinate 30,246 of CATQHX010000049.1, read as the reverse complement.
GTCGTGACGTCGGACCGATTCATGTCTGGCTCCCGAGCAGCATGGCGAGCGCGGAAAGGATGAATGTCTGACGCTCGGGCCAGCGCTCGATGGCCGCGCACAATCCGTTGACGTCCTGCGGTCCCTGATGGTGCATGTTGCACTCCAAGGCGATCCGCTCGCCGTTCTTCGGCGCGTCACCAATACCGATCTGACACACAGCATCTCCGGCGTCCAACGCGAACTTCGGCGTGATCCCGAGCACGGCAGGCTCGTCGCTCAACCACTGCGCCCCAAAGCGCTCGATCAGCCATCGCTGGGGATTCGCCTGAGGCTTCGATACCTGGCAGTTCAATCCGAGGCTGCGATACGGCACATGCGGGAGCTTCCGCAAGTACGCGACTACGAGCCGGTGCACACGGTAGCTGTCCCCGAACTCGGGCCCGCTCTGTTCAGCGACGGTCAGACGCGACTGATCCACCGACCACTCGACGCCGTTCTCGTACTTCACGACCGACACAGGCGGCGTCGTGAGTGTCTCCGCGACCGTCCAGTCGGCGGGTACGATCTCGCGCGACGCCAGAAAGTCGGGGTTGAGAATCGACGGGTTGTGAAACTGCGCAGTCACGACGACGCTGACCGAGTGCAGGCTGACACGTGGGTTCTGAGACATCTGCGGGCGATCTGCCGTCGGGCACGCAGCTGCGTCTCGGGCGCTGGCTTGTGCGGCCGGGCCTCCTCGGACCAGCTCAAAACGTTCCGAGACTATACACCGGAGCTGCCTTGGCGCTGTCGCCGGCCGGCGGCTGCTGGTCGCCCTATCGGGCTCGCGACAGGGCCAGCGCACCTCCTCTGATCGATAATGCCATGGACCGGAGGAACACACCATGAAACGCATCGCCACCGTCGCGCTGTCGCTCGCCCTGCTCGGCATCGCCGCGCCGGCCGGGGCGCAGCCGGACGCCCCGGGCGAGACCGGCTACCTCACCCCACCCCAGACCATCGTCGACATCCTCGACGCACCGCCGACCCCGAACGTGATCGTCGGTCCGACGCGCGACGTGGCGGTGTTCGTCGAGCAGCGCAGCATGCCGCCGATCGGCTGGCTCGGCCGGCCGATGCACCGGCTGGCCGGCTACCGCATCGATCCGCGCAACAGCGGGCCGTGGCGGGCGCCCGAGATTGCGGCGCTGACGGTCGTGCGCCTGGATGTCGAGAGCGGCACGCGGCGAGAGGGAACCGACGACGTGCAAGTGCTCGCGCCGCGCGGCACGACGCTCGGGTGGCCGGGCTTTTCGCCGGACGGCTCGCACCTTTCCTATGCCGTCCTCCGCGACACGGGGATCGAGCTGTGGGTGGTCGACCTGTCGACCGGCCAGCCCCGGCCCCTGACGAGCGCTTCGCTCAACGCCGCCTGGGGCAACCCGTGCGAGTGGCTGGCGGACAACAGCGGGGTCCTGTGCCGCTTCCGCAGGTCGGCGCGCGGCTCGCCGCCGTCGCCGTCGCGGGAACCGTCCGGCCCGAACGTGCAGGAGCACGCCGGCGCGCTGTCCCCGGTGCGCACCTACCAGGACCTGCTGGGCAACGCATACGACGAGGCGCTGTTCGAATATCACTTCACCAGTCAGGCGGAGACGGTGACCCTCGCTACCGGATCGCGCACGGCCATCGGCGAGCCAGGGCTCTACGCCCGCGTCTCCGGCGCCCCGGACAGCCGGCACGTGCTCGTCGAGCGCATCGAGCGGCCGTTCTCGTGGCTCTTGCCGGCGAACCGCTTCGCTCGCTCCGTGGAGGTCTGGACGCGGGAAGGGCACGCGGTCACCGTGGCCAAACGGCCGCTGGCCGACAGCGTGCCGATCGGCGGCGTCGCCACCGGACCGCGCGGGCATCGCTGGAATCCGACGGCGCCGGCCACGCTGGTCTGGAGCGAGGCGCAGGACGAGGGCGATCCGCGGGTGGACGTCCCGCAACGGGACATCCTGTTCGCGCTCGACGCTCCGTTCGCGGGTGAGCCGCGCGAGCTGGCCCGCACCGAGCACCGCTTCTCCACCATCGCCTGGACGGAGGACGGCACGGCGCTCATCACCGAGACCGATCGGCCGACCCGCTGGACCCGCACGTCGCTGCTCTATCCAGGCGGGGGCGATACCCGGCGGTTGTTCAACCGCAGCAGCGAGGACGTCTACAGCGATCCCGGCTCCCCGCTGCGGCGCCCGGGCGGCGGCGTGGCGAGCGCGACGATCCTGCAGGACGGCGACGCCATCTACCTGGCCGGCACCGGCGCTTCGCCCGACGGCGATCGGCCCTTCGTCGATCGGCTCGACCTGACGACGCTGGAGACCGAGCGGTTGTTCCACACCGAGCCGGAGACCTACGAGACGGTGGTCGCGGTCCTCGGGGCGGACGGCGGACCGTTGCTGACGCGCCGCGAGAGCCGCACCGAGCCTCCCAACTACTTCGTGCGGGACATCACGCGCGGTGCGCGGCATGCGCTGACCGCCTACACGGATCCGGCACCCATCCTGCGCGACATCCAGAGGCGGTTTCTCACCTACACCCGAGACGACGGCGTTGTTCTGTCGGCCACGCTGTACCTGCCGCCCGGCTACCGCGACGGCGATCGCCCGCCGATGCTGGTCTGGGCCTATCCGCGCGAGTACACGAACGCGGCGGCGGCGGGCCAGGTCCGCGGGTCGCCCTACCGCTTCACCACCCTGCGCGGGGCGTCGCACATGCTGCTGCTGACTCAGGGCTACGCGATTCTCGACGGACCGACCATGCCGATCATCGGGGAGGGACACTCCGCCAACGACACGTACAGGGAGCAACTCGTGGCGAGCGCGGCGGCCGCCGTCGACACCGTCGTCGAGATGGGTGTCGCCGACCGCGACCGGATCGCCATCGGCGGGCACAGCTACGGGGCGTTCATGACCGCCAACCTGCTGGCGCACTCCGACCTCTTCCAGGCCGGCATCGCGCGCAGCGGCGCCTACAACCGGACCCTGACGCCCTTCGGCTTCCAGAACGAGCGGCGAACGTTCTGGGAGGCCCGCGACATCTACGCCGCGATGTCGCCGTTCTTCCACGCCGAGAAGGTGAACGAGCCGATTCTGCTGACGCACGGCGAGATCGACAACAACTCGGGCACCTTCCCGGTCCAGTCCGAGCGCTACTACCACGCGCTCAAGGGCCACGGGGCGACGGTGCGCTACGTAACGCTGCCCCACGAGTCGCACGGCTACGCGGCGCGCGAGTCGGTGCTGCACGTCGTCGAGGAGATGCTACGCTGGTGCGACAAGTACCTGGGCGGGGGGAAGGGCCAGTAGGTGCGCGGCCGTGTCGATAGGGACCGTCCCGAAGCGATACAATGGAAGGTCGGATGGCTCGGCGAGACCTTCACCAACAGGAAGACGCGATGTCAGAACAAACGCACGAGGTCACGGACAACAACTTCGAGGAGTCGGTGCTCAAGTCGACGCAGCCGGTGCTGGTCGACTTCTGGGCGGAGTGGTGCGGTCCGTGCCGCATGATCGCGCCGACCGTCGAGGCGCTCGCGGCCGACTACGACGGCCGGGTCACCGTCGGCAAGATGAACGTGGACGACAATCCGGCGACGCCGGGACAGTACGGCGTCCGCTCCATCCCGACCCTGTTGCTCTTCAAGGACGGCCAGGTCGTGGAGTCGGTCGTGGGCCTGGCCGACAAGGCGAAGCTGCAGTCCGTCATCGACCCGCACGTCGGCTGAGCCCCGCGGTCGCCGCGGCGCCGGTCGTCTCGGCGGTGGGCAGTGCCCGCCGCCGAGATCTGTCCGGCACCGCGCAGCGGGCCGCTCTCCCGGCGCGCCCCTGCCCCCTACGCTCCGATGCGCATCCTCATGGTCCCGGTCGGGAGCGCCGGCGACGTGCACCCGCATGTCGGCATCGGTCTGGCGCTCAAGCGCCGCGGCCATGACGTGTCGGTGCTGACCAGCGCCTACTTCGAGCCGCTGCTCGCACGGGTCGGCCTGCCCCTGATTCCGATCGGCACGGTGGACGACTACCACCGCGGCCTGGAACATCCGGATCTCTGGCGTCCCCACCGCGCGCTCCGCGTGATCGGGGAAATGATTCGGCCTCACGTGACCGAGACCGCCCGCGTGCTGCGGGAGCAGGCGACCGGCGATCCTCCGCTGCTGGTGGCGCACCCCCTGGCGTTCGGGGCGCGAGCCGCGCAAGAGGCCCTCGGCCTGCGGTCGGTGACGCTGCACCTGCAGGCGGCCGGCTTCGTTAGCAGGCACGACACGGCGGTGCCGCACGTGTGGCTGCGATCGGTCAATCGCTGGCCGATGCCGGTCAAGCGGGCGCTCGTGGCGGCGGGCGATCGTCTCTCGGACCATGCGCTGACCCCCGCCGTGAACGACCTGTGCGCCGAGTTCGGGCTGCCTCCGGCGCGGAACATCGTGCGCGAGTGGTGGCACTCGCCGCACCGCGTCATCGGCTTGTTTCCCGACTGGTATGCCGCCGTGCAGCCGGACTGGCCGTCTCAGACGCGGCTGACCGGCTTTCCGCTCTACGACGAGGGTGACGCGACCCCGCTCGCGCCCGAGCTCGACAGGTGGCTCGACGCGGGGGAGCCGCCCGTCGTCTTCGCCCCGGGCACTGCCAACCGGCAAGCGGCGCCGTTCTTTCGGGCCGGTGCGGACGCCTGCCGCCGCCTCGGCCGCCGCGGCCTGCTCCTGACGCGGTTCGCCGAGCAGATTCCCGATCCGTTGCCGCCCGGCGTGCGGCACGCCGAGTACGCTCCGTTCGGGAGTCTGCTGCGGCGGGCCGCCGCCCTCGTGCACCACGGCGGCATCGGCACGGCGGCACAGGCGCTTCGCGCCGGCTGCCCGCAGTTGGTGATGCCGATGGCGTTCGACCAGCCGGACAATGCCCTGCGGCTGGAGCGGCTGGGGGTGGGGAGCTACCTGCGCCCGTCCAGGTTCACCGGGACGGCCGTTGCCAGGGAGCTGGACTCGCTGCTTGGTTCGGAGGATGTGGCGCGAGCCTGCTGCGCCGTCGCGAGCCGGTTCGTGGGAATCGATCCGGTGGCGCAGACCTGCGAGCTGATCGAGGCGGCCGCCTGAACCAGGACACCCGGAACGCGGTTCTCCAGGCAGGCGCCGGCACAGGACCAGGAGTGCCCGCCCGGTGCCCGCCCCTCTCAGAAGCCGAAGCCGCCGCTGACGTGGACGCGCACCCCGCCAGCGAAATCGCTTGCCACGTCTATCGAGACCGGAAAACCGAAACGCGGCGGCAGGAAGAAGACGCCGGCCCCGGCGCCCTCGAGGAACCGTGCGTTCCGGATCGGCCGGCCCGCTTCGTACGCGGCGGCCGTGTCGTAGAAGAACCGCAGGCCGAGCCGTCCCTCCGACAGCACCGAGGTGATCGGCAGGCGCAGCTCGATCGACGCGGCGGCGATTCGATCGCCGACCGCGACGCCGGCCGGCCAACCTCGAAGGTTGCCCCCTGCGGCGGGGCTGCCGCCGAGCAGCGCCCGTTCGTAGGGCGGCAACGGGGCCGATGCGCCGTCGAAGAAGAGTCGTCCCGCGAGAACCGCCTGCCCGCCGACCGAGGCATAGGCGCGGGCGTCCAGGCGCGGTCGGACGACGGCTCCGGCACCGCCGGCGATCGCGAGCCGCTCGACTCCCGCGCGGATCACCACGGTGTTGCGCCTCGCGCTGGCGGGCGTGACCCGATAGTCGCCGTAGTCGAGATAGGCTGCCGCTCGGACGAGCCGATCCGAGCGTGCCGCGAACCGCACCTCTTCCCAGGCCGCTTCCCCGTTCAGCCGGAATCCGCGCGGCAGCCGGCGCTGGGCCGCGACCTCGACGCGCGTCCGGTCGTCGTCGATGTCGAAGTACGGATGGCGCCGCCGCCCGCGCGATCCGCCAGCCCGGAGGCGGTCGATCAGAGGGCCGCGGACGGGCGCCTCCATCTCCAATCCGATGCGCTTGTGGCCGCCCCAGGTCGCCGGCACCGAGAGTCGGCTGCGGGGCCCGAATGCGTCGACGAAGCTGGTCAGCGCCCCGTACGCTACTCCGTAGCCTTCCTGATGATCGACGATGGGGGCGACCATGAGCCGGCGCCCGGCTTCGGCGAGCGCGCGCATCATCGGGTTCGAGAAGCGGGCGCCGGGACGCTCGCGCACGACGATGAGGAGGGCGACCTGATCCGTGGCGGTCAGCGACCGATAGCGGCGGCGCACGTCGACCGTCTCGAAACGGCCGCTCGCCTCGAGCCGCCCCCGCACCGTCTCTTCCAGGTCCCTGCCGGCCGCATCGCCCAGGGCGACTCCCGCGAGCGCGATGATCTCGGCGTCGGGCAGCGAGAAGTTGCCGTGGACCCGGATCTCGGCGACCGTTTCGGCGGCGATGAGCGCCCCGCCAGGGGATGGTTCGGCAGTGGGCGCGCCGGGCGAGTCGGGCGCCTGGGCGAACGCGGCTCCGAACGCCAGCATCACGATCGCCGCCGCCGGAATCGCCGGCGCCGACCGGGCAACGATTCGCCGCCATGGCGCGGTCGGCCGATGCGGCATGATCACCGCTCGGTATCGAGCGGGCGGAGGCGTCCTCCGGTCCGGGCCTCCCGGTAGCTGGAGAACGTCCGGCTGTAGGCCACCGTGGTCGATCCGCTCGCCATCGTCATCACGCCCGAGGCGTCGATCCGCTCCGGGAGCCAGACGCTGTCCAGCGGCCGGCCCATGGTCATCGACGCGGTCAGCGCGTCCAGGCGAATGAGCCAGCGCAGCGGCAGGAACTCGAAGCCTATATTGTCGAACGTGAACCGCACGATCTGCTGCTCCGCGGGATCGATCCAGAGAGTGACCAGCGCGCCCTTGTTGAACTCGTCCTGCGCGCCCGGCACCCTGATCGCCGGCCGGTCGCATTCCCCGTCGTCGGGTTCACGTTCATCGAAGAGTCGCTCGGGGAGGTACTCGATGCGCAACACCTCGCGGCCCGCAAGCCGCTCGCGGCCCGCGAAGTAGTAGTTGCCCGGCTCGAATTCGAAGTCGAGCCAGTACGACTCGGAGAGAAAGCGCGGCCGGAGATCGGCCGCGGCGGCCAGATCTGCCGGGTCAGACCGGTCGGACGGCTCGTCATCCTCCTCTTCCGTCCCGTCGGCTCGTGGTGGAGGCTCGGCCGCACCGCCCCCCGCGCACGGGTTCTCGGACGCGTCGCGAAGGTTCCGCGCGCGACGCGCCTCGTCTTCAATCCACTCCGCTTCGTACCGCCGCCAGTCCGCCTCGCCGGGCGTGACCCCATCGATCCGCACCGGGCTGCGCACGAACACGCCCTCGCGCCGGTACCAGACGTACTCCCGCGTGAAGGCGTTGTACACCTCGCCGTCGTACCCCGTCACCGTGAACTGTTCCACCTCGTCGAACACGTACTGCTGTCGCGCGAGCCTGTTCTCGTCGCGCCGGGCGAGGACCTGCTCCATGAGACGGTCCAGCTCGTTGGCTTGCTCGCGGTCGTCAGAAGTCGCCCCGCGGTCCTGCGGTGCCGCACTGCCGTCCTGCGCTGCAGCCGACCCGCCGGGCCCGATCGCCAGCATGCTCAGGAGCAACATGCCGACAATCGCCCGCCGCCAGGACCCGGTAGATCCGGTAGATCCCTCTTTCGTTTCCTGCAACTGCCGCCCTCCAGGGAAGCCTCGAAGCACCCGGAGCCACCTTGGGCAAGGACCCGGTGACGGACCCTCCGACAACCCGATTACGTCTGCCGGGCCGAGATCATTACACTCGGCCCGGCTCCGACGCCGTCTTTCGTAGGCCGGCGGCCTGAGTGCCGCGCGGGGTAGCGATCGGTTCTGCATGTGTGTACAATACACACTAAACGCCGTGGACAGCCGCACCGTCATCCGGAGACTGCAGCGGGACGGCTGGATGCTGCACAACACGAGGGGGAGTCACCAGCAGTTCGTCCATCCGACCAAGCCGGGCAGGGTCACCGTCAAGCACCCTGCGAAGGACCTGCCCGTCGGAACCTTGCGCAACATCTATCGGCGGGCCGGATGGAAATGGGAGGGGCGCTGATGCGGTTTCCGGTGGTCATTCACAAGGACGAGACGAGCGGATACGGAGTCACGGTGCCGGACCTGCCCGGCTGCTTCTCCGCCGGGGACTCGATCGAGGAAGCGATCGTGTCCGGCCACGAGGCGATCGCCTGCCATCTGGAGGGGCTTCTCATGGATGGGGAACCGATCCCGGAGCGGGCCCCGGTGGAGACACATCGGGTCAGCGACGAATACAAGGATGGAATCTGGGCACTTGTCGAGGTTGACGTCTCGAAGCTCTCGAGCCGGACCAGACGCGTGAACATCACGGTACCGGAGCGCGTGCTGGCCATCGTCGACAAGATGGCTGCGCGCGAAGGCGAGAGCCGGTCAGGCCTCCTCGCCCGCGCTGCGCTCAGCTACGCGGAGCGTCAGTCGACACAGTGAACTCCCGTTCCGTCCAACGTGATGCTCCCTGCGGTCCACCCGCGTACCCCCGATCGTGGACCGGTTCTCCGACGAGGACCGGCGGCGGACGGTCGACGCGGTGCGGGATTGGTCGCCGCCGCCTCAACGTCGTCAGCCCCGCCGCACCGGTGGTCGTCGTCGTCCTCGCGGTGCTCGCGCTGGCCGTCAAGATGGTCGCGGCGCCCCTTGCCGGACTCTTCTGAGTCACTCCCGCGTTCCCGCCGCCGGCTTGCGGCCGACGAAGCGGTAGAACGGCGCACGGAACGGCAGGTACGGCAGCCGCGTCCGCCCCTCGACGAGCCCGAGCGTCGCGAAGCGCCATTCGAGCGCCGGGAGGTGATCCGGCGAGACGTGGACGCCGTCGGCGCCGAACCAGATCGGCCAGAGAGTGCGCGGCGCCCAGCCGTGGCGTGTGCGCCCGGCCGCCGGGTGCCGGCGCGACACGTAGAAGTCGACGACCCCGATGACGCCGCCGGGGCGCAGCATCGCCCAGGCGCTGTCCACCGCCCGGAACCAGTCCGGGATCATCGTGAGGGCGTAGGAGAGCGTGACCGCGTCGGCGGCTCCCGAGGCGGGTCGCCACGTGGTCGCGTCCGCGCGGACGGTCTCGACGTTCGACCACCCGCGTTCCCGGACTCGCCGCCGGGTGACCGCCAGCAGCGCGTCCGACAGGTCGACGACGTGGACCCGTCGGAGCCGGTTCAACTCTGCTGCCGCCATTTCCAGGGACGCGCCGGTCCCGCCGCCGAGATCGACCCAGGTCCCGCCGTCCGGCGTTCGCGCCAGCACGTCCCGCATCAGCGACGCGCGGCCCGGGATCAGGCGCGCCCGGAAGGCGTCGTAGTCTTCCGCCTGCCCGGCGTAGAAGCTGTCGAGCCGCCCCGCGTGGTCGGTGCCGCGCACCGGCTTGAGCGCCAGGTGATAGAGGACCCTGAGGTCCGACAGGAACGTCATCGAGGCTGCTCCCGGGGCGCGGGTCAGGCCGCCGCCGTCACGTCGGCGATGGCGAAGCTGCCGTAGGTGTGCACGCGGTCGCGGGCGTGCAGGTCGGCCGCCAGCTCGCGATGGTAGAAGAGGAAGTCCTGCAACGGACGCCGGCGCCCGCGGTGCTCTACGTCGACGCGATCCAGGAAGTCCGTGCGCAGGCCGCCGCTGCGCCAGATCGCGCGCGCTCTCGCCGCCGCCCTCGCGAGGATGGCCTGCCACTCGCCGACCAGGGCCGGGAAGTGGCGGTCCGACAGCCAGTCCATGTGGTCCAGCAGCACGTACCGAGAGATGCGCACCTCGTTCGTCTCCAGGAAGTGCTGCACGGAGTCGGTGTGCACGCTGATGCGGTCCGCGAGGCCTGCCTTGAGCCGCTCGAAGTTGACCGGCTTGAGGTACTCGGGGCAGCACTCGGGCGTGTAGCGGCCACTCAGGTACACCCGCCAGAAGTAGTTGTCCGACAGCGGCAGGCGCCCGAACACCGCATCCAGGCAGTCCTGCGCGAACACCACGATCCCGCCGTCGTAATGGCTCTCGACCTGCCGGCGCTGCGCCTTCGGCACGCCGACCATCGACAGCGTCGCGTGACGGTCGATGGCGAACCGCATGGCCCGGCTCCAGAAGCGTTCCCGCAGGCGGCTCTCCCAGATCTCGCGCTGCAGCTCCAGGGTGGGCGCCTCGAGCATCGCGTCGACATGCGGCCGCACGCCGATGACATGGTTGACGTACACGTTGACCGCCTGGGCGAACAGGCCCGCGGCCCCGCGGAAGAAGAACGACCGGTGCGGATTGGAGAAGAAGCCGATCCAGCGGTCCCAGTACCGCTGCGACCAGGGGCTCAGGTCGGCGCGCAGCAGGTCACGATACGCCTCGCGCGCTTCCGGGAGGCAGCCGCGGCCGAACATGCCGAAGAAGCGGTCGAAGTCGAGGTGGCGTATCCCGGCCAGCTTCAGCTCGAGCAGCGCGCTCTGGCGCGGGTTCAGGTCCACCGCGTGGATGTGCCGCGGTCCCGTCAGCGCGTAGTCGAGCACGTTGCACCCGGCGGACGTGACGGCGAGCAGCGTGTCGTCGCGGCCCAGCTCCAGGGCGGCGCGGTCGAGTCGCGGGTCCTCCCAGCAGGTGTTGTAGACGAGATTGTGGCCATGCACGAGCTCGAACAGCCGGCGATCGAGCCAGTCGTTCAGCGACACCCGCAACACTCCCGCCATGGCGGCCCGGTTCCCATGGCCGGCAAGGATGCGGCATGCGTGTGTCGAGCCGGTGACGGTTCGGGGAATTGTCCGTAACACCGGCCGCGTTTACCTGTCGTTAACGAATCGGTCACGGCTTCGTAAAACCGAGGCGCGACACTCGGGACGTGGCCGGTACGTCGGGCGCTGCCCACCGGGTTCGACGCGGATGGCCTGCGATGTCCCCACGTTTCCCGTCCGGCGAACGTGCAGCCCGACACCCGCGGTCATCGAAAGGAGCGCTATGAGAGCCGATCTGCATGTCCACACCAGGTACTCGGGACCTTCGACGCTGCCGGGCCTCAGCCGCGTGCTGCGCGAGTCGTACAACACGCCGGAGCAGGTCTACCGCCTTGCCAAGGCGCGCGGCATGGACCTGGTGGCAATCACCGATCACGACGCCATCGGCGGCGCCCTCGTGCTCGGTGACCGCGACGACGTCATCGTCGGTTGCGAGGTGACGGCCGAGTTCCCCGACGAGCCGTTCTGCGTCCACCTCAACGTGCTCGACATCACGGAGACGCAGCACGACGAGATCCAGCGCCGCCGGCGCGACGTGCGCGACCTGCTGCCGTACCTGCGCGCGCAGGGGATATTCACCTCCCTGAACCACGTCGCCTCCGGGTGGAACGGACCCATCACGGGCTCGCACGTGACCGCGCTGCTGCCGTGGGTGGACGCCCTGGAGATCCGCAACGGCTCCCGGCTCACCGGCCAGAACCGGACGGCGGCGAGTCTGGCTGCCGCCTACGGCAAAGTCGCGGCGGCGGGCAGCGACGCCCACACGCCTTACGCGATCGGCAGGACCTGGGTCGAGGCGCCTGCCGCCGCGACGCGCGACGAGTTCATGCGTGAGCTGCGTGCAGGGCGCGCGCGGGTCGGCGGCGAGCACGGCGGCTACTTCCGGCTGGCCAACGACATCGTGCGTGCAGCGGCCGGCTTCTACAGCGATCGGTTCCGGATGCTCGTCCAGCGGCCCTGGTGCTGGGATTGCCACGCACTCTGGTGGTGCGGGCTCGCCGCCATGCCGGTGGTCGCCATCCCGCTGCTGCTGGCCGTCGCGCACTTCGTGCGGGAGGCGCGGTTCAACCGGGGATTGCTCTTCGACCTGGTCGCGCAGCCCGCGTCCGCCGCGGTCCGCCTGCCGGAGGCGGCCTGATCGTGACCCACCAGCCGGTCCGCGTAGCGGTCTTCACCGACAACGACTTCGCCAAGGTCAACGGCGTCACGACAACGCTGTCGGCGCTGCTGCGCCACGCGCCATCCGGCGTCCGGCCGCGCGTCTACACGCACTCGGACATCGCCGCGGACGAGCCCGAGTACCTGGCGCTGGGGGCGCCCGGCATCGGCATCCCGTTCTACCGCGAGATGAAGGTCTACCTGCCGCGGTTCAGGCGGCTGTGCGCCGAGGCGCGCCGGGACGGCATCGAGCTCATCCATCTGACCACGCCCGGGCCGGTCGGCTTCGCCGCGCTCCATGCGGCGCAAGAGCTGCGTGTGCCGCTGATCGGCAGCTACCACACCAACCTGGGGACCTATCTCCGGATGCTGAGCGGTTCGCGGCGTCTCGAGCGCTGGCTCCGGTCGTACATGCGGTGGTTGTACGCGCGGTGCGAGCGGGTCTTCGTGCCCTCCGAGGCCACCGGGGCCATGCTGGTCGACGACGGCATCGATCCGGCCCGGATCGGGTTGTGGGTGCGCGGCGTGGACGCCGAGACCTTCTCGCCCCGTCATCGGTCTCCGGATCTGCGCGCCGCCTGGAAGCTCGATGGCGGCGCGCTGGCGCTGGCCTACGTCGGCCGCGTCTCCCGGGAGAAGGGGCTGGCGATGCTGCCGGATGTCGAGCGGCGGCTCTGCGCCGCCGGCGTCGAGCACCGCTGGGTTATCGTCGGCGACGGCCCCTACCGGCAGGAGCTGGAGCGGCGCCTCGACAACGCGGTCTTCCTCGGGACGCTGCTCCACGCGGACGTCGCCCGGCCCCTGGCCTCGGCGGACGTGTTCGTGTTCCCGAGCTGCACGGACACGGCCGGCAACGTCGTGCTCGAGGCGCAGGCGTGCGGATTGCCCGTTCTGGTGTCCGACCGGGGCGGACCGCGGGAGAACCTGCGGCCCGACGAGTCCGGGCTGGTCTGCCGCGGCGGGCGGGTGGAGGACCTCGCCGACGCCATCGTCGGGCTGGCGTCGAACCCCGCGCGGCGGCGCGCGATGGCCCGCGCGGCGCGGGGCTACGCCCTGAGCCGCCGCTGGGAGCGGTCGCTCGCTCCGCTCTACGACGCCTACCGCAACCTCGCGGTGCGACGGCATGCGGGAGGAGTGGCTCCGCCGCGCGCGAACTGCGCCGCAGCCATGCCTCCATCATGAACGATCCTGCCAGTGTCCTCCCTCGAGTCTCGGCGGTGGATCTACCCGCCGCCCTCGATCAGCTTCGTCAGCGCCGGCGTCTTCCCCAGCAGCCGCACGTAGAGCGCGAGCTGGCCGCGGTGGTACTCCTCGTGGGCGATGCCGTGCTGCAGCCAGGCGAGGCGGGTCCAGAGCTCGCCGTCGAAGCGGCGGATGGTCTGCAGCATGCCGACCTCGCCGGTGTCGCGGAGTTGCCGCGCGCCCTGGGTGTGGGTGCTTCGGAGCAGGCGGACGAGGCCGGCCTTGTCGCCGGGGCGTTCCTTCTTCGGCGTGCCGTACTCGCGTATGAATCCGGGGAAGCTCTTGCGGGTGAAGTCGCCCGCCGGGTCGGAGAGCTCGCCGCACCACATGAGGGCGGTGTCGACGATGTGCTGGGCGATTCCGGCGACGGACTGGGCGCCCTCGGCAGGCCGGAAGTCGATCTGTCCGGCGGGGACGCAGCGCAACTCCGCGATCACGCCGCGGCGGGCGTCCGCCCAGGCGTCGAGGGCTTCTTCGAGTAGTGAAGTCGTGGACATGTCCTTGTTCCAGCGCGCTGCTGCCTACAGATTCGGCGGACGCAACGGGTCGTTCGTCACGCGGGCACCTCCGCTGTTTCCAGCAGGCGCGGCGCCCGGCGGTGCCGGGTTGCCTGCTCGAAGGCGTAGGCGATGCGGATCAGGGTCGGCTCGCTCCACGCGCGGCCGAAGAACGAGACGCCGACCGGAAGCCCGTGGACGAAGCCGGCCGGCACGGTGACGTTGGGGTAGCCGGCGGCGGCCGCGAACTGCGAGCTGCTGCCGCCGAAGTGGTCGCCGTTGACGAGGTCCGTGACCCAGGCCGGTCCGCCGGTGGGGGCGAGAATCGCGTCGAGGCTCCCGCCGTCCATGACGCGGTCGATCCCCGCGGCGCGCGAGAGGCGCCGCGCCGTGGCGTGCGCCCGCCTGTACTCCATCGACGAGAGCGATCCCCTGCTCTGCGCCGCGATCAGCCGTTCCTGCCCGAAGTACGCGAGCTCCTCGTCGGCGTGCCGCTCGTTGAAGGCGATGAGGTCCGCCAGCGACCGGATCGGCGGGTTCCGGAGGTTCTGCAGGTAGGCGTTCAGGCCCGCCTTGAACTCGTAGAAGAGCACCTCGGTCTCGGCCCGCCGCAGCGCCCCGCTCGCCGCCAGGTCGATCGGATCGACGATGACCGCGCCGCGGTCGCGCAGCACGGCGATGGCTTCCTCCATGAGCCGGTCGACCGCCTCGTGGAAGCCGAAGACGCTGCGCTGGACGCCGACGCGGGCGCCGCGCAGCCCGTCCGCGTCGAGGAACGTCGTGTAGTCGCTCAGACCGCGAGTCTCGCTGGGGGCGGTCGCCGGATCGCGCGGGTCGGGGCCGGCGATGGCGCCGAGCAGCAGCGCCGCGTCGCGGACGGAGCGCGCCATCGGGCCGGCAGTGTCCTGGGTCTCCGAGATCGGCACGATGCCGGCACGGCTGACGAGGCCGACGGTCGGCTTGATGCCGACGATGCCGTTGGCCGTCGACGGGCAGACGATGGAGCCGTCGGTCTCGGTGCCGATGGCCGCCGCCGCCAGGTTGGCCGAGACGGCGGCGCCGGAGCCGGAGCTCGAGCCGCACGGGTTGCGGTCCAGGGCGTACGGGTTGCGGCACTGCCCGCCGCGGGCGCTCCAGCCGCTCGACGAGCGCGTCGAGCGGAAGTTGGCCCACTCGCTCAGGTTGGCCTTGCCGAGCAGCACGACGCCGGCCTCCCGCAGCCGTTGCGCGACGTGCGAGTCCTCGGGTGGGATGGAGCCGGCGAGGGCCAGCGACCCCGCGGTGGTCGTCATGCGGTCGGCGGTGTCGATGTTGTCCTTGACCAGAACGGGCACGCCGTGGAGCGGGGACCGCACGCGTCCGGCCGCCTGCTCGCGGTCCAGCGCCTCGGCGATGTCGAGCGCGTCGGGATTGGTCTCGATCACGCTCCGCAGGGTCGGTCCCTGGCGATCGATCTCCGCGATGCGCGCCAGGTAGGCCTGGGTCACCGACCGCGACGTCTGCGCTCCGGAGGCGATTGCGTCGGCGAGCCCGCCGATCGAGATCTCCTCCAGCGCGAACGGCTCCGGGGGTTGGCCGATTGCCGCACCGCGCCGTGGCTCCGGTGCGGTGCCCAGCGGCTCGGGTATCGCCGCCGCGCCGGGCTCACCGTGCGCCGCCGCACCGGGATCGAGCGCCGACCCGCAGGCGGAAGTGCCGCTGGCCAGCGCCGCGCCGGCCAGCGCGCCGGAGCGCAGAAACCTGCGCCGGTCGACTACGTGCGGGCCGCCCATCGCTATGGCACCGCGATGTTGAAGGGGACGTAGGTTTCGCCCCAGTGCAGCCGCAGCTCCGCGTCCTTCTTCTCGACGGCCGCGAAGTAGAAGGCCAGCGTCTCCATGTGCGCCCCGCGGCGCGGCGACGCCATGAACCGCAGCGCGTCGTCGTCCTCGCCGGGATAGGGCGTGTGGTAGACGTCCGCCTGCCGGTTGAAGATGAGCGTCCAGCGGTTGGGATCGGGGATCGCCCAGAGGCTGTACTTGCCGGCCGGCAACGCGTTGCCGTTGATGGTCACGTCGCGGGTGAAGGAAATGGCGGTGGCGTCATTGGCGCCCGGGTTCCAGATCTCGCCGAACGGCACGATGCCCCCGAACAGATCGCGGCCGCGGGCGACCGGCCGGTCGTAGGTGACCTCGATCTGCGTGTTCGCCACCTCCTGCCATACCAGGCCGCTCTGACTGGGCTTGACGTCCTCGAGGGCCATTATCGGCAAGGCGTTGCCGTCCGCCGCCGCGTCGCTCTCCGCACCGGAGCCCGACTCGGCGCCGCCTCCGCCGCAAGCCGCGATCGCCAGCGCGGCGATCAGTCCCAGCAGCCGGGCTCCGCCACGGACTGCCAGCATCTGCAGATGCCGTCTGCTCATGGATTGCATCCTCCCCATCCGGATTGTTCGCGTGCAGTCTACCTTGTGGTGTCGCGGGTGGGTGAGGGCGCCGCCGATTCGCCGTCCCCCGCGCGCGACGGGCGAAGGGGTCGGCACCACCGATGTCGGGATGCGGGCCGGCAGCCGCCGGAGAGCGTGACCGCGCGAGTGGGTCAGCGCCGACGGGATCGGGACGCGGGCAACGGCTTGCGCGGCAACCGCTCGTCGAGCATGGCCGTCCGGTAGGCGAAGGTCGCCGCGACGACGGCCATCTGCAGCAGGTCGTCGCGCTGCACGCGGTCGAAGACGTCCATGTTGGAGTGGTGCGTCCGGGAGTTGTACTCCAGGCGGTCCTGGATGAACTGGAATCCCGGCAGTCCGACGTCGTCGAACGAGAGATGGTCGGTGCCGCGCGTCGACCGCCGGCCTGTCGTGGTGACGCCCAGGTCGGTGAGATCGCGCATCCAGTTGCGGAACAGGGGCGCCGCCGCGGCGTTGCCCTGCAGCCAGATGCCCCGGATGCGGCCCGCGCCGTTGTCCAGGTTGTAGTAGGCCGACACCTGCTCATGGTCCGGCAGCAGATCCATCGTCCGGCGGTTCGCATAGTGACGCCCGACGTAGGCGCGCGATCCCAGCAGCCCCTCCTCCTCGCCGCCCCACAGCGCCACCCGGATCGTGCGCCGCGGGCGGGCCTCCACCGCCTGCAGGATGCGCAGCGCTTCCATCATCGCGGCGACGCCGGCCGCGTTGTCGGTCGCTCCCGTCGAGGCGTGCGTCGAGTCGAAGTGCGCGCCGAGAATCACCACTTCGTCGGCGAGGTCGGTCCCCGCCAGCTCGCCGAGCAGGTTGAAGCCGTTGGGCCGGACCTCGTCGTGGAAGCGGGTCCGGATGTTGATCTCGACGGTGACGGGCAGGCCCTTGTCGAGAACGCGGACCATCCGGTTGTAGTGCTCGACCGCGATGGTCGCCGCCGGGACGACCTCTCTCTCTCCCGTTGCCCGCGACCCGCCGCGACCGACGAACAGCGTCCCGCCGTCCGTGCGCTGCGTCGGCCAGACCAGGTCGCTGCCGAGCGGCGCTCCGCCGACCAGGGAGAGATCGCTCCCCCGATCGAGCACCGCGACGACCCCCTCCTCCAGGAAGAACGCCTGCACGTGGTCCTGGAGCCGCGCGCCGCTGCCGCCGCTGCTCGCCTGGCGTGATCGCCCGGCCGGCGGTTGCGCCGCTTCCTCCAGGAGGCGGTCGTCCATGCGCAGAACCAGATCGCCCTCCAGCATCCCGACGTCGCGCGGCTCCTGGGTCAACACGATCTTCCCGCGCAGCCGGCCGCGGTGCCGTTCGAGCGCGGCGCGCGAGCTGATGTCGACCCGCACGACGTCGGCCGTCACCGTGCCATCCGTGCCCGGGGTCCAGGCGCGCGGGTAGCCGATGATCGGCATCACCTGCGGCTCCAGCATATGCGCATGGAAACGCTCGAGCGACCAGCCGCGGCCGTAAGCGAAGCGCTCCTCCGAGACTGCCAGGCCCCATGAGCGCATGCGCTCGGCCGCCCAGTCCTTGGCGGCCTCGATCGCCGGCGTGCCGGTGACGCGCGGGCCGTAGACGTCGCTCAGCCAACTGACGATCTCCATCGCTTGCGACCGCTGGAGCCCCTCCTCGCGAATGGCGGTCACGATCTCGGGATCGGCAGGCTGGGCGTACAGGGTGGGGGCGACTGCGAGAAGCGCCACGGCCACCGCCATGGTCTCGATGCGGGAACGACACGTGTCGTGCATGAATCGCATTGTAGCGCCCGCCCGCTGGTGGCAGACCGTCGAGCGCTTAGCGCCCCGAAACGCCTCGCTGGCTCGGCGTTTCGGCCCATCCCCCCCGCTCCATGACCTTGCGCCGCAGCACTTCGCTTCGCTGCGTCCCGCGGCGCAAGCTCCTAGCCGACGGCCGGCGACATGACGACGCCGTCCTCGTCGATGCTGAACTGAAGTGCGTCCGTCGCGGCGATGACCCGCTCGACAATCGTCCCGTTGACAGTGATCCCGGCGGAGACGCGACCGTCTCCGAGCGGGTCGCGCCGGCACTGGTTGCGATCGTGCACCGTCATCGTGTGGACGACGTTGGCCGGCACGTCGAAGAACTCGGCCAGGAAGATGTTCGGGGCCGTCTCGGTCAGCGTCGTCGGCGCGTAGTCGCGCCAGCTCGGCCTGACGTTGTTCTCCACCTCCATGCGCTCCACGCAGCGCTCGAAAGCGGTCTGCTGGTCGGCGGCCGGTTCGGCCGCCGGTTCGCTTTCCAGTCGGATCTCGACCCGGACCAGTGGCGACGGCTCCAGGCCTCGCGGCGACTGTTCACAGTCGGTCGCCATCGAAGCCAGTGCCGCGGCGGCCACGAGGAACAGCGAGGAAGTCTTGCGCGGATCGAGCATCGGAAGAGGACGAAAACCGTATACCTCAAGCATATCGGAAAGCCATGCCGAGCGCCCCGCCTGCGCTCGGCATTCGTCACGGGTGATCCGACGGGGAGCTTCGCGCCGGATTTTACGAAGGGGCAACGGCCTCGTAGCCTGTTTGTTACGTCGGGCTCGTACAGTTCCGGTTGTTGACAGGTGCGCGCGTCTTGTCGAACTCCACGGGCGTATGGCCCGGGAAGGCGGCACCCCCCGGCGCGCTTCACCTGTCGCGTTCTCGCCGGCCGACTTGCCCTGCCGGAGCGCTGCCGCGCGGCACGGTTCTCGTCCCGTTCGGCCCACGGTATATTAGGGAGGCTAGCGTTCACCCGGCGGCCTCGAGATTCCGGGGCCGCCGTCCGATCCCGAGGAGGATTCCCATGACACGCGCAACCGGCATCGGCCTCGTTCTCGTCCTCGCGCTCGTCGCCGGCGTCCAGGGCGCCGCCGCGCAGGCGCACAACCACATCGGCCACGTGATGGACCGGTGGAACGACACGCCCGAGATGGCCGGTTTGCTGCCGGCCGCGATCGCCGAGGCCGAGATTGCGGCGCGGCACGCCTCGCTCGCGGCATCCGACCCGAGCAACCTCGACTCGATCAAGCGTCACACCGCGCACGTGCTGCACGCGGTCGATCCGACGCAGATCGAGAACGGGCCGGGCAACGGCTACGGCGTCAAGCAGGCGGCAGAGGGCGCGGCCAAGCACATCATGGCCGCGGCCAACTCCGAAGACGCTTCCGGCGCGGTGAAGACGCACGCCAATCACGTCGCCACCTCGGCCCAGAACACGGTGACGCGCGCGGACGAGATCGTCATGCTGGCGCAGAAGATCGACATGGCCACGTCGGCCGATGATGCCGCGAGCCTGGTGGCCGAGCTCAGCGCGCTGGCCCAGGCGCTGCTCTCCGGCGTGGACGCCAACGACGACGGCCGCACCGGGTGGCAGGAAGGCGAGGGCGGACTCGAGGTCGCCCAGACGCACGGCAACCTCATGAAGCAGGCAGAAGGGCTCTAGTCATTCACGGGCGGGCGCCGCGGCATTTGGCTCTCGGCGTCCGCCTGCCCTTCTCCCGCCAGCCGCGCCGGGTTGCCGGCAGCGCGCGCCGAATGCGCGGGCGCATTCGGGCTTCGGCGCAGCCCCCGCTTGAAACAGTTGCAGGATCGTAGCTCCATGGACGAGCGGCCCGCCGAGGCGACCGACCGCGCGGGCGCCCGGACCCGCGTCCTGCTGATAGCCGTCTTCACCATCGCCACCTGCGGGCTCATCTACGAGCTGCTGTCCGGAACCATCGCCAGCTACCTGCTGGGCGACAGCGTCACGCAGTTCTCGACGGTCATCGGCGTCTACCTCTTCTCGATGGGGGTAGGGTCGTATCTGTCGCGCTACTTCGAGAGAGACCTGATCGCCCGCTTCATCGAGATCGAGATTCTCGTGGGGCTCGTCGGCGGACTCTCCTCGCCGGTGCTCTTCTTCGCCTTCAGCGAGCTCGGTGCGTTTCGGGTCGTGCTGTACACCTGGGTGACCGCCACCGGCGTGCTGGTGGGGCTGGAGATTCCGTTCCTGATCCGCATCCTGAAGGACGAGTTTCCGCTGCACGACCTCGTCTCGAAGGTGCTGTCGCTCGACTACCTGGGAGCCTTGGCCGCATCGTTGCTCTTTCCGCTCTGGCTCGTGCCGCAGGTCGGACTGATGCGCTCGTCCTTCGTGTTCGGCGGGCTCAACGTGGTCGTGGCGGTGTGGACCTGCCACGTCTTCCGCAAGCAGCACCGCCGGCCGCGGCTGACCGCGCAGGCCTACGCCGCGCTCGGCGTGCTCGTGCTGGGAGCCGTGTACTCCGACAACCTGGTGGACTGGTCGGAGCGGCGGCTCTACGACGATCCGGTGGTCCTGACGCGCTCGTCGCCCTACCAGCGCATCGTGCTGACGCAGGGGCAGGGCGGCGTGCGGCTGTTCCTGGACGGCAACCTGCAGTTCTCGTCGCTGGACGAGTACCGCTATCACGAGGCGCTGGTGCATCCCGGGCTGGCGTCGGTCGCCGACCCGCGCCGCGTCCTGGTGCTCGGGGGCGGCGACGGGATGGCGGTCCGCGAGATCCTGAAGGACGATCGCGTCCAGGCGATCACGCTGGTCGACCTCGACCCGCTGATGACCGAGATCTTCCGCGACCACGAGGTCTTCGCCGCGCTCAACGACCACGCGTTGCGATCGCCCCGGGTCGAGGTCGTCAACGCCGACGCGTTCGTCTGGCTCGAGTCGGACGCGAGCCACTACGATTTCATCGTGGTCGATTTTCCCGACCCGCGCACCTACTCGCTCGGCAAGCTCTACACCACCACCTTCTACCGGCGCCTGCGCGAGCGGCTTGCCCCGGGCGGCGTGGCGGCGCTCCAGAGCACGTCGCCACTGGTTTCCCGACTGGCATTCTGGTGCATCGTGGAGACGATCCGCGCGGCCGGGCTCCAGGCCCGGCCGTATCACGCTCCGGTCCCCACCTTCGGCGAATGGGGCTACGTGCTGGCTTCGCACGCCTCGCTGACGGTGCCGGATGCGTTGCCGCCGGGGCTCCGGTATCTCACGCCCGCCATCTCCCGCGCGCTGTTCGACTTTCCCGCCGACATGGCCGCGCTGCCGGTGGAGGTGAATCACCTCAATAACCAGATCCTGGTGCGGTACCACGCGGCCGGGTGGGAGCGCTACGTGGCGGGGGGATCCTAGGCCATGCTGCCGCTCGGACCCACGCGCGCGACGGACCACAGGCTGACGCGACGGGACCTGCTGCTGCGCATGGGATCCGGCGCCGCGGCCGCGCTGACGCTGGGTTGCGTGCCTCGCCCGCCGTCATCCGCGGACCGGGCGCTGGATGCCGGTCGCATCACCGGTCGCATCGTCGGTGCTTCGCACACGGCCGGCCATCGGCTGCGGGAGGGCTCCCTTCCGGAGCCGCAACAGGTCCGCGACACGGCGGTGGTCATCGCGGGCGCCGGCATGGCCGGGCTGTCCGCCGCCTGGAAGCTCGCCGGCTCCGGGTTTCACGACTTCACGCTGTTGGAGCTCGAACCGGAGCCCGGAGGAAACGCCCGCTGGGGCGAGAACGCCGTCTCCGCGTATCCCTGGGGAGCCCACTATCTGCCGACGCCGACCGTCGAATCGACCGCCGTGCGCGAGCTGGTCGCGGAGATGGGTCTGATTCAGGACTACGGACCGGACGGTGAGCCGGTCTACGATCCGCGGCATCTGTGCCACGCCCCGCAGGAGCGGATGTTCCTGGATGGCCGATGGATCGAGGGGTTGTCGGCGCGAGACATCGTCGATGCGGACGGCGCGGGCGGCGGCGGCGACAGGGAGGCGCTTGCGGCGTTCGAGACGCGGGTGCGGCGGTACGGCGACTACCGGGACGCGCAGGGCCGGCGCGCGTTCGCCTTGCCGATCGCCGCCGGCACCACCGACTCCGAGATCCTGGCGCTGGACCGCATCTCGATGCGGGAGTACTTCGACCGCGCGGGGTGGGCCTCGACGGGGCTGCGCTGGTACGTCGACTATTGCTGCCGCGACGACTACGGGTGCACGCTCGACACCACCTCGGCCTGGGCGGGGTGGCACTACTTCTGCTCCCGTCCCGCCGAGGCCGAGTACCTGACCTGGCCGGAGGGCAACGGCCGCATCGTGCGGCACTTCATGGACCGCGCAGGGGCTCGCGTCCGTACCGGCATGCTCGTCTACCGCGTCGGTCCGGTCGAAGGAGGTGTACCCGAAACCCCGGCGGCCGGCGGCGCGGGGTCCGGCCCCGCGGAAGGTGGCGTCCACGTCGACGCCCTGGACACGCGCGACGACACGCTCGTCCGTTTCCGGGCGCGCCGGTGCATCTACGCCCTGCCGCGGTTTACCGCGCCGCGGGTGATCGACGGCTACCCGGCGGCAGGCGCCGAGGCGTTTACCTACAGCCCGTGGCTGGTGGCGAATCTCACGGTCGACCGTCTCCCCGAAGGGGCGGCATGGGACAACGTGCTCCACGACAGCCCGTCGCTCGGTTACGTGGTGGCGACCCACCAGAACCTGCGGATGACGACCGGGCGCAGCGTCCTGACCTATTACCTGCCACTCGCCGTCCCGAACCCGGAGGTGGCCCGCGCCTGGATGCTGGAGCAGGACTGGCGCGAGTGGGTGTCGCTGATCCTCGCGGACCTCGGGCAGGCGCATCCCGGCATCGAGTCGACGGTGACGCACGCCGACATCATGCTCTGGGGCCACGCGATGATCCGCCCGGTACCGGGTTTCATCTGGGGCGAGGCGCGCCGGTCGGCGGCGGCGGCGCACGGCCCGGTGCGGTTCGCCCACTCCGACATGAGCGGGATCTCGCTCTTCGAGGAAGCGCAGTACCACGGCGTCCGGGCGGCCGAGGAGGTCATGCGCGAGCTCGGCCACACCTTTTCGAGCTCGCTCTGACGTCCTCGGGCTTCGGCCCGCCCCGCGGCGCGCCGAGGTATGCCGCCCGCGACCCGGCAGGGTGTAAACCAGTAAAATCCTAGCGTATAGTTAGAAAATGACTGGTGTGCAACGAAACCTCAGCGAACGTATCGACCGCCTGCTGGGGGTGTTCCCGGTGGTCATGCTGGTCGGGGCGAGACAGGCCGGCAAGACGACGCTCAGTCGCATGGTCCGCCCGCGGTGGCGGTACTTCGACCTGGAGAACGCGGCCGATCACGACCTGATCACCCGCGACTACGACTTCTTCTTTCGGGAATACCCCCGGGGCGTCGTCATCGACGAGGCTCAGGAGGACCCGCGGCTGTTTCGGCAACTGCGGGGCGTGGTTGACTCGGAGCGGCGCGAGTCCGGTCGCTTCATTCTGACCGGTTCCAGTTCGCCCGAACTGCTCCGAGAGGCCAGCGACTCGCTGGCCGGGCGCATTGCGATCGTGGAGGTGGGAACCCTCAAGATCAACGAGATCGCGCAACTGCCATTCCCGCCCATCTACCGGTTGCTCGAGCGGGAGCTGAGCCGCGAGACCCTGCAGGAGATCCGTGCGCTGGAATGTCCGGTACCGGACGTGATCCCCTACTTTCTGCGTGGCGGCTATCCCGAGCCGGCGCTGTCCGCTGACGACTTCGCCTACGGCGCCTGGATGGAGAACTACTTCCGCACCTACGTCGATCGCGACATACGCAAGCTGTTTCCCAGGCTGGACGCCGTCCGGTACCGCCGGTTCGTCCGCATGCTCTCCTCGCTATCCGGAACGGTCGTCAACAAGGCGCAACTGGGACGGTCCGTGGACGTTTCCGAGGTGACCATTCGCGACTACCTGGAGATAGCGGACAAGACGTTCTTCTGGCGATTGATTCCATCGTACCTGGACGCCAGGGCCGGGTCGGTGCTCAAGTCGCCCAAGGGACTCGTGCGGGATAGCGGCATCAACCATTACCTGGCCGGCATCGACTCCCGGGACAAGCTGCTGCGCGCGCCCCACGCCGGCCAGAACTTCGAGTCGTTCATCATCGAGGAGATCGTCAAGGGCGTCCAGGCAACCGTCGTCACCCGCTGGGACTATTACCACTTCCGTACCCGGAACGGCGCAGAGGTGGACCTTGTCCTCGAAGGCAGCTTCGGATTGCTGCCCATCGAGATCAAATTCGGCCGCCGGACCGCGCTGAAGCAGTTGGCGGGGCTGCGACGGTTCATCGCGCGGCACGAGCTGCCGTTCGGCATCGTGGTGAACAATGGCGACCACGTGGAGATGCTCGGCGACACCATCGTTCAGATTCCCGCGGGGTGCCTGTAGCCGCGCCGCCTCCGGCCCCACAATCGTCGCGTGCGGCTCCGATTGCCGCCCATACCGGGCCTGGCCAGGGAAGTCTGCGCCGCTCCTACGGCGCGGATCCCTGGGAGGTCCCCATACCCATCTTCTTCTTGAGCGCGGCCAGCGCGTCGGCGCCGGCGCTGGGAGAGGGATCGGACAGGGCCTTGTCGATGTCCTCGTCGATGGTGCCGCCGACGTCGGCGAGCTGGTCGTACGCCTCGGCCAGGGATTCCTCCTCCTGGACCTTCGTCTTCATCTTCTCCAGCATGGCGACGGTGCCGCTGGCGTCGGCGCCGGCGAGCTGCTGGTTGATCTTGCGCATCGACGACGCGGTCCGGGCGCGGGCGCGCAGGGTGATCAGCTCGTTCTGGTACTTGTTGATCTGCCGCTTCAGGTCCTCGACCTTGGCCTGGAGCTGGTCGGCCATCCGCTGCTGCGTCTGGTGGTCGCCGCTTACGCGGGCCGCCTGCTGCACGGCGTCCTCCTTCTTCTCGAGCGCCGCCGTCGCCAGACGCTCGGCCTCGCCGGCGTCCATCTCGCCGGCCTCGACGCGCTTGAGCAGCAGCATCGCCTTGCGCTCGTACTCCGCCGCGCGCTTCTTGTGGTCGCCGGCGTCCTTCTGCAAGCGGATGGCGAGCGACTTCACCTGCGCCAGGCTCACCATCGCCGCCTGCAGGTTTTTCTTCAGGTCCCGGATGCCCTGCTCGGTCATCTTGATCGGGTCCTCCAGGTGGTCCATCGCGGCGTGGGCGTTCGATTCTGCAACCTTGAACATTCTGCGGAAGATACCGGGCATCGTCGTTCTCCTTCGGCCGTTATCGTTTCAGGTAGTCGAGCAGCTCGGCCCCGTGCTCCGCCATCGCCAGCGAGAGGGCGTCGATGGAGCCTTCCAGCTCGTTCGCATCGAGATTGGCGAGCTGCAGGGTGTCCCGATAGAAGATGCGCGCCGCGTTCTCGTCGATGACGAACGCGCCGTGCACCAGCGTGTTGTTCATCTGGAGCAGCCGCGCGAAGAGGTCTCCGGAGTTCTTCGGCACGTGGCCGATCAACTGCTCGAGAATGACGATGGGGGGCTCGCAGTCGATGAACAGCTTCTTGATGCCGTTCTCCTCGTCGTCGACCACGACGAGCTCCTCGGCCTCGTTCTCCGCCGTGACCGTCAACCCGAGGTCGAGCAGATAGCCCTTGACCTTGTCGAAATGCTCAGCCATCGAATGTCACGCCTCCTCGCGTGTCCCGTTTGCGTCCTCTCGTCGCCGTCATCCGGCCCGCCGGGGCAACCTGCCGCCGGGTCCCCCGCTGCCGGGTCCCCAACTGAGACTTACGATTGCGCCGGCCGGCCGGTTCTGTCATCCGAGGAGATTCTAGGTTCCATTCCGCGCGCGCGCCGAGATGACCACCAGGCGGTCGTCGGCCGCGACGCGGGCGTCCGCGTCCGGGTTCGTCTCGATGCTTCTGCTGCTCCCGTGACGCTGGATCGCCAGGGCGATCTTGCCCTCCTTCCGCTTCAGGTCGGAGAACACGTCGATGAACGACCGCCCGTCGTGTCCGGCCGGTACCGGCATGGTGATGAGATCCTGGCCTTCCCGCGCGCTCAGCAGCTCGTGCAGCACCGTCGAGATGCCGTGGTCCAGCGTTGCCGTCGAGATGACCCGGCTGCAGAGATCGGCGCCCACGATGATCTCGTCCGCTCCGGCGTGCTTGCAGTGTTGCACGTTCTCCTCGCCCGCCAACTCGACGATCGCGTAGGCGCTCGGGTTGAGACTCTTCACCGTCAGCACTGCCAGCACCGCCTTGGCGTCGCGCGCCGGGTAGTCCACCAGCGACCTGTCACCGACCAGGACGACGGTCTCCGCTCGCTCGATGCCGGCCCGCTTCAGGTCCGCCTCGGTTTCCGTGCCGCGCACGAAATGAAGATGTTCATCCTCGCTCGCCGGGTTGGTCTCGATCTCGGCCACCAGCGCGATGGGCTTGTCGGCGGAGCGGCAATCCGCCCGCAGGTCCTTCAGGATCTCCTTCGTCCGGTCGTTCCATCCGCACAGGATGATGTGATCCTCCAGGTCGTAGTCTCCCATGCCGCGGTCCTTTCTCAGGCGCTGCTCGACGAACGCGCCGGCGATGGTGGCGGTGAACGTCCCGAGCACGCCGATGCCGAAGAACATCAGCACGATGCCGATCAGCCGGCCGCCCAGCGTTGTCGGCGAGATATCTCCGAAGCCGACCGTCGTCAGGGTCACGATGGCCCACCAGAGCGCGTCGTGGAAGGGGCGGTCCTGCTCGAAGTACGTGAGGCCGCCGGCGCCGACCAGCACCAGCACGACGATCACGCCCATGAGCCGGAAGAGGTTCTCGCGCCGCAGGAACGCGAGCAGCGCGGCCGCGGGCTGCCGCGCGCTGGACTTGACGCTGCTCATCGTCGGCCGGCGGGCTGGTGATCCGTGGGTCCTGCCGCTCTGCGGTGCTGCGGGCGTCGCGCCGGGCTCCTACAGCGTCAACCCGATCAGCATCGACGCTCCCAGGTAGGTCGCCCCGGCGATGACGCCGGCGCCCAGGTTCGGCTCGCCCCGGACCAGCTCGTCGCCCAGCCGCGCGCCGGGCAGCAGCACCTTGTCGGCGAACAGCCGCACGAGCGGCAGCAGCACGAGCCCGGCCACGGCGTAGTAGGCGAACCCGGTGAGGCTCTCGTTCCACGAAACGAAGTCGCCCTCGCCGGCCAGCCGGATGACGTTTCCGAAGCCGGCGAGCACCCCCGCGAACGCCGCCGCGACGGCGGTGTTGCCCTTCTCGATCTCGTCGTGCAGGTCGTAGGGCGTGATCCGGTCGTACAGCAGCCCGGCGACGATCAGCGCGACGAGCCCCGCGATCCAGAACGCCAGCCCGGACGACAGGCCGCCCTCCCCGGACATCGCGCCGGCGGTGATCAGGCCGACGGCGACGTAGTTGGCCCCCTCGAGGATGCCGACGCCGAGGTTGCGGTCCTCGACGATCTCGTGCTCGATGGCGAACTGCGAGAACACCGCCTTGTCATTGATCAGGGCCGACAGGTTCAGCAGCACGATGCCGAGCAGGCCGAAGATGGCGAGCCCGATGACGTCGTCGAGGAGGCTGAACGAAGCCGGGCCGGAGACCACGCCGCCCAGAACGATGGCCAGCCCGAGATAGTAGCCGGCCACGGCCACCGCCGCCGCCAGGTTGCGCTTCTCGATCAGTTCGGTCCGCAGGCCGAAGCCCCGGTGCAACCCGTCGTAGACGAACTTGCCGGCGGCCAGCAGCACGAGTACGACCGCGAGATGGATGAAGCCGGGCAGGATCTGATCCACCGACATGACGTGTTCTCCTCCCGGCTACTTGCCGAAGCTGCGCATGCCGCCCGACATGCGGCTGCTGACCCGTTGACCGAACGACCGGCCCTGTGCCGCCTGCCGCGCCTGCTGGCGGCGGAAGAAGTCGGGATTCGTCTGCCGGGTGGCGGTGCCGTTCGTGCCGAACGTCCGGCCGCCGCCCGAGGTGTTGGGGCCATAGTACGTCTGGCCGCCGCGGCGCGACTCCTGGTAGCCGTTCCAGTCGTCGCGGTAGATCGGCCGCCCGAAGCCGCCCACGATGTGGCTCAGCAGCGCATACTGGCCGTAGAACTCCCAGAACGACCGCCCGCCGGAGTCCTGCCTCCACTGGCCGTAGCGCTCGTCCCCCACCTGCTGGTAGCCGGGCGGATGTGCATCCTGATCGACGTTGCCGTCCGGACTCTTCGAGAGGATGACCATGCCGAGAAACGGCCGGTAACGCTCGTAGGTTCCGGAATCGACCTGCTGCGGTTCGAGTAGCGCTTCGCGGTAGAGCAACTCGTCCGATCCGGGTTGCGGTGCGCCGACGACCACCTGGTATTGGTGCGAGTACCCGAACAGGTCCTCGTCCATGTCCTGCAGGACCACCGAGTACTCCGGGTACGCCTCGAGTTGCGCCTGCAGCCGTTCCAGCGGGGTCTGCGTGTCGCACGCCGCGGCGGTCAGCACGCCCGCCAGGACCAACGCCACGAGGCCGCTGCGAGAGTGACTCATGTCGGACTCCCCGGCAGGATGTGCGTGAACTGGTAGTCTTCGACCACCGCTCCGGCGGCGGCGGTGAACTCGGACTCGCCCCACTGCTCGATGCCGACGAAGCCGGTCTCGGCCCCGTCGACGAACTCCCAGCGAATCACCGGCTCGGGAGCGCCGCTGCCGTCCGGCAGCAGATGTCCGGCGTAGGAGGCGTCGAGGCGATACGCGGCGCCCTGATAGATGATGGTCCCCGGCGGATCCTCATGGTCGAGGATGTGTCGCCGGACATCGCCGGCAATGTCTCCCACCGCGATCTT
The DNA here is from genome assembly GCA_958296065.1 of Vicinamibacterales bacterium. Classification (GTDB taxonomy): domain Bacteria; phylum Acidobacteriota; class Vicinamibacteria; order Vicinamibacterales; family UBA8438; genus WTFV01. Next base: position 1,662 of record CATQHX010000049.1, on the reverse strand, counting down.
GCACGAGAGCGACCAGGCGTCGCCGGCGCGCTCCAGGTAACGCTGCTCGCCGTTGGCGCTCAGCTCCCACTCCTCGATATCGTCCATGCCCGAAAAACGGTACCGGGCGTACGCGGTGACCCGCCACGTCTGCAGGTCGTAGTCGACGAGGTAGCCGACCTTGAGCTTCGCCAGGACGAGATCGGCCAGCGGGTCCGGCGTCTCGTCCTCGCTCTTCTTCCGGCCGAACAGTCGCTCACGCAATCCCATGACAAACCTCGACTCCTGGATCGAACCCTAGCAGGAAACGAACGACACCCGCAATGGACGCTGGGAGCTTGCGCCGCAGAAACGCAACGGAGTGAAGTTCTGCGGCGCAGACTCCTGGAGCGGGGGGGATGGGCCGCAACGCCGAGCCCGCGAGGCGTTTCGGGGCTCTAGTCGTCCCCGTACGGTTCCGCCAGTCGATGTTCCGGGTGCGATTCCAGGTAGGACTCCATGCGCTCGCCGCGGGTCACCGCCTCGGCGATGAACGCCACCGCCTGGGTCAACCGCTCGTCGGGCTCCGCGCAGCTCAGACGCAGGAAACCGCCGCCCGCCTCGCCGAAGCACTCCCCGCCGAGGCAGGCGACGCCGCGGGCGCCGTCCGCCGCTTCGAGCAGGAACAGCGCCAGCCCGTGCGAGGTGATGCCGTAGCGATTGCAGACCCGCTTGACGGACGGGAAGGCGTAGAAGGTGCCGCCCGGCATCAGGCACGAGATGTCGTCGATGGTGTTCAGGCCCTCGACCAGGCGCTCGACCTTGCGCCGGAAGTCGGCCATCCGGTCGTCGCGCACCGGCCCGTCGTGGGCCATGGCCGCCATGCCGGCGATCTGCGTGAACGGCGGCACGCACGACAGCGCCGTGTTGGTCAGCGTGCCGATCACCTCGATCGTGGCCGGGCTGCCGACCGCGAACCCGAGCCGCCAGCCGCTCATGCTGAACGACTTGCTGAAGGTGTAGGCGGCGACGCACTGGTCGAACATCCCGGGCTGGCTCAACAGCGTATGGTGCCGGCCGCGCCAGACCATCGCGTCGTACGGCTCGTCGCTGAACACCGCCACGTCCCGGCCGCGAATCAGGTCGGCCAGTCCCTCGATGTCGTCCAGGGTCGCGATTCCGCCGGTCGGGTTGTGAGGGCTGTTGAGGAAGATCGCCTTCGGACTCGCGTCCTCGGCCAGGAAGCGCTCGACGTCCTCCAGGCTCGGCCGGAAGTCGTGGGACGCACGCAGCCGCGACACCACCATCCGTCCCCCGCGCCGCTGGATGTTCGCGGGATAGGTGGGGAAGTGCGGGCTGAAGACCAGCACGCCGTCGCCCGGATTCACGAACGCCTCGCAGAAGAACTGCTCGTAGATCTTGGCCCCCGGTCCGACCACGACGTGTGCCGCGGTGACCGACAGGCCGTACTCGCGGTTGACGTACTCGGCCGCCGCGGCGCGAAAGTCGGGCATGCCGAGAGACGGTCCGTAGTGCGTGTGGCCCTCGTTCACCGCGCGCATGCCCGCGTCGAGCGCCGCGGGGGACGTCGGGAACGGGCTGTCGCCGATCTCCAGCTCGATGACGTCCTTGCCGGCCGCCAGCAGGCGCTTGGCCACGGCGAGGACGGTGAACGCGGTCTCTCCCTGTACGGTGGAGGCGAAT
>CATQHX010000048.1 GCA_958296065.1 Vicinamibacterales bacterium | reverse complement strand
GGCCAGCGGCTCCTCTCCTGGCGCGGCCGGCTGCGACTGGGAATGGAGGTGCTCGCGCCCCGCAACACGCGGGACCCGGGCAGCGGGATCCGGGACGGCGATTCCCGGGACGAGTCGATAGGCGCGTTCTTTCGCCGCCGCTTCGGGGCGGAGGCGACCGACTACCTGGCCGAACCGCTCCTGGCCGGCATCCACTCGGGGGACGTCGAGCGGCTGTCGATGCACGCGCTGTTCCCGCAGTTCGTCGAGGCCGAACAGGCCCACGGCAGCGTAATCCGGGCGTTCCGGAGCAACGCGGAGGACCGGGCGGCAGCCACGGATGGCCAGGGCCCGTTCCGCTCCTTCGCGGAAGGACTCGAGGTGCTTCCCCGCACCCTGGCCGCACGCCTGCCGCGTGACCGCCTCCGGTGCGGGTTCACGGTCACCGGCCTCGCGGGTGGACCGCCCTACGTCCTGCACACCGGCGGCGGACCGGGCATCACGGCGGACCAGGTAATCCTCGCGCTGCCCGCCCACGCCACGGCGCCGCTGGCCGCCGCCGTCGACGGTGCGCTCGGCCGGCTGTGCGAGTCGTTCACCGACACCTCCATCGCCGTCGTGGTGCTGGCCTTCCCCAGGGCCGCCGTCGCGCACCCGTTGCACGGCAGCGGCTTCGTGGTGCCCCGCGTCGAGCCCGGGCTCTCGATCACCGCGGCCACCTGGGTCTCGTCCAAGTGGCCCGGCCGTGCGCCCGACGGACACGTGCTGCTGCGCGGCTTCGTCGGCGGCGCGCGCCGGCCGGACGCGCTCACCCTGACCGACCAAGCCCTGACCGCTCTCGTCCGGGGCGACTTGAGCCGTCTGCTCGACATTCGCGGCGAGCCCGCGCTGACGCGTGTCTACCGCTGGCCGCGGGCGAACCCGCAGCTCAACGTCGGTCACCGCGCACTCGTCGCGGAGATCGACGGGCGCCTGGCGCAAACGCCCGGTCTCCAGATCATCGGCGCCGCCTTTCGGGGCGTCGGCATCGGCGACTGCGTGGCGGCCGGCCGGGCCGCCGGCGCCGACGCGGCGGCGGCCCATCGAAGCACACCATGAAGGCAATCGACATCATCGGGGTCCCGCTCGACCTCGGCGCCGACCGGCGCGGGGTGGACATGGGTCCGTCCGCCCTGCGCATCGCCGGCCTGGGCGACCGTCTCGCCGCACTGGGCTACGCGGTGACGGACCGGGGCAACCTGGAGGCGCCGGTTCGCGAGACCCGACAGCCCGGGGATGCCGCCAAGAAGTACATCGACGACATCGCCGGCGTCTGCCAGCGCCTGTTCGAGGCGGCCACCACTTCCCTGACCGCGGGGGCGCTGCCCCTGGTGCTCGGCGGCGACCACAGCCTGTCGGCCGGGTCCGTCGCCGCCAGCGCCGCTTCGGCCCGCCGGCGCGACGAGCGACTCGGCCTGCTCTGGATCGACGCTCATGGCGACATGAACACACCGGACACGAGCCCCAGCGGCAACGTCCACGGCATGCCGCTAGCGGCACTGCTGGGCCCCGAGCCGGCCGAGCTCTCCACCATCGGCGGCGCGTCCCCGGCGATCGACGCCAACCGTACCGTTCTCATCGGCGTCCGCAACCTCGACCCCGCCGAGCGCGAGCACGTGGTCGCCTCCGGCGTCCATGTCTTCACCATGAAGGACGTCGACCGGCTGGGCATGGCGGCCGTCGCCGAACGGGCACTGGAGCTGAGCGGCCGCGAGGCCGACGGTCTTCACGTCTCGTTCGATCTCGACGTCTGCGACCCGGGCATCGCACCCGGCGTCGGCACCCCGGTCCGCGGCGGCATCAGCTATCGCGAAGCCCACCTCGCAATGGAGACCGTCGCCGACAGCGGGCGGCTGCGGGCACTCGACCTGGTCGAGCTGAATCCGACGCTCGACGACCACAACGCCACCGCCGAGCTGGGCGTGGAGCTGGTGCTCTCCGCGCTGGGGCTGCGGATCCTGTAGAGCGCGGGAATCGCCTGCCCACGTGGTATTCTTTGACGATCTACCAATGAAAGGGAGACTCGATGAACGTGCGTAACCTGCTTCTGACATCGTTCCTGGCATTCCTGGCGTTGACGTTCGTCGCCGCCTGCGGCGGCGGCGGTGAGGCACCGGAAGCCGAGACGATGGATCACGAAGGTGCGGATATGGACGCCGAGGCGCCGGATGCCGGCGCCATGGAAATGCTCGGCGGCGGCAATCTGACGCCCGTCCACGAAGGGACCGGCGGCAGTCCCCACGTCAGCGTCCACTGGAGCGTCGACGGCGGCAACATCACCATCGACTACGGCCGGCCTTATGTGAAGGGCCGCGTCGTCGGCGAGAGCGTCGAGCCGATGGCCGACTCGGTCTGGCGCCTCGGCGCCGACGAGGCGACCACGCTGACCACCGATCGCGAGCTGATGCTCGGTGACGCCACCGTCCCCGCCGGCGAGTACACGCTGTGGACCATGCAGGCGGACGACGAGTTCCACCTGATCGTCAACAGCGAGACCGGGCAATGGGGCACGGCGTACAACTCGGAGCACGACGTCGTGCACGTCCCGATGACCGTCGGCGAGCTCGACCCGCCGGCCGAGCAGCTCGTGATCTCGATCGAAGACGGCAACCTCGGGTTCGACTGGGGCCCACTGACCGCCAGCGTGCCCCTGATGGTGCACTAGGGAGGGCGGCCTGTAGTCGGCCGGCAACCAGCCGGCCGGACTGCAGGTCGGCCGACATCGTGACCGGGTCGCAGCGCGACGCACGTGTCGCCGCCGGCCTCGGCCTCGGCGCTCCAACCACCCGCTCAGCGCCGGTCCGGTTTCCGCACCCGCCACGATCGTTTTCCATCCTCCGCTTGAGACGCGGATTATTCGCCATGTACTTGCACCCACGCCTCGTCCCGACCGCCCGTCCGCCCCGTCCGTGCCGCGCCGTGGTACGCTGATCGCGCGGTGATTCTCGGGTGGCGCCGGACCGGGACGATATCCTTGACGCGTCGGCGATGTTGGGCCGCTAGCTCAGTGGTAGAGCACCTGACTTTTAATCAGGGTGCCGCTGGTTCGATCCCAGCGCGGCCCACCAATAGAATCAATAAGTTACGGAGATCTCGTGTTGAGCGAAACCTCAGCGTGTCAACATTTTGTCCCGCGACTTGCCACCTCTCAGACTCCAGGTCTGCACCAAGGTCGCCGGCCTGGGCGACGTGCCTAGGCCGCCTAGGCGCCCAGGCCCGGACTACTCTTGGCCGTGACTCGGCCCCCGGCCGGCGCCACCATCCTCCGCGGTGCCTACGGCTCGTACCGTGCCGGCCATCAGGTAGAGCGCGGCGCGCACCGCCATACGATCCGCGCCGCGAAGGTCGTCCAGCTCGCCATTGCGCCCAAGACTCCGACGGTTGTCGTCCAGCTCGCCAAGCGCCCGAAGCTCGCCTCCCGGCGCGCAGGACCGCGGCAGGTCAGCCTGATCTCGTTGGGTCGCGACCCTCTCCGTCGTTCCTCTCGCGGCCGCGCCGCCCGGCGGCGTCCGCGCAGTCCGCGGCGGCCGGTGTTGGCGAGCTCGAGAATCCGCGGACATCCGGACGTGGCGAACGGTTCAGAATGATTCGTAATGGGACGCCCGGCCGGCCGGATGGGACAGCTCTCCGGCACGGTGGGACGGTATCTCTTGCCGATGGGACGCTCGACCGGCGTCGATGGGACAGGCTCACGACAGGGCGGGGAACGTGGAGTGTTGGCGCAAGGATGTCTGGGTCCTGGTGCGCCAGACTGCGCGGCGACCTCTCAGATCACGATGCACTCGATATCGTCGACGCGGATCGTGTCGGCGATCCGGTCGTAGAGCTTCGTCGTTTTCGGCGACGCGTACCCGGCGATCCGCTGCGCGTGTGACCCGTACGTCCTCCGCATCCGCCGGTTCGCGATCAGCGCTGCGAAGAACTCCGTCGGCGGGCTACGTGCTGAACGTGTCGACGAACTGGCGCTCGCCTCGGTGCAGATCGTGTCGAGCACGACCAATGACATGCCGCTGCCGCTCACGCCGGTGAAGGCCACTGTCAACGAGCCTCGAGAAGTGATCAGTATGACCAGCTGGTCATACTGATCATTGGACTAAACCGCTTCGCGGTAGACGGCGGATCGCCCCGCCGCCACTGAGACGTCCGGCCAGATCGTCGAGCCCCCACAGCCCGTAGTGAGCCTCGCCGTACGCTGCTCTGCGAGTGCCTGGAATCCCCCAGGCCTCTCAGAGAGGAGCGTCTCATGGCTTCCCTTCGTCAACGCATGCTCGAAGACATGCAGGTGCGGCGGCTGTCGGAGTGCACCCAACAGACTTACGTCGAGACCGTCGCACGGTTCGCTCGTTACTTCGACCGTTCCCCGGCTCACCTCGGTCCGGAGCAAATCCGCGCCTACCAGGTCTACCTGACCAACGAACGTCGTCTCGCGCCGAGCTCGCTCGTCGTCGCCGTGTCGGCGCTTCGCTTCCTCTATCGGGTCACGCTCCAGAAGCGGTGGGTCTTCGACGACATGATCCCCGCGCCGAAGAAGCCGCGGTCCCTACCGGTCGTGCTCAGCCCGGAAGAAGTGGTCCAGTTTCTCGACGGGGTGAAGGCCGCGAAGCATCACGCCATCCTGACCACGTGCTACGCCGCCGGCCTGCGCATCTCCGAGGCCGTCCGCCTCACCGTGTCCGCCATCGACAGCGCACGCATGGTGCTGCGCATCGCGAAGGGCAAGGGACAGAAGGACCGCTACGTGATGCTCTCGCCGAAGCTGCTGGCGGTCCTGCGCGCCTAGTGGAAAGTCGAACGGCCCCGGCACTGGCTCTTTCCCGGCGAGCGTCCCGAGACGCCGATCACGCGGGCAGCGGTCCAGCGTGCATGCCAGATCGCCGCCCGACGCGCGCGCCTCGCCAAGCCGGTTTCGCCACACGCGCTCCGGAACGCTTCGACATAGTGCTACACCTTCTCAAGAACCCCGGTTTCCAAGGGGATTTCTGCTTGGTTGGGATCTGTCCGGCGCAGTTGGCGGCCAGCGCGGACGGCTTCGACTTCCGACTGCACGGCGGGCAGGTCGAGATCCTGGCGGTTGATGATCCACGGCGTGGAGGCGACGACCTGCGTCGCGGGCAATGTCTCCTGTCGGATCAGGCGTTTGACGACGGTGTGGCTGACACCCAGCCTCGCGGCCGCCTGCTCGATGGTGAGCCAGGTATCGTCGTTGCAATGGTTGGGGAGATGGTAATAGTGCCGAGTGTTCTGCACGCTGTGCACGCGCCACGTCTGGCCACCTCCGGTCCGGTAGCCGAGTCGGTTCAAGGTGGCGGCGATCGCGGCGTCGCGGCACACCTTGGATAACTCTCGAATCAGATCGATCGCGGTTCGCTCCGTTCTCACGCGTCGGTGACCACGACGGTTACACGGCACGCGCAACTGCGTATGCACGCCGCCCTGCCAGTGCAGATGGAGAACGTGTTCGCGGTGGGTCTCATCAGTATCGATGACGATCTCGTGAAGCACCGTGCGCAGGATCCGTTTCTTCAGGTCGGGCGAGGCGTGAGGATGGTGCCACAGCGCCGGGAGGTCGTTGCCGAGCTGTAGGACGTGCTGCCGTTGCTCGGGGGGCAAGACCGTCTGCGTGTCGGCGAGCGCGGCGAGGTCCGTTTCGAGCTGGCCGACGTGGATGAGCGCATCGTTCCACCGGGCTTCGAGCTCGCCGGCGACCAGACGGTTGTCCGGGTCGACAGTGTGGTACTGGCGCTCGGCACGCTGCGCTTGATAGCGCGCCTTCTCCAGGGCCAGCTCCAGGGCCCGGCGTTGCTCGGTGTGCGTGTGGGCCAACTGGTCGACCGCAGCCAGCGAGGCCTCGATGCCCACCGGCTGGATCGCCTCGAGCATCTGGTCCGTCACGGCCTGTTCGATGGTCACGCCTCCGAGCGACAGACAGGTCGTCGGCCCCTGTCCGGTGCGACTCCCGGCACAGGCATAGCGCGGCACCCGGCCGCCCCGGCCGCTGTAGGCGACGAACAACTTGCGCCCGCATCGTCCACAGCGCAACAGGCCGGCCAGCAGCGCAGGGCCTCGTTTGGCGGCGCCCGGCGTCGTGACTCCCCGTCTGGCCACGTTCGCCTCCAGGATACGTTGATTCGCGAGATACTCGTCCCACGAAATGTACCCCGCATGGTTGTCGCGGAGCAGGATGGTCCACTCCTCCGGAGGCTTCCGCCGGCGGGTCGAGGCCGTCCTGGCACGCTGGTCCTCGACCACGGTCTTGGCGGCCGTCTTGCCATACGCCAGCGCACCCGCGTAGATCGGATTCTTGACGACCTGATAGAGGCGATGCCCGGTCGGCAGTTGCCAGATGATGTCGCTGCTGCCCGTGCCCGGTCTCACGTGCGGCAGCGGGATGCGCTGGTCGTGATACCACAACGTCGTCTGCCGGACGGAGCCGAACTCCCGAAACTTGCGGAACACACTCGCGATGGCCTCCTGAACCTGGCGGTCGGCAATCTTCTCGACCAAGTCGTCCTCGGTCCGCACGAAGCCGACCGGGAGCTCCCATAACGCATGACCGCGCTGAATCTTCTGCTCGAAGGCTTCGCGCGCACGCTGTCTGAGGAGGCCGAGCTCGAATTCCGCCATGCTGCCTTTCAAACCCAATAGAAGCCTGTCGTTCAGCCCGCGCGGGTCATAGACCCCATCGCCGTCGAGGATCAGCGTGTCCGTCAGTGCGCACAAGTCGATCAGGTGATACCAATCGCGGTTGTTCCGCGCGAGCCGCGACGCCTCCAACGCGAACACTGCGCCCGCCTGGCCTTGACACACCGCCGTCAACAGGTGTCCGAACCCGGACCGCTCCTGCCTGCCGCTGCCGCTCTTGCCCTGATCCTCGTCGATGACTACGGTCTCGGCGAACCCCAGCGCTCGGGAGCGGTCGGCGAGCGCATATTGGCGCTGCCGGCTCTCATGGTGGTGGCGGACCTGATGGCCACTGGATTGTCGGACGTAGACGTAGGCGGTGCGGCGGAGATGGTCCGGGCGAATCTTCTCAGTCATCGAACCTCCGTCGTCGTCGTCGTCGTCGTCGCTGCTGCTGCTGCCTCGCGGCCGACCTCCACGAGCAAGCGCGTCAACAGGACCTGACACTCAGTCATGGCGGTCCTCGGTAGATGCGGTCCCTCTCGTGTGAATCTCAACGGTGTCTGGCGCGCCGGCAGAAGCGGTTGGTCTGCGTGCTGCGTCATCAGGTCCTCCTTCGAGGTCCACGATATGCGGACGCTCCGAGGAGGGCGATGGAGTCAAGAGGCGAACCAGGGCGCTCAGTTCGACCAGTGCCCCGATCGCGATGATGGGCGTGTCCTCTTCACGCATGGAACGGCACCGAAGCGGATCGAGCATCCACTTCGGCACGGCGATCTGCGCGCCGTCCGGTAGCTCGATGATGACGGACGGCGCTCCTCGCTGACGCAGAGCGCGAACGACCCGCACGTCCTGACCGAAGAGCGGGTGATGGCGGTAGTGAACCTGGCTCAGCGGCGAGTGATGAGCAGTGTGTTTACGCCGTGCGGAACGCTTCGACATAGTGCTACACCTTCTCAAGGACCCGGTTTCCAAGGGGATTTCTGCTTGGTTGGGATCTTTCCGGCGCAGTTGTCGGCCACTGTGGACGGCTTCGATTTCCGCTTGCACGGTGGGCAAGTCGAGATCCTGGCGGTTGATGATCCACGGCGTGGAGGCGACGACCTGCGTCGCGGGCAATGTCTGCTGCCGGATCATGGGTTGTTTTTCGGACGGAGTTGAACACCGATTGATTGACATAGGTAGGCTGTTGTCAGCTTTCCCTGTCACAACCACCGGGCATACGGGTCACGTACCACGGCGGTTCGATTGAGTTATGATGGGAAGATCCAGCCACCTGCGGGAGGCCGGCCGAGTCGAAATAGCGATTGCGCAGGGCTTGCTGGACGGCCGGGTGGCTGGACATCCGCCAGAACCCGGTCGGTGACCCGGCGGCGACTAACGACCGACGCCTGGTGCTCGACATGTGCTCGACATCCAGAACTGCCCCGGCGAGCGAATCCTCATCCTCGGGAACCACGACCTGGACCGCGAGGCGCTGCGCGAGGCGGGCTTCACGACGCAGTACTCGCTGGCGGTGTGCGCCACCGACCCGCCGCTGGTTCTGAGCCACTACCCGCTGGACCACCTGCAGGTCGGCACGATGAATGCCCACGGATACCTGCACAACCAGTTCGAGCCAACCGCCTGGCACATCAACTTCGCGGTCGAAAGGGACGGCTACAGCCCGGTCGGCCTCGTTTGGGTCCTGGACAACGCGCGGCAACGGCACGCCGCGCTCAGCTAGCATGCAGCAGGCGATGCGGAGAACTGGAAGCACGCATCACCGCGGTCGACCGGCCAACTTCGGGGACATGGCCGTCATTCTCGAGGTCGTAGTCGGCGACGACGGTCGCGTGACGGACGTCGGGCACTTGCGCTCGGCGCCGCGGACTGGAGAAAGCCGCGGTGACCGCGCAACGTGGACCGGTGGGTCCGCAGCCGCGGGTAGCGCCGGGCCCGGGGATACTACTCGCCACTACTCAGCCAGATGTCGATGATGAGCGCGGAGGAACTGAGAAGCCGGTGCGCAGCGAACCTGCGCAAGAGGTACGGACACCACGGCGCTCCGCACGCGGGGATGGACGGCGAATCGCTCGTCGAGGCGCTGCTGGGAAGCGCCAGGCACATCGAGATCGTCGACGAGCCCACCGAGCGCGTCTGGATCTGGTCGGACCTGCACCTGTGGGACCCGATGGCGCAACGGCTGTGGAGGCGGCCGGAGGCCAACGCGCGGGCGATGAGCGACCGGATGCTGGACGAGTGGGAGCGGACGGTGGGAGCCGACGACTTGATGCTGTGCCTCGGCGATGTCGCGCACCCGTACGGGCTCGTCGACCCGAAGCTGGCGGCGAGGCTTCGGGCCGCGCCGGGGCGCCGTCTGCTGGTCCTCGGCAACCACGATGTCCACCGCGGGAGGATGCTGGGCGAGGCCGGTTTCGAGCGGATGTGCGCGGCGGCGGTGCGCGCCGGCGTACCACCGCTCGTGTTCTCGCACCCTCCGTTGACGCCTACGCCGGCCGGGGCGGTAAACGTGCACGGGCACCTGCACCGGCACGACCCGCCGAGCCCGGAGCACTGGAACGTGAGCGTCGAACGGATCGGGTTTCGCCCGGTACGGCTCGACCGGCTGATCGCGCACAACGGAACCGTCATCTGACGCGAGCGGTTGATACCGCAATCGAGGTACCGAAACGAATTTCTTCGCGCTCTGCGGTGACCGTCTCATGCTCCCGCGGAACCGGTCGCCGTGCGCCGGCAGAACAGGTTGTCCGGGAGGCGACGTTAGCCGAGTAGGAGAATATGCCACATGAGCGTGCCCGATGCGGCCGCCGAACGCCTGCACGCGCTGTACGCCGACGAGCTGGTGCACTCGCTGATGCCATTTGTCCATCCGATAGTGGACACGCGGCAGACGCAAGCGCTGATCCGGCACGCGCGCGCCATCGGGCCGGGCCAGTGCGAAGCGCCCGACGAAACGACCTGGATCTGGTCGGACCTGCACCTGGGGCACAAGGTGTCACTCGGGGTCTTCTTCAGGCCGTTCGGAACGGTGCGCAGAGCAGACCAGGCGATGATTGGACGCCTGGTACGACCTGGTCGGCGCCGTCGACACGATCGTCTGCCTGGGCGACGTCAGCGTCGACGGCAGCGTCCAGGCGTACCACCAGCGTTGGTGGCGGGAGGCGCCCGGCATCAAGTGGCTCGTGCTCGGCAACCAGGACCACTAGGCGACCGATACCCTGGCGCCGAGACTCCCGCGCGACACAATCGCTGGCACCGAGGCTTGCATCGACCCGACCGCATGGTAGACCGTCTCGTGCCTGACAACGTCCACAATAGCGCCCACGGCGCCGCCGAGCGCCACGACCGGAAACAATCTACCCGAAGCCGCGTACGAGCGAGGCTGCTCGAGATGGCGCCCGGGACATTACGACGCGCCGGGGGAGGCGGTCGACGTGGACGAGGGGGACGTGGTCGGCAGGCGCTTGCCCGCCTCGATGCCCGACACCACGTTGATCGCGCCGGCGTCATCGGTGAACGTGATCGTCGACTGCAGTATAATTCTCTCTAGTGTGCATGACCGCGCAACGCTGGGATGCCTGTGAACTCACTGACGCTGTTTCGCCACCGAAGTTCGCGCAGTAGCCACGGAACCTCATGGCTGTCTGGTTGATTCGGGGCGGATCCCACGGAGAGTACGAGGCGAAGTTCATCCAGGACAGCCGCGTGTACCTGACCTGGGATGACCTCGACCTCGACCTTTCCGGGCTAAGCGAGCGCTCGGAACTAGTTGGCGCAATGACACAGCGCTATCCGGAGGCCAAACCTAAAGGTATCCTGAACTGGGCTAGTCAAGTATGGCCCTTCGCTCATGAGATTCGAGTCGGCGACCTAGTGATCTTGCCTCTCAAGAGCCAGCGAGCAATCCAAGTTGGGAAAATAACAGGCGACTATCACTTCGACGCTCAAGGCCCCAATCCGTACTACCACTGGCGTCCAGTTGAGTGGATAGCCGAGGCCGTGCCCCGAGCGAACTTTGGCCAAGATCTGCTTCACACATTCGGCGCATTCATGACGATCTGTCGAGTGCAGCGCAACAATGCCCAGGCGCGAATCGCAGCGATGCAGGCAAACGGCTGGAAGCCTGAGAGCATCGCTGCAGCGACTAAGCCGGAAAACTCCGGAAGCGACGAGTCGGTGGATGGTGAAGATATCCCGGACCTGGAGGAGGCAGCGCGGGATCAAATCGCTCAACTGATCAACGCAAGATTCAAGGGCCACGGACTTACGAGGCTGGTGGACGGAATTCTCAGAGCGCAAGGCTACGTTACCTATCGGAGTCCCGAGGGTGCTGATGGTGGCGCGGACATTTTGGCAGGTGCCGGGCACCTCGGATTCGGTGTCCCGAGGTTGTGTGTGGAAGTGAAGTCGGAGAGTTCGCCCGTCGATCGGCCGACGGTGGACAAGTTGCTTGGGGCAGTGACCAAGTTCGGTGCGCAGGAGGGACTATTTGTGTCTTGGGGTGGCTTTCGGACTAATGTCCAGAGGGAGCTCGCAACGAGCTTCTTTCGGGTTCGGCTTTGGACGCAAAAGGAGCTCCTGGAAAACCTATTTGCTCACTACGAAAGGCTGGACGAGGATCTCAAGGCGGAACTTCCGTTGAAGCGCATATGGAGTGTGGCTGCCACGGACGAGGCAGGGTGATGTCAAGCCTCTGTCTAGCCTGCATCATTTCATGACGGGTTCGAGACGGTCCATTTGCTTTGCTCTCGGCCCTGCCGAGTACCGCCATGCTCGCCGAAACCATTCCGGCCGACGTGTGTCCGGACTCCTTCGTCGGTGGCGCGGCAGCTTCCCGAGCCTGAGGATTCGCCGCCAGCAGATGTGGACGAATGTGGAGTTCGGTGCGAACGCCACTTATAGTCATCCAGTTCCATCCAGCTTCTTCCAGCTGATTCCAAGCTAAATTCCCTTGTAGAATAGGGGTTGTGGAGCACGGCTGTCTGCAGTTTCATCCAGCGCGGGCCAGAAGCGGCCGCTCCAATCCCGTTCAGAATTGAACATGGGATATCATATGGAAGCTCCCGGCGTCCGCCCCCGAAAGACCAAGCCCAGGCGTCCCCATCCCCACAAGGCACTCTCGGCCGCCTTCTGCCGCAGCGTCGCCCAGCCGGGCAGATACTGCGATGGCAACGGGCTCTACCTGCACGTCGAACCGTCCGGCACCCGCCACTGGGTGCAGCGGCTCGTCATCCACGGCAAGGGCTGCGCGCTCGGCCTCGGAAGCTTCGCCCTCGTGCCACTGGCCGAGGCCCGCGAACGCGCCCTCGCCAACCGCCGGGTCGCCCGCTCGGGGGGCGACCCGCGCCCAGCCTCCCGCCGCGCCCCCGGCATCCCGACCTTCGACGAGGCGGTCGCCACCGTGCTCGCCATCCACGCCGCCACCTGGAAGGCCGGCGGCCGCAACGCCAACAGTTGGCAGGCGACGCTGCGCGAGTACGCCTGCCCGCGCCTCGGCCGCAAGGGCGTCGACCGGATCACAACGGCCGACGTGATGGCGGTGCTGCTGCCCATCTGGACCTGCAAGCACGCCACGGCGCAGAAGGTGCGCCAGCGCATCGGCACGGTGATGAAATGGGCCATCGCCCAAGGCTACCGGAACGACAATCCGGCGGGAGACGCGCTGACCGCGGCGCTGCCGAAGCGGTCGGCGCCGGTGCGGAACCAGCGCGCGCTTCCCCATGGCGAGGTCGCCGGGGCGATTGCGACGGTGTGCGCATCGGCGGCGTGGGCCGGGCTGAAGCTGGTCTTCGAGTTCGTGGTGCTGACGGCGGCGCGCTCGGCCGAGGCGCGGCTGGCGAGTTGGGATGAGATCGACCTGGACGCTCGAGAGTGGACGGTGCCCGCGGCGCGCACCAAGGCGGGGCGGGAGCACCGGGTGCCGCTGAGCAGCCGGGCGGTCGAGATCCTCGACGACGCGCGCGGGCTCGGCGTCGACTCGACCGGTGTCATGCCGTCCGGTCTGGTGTTTCCGAGCCAGCGCGGCAAAGAGATCGGCGACGCCCGGCTGTCGGGCGTGTTGCAGCAACTGGGTATCGGCGCTGTGCCGCACGGATTCCGGTCCAGCTTCCGGGACTGGGCCTCGGAACGGACAGACCACCCGCGGGAGGTGATCGAGGCGGCGCTGGCGCACGTGGTGCGGAACCAGACCGAGGCGGCCTATGCGCGCTCCGACCTGTTCGAACGTCGGCGCTTGCTGATGGACGACTGGGCAGCCTATATCGGTCGCCGGCACGACCGTCATGCATCGGATTCGTGAGCGTTCCCGAGCTCAGTTCAACGGGACGCGCCGCGGTCACGCGAGTCGAACGCAATCAGATGCGGCCGGCGGTAGTGTCTCAGTTTGAAATAACCGTCATCGGGCGGGCAAGCGCGGCGGCAGGAGTGGGAGCGACCCGCTATGGCGCGCCAAGCGACTTCTAGGCGGTCAGCGCGAACCTTCGTATTCCACGCGCTCGATGACCTGCTGCGGAGTCATGTCGAAGGCCGGCCGTCCATCGCTGTTGACGAAGTTGCCGGCACACCAGCAGCGCAGGGTGTCGCCCAGTTCCCTCCACATCTGGAGACAGAATGCTTCACCGTCGATGCGCCTGACCGGCGCCGCATGGATCCAGGCTCTTCGAAATCCGCGCATGAACTTACGGTGAAACTCGCTCCAGCCGTCGTTCAGGATGTGCGCCGCACGGAACGGATCCACGCGGCCCGTTTCCGGGTCCGTGTACAGCCCGCGCAAGGTGCCCTGCTGAAAATTCGACAAGTTGTATTCTGGATCCTCTAAGCCTGGAAGAATGGCCCGAATATCGTACATCTCGGACTTCGACAGGGTCGCCTTCGCGTCGTCTGCTGTCATTGCTTTTCTCCGTCTCGGGCCGCGGAGTGCACAGCGTACCTTCACCAATGTATCAGATCCCGCCACAGCCCCCAGGGGTTGCGGCGGCGTTCGGGGATCCCAGTCGGATCAGTCCGCCGGAACGCTTTCGGTACGGCCCCCGCGGTCCCGGCTTCGGATCCCGCGCCGCCACCAGCTCGGCGATCCACTCGACATCCCGAAGCCCGCTCGTCACCAGCCGGCCGGCTGCTGGCCAACCCGAAGACGCCGAAGAAGTACCGAGCACCGCTGGCGTCGGCGCTCGCGCAGGCAGACCCTGCCGCGTTCGGCGCGCGACTCGGGTCGGGGTCTAGCTTGTCGGACCGCTCGGGTGGTACACTGACATCTGATCCCGGCTTGGCCCATGAGCGACGAAGTCTTGAGTGAACTCTCCGCCGAAGAGTGGCTGCGCTCGTTTGCGGACTACACCCGATACGCCGAAGGCAAGCGCGGCCCTCTCAACCGCGGCGCTGGCGCGGCTGACGTGGTGCCGGGCGTGTACCCCGACTGGCACTACGACGCGCTGGCCATCCGGTGCCTGCTCAAGAGGGTTCTCGATCAGCAGCAGGAGATCGAACGGCTCTCGGAGCGGGTGCGCGCGCTGGAGCCAGATCATGAGTGACATCCTCGGACTGAAAACGTCATCCAAGCCCGAGCCCCCGATCCCGTCGCCGGCTCCGATGACTTTCGGATC
>CATQHX010000047.1 GCA_958296065.1 Vicinamibacterales bacterium | reverse complement strand
GACCGGTGCGCGCGCACCGGACGGGTCGGACAACATGCCGCTCTCCGGCGCATCGAGCGGCGCGAAAGACTGGCCGATGTCCAGGGGTGAGCTCTCGATGGCGGCCGCTGACACCACCACCGCGGCGTGCCGGTGCCCGACCCCCGCCGCGGCCAGAGCAGTGCCGCTGTGGGGAGCGGCATTCCCGGCCGGGTGCCAGTGCGCGCCCGCGGAATGATGGTGCGCGCAATGCTCGTCGATCCCGTCTCCGTGCGACGACACCGGGTGGGCGGAACCGTGCGCGTGCACGTGCATGAACGGCGCGGAAACGCCGGACGACGCTAGCGCCACGGCGAGCACGACGCGGGCGATGCGGTGCGGCATCGTCTCCTATCCTTACGACCGATCCCGGCGGTGTCAACCGTCGAATGCGGGCAGCAGCCCAAAGCGCCTCGGAGCGAGCCAGCCGGACCACACGAATGGCGATGGCAGCGTGGCCACTATAGCCCCGCCGAGACGCCCGCAACTCGCGATGACGGCGGCGTCCACGAACCGGCGGCCGACCGGATGGTTGACACATCGCGCGAGCCGCCGTAGCGTGAAGGTCTTGCCTGAGGAGATCTCATGCGATTCGCGCTGATCACCTGCATCGCCATGCTGGTCGTCGGGCTCGCCACACCCGCGGGCGCCGGGCAGCAACCGGCTGCCGACGCAGAAGCGGACCTGGGCGCCGGGACGCTTCCGGTCTCGCTCGACCGCATCAAGCGGCGCATGGCGGCCCTACCCGCCGAAGAGGACCGGCTGCTGCTGCGGTTGACCACGCGGATCAACGTGTACGCCCGCGCGCAGGCGGTAGCGGTCCTCGAGGGCTTCAACGTGGAGAGCTGGACGTCGGGTCTCGGCGGCCGGACCGGGGGCGCCATCGCGTACGGCTCGCCCACCCACAACGAGACGGTGAACGCCATGACGCCCGAGTTCTGGCGTCAGCGCGCCTCCAGCCTGGCCCAGATCGGCGTCGGCTGGTAGCACCGTCGCAGCAGGTCCCGCCCCGGGATCCGGATCCCGTGCGCCTTGCGTTGCTCTGACGCGGCCAGATTCGCCCGCACGCGCCATGGAACTGCCGCTACACTAGGCGCTTACATGCCGAACGACTCATGCTGGCGCCGGCTGGCGCCGATCGTGACCGGCTTCGTGCTGTGCGCGTTGTCGCCCGCGTCGGCGCAACGTGCCGACACGGTCGTCGTCGTGCCGTTCGCCAACGTCAGCCGGCAACCGGCCGACGACTGGATCGGCGCCGGCCTCGCGGAGACCATCGCCGCCGACCTGCGTAACGCCGGACTGCGCGTCGTCGCCCATCCTGGGGCCGACTCCCCGGACCCGCTGCATGCGGCCAATGGCAACGGCAATGGAAACGGCTACCGCAACGGCAACGGAAACGGCCGGTCCGTGGCCGGCGACGTGCTCGACGTTCAACGCCGACGCGGGGTGACCTGGCTGGTCGACGGCACGTTGCAGCGCATGGGAGATCGGCTGCGGATCACGACGCGCGTCGTGGACGTGGCAACCGGCGCCGTCGCGTTCAGCACGCGCGTGGACGGCACGTTCGGCGACTTGTTCGACATCCAGGACGAAGTGGGCGCGGCGCTCGCCGCGCGACTTTCCACCGGGTCCGAGATGCCTAGTGGCTCCGCCGCACGCGTCGTACCGCCGACCCGCGTCGCACCTCCTGCCGCCATCGTCTCGACGGTGCCCGACCCGCTGCCGGAGCGGAACAGCGTGGCGGCACCGCCGCGGTCCGTCCCCGTTCCCGCGCTCGGCGAACCGCGGTCCGAAAGCAACGTGACCGGCGCAGTGGCATTCGGTGCGCCGGGCAGCGGCGGAGCGGCACCGGCGCAGCGCCGTCCCCGGCGGCCGGGCGGCCGCGGGGGCGGGTTCATCCCGACACCGCGGGAACGGCCGACGGTGGTGATCGGGCGGACCGCGAATCCGCCCGAGATCGACGGCCGGCTCGACGATTCGGTCTGGGAGACCGCCACCTACATCGACGACTTCATTCAGATCGCACCGGTGGAGGGCGCGCCGGGCACGGAGGAGACCGAGGTGTGGATGGCGTACGACAACGACCATCTCTACTTCGCCTTCTACGCCCACTACTCGCGGCCCGAGGTGATGCGCATCAACCGCGCCGACCGCGAGGAGATCCGCGGCGACGACCGGATGTCGATCCTCTTCGACCCGTTCTTGGACCAGCAGCGCGCGTACCAGTTCGAGGTGAACGGCTACGGCGTGCAGGCGGACTCGCTCGTCAACGCCGACGGCAGCACCGGCTTCTCGCGGTCGAGCGGCAGCTCGTCGGCCTCGCGGGGCAGCGGACCGCGCCGCAGCGGCGGCAGCGGCATGAGCAGCGCGGGGCAGTTCGGAATCCGCGGCGACCAGTCGTGGAACGCCCTCTTCGACACCGGGGGGCAGGTGGTCGCGGACGGCTGGACGGCCGAGATGCGCATCCCCTTCAAGAGCCTGCGCTATCCGCCGAGTGCCGGTGGCGGGGGACACCTCTGGGGCTTCCAGATCACCCGCATCATCCGCGACAAGTCGGAGGCGCAGTCGTGGTCGCCGATCTCGCGCGGCGTGGCAGGCCAGCTCACGCAGTTCGGGGTGCTCGAAGGCCTGTCGGACGTGTCCCGCAGCCGCAACCTGGAGTTCCTGCCGGAGCTGACCGGCTTCCGGCTCGGCTCGCTCGACACGGATACCGGCGCGTTCAACAGGGGCGATCCGAAGGGCGAGCTGGGAATGGGCGTCAAGTACGGCATTACCCCCAACCTGACCGCCGATGTCACGTTCAATCCCGACTTCTCGCAGATCGAATCCGACCGGCCGCAGATCGAGACCAATCAGCGTTTCGCGCTGTTCTATCCGGAGCAGCGGCCGTTCTTCCTCGAAGGGCAGGAGATCTTCCAGACGGCGACGCCGCTGACCCTGGTCCACACGCGCACGATCGTCGATCCGCGCTTCGGCGGGAAGCTGACCGGCAAGGTCGGCAACTCCACGCTGGGCGTCGTCGTGGCCGACGACCAGGCGGCGGGCTTCCTCGACGACACGACGCATCCGCAGTACGGCGCCACCGCGCAGACCGTCCTCGGGCGGGCCCGCTACGATTTCTACGCCGAGTCGTACCTGGGCGCCATCGCCACGGCGCGCGAGTTCGGCGCCGACTACAACCGGGTGGCCGGGGTCGACGGACGCTTCCGGCTCGGGCGCACCCACCGCATCAGCTTCCTGGCGGCGGGTTCCGAGACGCGGGACGAGGCGCTCGGCTCGCTCTCGGGAACCGCGCTCGAGGCGGACTTCTCGAAGCAGGGACGCAATCTCAGCTACAACGTCGCCTACAGCAGCATCGATCCGGGGTTCCACACCGGCACCGGGTTCCTGCCGCGCGTCGACCTGCAGCAGACCAGCGGCACCGTCTCGTACCGCTGGTGGCCCGAGTCGAACCTGATGACGTGGGGCCCGTCAATGACGTACCTGCGCCTCTACGACCACGCCGGCGTCCTGCAGGACGAGCAGATGCAGGGCATGGCGAACTTCGCGTTCCGCAACAACATGGCCATCACCGGCATGGTCAACCGCGACCTGGAACGCTACGGCCGGATCGACTTCCGCAAGACCGGCTACGGTTTCTTCGGCGTCATCAGCGCGCGGATCCTCTCCATCTACGGCGGCTACAACTGGGGCGACGGCATCCTCTACGCGGACGACCCGTACCTGGGCCGCTCGACCATCGGCAACGTGAACTTCCGCTTCCAGCCCACCTCGCGGCTGCGCACCGAGTTCACCATGGTATCGAGCGACTTCGTGAACCCGATCGACCAGGCGAACATCTTCAACGTGAAGATCTTCCGCACGCGCTCCACCTACCAGTTCACCGACCGGCTGCTCGTGCGCCACATCGCCGAGCACAACACGGCCTCGGTCACCGTCGGGAACAACGTCCTCTTCACCTACCGGATCAACGCCGGCACGGTCCTGTTCCTCGGCTACGACGACCGCTTCCAGCGCGGCACCCGGATCGACAGCCTGCTGTTCCCGTTCACCGCGCTGGAACGGACGAACCGGGCGTTCTTCGGGAAGCTGTCGTACCTGTTCCGCTACTGAGCACTCCGCGGGCGGTCTCGCATGCTGACCTCGCTCCGACTCGTCGACTTCAAGAACTTCGGCGACGAGACCCTCCACATGGGCCCGCTGACAGTGATCGTGGGCGCCAACGCGAGCGGCAAGAGCAACCTGCGCGACGCCTTCCGGTTCCTGCACGGCATCGGCCGGGGTTACACGCTGGGGGAGATCATCGGCGGGAAGTACGGCGCCGGCCAGCGGGAGTGGGCTCCGATTCGGGGTGCCGCCGACGAGATCATTCGCTTCGGGCGACCCGCGTTCATGCTGCAGGTCGAGGCGCCGGGAATCCACTACTCGATTCGGGTCGCAAGAAGCGAAGAGCATGGCGGCGTATTCCGCGTGACGAAGGAAGTGCTCGGGAGAGGCAACACAGTGCTAAGGTGGCCATCGACGGCTACTTACACGAGTCATCCCGGATATGGCGATGCCGTGCATGACCAGGATGACGACACGCACCTTCTTCTGCGGATGGAGAAGAAGGGCGATCAGAGGAAATTGGGTTACCGGATCGGAGTTCGGCCGGATCAGCCGGCGCTGACACAGATTAGCGAGCACCGCCGCGTCGTGAAGAAGCAGAAGGAGCACGCGCAGAAGGTCATCGATCTTCTCGCCAACATGCGTTTCCTGGACCTGGAGCCGAACCGCATGCGCGAGGCTGCATTCCCCGGACAAACACGATTGGGGGACAGCGGCGAGAACCTGCCGACGGTTCTCCGCGAAATCTGCGCCGACCCGCAGCGGCGCGAAGCACTCGCCGAATGGACCCGTGAACTCACGCCGATGGATGTCCGCGACTTCGATTTTCCGGTCGATCCGACAACAGGCCGCGTGCAACTCGCCTTCCTGGAGGCAAACGACCGGCGCGTGTCGGCGTACGCGGCTTCCGACGGAACGCTGCGGTTCATCGCGATGCTGGCGGGACTGATAGGGACGGAATCGGAACGGATGTACGTCTTCGAGGAAATCGACAACGGGATTCATCCGTCACGAATGCGTCTGCTTCTCGAGCTGATCGAGCGACAGACGGCTAAGGGCCGGATCCAGGTGGTCACAACCACGCACTCGCCGGATCTGCTGTCCATAGTCGGCGACAAGACGTTCGAGAATACGTCTGTCGTCTGTCGCCGGGAGCAGACGGACGACGCCGTCATTCGACGCGTCAAGGAGTTGCCGAAGGCCGAGGAGATCCGGCGGAAGCAAGGACTCGGTCGGCTGCACGCTTCGGGCTGGATGGAGGATGCAATTGCCTTCTCGGACACCGAGCCTGCGGGGGAGGCCGGCCGGGGATGAACGTTCTCGTCATCCCGGAGGACTTCCGCAAGGACCAGTACATCCTGAAGCCCATTCTCAATCGACTCTTCGAGACCATCGGGAGACGTCGAGCGCGAGTTCAGGTCTGCCAGGACCCGTTGCTCGGCGGCATCGGGGAAGCGACGAAGGCGGAACGTGTCTCCGAAATCGTCGAGCGCTACGAGGCCATGACCGACGTCTTCATTCTGTGCGTGGATCGTGACGGCAACGAGGGCCGGCGCCAGAGGCTCGACCAGCTCGAGCAGCAGTTCGGCGAGGGTCGCGTGTTCCTAGCCGAGAACGCCTGGGAGGAACTCGAGACGTGGGTACTGGCAGGTGTCGAGCTTCCGACGAACTGGCGCTGGGCGGACGTTCGCGCCGAGGTACAGGTCAAGGAAGAGTATTTCGACGTCCTCGTCGGACAGCGTGGGCTCGGAGACCACCCCGGCGGGGGACGCAAACCGTTGGCCGCAGAGGCTGCGGGACGGCTCGCCGCCATCCGCCAGAAGTGTCCCGAGGACTTCGATGCGCTCGCACGACGCATCGAAGCGGCGGTTCAGGCTGCCTGAACAGACTTCCAGGCCCCCGGCAGCACCCGGCGCAGCCTCCGACGCCCCGAACAGGCTTGCACCGTAGTCCTCCTGAAGCATCTGTCGCGACATCGGTGCACAGACATGCCGGCTCCCTGGCGATCCCGCTGACAGCGGACCCGCCTGGAGAATCTGTCAGCGACATCGACGCGCAGACGCCGTTCGGGTCATGATGGTATGGATCGGTGGGCCTTCCGCCACAACCAGGAGCACATCATCCGCGAACAACTGGATTTCCGCGTAGAGGGTCTCGACTGCAACGAAGAGGCCGCCTTGCTCCGGGACGCCCTTTCGGACCGCGACGGAGTCCACCGGGTCTCGTTCCACGTGGTCGACGGCCGCATGACGGTCGACACGGACACGGACACCTTCGGGCCCGAGCAGGTCGCCGAGGCGGTCTCCCGGCTGGGGATGCGCGCCGAGGCGTGGGACGCGGCGCCGCGGGTCGAGTCCTGGTGGGAGGAGCACGGTCGACATGCACTGGTGGCCGCCAGCGGACTGGCGCTCGTCGGCGGGCTCGTTCTGCACATCGTGGTGGCCGGCGGCGGCGTGCTGGAGACCCTGCTCGCACACGCGCACGGCGCGCACGGCATAGACCGCTCCGTCGTCCTGCTGCTGCTCGTGGGCATCGTCGCTGGGCTCTTCCACTCTGCACCCAAGGCGGTGGCGTCGCTGGTGCGCCTGCGGCCGGACATGAACGCGCTGGTGCTGGTATCGGTCATCGGCGCCCTGTTCCTCGGCGAGTGGGCCGAGGCGGCGGTACTGGCCTTCCTCTACGGCCTGTCGGGGCTCCTGGAGAACTGGAGCGCGCGGCGGGCGCGCAACGCGATCGGCTCGCTGCTGCGCATCTCCCCGGTGACGGCCGCGGTGGTGCATGGCGACCACGAGCACCGGACGCCGGTGGACCGGGTCGCGGTCGGCGCGCACGTGCGCGTGCGCCCAGGGGAGCGGATCCCCTGCGACGGCGTGGTGACCGACGGCAGCTCCTACGTGGACCAGGCGCTGGTCACCGGCGAATCGATGCCGGCCTGGAAAGGCGTAGGCGACGAGGTGTTCGCCGGGACCGTGAACGGCCACGGCGTGGTCGAGCTGCGCACGACGCGCGCCGCGTCGGACACGATGCTCGCCCGCATCACGCGCATGGTCGGCGAGAGCCACCACCACCGGGCGCCGACCGAGCGTTTCATCGATCAGTTCGCCCGCTACTACACGCCGCTGATGTTCGCGGTGGCATTCGCGGTCGGAGCCGCTCCACCGCTGTTGCTCGGCGGCGACTGGGAGCACTGGTTCTACCAGGCGATGCTCATCCTGCTCATCTCGTGCCCGTGCGGGCTCGTGATCTCGACGCCGGTGACCATCGCCGCGGCCATCACGTCGGCCACGCGCCACGGCGTGCTCATCAAGGGAGGCTCGCACCTGGAGGAGCTCGGGCGGTTGCGCGCGGTGGCGTTCGACAAGACCGGCATCATCACGCACGGCGAGCCGGACGTACGCGAGCTGCGGCCCGTGAACGGGCGCTCGGAGGAAGAAGTGCAGGCCCGCCTGCTGGCCATCGAGTTGCGCAGCGAGCATCCGCTCTCGCGCGCCATCGTCCGCCATGCGCGCAACCACGGAGTCGCGCCGGCCGAGCTGACCGACTTCGCCGCCATCGAGGGCCGCGGGGCCGAGGCGGTGATCGACGGCAAGCGGTTCTGGGTAGGGAGCACGCGTTACGCCCGCGAGCAGACCGCCCTCGGGCCGTTCGAAGCGGAGCTCGCGGAGATGCAGCGCACGGACGAGACGCTGGTCGTCTGCGGCGCGGGGGACGACATCTGGGCGCTCATCGCGGTGACGGACCCGGTACGACCCGAGGCGCCCCATACCGTCGAGCAGATCCACCGCCAGGGTCTTCGGTCGGTCCTGCTCACCGGGGACAACGCCGCAACAGCCCGCAGCGTCGGCGCCCGCGTCCGGGTGCGGGACGTGCGCGCCGAGCTGCTGCCCGACGGCAAGGCGGACGCCGTCCGCGAGCTCATCGCGCATCACGGGCCGACGGCGATGGTCGGCGACGGCATCAACGACAGCCAGGCGCTGCTGGCCGCCTCGGTCGGCGTCGCGATGGGGGGTAACGCCACGGACGTCGCGGCCGAATCGGCCGATGTCGTGCTGACGCACGACGACCTGCGCAAGCTCCCGTTCCTGGTCGAGCACGCCCGCCGCGCCCGGCGGGTGATCATCCAGAACGTGACCGTGGCGCTGGGCGCCAAGGCGCTCTTCCTCGCCTTCATGGCCGCCGGCGCCGCCACCCTCTGGATGGCGGTCGCCGCCGACATGGGCGCGTCGCTGCTCGTCACCTTCAACGGGCTGCGGATGCTGCGGCCGGGCAGCCTTGAGGACGGGGGGTCCGCGGAACCGGCTTTGGCGGAAGCCGGGCAGGAAGTGTAGCGGATCCTACCGGCGCCGCTCGAGTCTTTCGGCCACGAGTCTCCCGCTGCCGGTCCGACTCCGAGACCGTCAGATCAACGATACACGTCCCTGCGGTGACCGACCTTCAGGACGACAACGATGAGCGTGCCGCCGTTCACGCTGTAGAGGATGCGAAACGGCCCTGCGCGGACACGGAACACGTCGTCGTATCCGGTGAGCTTGCGGCAACCGCTCGGAAAAGGGTCGATGGCGAGTCCCTGCACCGCGCGAACGACCCGCGCTCGCGCATCCGGTGGCAGCTTCTCAAGCTGGCGCCCGGCCGTACGGGAAATGCGAATCCTATACCTTGCCATCGAGATCGAGCTCGGCAATGACCTCGCTGAAGGGCCGCGTCGGCTCGTGACGGATCCTCTTGAGATCCTCGATGTCCTCCAACTCCTCGAGCCGGTCGAGGAGCGCCTCCTGGATGAAGTGATTCATGACGACACCGTGCTTCCGGCAGTAGTCGTCGAGCGCCCGCTTGATCGCCGCATCGATGCGCGCACTCACCTGCACAGTCGGCATCACCGTCCTCCTTGGAAGGGCACATGCCAGCAGATGCTATCAGTTCATACCACATGGTTTCCAGCCACGCTACGACTGCAACCGCGGACCGGCTGCGACGGCGCACCGAGCCGCCCTGCACGCCTCCGGCGCATTGTTGCGCCCCGCGAACGGGTCGAGCTAGAGTCCAGTGCACTTCGGTTCCCGCGCTCCGGGTGCACCGCATTACACACAGTTCACGAGGACGATGCCCGGCCCAAGGCCGCGCGGGCCGCGGACGGGCAGCCAGGAGGAAGCATGGACAGCAAGGCATCGGCGGTTTGGAAGGGCGACCTGAAAGGTGGCAGCGGCACGATCTCGGCCAACAGCGGCGTCCTGTCCGGCGCGGCGTACACGTTTGCGACGCGGTTCGAAGGCAGCGCGGGGACGAACCCGGAGGAGCTCATCGCCGCGGCGCACGCCGGCTGCTACTCGATGGCGCTGTCGCACGGGCTCGCCTCGGGCGGCAACGCGCCGGACCACGTAAGCACCACCGCGACGGTGACGCTGGACGCGGTCGAGGGCGGGTTCGCGGTGACGAAGATCCACCTGGAGTGCTCGGCACGGGTCCCCGGCATCAGCGCGGCCGCGTTCGAAGCGGCGGCGAACGACGCCAAGGCCGGCTGCCCGATCTCCAAGCTGATGAACGCCGAAATCTCGCTGAACGCCGTGCTCGAATCGTAACCGCGGAGCGGCCGGCCCGGCCCACCGGGGTAGACCACGGAGGGGCCGGGCCTTGCCGCATATACTTCCCATCATGCACATCCGTCGCGCGATTGCGTGGATGGTCGCGGCAGGCGGCCTGGGGCCAATCCTGCTGGCGAACGCGTCGGTGGGGGCGGCCGTGCCCGCCTGGTTCGGCGCCCAGCCCCCCGGCACGGCCCTGTATCGGTGCGAGACCGCAACGACGGTCGACGTGGCGATCCTGGGGCTGGAACTGTGCGACGCGGAGCCGACGCCGCTGCTGGCCGAGCGCGCCGAGCCGGACAACCTGCAGATTCGCGACGGCGCGCTGGTCGTGGAGGTCGAGGACGGCGGCATCGCCGCCGCCGCGGGTGTCCAGCCGGGAGACCTGATCTACCGGGTGGCGGGAATCGACGTGCCGGACGCCGACGACGCCGGGGCGGGCCTGGCCGTTGTCGGAACGGACAGCGACACCCAGATCAACTTCCTGCGGCGAGGTCGTCCGTACCGTATCAAGCTGCGCCGCTGACGCGGGTTCACACCGCCTTGCAGTTCCTGTCGCGCCCCCGAAACCGGTACTTGCTGGCGCCGCCGAACCCGCCGCAATGCGTCGTGTTCGGCCCCAGCCCCAACAACCCGAGGATCGCCGCAGAACTCACTCCGTTGCGTTCCGCGGCGCAGATTCCTAGCGCCCCGAAACGCCTCGCTGGCTCGGCGTTTCGGGGCGCTAGAACCCATATGCGGGCTTCCGGACCGGGGCACCGAAGCTCTGCCCCGCGCGTGACCGGGCGGTCCGCGCCGCTACTCACGGTATCCTCCCCGTCGTGGGCCGTCTCCGAACCGCGCTCTTCCCGGTCGTCCTGCTGGCGATCGTACTGTGTCCTGTCGAGGCGCCCCCCGCACTTGCCCATCCGCTGTCGTTCACCGAAGTGACGCTGACGCTTGGCGCCGACGGCGCGTTCGAGGCGGATCTCGTCTACGACCTCGACGCTCTCGCTCTCGGCGCCCCCATCGACACCGACGACGCGGAGCTGGTGGCCGCGCTGGAGCGCCTCGCCCCGGACGAGATCGAGACGCGTCTGGCGCGATTGCGGCGCCTGTTCGAGCGTCGCGTGCGGGTCCGGTTCGACGGCGACCCGGCTCGCTTCCGCGTCGCGTTCCCCGACCACGGCACCCCCCGCGCTACCGAGGCGGACATTCCGACCGTCCTCGGCCTGACCGCGCGGATTACCGGAACGGTCCCCGAGGGCGCCGCCACCGTGGGGTTCTTCGCGTCCCGGGCGTTCGGCGAGGTGCATCTGACGATCCGCGACCCGCGGCGCGGCATCGAAGCGCGTTCCGTGCTCGAGCCCGGAGCCCGCAGCGATCCCCTGGATCTGACCACCCCGGCCGCGCCGCCGAGCCGGGCTGGGGTGGCGAGAGACTACCTGCGCCTCGGATTCGTCCACATCGTGCCCGACGGGCTCGACCACATCCTGTTCGTGCTGGGACTGTTCCTGCTGAGCGCGCAGCTCCGGCCGCTCGTCTGGCAGGTGACGGCGTTCACCGTGGCCCACGCGGTCACCCTGACCCTGGCAACTCTGGAGGTCGTCGCGCTGTCGTCGCGCCTGGTCGAGCCGCTGATAGCGTTGTCCATCGTCTACGTGGCGGTCGAGAACGTCCTCACCGACCGCATGACCCGCTGGCGGGCGCCCGTCGTCTTCGGGTTCGGCCTGCTGCACGGGCTCGGTTTCGCCGGCGTGCTCGGCGAGCTGGGCCTCCCGGAGCAGGAGCGCCTGCTGGCGCTGGTCAGCTTCAACGCCGGGATCGAGCTCGGTCAGCTCGCCGTGATCGCCGGTGCCGCCCTGGCGTGCGGCTGGTTCCGGTCGGCGCCGTGGTACCGAGCGCGGCTTGTGGTGCCGGCCTCCGCCGGAATCGCCCTGGTCGGCCTGGTCTGGGCAGTAGAGCGCATCTTTTCGTGACGAGCCGGACCGGACACGACGGCGGGTCAGCCCGACGCACGGACCGGCCGGCCGCTGATCAGGCGCCCCACCGCCTTCAGCTTGCTCCAGAAGAAGTCGAACTGGCCGAGCAGGGTGCCATAGCCGAGCAGCAACACCTGGTAGATGGGCAGCATCACGATCAGATAGACCGTCCACTGCACCCAACCGGGCGCCGCTTCGGGCAGGATGTACGCAACTACGGGCCCCTTCAGGCGGAGCGTCGTCAGGCCGGCGAGCGAGAAGGCCGTGAGCACGGCGACCATGCCCCAGAGGCCGACCCCCCAACGAGCCTTCATCCTATCGAAAACACTCATTGGCGCGCTCCCGAAAGCGGTTGGTCGGCAGCGGTCGGAGGCGGCGCAACCGCCCCTGGAGCGACCGCGCCGACGTCCTCGAGGTGACCGAGCAGAACGAGATCGATCGCGCTCGCCGCGGCCCCTGCCACGAAGAGCCGGAGAACGACGTCGCGCGGGTGCGACCGCGTCTCGGTGGCGACCGTCATCGCCAGCGCTGGTCTCCTGGTCTACGGGCCGCCGCGAGCGCTGTTCCGAGCGCGAACTGCGACAGCTCATGCGGCGACCGGGACCCGGAGGCGGTGGAGAGCGCCGCCCTCATGAGACGATGTCTCATTATGATATGAAGAGCGAAGTCTATATCCGGCCGGATCGGTCGGTCAAGGCGGCAAGCGGAATTCCCCGGGGGAGGAGGGCGGCGTGATAAAATTTCCGTCCGCCGTCGGATTGCACACTCCATATCAATGAAGGATTGTCGGATGACCAAGAATGCTCACGGCGTTATCCTGCGCCCAGGAGCCCTGACCGTCCTCGTTCCGTGTCTCGTTTTCCTGCTTGCTGCCGCCGCTGCGGCCCAGGACTGGCCGAGTTGGCGCGGCCGGTTGCAGACCGGCGTCTCCGATCAGACCGGGCTCGTGTCGAGCTGGTCGGTCGACGGCGACAACCTGATCTGGTTCCAGGAGTACATCGGCCGCTCGACCCCGGCCGTCTTCGACGGGCGCGTGTGCGCCAACGGCCGTACCGGGGACGGCGTGGAGAAGAAGGAGATCGTCACCTGCTGGGACGCCCGGGACGGTTCGAAGCTGTGGGAGCACACCTTCAGCGTGCTCAACACGACCGTCCCCTTCAACCGGGTCGGATGGGGCAGCGTTACCGGAGATCCGGAGACCGGCTACCTCTACGCGCTGAATGTCGACGGTCACCTGCATTGCTTCAACCGTGAGGGCGACATCGTCTGGAGCTGGCGCCTGGCGGAGGATCTCGGGCGCGCATCCGGCTACGGCGGGCGGACGTCGACACCGGTCATCGACGAGGACCGGCTGATTCTGGGCGTGATCGGCTCGGCCTGGGGCAGCTTGGGCGGTCCTCCGCGCCACCGCTACGCGGCGTTCGACAAGCTGACCGGCCGGGTCCGCTGGGTGTCGACGCCGGGAGGCCAACCGGCGGACCTGAACACGCAGTCGGTCCCGATCGTCGCCGTCGTCAACGGCCAGCGCCTGATCATCGACGGCAACGCCGACGGGCACATTTACGCCATGCAGGCGCGCACCGGCGTCAAGGTCTGGGAGTTCCACCTGAGCCAGCGCGGCATCAACGTGTCGCCGGTCATCGACGGCAGCACCGTCTACGTCGCGCACAGCGAGGAGAACATCGACCAGGGCACGATGGGCCGCGTGGTGGCGATCGACGCGACCGGCAGCGGCGACATCACGTCCAGCGGCGAGCTGTGGCGCATCAACGACCTCGCCGTCGGTTTTTCGTCGCCGCTCATCCACGACGGCATCCTGTACCTCATCGACAACTCCGCGAACCTGGTCGCCGTCGACGCCGCGAGCGGGGCCATCCGGTGGGAATACAGCATCGGCAACGTCGGCAAGTCGTCGCCGGTCTGGGCCGACGGCAAGCTCTACCTGACCGAGACCAACGGGAACGTGCACATCCTGCGGCTCGGTCCGGACGGTCCGACCGCCCTCGACCACGACGAGCTCGAGGTGGCGGACGGCCGTTACGCCGAGATCTACGGCTCGTTCGCGCCCGCCTACGGCCGGCTCTACGTCACCGCCGAGTCGGGCATCTACAGCATCGGCGACCCGGATGCGCCGTTCACCGCGACGCCGGCCGCCAGTCCCGACCTCGGCGCCGAGACCGCGCCGACCGGTGCCGTGGCGAGCCTGCAGGTGGTGCCGGCCGAGGTGATCGCCGCCGCCGGCGAGACCGTCAACTTCCGCCTGCTGGCATTCGACGAGAACGGACAGCCCGTGTCCGTCCCGAACGCGTCCTGGGCCATGGAGGGACTGACCGGATCGCGGCTGCGGGTCAACGGCGAGTTCCAGTCGAGCCCGCAATCGGCCAACCAGGCCGGGCAGGTGGTCGCCACCATCGGCAACGTCTCCGCCGCCGCGCGCGTGCGCATCTTCGCTCCGCTGCCCTGGACCGAGAACTTCGAGAACGGGCGCCCGCCCCACTGGATCGGCGGCGGCGGCAGCCTGGCCGCGGTGGAGCTCGACGGCGACCAGGTCTTCCGCAAGGGCGCGTCGCGCACCGGCATCCACCGGCACGCCATCTACGTCGGCCCCTCGTACCTGTCGAACTACACGGTGCAGGCCGACGTGATGTCGACCCAGCGGGGCCGCCGGCGGCCGGACATCGGACTGATCAACAGCGGCTACACCATGGACATGCAGGGCAACCACCAGCGGATCGAGGTCCGCTCGTGGGCGGCCGAGCTGCGCATGGCCCAACGCTTCCCGTTCGCCTGGGAGCCCAACGTCTGGTACACCCTGAAGCTGCGCGTCGACACCGACGACGAGCGGGCGCTGATCCGCGGGAAGGTCTGGCCGCGCGACGAGTCCGAGCCCGACGACTGGACGGTAACGGTCGAGGATCCGGAACCGGTGCGCGAGGGAAGCCCCGGTCTCATCGGCTACTCGCCTATCGACATCTACTTCGACAACGTCCGCGTGATGGAGAACCCATGACTCGACAGGCTTTGATTCTCGCCACCGCCCTGCTGCTCGCCTTCGCCGCCGCCGCGGCGGCCCAGGACGTCGCGATGTTCGGCAACACGGTGTCCCGGAACATGGTGTCGGACGACACCGGCATCGTCAGCGAATGGGATGTCGACACGGGCACGAACGTGCTCTGGTCGGAGCCGGTCGGCTCGCAGGCCTACGGCGGCCCGGTGGTCGCCAATGGCCGCGTCTACGTCGGCACCAACAACGAAGGACGTCGCGACCCGTCCATCGAGGGCGACAAGGGCGTCGTCATGGCATTCGACGCCGCCACCGGCGACTTCATCTGGCAGATGGTGCACCCGAAACTGTCGTCGGGACGCGTCAACGACTGGCCGCTGCAGGGCGTCTGCTCGACCGCCTTCATGGAAGGCGACCGCATCTACTACATCTCGAACGAGGCGCACGTCGTCTGCCTCGACGCGAAGGGACTGGCCGACGGTAACGACGGACCGTTCATGGACGAGATCGAGACGGGGCCCATGGCGGGCGACATCGTCTGGTCGTACGACATGATCAACGAGCTCGACGTCTTCCCGCACAACCTCGCCACCGGCTCGCCGCTCGTCATCGGCGATGTCCTCTACGCGGTGACGAGCAACGGTGTCGACGAGGGGCACGTCAACATCCCGTCGCCCTTCTCGCCCGACTTCATCGCGCTCGACAAGAACACAGGCGAGCTGCTGTGGGAGAGCAACCCGGTCGGCGAGAACGTGCTGCACGGCGCCTGGACGAATCCCGCCTACGCGGAGATCGACGGCCGCGGGCAGGTCATCTTCCCCGGCGGCAACGGCGTGGTCTACAGCCTCGACGCCGAAACCGGCGAGCTCATCTGGCAGTTCGACTGCAACCCCAAGGACTCTGAGTGGATTCTCGGCGGCCGCGGCACGCGCAACAACATCCTGGCGACGCCGGTGGTTTACGACGACAAGGTCTACATCGGGGTCGGCCAGGATCCGGAGCACGGTGAGGCGCCCGGGCACTTCTACGCGATCGACGCCACCGGCACGGGTGACGTGACCGATACGCACATGATCTGGCACCGGGGCGGCGAGGACTTCTACCGCACCATGTCGACGGCGGCGATCGCCGACGGCGTGCTCTACATCTCGAGCCTCTCCGGCTTCCTGCACGCGCTCGACCCGCAGACGGGCGAGCACTTCTGGACGTACGACACCTTCGCCGCCGTCTGGGGCTCGCCCTTCGTGGTCGACGGCAAGGTTTTCCTCGGCGACGAGGACGGCGACGTGGTGGTCCTACGGGCCGGCCGCGAGATGGAGGTCATCGGGGAGTACAACCTCGGGGCAGCCGTCTATTGCACGCCGGTCGCCAAGGACGGGGTGCTCTACATCCTGACCCGCAACCGCATCTGGGCCTTCAAGGAAGGCGCGCAGTCCGAGCCGTTCTGAGCGAAAAACCGCACACCATGCATCAATCGCATCGGTCGCAGGTCGGCAGGTGACGGAAGGGACCTCACATGGTGCTGACCCCGTCAACGATGCTGGATCTCGGGACGCGCGCGCCCGACTTCACGTTGCCCGACGCCTACGGCAACCCGGTGGCGCTGGCGGAGTTCGCCGGCGCGCCGGCCACCGTGGTCGTCTTCATGTGCAACCACTGTCCGTACGTGAAGCACGTGAAGACCGCGCTGGCGGGGTTCGCGCACGAGTATGCGACTCGCGAGGTCGCCGTCATCGGCATCAATTCGAACGATGCCGAGACGCATCCGGAGGACGACCGGGAGGCAATGATCCGGGACATCGCGGAATACGGGTACGCCTTTCCCTACCTGGTCGACGCCACGCAGGAGGTCGCCAAGACCTACCGCGCGGCGTGCACCCCGGACTTCTACGTATTCGACGCGGAGCTGCACCTCGTCTACCGGGGACAGTTCGACGGCAGCCGGCCCGAGAGCGACGTCCCGGTGTCCGGCCGCGACCTGCGCGCGGCGGTCGACACCGTCCTCGCCGGTCAGGCGCCGGTCGGCGAGCAGAAGCCGAGCAT
Organism: Vicinamibacterales bacterium; assembly: GCA_958296065.1. Taxonomy (GTDB): domain Bacteria; phylum Acidobacteriota; class Vicinamibacteria; order Vicinamibacterales; family UBA8438; genus WTFV01. The sequence continues at coordinate 16,693 of CATQHX010000047.1, read as the reverse complement.
CGGCTGCAACATCAAGTGGAAGCCGGGCAACGAGCCGGACTACTTCGGGTAGCGGCGCGCGCCCGCCAGCGGCTCGCCGCCCCTATTCGCGCACCCTCGGAATCAAATCGGTGGTCATCCGCTCTCCGGCGCGGAGGAAGACGACCTCGGCCGGCTCGTCCACCTTCAACAGGTCGAGCGCGTACATGTAGTCGTAGATGTTCGTGACGGTCTGACCGGCAAGACCGACGATCACGTCCCCGCCCTGCAGACCGGCTGCCTCGGCGGGGCCCCCGCCGATCACCCCCGAAATGGAGAGGCCCTCGACCTCCTGCGTGTAGTCGGGAATGGTGCCGGTGAAGATGCGCATCGTCGCGCCGCCGCCGCGCTGCTGCACGCGCTCCACGCGAATGAAATCCGGGGCCTCCGGCCGGTTCGCGAGATTGGCGGCCACTGCCGTCGCCAGATCGACGATGCTGTCGAGCCCCTCGTAGTCGAGCGTATCGGCGTCGTCGGTTGGCCGGTGGTAGTCCTCGTGGCTGCCGGTGAAGAAGTTCAGGCTCGGCACCTCGGCCGCATTCAGGCTCCCGACGTCGGTGGGCAGGTAGGGATCGGAAACAAACGTCAGCTCGAGACCGATCGGCTCGTTCAGCTCCTCGGCGAGCTCGGTCCAGATGGAGCTGCTGCCGACCGCCTGCAGGTTGAGCGGGTCGTTCTCCAGCCGGCCGACCATGTCGAAGTTGAGGTACGCGCCGACCTCGTCCATCGGCACCGGCGCCTGCGCGACGAAGTCCGCGGAACCGAGCAGCCCCAGCTCCTCCCCGGACCAGAACGCGAGGATGATCCCCCTGCCGCGCTCTGCCGACGCCAGCCTGGCGCCGGCCGACAGCACCGCGGCCACCCCGGAAGCGTTGTCGTCGGCGCCGTTGTGGATCTGCCCCGCCTCGTCGCCGCGCGCCAGCGAGTCGCCGCCGCGCCCGTAACCGAGGTGATCGTGGTGGGCCCCGAGCAGCACGTACGGCTTGTCGAACGCCTCGTTCCCGGTTGGCGGCAGGTACCCGATGACATTGTGGCCGGTTGCATCCCGTCTCTCGAGCTGCACATCGAGGGAGCCGTCGAGCGGTAGCTCGAAGCCGGTTACGTGGGGGTTGGCGGTATCGAGCGAGGCCTGCACCGCCTCGATGGAATCCCCGGCGCTCTCGATGAGCGCCGCGCCCAGCTCGCCGTCCACGGTGGCGGCCACGATGCCGGAATCGCTGACTGCCGTATCGAAGGTCAGCGGCACCAGCGCGCCGGCATTGGGCGATCGCGGCCCGGTGACGACGATGAGGCCCGCCGCACCCCGCTCGCGTGCCGCCAGCGCCTTGTAGCGAAGCCCCGCATAGCGGGCCAGCGTGGCGCGCAACTCGCCCTCCGTGTCCTCGGGAAAGTACCGGAACACGACGACGATCTTGTCCGTGACGTCCAGAGTGGCGTAGCTGTCGTAGCCGAAGTCGTCGGTCTCGGGCACGGAGAGGCCGTAGCCGGCGAAAACGAGCTGCCCCTCTACCGTGCCGGTGTCCGAGAACGAGAGCGCTCGGATGGAGGGCGTGTCGGGGCCCGGGGGCGCAGGAGGCGGCACCGTACCGACACCGGCCGCCGGGACCGCCGGGGGAGCCGACGGCGGCGCCGGGGGAGCGGGCGACTGCACGGGCGACGAATCCTCGTTCGGCACCGTGAGGCTGGACGACACCGCAAGGGTGGTCGTCGCCACGCCGCCCCGCCCCGGAAGGCGCGTCCCGCCGATACCCTCGACGCGAAGCGAGCTGCCGGTGTCCGTCACGCCGGCCGTGTAGGAGAACGCCTGCCGGAACCCGCCGACTCCCGGCAGCGGCTCGGCGCCGATGGCCTCGAGCTGCTCGATGATGTAGTCGGCCGCCATCCGGATGCCCGGCGAACCGGTCAGCCGCCCTTCGAGCCGGTCAGCGGACAGGTACTCGACGATCGCCCGGGTACCGAGGGACGCTGGCTCCTGCGCCGCCGAGCCCCCAGCGGCACCGAACGACACGAGCAGCAACAGGAGGGATGAACGCGTCATGGTCGATGGCATCAGTCTTCCTCGATATTCGGCAGCAACCAGCGCGCCGGCTCACGGGAGCGGAACGACGCGCGATCCCAGGCGCAGGAAACGGGAGTCGGCCTCCCACGCGAACTCGTAGGTCTCCGGGTCGGATACGTAGGTGCGGGCCCCCGTGCGCACGTCGACCACCTCCACCCACGTCGTCCGGCCGTTGGATGCGAGGAACGCCAGGGCCGCGGCGTCGGGCGCCCACGCCGGTCGACTGAGCACGCGCTGCTCGAAGCCGCCGGGCGGGCCGTCCGCGTGGCGGACATCCACGAGATGGGTCGTCCGACGGAGGTCGGCGGACAGCACCCAGAGTCCGTCCGGGGTCACTACCGCCAGACGGCCTCCGTCCGGCGACCATGCAGGGTCGCAGGCGCCGGGTCCGAGCGCCACCTGCCGCGTGGTCGTCCCGTCCCGCACCCAGACGCGCGTCCGCGCGCTCGGATGTCGCCCCGGCTCCACTGTCGAGCCCGGCTCCTCGGCGCAGATGGCGGCCCGCCCCTTGTGCCAGGCGACCCCGACGACCCGCAACGCCCCGGGCGGCACGGCCGGGATCCGGGGCGTCCGGTCGGGGTGTCCGACCTGGTGCGCCGGCGGCTGGACCTGCCGTGAAAGAACCGGTGCAGTCGCGGCCGTCACCACAAGAGCGGCCAGCACCGGACGCATCACGGACAGGACAACGGGGTGCATGCTGCCCACTGTACCCGATGCGTCCCCTGCGATGCCCCTCGCGGCCGGAGTCAGGTCGCGGCGGCCCTGGTCAGGGCGACCGCAGGTTGCAGCAAGTCGACCACGTCGCCCGACAGCGCACTGACGCGCGGGCCCGGCGTGACGATGCCGGCCAGGTTCAGCGGATCGGCAGCGGCGACCCGCACGCTTCGCTCGCCTCCTGCGTCCCGGCGCACGATACGGAGCAGCTCGACGGCGTCCGGACGTGCAAACTGTTCGCCTACGAAGCCGGAAACGAAACGGCCGCCGCGCACCTCGCCGCGCGCCTCCATTCGCCGCAGGGCGCCCAGCACGTCGCGCCATGGCGGCATCAGCGTCTCGCGCCGCGCAAGGTCCCGGAACACGACGCCCCAGCGCTCCAGCAACTGGCGGGCGAAGGCTTCCGCACGTTCCCGCCCGTGCCCGCTGCCCGGCGTCACATCGTCTCTCGACCCCGGCTCCAGCAGTGCCCAGCGACCCGCGGCATGACGCGGACGGGCGGCACGAAACCGTCCCTCGCCCCGGCGTCGCCTGGGGTCGAGCAGGGCGCGCAGGTTGTCGAATCCGTCGGCCGTCACCAGTCCCGCCGCGACGAGCTCCCACAGGCCGTCCTCCACCTCGCTCGCCAGCCGCCCGGTCTCGGCAACCACCTCGCGGAGGAATGACGCCCCGCGGCGTCGGAGCGCCTCCAGCACCGCCTCGGCGGGGTGGGACAGCACGCAGCCGGTCGTCTCGCCTGTCGCGTCCCTGCCGTCCGCCGGCGGCATCAGCCACGTCAGATCCTCCCGCAGGAGGAGGGTAACCGGGGCGACGCGGGTCGGCCGTACCCGCCGCCGACGAGGCGCAGCTCCGCCGGTTTCGGTATCCGCCTCCACGCCATCGAACGCGGGATGGGGCGACAGGCGGCCCCACATCACCTCCCCGGAGAGGCAGAGCTGATCCAGCATCTCCGGCTGGTAGCCCTCGACGCGAGCGGGCAGCACGTGACTCTCCCACGCCGCGGCCGAGACCTCGCAGCCTTGAAGCTGCCGCACCACCTGCAGCAACCCGCTCGCCCCATGCAGCCGGGTGCCGGTCGCAAGGCGCTGCCAGCGGGCCAGGAACCGCACGAGGTCTCCGGTGGACACCGGGGCGATCTCCCGGCGCAGCCGTCCCAGGGTCAACCGGTGGATACGCGCGAGCACCCGCCGGTTGCACCACTCGATCTCGGCCGCCTCGTCGCGAGCCGTAACGGCGAAGCGTCCGCGCAGCACCTGACCCTCGCCCTCCAGACGGGCCAGTCCGGCGGTCACGCTCGCGGCCGGCACGGCGAGCATCGCGGCCAGATCCGATGCCCGGAGCGGCCCGCTGGAATCGAGCCAGCCGCGCAACAACTCGGTCACTGCCGCATCGGGACCGTCCGGCGTCGGCTGATCGACCTCCGGGACCACGGGATCGATGCGGCCGTCCGGATGCACCAGCCGCGCGGTCCGGCAACGTTCGGTCGCCACCCAGAAAACCGCGTCCCCGGCGTGCAGCGATGCCGCGCGGCGGGTCTCGACGAGGCGCTCGAACCACGTGCGCCACTCCTCGCGCGGCGGGACCAGCCCCAGCGTCAACAGCGCATCGTGGAGTTCCTCGGGATCGCGCACCACCGGCCACGACTCGGCCGCCACCTCGGCGATCGCCTCGGGGTCGAGGGCCCCCATCTCGCCCCCGTCGTCCCCCAGGGTGCGGCGCAGTTGCACCGCCCGGGCCCGGCGCTCCTCCAGGGGCGCGTCGTCGAGAAAGGCGTACGGATTGGCGTTCAGGATCTCGTGCCCGAGCGGAGACGGCTCGGCCGTGTCGACGGCCCGCGTCGAAATGGTCCCCTCCTCGATGCCCGCTATGACCGCCCGCAACCCGTCGATGTCCATGGCCTCGTGTAGACAGTCGCGGATGGTCTCGTCGACCAGGGGATGGTCCGGAATCCGTATGTCGCCGGTCAGGTTCTCCTGGCACGCCACCTGATCCGGAAAGACCGCCGCCAGCAGGTCGTCCGAGCGCATGCGCAGAATCGGTGGCGGAACCTTGCGTCCCCCCGAGAAGCGGAGCACCGCCAGCGCCCGCGACGCGTTCCAGCGCCAGCGCGCCCCGAACATCGGCGCCGGCAGCATCGCCTGCGTCAGGACCTCCTCGACCGTCTCGGGATGCAGGAAGCGGAAGACGACCTCCAGCGGGAAGCTGTGCTGCTCGGAGAGCGAGATCACGATGCCGTTGTCGGTCGCGGCGGCCTGCAGCTCGACATTGAAGCTGCGGCAGAACCGCTTGCGGAGCGCGAGGCCCCAGGCCCGGTTGATCCGCGCGCCCAGCGGAGCGTGCAGCACGAGCTGCATCCCGCCCCCCTCGTCGAAGAAGCGCTCGGCGATCAGCATCCTCCCCGACGGCACGGCGCCGAGTGCGCTGACGCCGGCTCGAACATAGGCCACCGCCTGCTCCGCGGCGGACCGGTCGAGTCCGCACTCCTGCACCAGGAACGCGACCGCGTCGTCCCCGGCGGGAGGCGCCTCCCCTTCGGAAGCCGCCAGCCGCTCGCGAAGGTCCGACACCTCCTCCGAGAGCTCGCGCGTACGCCCGGGGGCCTCGCCGCGCCAGAACGGCACCGACGGCGCCGCGCCGTGCGCGTCCTCGACGCGCAGGCGTCCGGACTCGACGCGGCGGATACGCCACGAGGTCGTGCCGAGCAGGAAGATGTCGCCGGCCATGCTCTCGACGGCGAAGTCTTCGTCGACGGTGCCGACCGTCGTGCCTTCCGGCTCGGCCACGACCAGGTAGTTGGCGTTGTCGGGAATCGCGCCGCCCGAGGTGATGGCCGCCAGGCGCGCCCCGCGTCGCCCGCGCACGACGCCGTTCACCCGGTCGCGGTGCAGCCAGGTGCCGTGCCGCCCGCGGGGGGACGCGATGCCGTCCGACAGCATCTCCACGACGGCGTCGAACTCGGCGCGCGGCAGCTCCCGATAAGGCGCCGTGCTCCGCACCATGGTGAACAGGTCGTCCTCGCGCCAAGCCTCGGTTGCCGAAGCCGCCACGATCTGCTGGGCGAGCACGTCGCGCGGCCACGGCCGCTGGCGCCGCTCGTCGAGCAGGCCGCGCCTGATCGCGCGTACCAGCGCGGCGCACTCGACCAGCTCGTCACGCGTGGTGGCGAAGAACCGTCCCTTCGGCACGAACGAGCGATCCACCTTGTGGCCCGATCGGCCGGTCCGCTGCAGCGCCACCGCTATCGACCGCGGCGTGCCGATCTGACACACGAGATCGACCGACCCGATGTCGATCCCCAGCTCCAGCGACGCGGTGGCGACCACGGCGCGCAGCCGGCCTTCCTTGAGCGCCGTCTCGGCCGTCTGCCGGAGCTGGCGCGACAGGCTGCCGTGATGCGCCAGCACCGCCTCCTCTCCAAGCCGCTCCGCGAGGTGATGGGCGACCCGCTCCGACAGCCGCCGGGTGTTGACGAAGACGATCGTGGTGCGGTGGGCGCGGACGAGGTCGGCGATGCGGTCGTAGATCCCGGTCCACATCTCGTTGGTGGCGACCACGCCGAGCTCGTCCTGCGGTACCTCCACGGACAGGTCGAGCTGGCGGCGGTGACCCGCATCGACGACCGCGACGGGAGGCCACTGCTCGCCGGCGCCGCTGGACGTCGCCGCCAAAGCCGGATCCTCGACCGCCCGGGCTTCCACCGCCCCGTGCGCGCCGTTCGACGAGCCCGCGCCGGCGTTCGCCTGGCCGCCCCCCGACGCCCCGGTCAGGAACCGCGCCACCTCGCCAATGGGCTTGACCGTCGCGGACAGCCCGATTCGCTGCGGCTTCTGGCCCCCGGACTTGACGACCAGGTCGTCGAGCCGCGCCAGGCTGAGCGCAAGGTGGGAACCGCGCTTGTCGTCGATGAGGGCGTGGATCTCGTCGACGATGACCGTCTCGACCGTCGACAGCATCCGCCGGCTCCGCTCCGCCGTGAGCAGGATGAACAGCGACTCCGGCGTAGTGACGACGATGTGCGGCGGACGGCGCACCATCTGCTCGCGATCCCAGGCGGGCGTGTCCCCGGTCCGGATCGCCGTGCGAATCTGCGGATACGGTTGTCCTCGGCCCGTTGCCAGCTCCGCTATCTCACCGAGCGGCGCCTGCAGGTTCCGCTGGATGTCGGCGCTCAGCGCCTTCAACGGGGACACGTAGACGGCCGCCGTGCGGTCCTCGAGGGCATCGTCCGCGGCGAGCGCCACAAGCCGGTCGAGGCAGCTCAGAAACGCCGCCAGCGTCTTGCCGGACCCGGTCGGCGCGGAGATCAGAACATCGCCGCCGGCCCGAATCCGCGGCCACGCGTCGACCTGCGCGGGTGTCGCAACGCCGAACCGCTGCTCGAACCACGTCGCGGTGAGGGAATGGAAGCCGTTCATCGCAGTCCCGCTTCAAGTCTACGCCCCATGGCGCGCCGCCGCGGGGCAGGGGCGTCAGGCGCGAGAATCACTCCCCGCCGGGGGAAAACTGCCGCCATCCCGCCCCGTTCGTCGACACGCGCGGTAGGATGGAGTCGAGAGACGGGCGCAGGAGCTCGCATGAGCGAGAAAGAGCATTATCTCAAGAAGGAGCTCTACGAGCTGGTCCGCAGCGATCCGGCGATCTTCGAGTTCCTCCAGGCCGGCTCCCTCGACGGCATCTGGTACTGGGACGTCGAGCGGCAGGATCAGGAGTGGATGAGTCCGCGGTTCAAGGAGCTCTTCGGCTACCGCGACGACGAAATCCCCAACACGTCCGAATGGTGGATGGCCAACATCTTCCCGGAGGACCGCGACGTCGCTCTCGACAACTTCGCCAAGCACCTGGCGGACCCCGCCCATCCGTACGACCAGATCGTCCGGTACCGGCACCGCGACGGCAGCAGCGTCTGGGTACGCTGCCGCGGGCTCGCGGTCCGCAACGAGCGCGGCGAGCCGATCCGCCTGCTGGGCTGCCACACCGACGTCACCGCGCTGAAGCGGGCGGAGGAGGACCTGCGGCGCCAGGCCGCGGAACTGCGGGACGCCCGGGACGCGGCGGAACGCGCCAACCAGGCCAAGGGCACCTTCCTGGCGAACGTCAGCCACGAGATCCGCACGCCGCTCAACGCCGTCATCGGCACGGCGGAGCTGTTCGCGGACACGGACCTGACGCCGGCTCAGCACGATTACATCGGCGCCATCCGTGAATCGGCCGAGGCCCTGCTGGACATCATCAACGACATCCTCGACTTTTCGAAGATCGAGGCGGACAAGCTGCAAAGCGAGCAACGCCCCTTCCGGCTGCGCGACCGCCTGGACAACCTGGTGAAGTCGCTCGCGCCCCGCCTGCACGGCAAGCCGGTCGCCATGCGGATCGACGTCGCGGACGACGCACCGGAAGCGCTGCTCGGCGACGCGCGCCTGCTGCGACAGGTGCTGGCCAACCTGCTCTCGAACGCGATCAAGTTCACGGAACGGGGAGAGATTGCGCTGCGCGTGCACGTGCAGGAGCTCACGGTCGACGCGGTCACCCTGCGGTTCGAGGTCGCCGACACCGGCATCGGCATACCCCCGCACAAGCAGCGGGTGATCTTCGAGGAGTTCGTGCAGGCTGACGCCTCGACGACGCGCCGCTACGGTGGCACGGGGTTGGGTCTGGCGATTGCGTCCCGGCTGGTGGACGCCCTGGGAGGCACTATCGGGCTGCAGAGCGAACCTGGCGCGGGCAGCACGTTTCACTTCACGGCCCGCTTCGGCCTCGACCTCGCAGCCCCCGCCGAAGCGCCGCGCCCCCCCGAGTTGGAGGTCGAGCTCCGGCCGCTCCATGTACTGCTGGTCGAGGACAGCGTAGCCAATCAGCGGGTCGGCGCCGGTATGCTCGAGAAGCTGCGGCACACCGTCAGGATCGTTACCGACGGCGCGGCGGCGGTGGAGGCGTGCGACGCGGAGCGGTTCGACGTGATTCTCATGGACCTCCAGATGCCCGGGATGGATGGCTACGAGGCGACCCGCGCCATCAGGCGGCGCGAGCAGCACGAGGGCGCCGCGAGAACACCGATCGTGGCCCTGACGGCGCGGGCGTCGAGCGGCAACGAGGAGCTTTGCATGGCCACGGGCTTCGACGGCTATCTGGCCAAGCCGTATCGGTCGCGGGAGCTCCTGAGCGCCATGGCCGCGGTAGTGCCGGCAGCGGAATCGGTGCCCGCGGGAGAAGCGCCGCCCGCCAGCCCGAGCGCGATCGCCCGTCTCGACTGGAATGCCGCGCTGGAGACGGTCGATGGCGATCGCGAATTGCTCGGCAAGATGATCGAAGGGTTCGTCGGCCAGCAACCGGCCCTTGTCGACGAGCTCCGAGAGGCGCTCCGCGAGGGTGACCTGCCGGTCGCGAGGCGCGTGGCGCATACCATCGGCGGATCGCTGCGATCGTTCGACGGTGCGCGGGTCGTCGCTCTCGCGAACGATCTGGAGGATCGCTGCCGCGAGGGTGCCGCCGACCAGGCGGCGGCCACGTGGCGTGCGCTCGAGCAGGAACTCGCCGAGGTCATGGTCGAGCTCCGAGACCGGGTCGGGAACACGTAGTCAGGGCCTCCCGCACTGTGGCGTGCATTCTTGTAGTGGACGACTCGGCGGCCGACCGCGAGATGGCGGGCCACCTGCTCGCGAGGCAGTCGTGGGAAGTCGTCTACGCGGAAAACGGCCGGCAGGCGCTCGACCGGATGCAGGACCGCGACGTGGACCTGGTGCTGACGGATCTGGTCATGCCCGACCTCGACGGTCTTGCGTTCGTCGAGCAGGCGAAGCTCGCTCACCCGCTCGTTCCCGTGGTGCTCATGACCGCCCGCGGCAGCGAGGAGATCGCCGTGCGGGCGCTCGAGGCCGGCGCATCGAGCTACGTCTCCAAGAAGGTGCTCGTCCGCGACCTCGTCGATCTGGTGCAGCGCATCCTGGACGCATCGCGAGAGCGCAAGAGCTACACCCGCCTGCTCGGCCGCCTGCGGGACGCGACGTTCGTGCTGGAGAACGACCTCGACCTGATCTCGTCGCTGGTCAGCTACCTGACGCAAGTGTTGCGGGACTCCGGCACGTTCGAGGTGTCAACGTGCCAGCGGATCTCCAGCGCCCTCGACGAGGCGCTGACGAACGCCTACTATCACGGCAACCTCGAGGTGCGCTCCGAGATTAGGGAACATGACGCACGAGCCTACCGCCGGCTCGCGGAGCAACGCCGGCATGCCCCACCCTATCGAGATCGGCGGATTCGCGTAAGCGTCAATCTGACCGCCGACGAAGCACGCTTCGTCATCGAGGACGGCGGGCGGGGATTCGACGTGGGCGCCGTCCCGGATCCGACGCTCCCCGAGAACCTGGAGCGCCCCAGCGGCCGCGGCATCTTCCTGATGAAGACGTTCCTGGACGGCGTGCAGTACAACGATGCCGGCAACCGGGTAACGCTGCTGAAGCGGCGCCAGGAGTCGGCGCCGTAGCAGCGCTCCCGGCGTTCAGGATCCGAGCGCGCGGACGACGACGACGGTCTTGTCGTCGCCGGGGTCCGAGCTCTCGCTCTCGAACTCCTCGGCGGCGTGGCATATGTCCTTGGCCAACTGGACCGCCGGGCGGTCCAGCCGCTCGGTCATCACCGCGCGCACCCCGGCCAGATCGAAGAACTCGTCCGTACGGTCATGCGCCTCCGTCACGCCGTCGCTGTAGATGACAAGCCGGGCCCCGGCACCGAGCGTCACCGTCCGTTCCTCCCAGGCGGCGTCGGCGAACAGCCTCAGGGGCGGCCCGGTCGATACCAGCGTGGATTCGCCCGCACCATCCAGCAGCAGGGCGCGGGGATGCCCCGCGTTGACGAAGGTGAAGCGTCCGGTCGGTATGGCCAGCACACCGTAGAAGAGCGTGACGAAACGGTCCTGATCGTGGTCGCGCAGCAGCGCGCGGTTGATCGTGCTCACAAGCTCGACCGGCGTCTCGCAGGTCGCGGCTTCCGCCCTCAGGATGCCCTGCGTCTCCGCCATGAGGATCGCCCCCGGGATCCCCTTGCCCGATGCGTCGCCAACCGCGATCGCCACTCGGTCGGGCGGCAGGTCGATGAAATCGTAGAAGTCGCCCCCTACCTGACCGCTCGTGTGCAAGTGCGCGCCGATGTCGTGCCCGGGAACGTCCGGGACGCTTCCGGGCAGGAAGGACTGTTGGACGAACGCCGCGATCTTGAGCTCGTGCGCGAGCCGCTTGCTCTGCTCCGCAAGCAGGCGATGCCGCTCGCGCGCATACCGGATGCTCCGGGCCAGCAGGTCGACCGTGAGTCGATCCTTGACGAGGTAGTCCTGCGCGCCGCGTTGCATCGCCTTGACGGCGATGTCCTCATCGTCGAGGCCACTGAGCACGATCAGGGGCGCGGATTGTCCCAGGCGCCGGATCGACTCGAAGCCGTCCCCGTCCCGGATTGCACTGCGCGCCAGTCCCAGCAGGATCAGATCGTAGGAGCGCGCGACGAGCTCCTTCGCGGCGACCGACGCTCCCGCTACGGCCATTACGGTGAACGAGGCCCTGGCCTGCTCGAGAATGGCCTTCACGCGGCCGACGTCGTTGGCGTCCTCCTCAACGAGCAGCACGCGCGCAGGCCGTGCATCGGTCCTATTCGTCAAGCGTTCTCCCACCTCTCCCGTCGCGCTCAACGCGACGCGAAGCCCTCCAACGCGGCCGCCTCCGAGTTGAACGTGTCGAACACCAGCTCGAGCTTGGTGGTAACCATCAGATCCCAGACTCGCTCGCTGAGATTGAGAAGCCTGAGCTGGCCCCCCGCCTTCATTACCACGGCACGCTTCGACAGCAGTCCGCCGAGCGCAGCGCTGTCGATGAACGCCACACCGCCGAGATTCAGGATCAGCCTGGTGCGTCCGGTATCGATGAGATCGTCGATCCGCTCCGCAAGCGTGTCGCCCGCCTCGCCGGCGAGCTTTCCGGTGAGATCGAGAATCGTGACGGAACCGACGTCCCGCTGAGTGATCCGCAACGCCATCCACAGCCCTCCGCCGGCATGCTGACCGAAATGGCGACGGAACGCAACTCGGACGCGAGCGACGGACCAGAACCCGTGTATCGACGTCTTCAGGCGGGATTCTCGCGGAAGACCCGATCACACGCGCGCTGGAACCGCGCCTGGAGGGAATCCGCCTCGGCACCGGTCAGCGTGCCCAGCCGGCGGCGCTCCGTCTGCAGCCGCTTGACGTCCTCGCGGACCGCGCGGCGCTTCGTCTCCGCGTCGACGCGGGCTCCCATCGTGTTGGCCGCCATCTGCGCGCGCCACTTCCGTGCGAGCAACTCCGCGGGCGACGCCGCGGCCTCGCGCGGTGACTCGGACTCGGCGAGGGCCTCGGCCCGCTTGCACAGTCGCTCGAGCTGCTTGAGACGCTGAGCCGGATCGTAGTCGGTACCTCGAAACCGCTCCGCGTGCGCGTCGACGACGCGCGCGACGGCACGACTGAAACGCACGCCGAGCTTCCGCTTGATTTCAGGCGGCACCTCGGGCGCGCGCCGCCACCTGTCCTGAATGTCACGTACGGTCTTTACCGGATCCTCTGGAACAGGTGGAGACGCGACCGCATCGGCGGCGGGTGCGTTACCCGTCTCCCCACCCGTGCCGCCGACGGAAACCTCGGCGGCGGACTCCGCGGACTCGGCCACCGCATCGCCGGCGGACTCAGTCGCCGCACCGCCGTCCGCGGAATCGTTCGCCCCGGCGGGCTCGGCCACCGCATCGCCGGCGGGCTCAGTCGCCGCATCGCCGTCCGCGGAATCGTTCACCCCGGCGGACTCGGCCACCGTATCGCCGGCGGACTCAGTCGCCGCATCGCTGTCCGCGGAATCGTTCGCCCCGGCGGGCTCGGCCGCCGCATCGCCGCCGGTGACAGTCCCCGTACCGAGACGCGCCTCGGACCCGGTGTCATCGGCTGCCGCACCGGCGTCCGGGTCTCTCTCGGCGGTGCTGCCGCCGGTCTCCGCCTTCGCTGCGGTCCCGGGCTGCGCATCGGCGCCAGTCGAGCCGCCCCTCGAAGCCGTCACGGCTGCGGCCGGCGGCGCCAGTGCCTCGAGCTCGGCGCACAGCGCCTCGCGAATCGCGATGCGCTCCGCCACGGCCTGCCGCGCACCCTCGTTCAATCGATCGAAGACGCCGTCGCACGCCTGCCGGAACCGCTGCCAGACTGCGTCGGACCGATTGCGCCGCACCGGGCCGATGGTCTTCCACTCGCGCTGGATCTGCTTGACCTCCTCGATTGCCGCCTTCAGATCCTCGGCATCGAGAAGCGCCTCGACCCGCACGCACAGCGCTTCCTTCTTCTCGTAGTTGGCGGCCCATTCCTGCTTGCGCCCCGCCAGGTCAGCTTTCCGCCGCGTGAAGAAGGCGCTGCAGGCCTGCCGCAGTCGCCCCCACAGCGCCTGCTGTTCCCTGCGCGGTGCCGGCCCGAGGGTCTTCCACTCCGCCTGCAGGGCGGTGAGACGCTGAGCCGTCTTCAACCAGTCTGTCGACTCGCTCAGTCGCTCGGCTTCCTCCACCAGTGCCACACGGCGGGCCAGACTCTCCTCCCGCTCCTTGCGCTGCGCGTCGAACACGGACTCGCACCGCGGGTAGACGAGATCGTGCGCCTTCTTGAAACGCTCCCAAAGCGCCTGACCCTTGTCCTGCGGCACGTCGGCCGCCTGCCGCCAGCGCTTCATCAGGTCGGTGAACGCACGGGCGATCTCCTCGGCCCCCATCTCCGGTGCGCCTTCCGGGGGAGAGGCCAGGGCCTCCATGTGCTGACAAAGCTCTTCCTGCACTCCGAGGTTGGCCCACCGCTGCCAGTCGGCGAAGTCCCGCAACTCGCGCACCTTGCCGATCAGCGTACCGGCGGCTTCCTTCAGCCGCCGCGTCGCCTGCTCGTGATCGCGCCGCGACGGAAGTGGCGGCGGCTTCTCGAGGGTCTGACGCGCAATTCGCAATTGCCGCTCGGCTTCGGCGAGGCTCAGCTTGTCGTTCGCAAGCGCGGCCTCGACACCCTCGACCAGCTTGCCGACCCGGGTCAGGTTCTTCTGTCGCTCCTTTTCCCGCCCGGTCCGGACATCGGCCTCAAGCGCATGACGCCTCTCGTCTACCGCCGCCTTGCGCGCCTCCAGCGCGGCCAGGGTCTCCGCCGTCCCTGCGTCCGGGCGCGCATTCTCTTCCGACAGCGCGGCCCGCTCACGCCGCCACGCCAATTCCACCGCCCGCCAGCGACTGCGCCGGTCGGCCGACTCTTCGCCCGCAACCAACTGCTCCAGCTCCGCAACCAGGACGTCCAGCGTCCCCAGCCTCTCGTTCTGCCGCAGGAATGCCGCGTGGCGCGCCTCGCACGCGCCGGCCGCGGTCTCGAAGCGGCTCGCGAGGGTCTCGATGGCGGCCTGCGCTTGCGCGTCGGCGTCCGGATCGACGCCCAGCGCCTCCCACTCCACGCGGGCCTGCCGCAAGCCCTCCGGCGCGGCGCTTCCCTGCAGGCCCTCTACCCGCTCGCAGAGGGCAATCCGCGACGCCTCCGCCGCGGATCGTTCCGCCGCGGATCGTTCCGCCGCGACCACCGTGGCGTCCAGCGCCAGCAACCTATCCTCCATGGCCCGCCGGGCCGCCCCGAACCGCTCGGCCACCGCGGGATCGATCGGATCCTCGATCGCGGCCCAGCTCTGCACGGCTTCGTCGAGCGCCCGGCGGCCCTCCTCGAGCGAGGACACTGTCGCCGCCTGCGCCTCCAGTCGGCCGCACAAGTCGCGGCCCGGCAGTGCTGCAACCTCTACCACCCGACCCTCCGAACGGGCTTCCAGCGCAGCCCGCGCACGCCGCGCCACGCCCTTGTGCCGCGCCTGCCGGGACATCGTCTCCAGCAGCGCCTCGTCGATCTCGCCGGCATCCACCAGCCTCTCGCACGCAGCGAGCGCCGGCGCCTTGTCGTCGGCCTTCACGGCCACCGAAAGCAGCTCGTCCCGATCGGTCACCCGCCCGACGGCGTCCAACGCAATCTCCGCGCGCCCGGCACGCCGCGCCACGGCAGCAAGCATCTTGTCGCTCGAAAGCCGCTCGAGCGCCGCCCTGCCCACCGCCTCAAGCTCTGCCGCGCGCGCGACGGCCACCAGATCGCGCTCGTCGACGAGCACGTCCAGCGCCCCAATAGCGGCAGCGGCATCCTTCGCCTCGACAAGGGTGTCCCGGACGGCGGCCACTGCCTCGACGCAGGCGTCGTCGTCCGCGTCGCCGGCATCGCCCGGGTCCTGCAGAAAGGCAACCAGAGTGGCCAGATCCGGCATCCGCTCGACCGCGGCGCGGCGCACGCCGGGAGCCGGATCGCCCCGGGCGATCTCGAGCAGCAGGTCGCGGTCGTCCTCGGGCAGATCACGCACCGCGGCGATCCGCACCGCAGGGTCTTCACTCTGCCAGGCCGGTTGAGCGCGCAGTCGTTCGAGCAGCTTCATGACTCGGATGGGTGGACAGACTTCGGTGGATTATGCATACTCGGGACCGGATTTGTTACAGCGAGCCGGATCCCAGAAAACCCGCATTCCGCCGCTCGACACTGACGCTTCGTCACGCGGACGCCATTCTGGATCCTGATTGTTGGATCCGGAATCCCAAATTTTGGAACCACGGCGCGGTCGGCAGCGATCGCAAGGAGCAAGCCCGATGTCGTTTCGCATGCTGGCCGGCATTATCGGAATGGTAGGAATCATGACGGCAGGAACAATCGGCACGTCGGCGCAGGATAACCCGGTCGTGGTCATGGAGACCACCCACGGCAGCATCACGATCGAGTTGCGCCCCGACGTGGCCCCGGTCACGGTGGAGAACTTCCTCCAGTACGCCAACGACGGTTTCTTCGCGGGCACCGTCTTCCACCGCGTGATCCCGGGCTTCATGATTCAAGGCGGCGGCCTGACGGCGAATCTGACGGAGAAGTCCACCCGGGCGCCGATCCGGAACGAAGCCGACAACGGGTTGAGCAACGAGCGGGGCACGATCTCCATGGCGCGGACCAGCGTCGTCGACAGCGCCACCGCCCAGTTCTTCATCAACACCGTCGACAACGGACGCAGCCTCGACCATCGAGGTACATCTCCGCGCGACTACGGCTACGCGGTCTTCGGGCGTGTGACCGCCGGCATGGACGTGGTGGACACCATCTCCGGGGTGACGACAGGACGGCAGGGACCGCACCAGAACGTGCCGGTCGAGCCGGTCGCGATCAACTCGGTCACGGTCCAGTAGGAGTAGCGACGCCATGCTGCGAACACTTGCGGTTGCCGGAGCCGTAGCCGTCCTGCTGGCCGCACCCGGCGCGGCCGAGGCCCAGGACGCACCGCCGAATCCCCGCGTCGTCATCGAGACGTCGATGGGCGACATCACCGTCGAGCTGTTCCGTCCGCGGGCGACGGTCTCGGTCGTCAACTTCCTGACCTACGTGCAGGCCGGCTTCTACGACGGCACCATCTTCCACCGGGTGATCCGCAACCTGATCATCCAGGGGGGCGGGCTCGAGCAGGATCACACGCCGCGCGCCGAGGGGCTCCGCGGCCCCATCCTGAACGAGGCGACCAACCGCCTGCAGAACCGACGCGGAACGATCGCGATGGCGCGACTCGGCGAGCCAAACTCCGCCCGGGCGCAGTTCTTCATCAACGTCGGGCACAACGACATGTTCAACCACCGCAACACGACGCAGAACGGTTACGGTTACGCCGTCCTTCGGGGAGGTGGTGGACGGGATGGACGTCGTCGACGACATCGCGCGCGTGCGCACCACCCGGGTGGGGCCGCATGAACGACGTGCCGCGCGAGAACGTCGTCATCCACACGATTCGCCGGGTCGATCCGTAGCCCGAAATCGTCGCCTGCGGTTCCGTT
>CATQHX010000046.1 GCA_958296065.1 Vicinamibacterales bacterium | reverse complement strand
TGCTGGCGGAGCTCCGGTTGCTCGGCGACGCGGGGCTCTCCCTGCTCCAGCGCGACGCCGCGGTCGTCGCGATCGGCGGACTCGCCATCGTCGCGCTGGGAATGCTGCTGTGGCGCACCGCGCGGCCGCGCACTCCCGGCGCCGCGAACGTCGTCCTGCCGGCGCTGCCGGTACGCCGGCTCGCCCCGCGGGCGCACTTGGCGCCGATCCGGCACGTCACGTTCGCCATCTTCCTCGCCGGCTTCGCCCTGTTCACCGTGGCCCTGGCCGACCCGCACACGGCGCTCGTGCAGGAGGAGGAGTCGTACCCGGGCCACCGTATCGCGATCCTGATCGACGCCTCCCTCAGCATGAACACCGCCTTCGCCACGCAACGGCTGGCGGCGGGGAACACCTTCCTCGCCAACGTGGCGGCGGCGGAGTACTTCGTCCGGCGCCGCATGGAGGGGCCGTACCACGACCTGACGTCGCTGGTGCAGTTCGGCAACGAGGCGTACATCGTCACGCCGTTCACCACCGACTACGAGAACATCCTGCTCAGCATCAGCCTCATCGGCACCCCGGAGGAGTACCGCCGCTTTCCGGACCACGGGACGCTGGTGATGAACGCCATCAGCCGCGGCGTGCAGCTCTTCCGGACGTTCGATTTCCTCGGTGCGGCGGGCAACCTGATGGTGATCTTCAGCGACGGGCAGGACACCCACGCGCGGTTCGAGGACCTGACGCTGGACGCGATCATGCAGGAGGCGGCCGACAACCAGATTCCGGTCTACTTCATCCGCACCGCCTACGATCAGGCGTTGGGCGAGGTCATCTCGGACCAGCAGTGGAAGCTGGCCGTGGAGCGGACCGGCGGCAAGTTCTTTCCGGCGGAGAACGAGGATGCGATTCTGGCCGCCATCCACGAGATCGACGAGCTGGCCGAGGGCCGCATCCGCGTGCGGCGCTACACGGCCCATGAGCCGCGCTTCGGCCCGTTCGCGCTGGCCGCGGTCCTGCTGTGGATGATCGCCGCGACGCTGACCCTGGGCGTCAGGCATTTTCGGAGGTTCCCCTGATGAAGGCGGCATTCAAGTACCTGGTCACGGCGCTCCTCCTGGGCGGGGTCGCGGCGGCGGTGGCGGCGGCCGGCCGCCTCGATCGCCGCGTGGCGCGGGCCGAGCAGCAGATCGCGACGTTCGCCTTCGACGATGCGGAGGCCGCCTACGGGGCGCTGGAGCAGTCCCTGGGCGCCGCCGGGGCCGTGCCCTGGGTGTTCGGCGGCGCGCGCGCCGACGTGGAAACGCGGCGGGCGGCGTTGCGCTATTGGCGGGGCGACTACGCCGGGCTGCTGGCCGATTACGCCGATGCGTCTTCGCAGGACGTCACGGGCAATCCGCCGCTGCAGTTCATCCTGGCCAACGCGGCGGCCCGCGCCGCGCTCGATCCGGACGCCGACCGCGAGCAGGTGCTGCGCGCCCTCGACGGCGCCGTCGACGTCTACCTGGGCGTGCTCCAGGAGAGCCCGGGACACCTCGACGCCGCCTACAACTACGAGTATCTCCTGCGGCTCCGCGCGGATCTCGCGTCCGGGGCGGAGGTCCCGGCGCCCCGGCGCAGCCAGCACGGGCAGGAAGGGGAGGCGCCGGAGGACGGGGAGCTGGAGGATATCGAGATCTACGTGCCGGTGCAGCGCGATGTCGACCCGGAGATGGACGAGTCACCAACCCTCGGCGCGGGGGATCGCATCCGGAAACGGGGCTAGGAGCTTGCGCCACAAGACGCAGCGAAGCGAAGTGTTGCGGCGGCAATCGGAGCCGTAGGCGACGATGGTTGGGCTGGGTGTCTGCGCCGCGGAAGCAATCTGGTGCAGGCGGGGCCGGGCTGGAGCAAGGACGGAGCGAAATGATTCCGCCGGTGCGATTCGTCGAGCCGTTGCTGCTGTGGCTGCTGGCCGGGCCGGCGCTTCTGCTGCCGGTCTGGTGCTGGCAGCTCGCGCGTCGGCGCCGTGACGTGCAACGGCTGCAGGCGTCGCGCACGGCGCCGGTGAAGCAGCGCCACCGCTTCGCCGGCGGGTTGGGATACTGGTTGGCCGTTACCGTCGCCGCCGCCCTGGTGATCGTGGCGCTGGCGCGGCCGCAGGCGCTCATCTCGGTGACCGAGACGGCCGGCGTCGACTTCGTGGTCCTGCAGGATGGGTCGACGTCGATGCGGGTCGCCGACGTTGCGCCCGACCGGTGGCAGCGTTCGGTGGCGTGGATCCGGACCTTCGCCGAGGTGCTCGGCTGGCGCCGGGAACGGGTGGCGCTGGCGCTCTTCGCGCACCGCGCGGCGCCGCAGGTGCGGCTGACAAGCGATCCGAACGCGCTGTTCTTCTTTCTCGACCATCTCGCCGACGAGCCGCCGTTCCGCTTGCGGGACGACACGAGCTGGAACACCAACATCGAGGACGGCCTCGCCTGGGGTGTCCGGATGGTCGAGAAGGACGAGGAGCTGTACGGCCCGCGGTTCGGGGCACGGGCGTTCGTCGTGCTCTCCGACGGGCAGTCCTGGAGCGGGGAGGTGGAGCGGGCGTTGAAGCTCGCCCAGTCCCGCAATATCCGTGTCTACGTCATCGGGGTGGGCACGACCGGCGGGGGCTTCATCCCGCAGCTTCCGACCGGCCGCTACCAGGAGCCGGAGCCGCCGATCCACTCGGTGCTCGACCGGCGCTCGCTGCGGGCCATCGCGCAGGCCGGCGGCGGGCAGTACTTCGAGCTGGGGTCGGAGCCGGACCACGTCGTGGCGCTGCGCATCCTCTCGGACGTGCAGCGGTCGGCCCGCGGCGTCGTGCAGCGGCAGGAGTCGTTCACCGATCTCTATTGGTACTTTCTGCTCGCCGCCGCCGTGGTGCTTGGCGCGGGGACGCTGCTGCTCAAGGAACGGACGCAGCTCTGGTGGCAGCTCGCCGTCGCCGCGGCGCTCGGCGTGATGCTGCTCCCGTAGTCGAGCGGGCTGCATCGCCCTCGAATGCAGCGGGGCTCCTGTCACGCCCATCTCGTTGAGCATCATGACGATGTCGCCGGGCGTCATGAGCATCTTCTCCTCGATTTCCTTCCGCTCGAGGGCCTCGACCCGCAGCGGCTGGTCCTCGATGCGGCGGCCGGTGCGGGTGCTGGCGACCACCGTGACCTCTTCCTCGATCGTCAGCTCCGGCTGGAGTTCGACTCGGACCACGCGCTGGGCGCCGCCGCCGGCGGGCTCCATCATGGTGACGGAGACGAACCCCTCCTGCACCACCGTGACCTGTGCTGCTCCGGCCGGCGCCGACACGAGCGCGACCCCGGCGGCGTCGGTCACCTGGCTGGCTCCCTCCACGACCACCTCGGCCCCCGCGACCGCTTCGCCGCCGGCCCGTACCTCCACCCGGATCCGTTTCGGCTCCTGTGCGGCCGCGACGACGGAAAGCGTCGCCATTCCGGCCGATCCGCTGTCCGCCCGACGGCGACAGCTAGCGCCCCGAAACGCCTCGCTGGCTCGGCGTTGCGGCCCATCCCCCCCGCTCCATGAGTCTGCGCCGCATAAGCTCACTCCGTTGCGTTTCTGCGGCGCAGACTCCTAGGCTGGAAGACCGCCAGCTGCACACGATTCCATCGCTTCCGTCTGGCGATCCAGAGCGTTCTGCAGATCCGTCCTCGTGACGCGGTTCGCCGTTGCGTGAACTGAGGCCCTCACGATAGCGTCTGCCTGGCGCTGGTTGAACTCGCCCGTCGCGCGCACTTCGGCCGCAACCTGTCGCGTGTCGAACGGCGGAACGTCCGCCGGCTTCGCCAAGATGAACCCGCTAGGCACAATTTGGCACTTTTTGGCACTACTCCGTGCTGCACGTAAGCACTGAGCGCCACCAGCGGGTCATCGTCACGCCGCGGCGGATACTTCCCGTCGGCGTCCCGCTCGGCGCCGCTGATGGCAACGTGGAGACGTGTGAAGTCCGCTTCCGCGTCGAACTCGCCATCGGCCAGCATGGCGCGGATGCGTTGACTGTTGCCGGCGCCGGCCGGGCCGCGGAGTAACGTCAGCGCGCCGGGCACTACGCAACCTTGACTCGACCAGCCCGTACGCGTCCGGCTGCACGAGCAGCAGCTTGTCGCCGATCAGCGAACTCATGACGAAGTGCCGCTGCCCCTCGCCCGCGTTCGAGTACACGTCGTCGACCGTGATCGAGCCCCAGGTCGGCAGACACGCGGTCCGCATTCCCATCGGACCCATCCGGTAAACGATGGCCCGCGCGATCATGCTGGCCGTGGCCGGCATGCGCTTGTTCGTGACGAATCCGCCCGGGTTCATGGCGGCGTAGTCGTCGAACGTCACCGCCGCCCGCCCTGCGCCGCGGTCCCACGAAACGCCCTCGCCGCCAGCTTGTAGGCGTCGACGTTCGTGATCATCTTCACGGCGCGCTTGGTGGTCGCCCACAGCCCGTCCACCTGGTCGGCGAAGGCAGTCACGAACGCATCGAAGTCGGCGACCGCCGTCGGGTTCGTCGGGTCCGTCAACTGATTGATGAGCCCGTTGATGTTCGGAGACGTGCTGTTGCCGTTGATGATCTGAGTGTCGAGCGCGTCCGACAGGGCCATCGACACGTTGCCCCGCAACGCCGCCTCGAAGTTGGCCTGCCCGCCGGCCGCCACGTCTTCCAAAGACAGCGACAGCCGCGAGCCGATGCGCCGCGGGCCGGCCGTGGTCGCCGGGAGCCCGCCCGCCGTCACGGCCAGCGCGTCGCCCTTCCCCTTCGGTTCGGCCGGGAGCGCCGTCGTGACGGTCATCTCCGAGCCGGAACCGACCGCCGGCATCTCGATACCCAGGGTCGGCGCGATGCTCGGAGCGAACACGAACGGCTGGATCGGCGCGACCGTCCAATCGAGCTCCCGGCCGCCGACGGCGAACGGATCGGACCCGCTCGGGTCGGCACTGGCGACTACCGGCGCGCCGTCGAGCCCGACCGTCTCGGTGCTCACGACGATGCCGCGGCGCGCGCCCTTCGCTTTCGACGGGCCGATGGTGAATCGACTCGATCAACCCGTCGGCGTCCTTCGCGGTCGTGCACCGGAGCACGGCGTCGGCGGTTGCCACCTTGGCCCCGGAGTGCCGCGGCCGCGCTTTCGTCCCCGTGCTCTTGTCGCCGTCTCTCGACTCGGCTCACGGTTCGTGGTCGAGCACCGTGATCGCCGTGCCGGTTTCCCGCGCGAGCCGTCCAGCGGGCGCAGGAGCCGATCCACCTCGATGGCCGAGTCCAGCTCTTTGGAGCCGTTCGCCGCGGCGACGTACTGCAGCGTGTCGACGCACGCCGCCACCTTGCCTGTTCGCGATCGAGGTGGACGACGGCAGCGGGTTGCGTCCGGCGACGGCGGCCGAGGTGGCCGCGGCGCTACGGCAGCGGGAGCTGTTCGGGGTGGCGGAGCACCCGGCGCGGCCGCGCGTCGGCTTGGCCGATTCGTCAGAACCACCGCCAGCCGATCGAGCCAGTCAGTGTCAGCACATTGATCCGGCCGTAGAAAGATCCGTTCACACCGTAGGTGAGTCCGGCCGGCCCGGTCCATAGCATTCCGCCGGTCGCGTACCAAGCCGTCGACGGGTACTGCGGCTCCAGGAGGCTCTCGCCCCAGAAATCCGGGCTCAGGTACTTACCGATCGTCTGCCTGCGAGCGAGGTACACGAGCCCGCCGCCACCGTACGTGGTGTTGCGCGGCGACACGCTGGCATACACCGCGGCCGCACCGGCCGCGCCCGCGGTGTACTCGAATCCGATCGGGTTGGGGACATGATCCAGGAAGTCGTCGTCGGTGACATGCCGGACCCACAGTGAATCTATCGACCAAGCCAGACCGAAACGCTCGGCGTCTCTGCCCGGCAGCCAGAGACCTTCGAAGCCGCCGTTAGTCGGGCCGGCCGCCGCCTCGAGTGCCCGGTAGGGACGTCGCAGATACGCATCATTACCCAAGCGTCGCGTCGAGTCGATGTCCGCGACCGTCACCCAGGAGTGGTAGTCGCCCTCGACGCGCCGCAACACACGGTTCCCAGGAACGAAACCATAGCGGAAGCCCACGTACACGAAAGTGCCTGGCTCGTCGTCGCCATCGGCGAGGGCCTTGTCGCTGTCCGCAGCCGGCGCGCGCCGGCGTATTCGTGTCGGCCGACGCTTGGTCTCCGGTTCCACCGGCGGCGACGCGTCGACGGTGTACTCCGCCGCCACTATCGCCGCGATCAGGTCGTCGTCGCCGGCCGCGCCGAGGCGGACGAGATCGTCGACCTCCTCCACATCGAAGGCCGAGTACCGCGTCTTGATCAGCGACACGATGAGCTCAGACCGCAGACCGGCCTCGCTCATCGCGATGATGTCCGCGTTGACGCGAATTCCATCGGCGGGCTGCGCCGCTGCCGGGGCAACTGCCACGCACAGGCACCAGGCGGCAATCCAGAACTTCAACACTCCCACAGCGTATATGGTCCACAACCGTACATCAAACCGCGCTGGCCGGCTCGCCGGGGCACGTTCGACCACGGCCCTCTGCGGCCATTTCGCCGGTGTCTTGTCGCGCCAGGCAAGCAACTCAACTGACTGGCGGTTGCGACGGCGACAGGAACTGGGCGGACGTTCTTGCGCGTGGCGGCCACCATGGCCGCCGGAACCGTCCGGCCCAGCTAGATCCTGCGCAAGTTCCGCATCGCCGCCTCGACGTCCGTCAGCAGAAACAGACACCTGGTGGGTCCGTCGGCTGCACCTGCCGCCCAGTCGATTCGGGGGCCGACTTCGAGACGAAGCCGCGGCGGCCGATCCTGCTATTGGCCGCTGTTCTCCCAGGCTTCGTACACTGCCGCCGTCAGCGCGGACAGGCGCTCCTTGTGTTCATGCCACTCTTCCGCAGTGAACCTGAACTGAATCTCAGTGTCGGGATCTTCCACCGGCTCTCGATTCTTCGGCCATGTATCGTGTCGGATTTCCTTTACGGACTGCCTGAACTCGTCCAGGCACAACGCTTTGGCGCGCGGGAAGAAGACTTATCGTCACGCCTCCCTTCCAAACACCAATGCGTGCGTATGACCGTCTCTGGAGCGTGATACTGAGCCCATAGACTCCCGGGCTCGTGCTGGACCGGGGCCAATTCTCCTTGAACATGCCCTTCGCGGCGGCGAAGGTCTCGGACATGCCGGAGTCCTCCACACTTCTCGCCAGCCTCTCTCTTTCTCCGCCCTGCTCACGTATCGGCTTGGCCGGCGCGGACCACCCACAGACCATCGCTACGTCGGCGTCCCGGCGGGGCGACCCCCGGGCCCTATGACCGGCGACCGGTTCCGCCGCCTGGGGACTGGCATGCGCGTCGTCAGCGCCGCATCCGAGGCGCCCGCCCGCCAACCTCAAGGGCATCGACGTCGACGTTCCGCAGCACGGGCTCGTGGCCTTCACCGGCGTGAGCGGCAGCGGCATGTCGTTGGTCGTGCTCGACACGATCTGCACCGAGGCGAGCGCCAGCTCGTCGCGATATCGAGTGCATCGTCATCTGAGAGGTCGCCGCGCAGTCTGGTGCACCAGGACCCAGACATCCTTGCGCTAACTCTCCACGTTCCCCGCCCTGTCGTGAGCCTGTCCCATCGACGCCGGTCGAGCGTCCCATCGGCAAGAGATACCGTTCCACCGTGCCGGAGAGCTGTCCCATCCGGCCGGCCCGGGCGTCCCATCGGCCCTGGGCGCCGTTCCGTCAGCGATTGGCCTGCACTCGGGATGGACCCGCGTGGCGATCGAGTTGAGCCTTCCCCGGCGCGACGGGCGGGTGGTGTGTCGATGTCGACCGGCCGGCTGATCGTTGGTGACACAGTGGTGACACGCGGCTGCGACGATAATCTAGATCCCTGTAAGTTGTTGAGTCTATGGGAGCCGACGAGCGGACTCGAACCGCTGACCTGCTGATTACGAATCTCGACGGCGCCGTCGCGCAGGCCGAACCCGGTCTCGTCCGAGGTCCGCGTGAGTGACCCGTCGACGGAGATCGTTCCGGATTCGACGGTCCATGCATAGTTCGGCGATGCGGCGAACGTGCTCGTCACCGTCCCAATGACCGTCGCGCCATCCTGGCTGAAGCCGACCGCCAGGCCAGCGGTATCCACGAAGTACAACCCGGCGGGTCGTCGCAGTCCTCCTGCCCAGTTCCCGCCAGCCGCGCACACTGATCCTCGTCACGTTCAGGTCGCGCTCCCCAACGGCCGTGGGACTGCGCGGGTCGACCCGGATGCGCAACGAGACGCGCGCCAATGGCGCCTCGACGCTTGTCGTCGCCTCGCCCGCCGGAACCGCTCACCTTCCCCTCAGTCCCTGGCCGTTCGCGAGCGAATCCGTGGGTCTTCTGTGTCGGGCGCGCTGACGTGAACGGATTACGAATCCGGCTCGCGCCCACCGATCGCGTCCGCGTCTGCTCCGGTTCCTTCAGCCCGCGACGGGGGGCCTTGCCGGTGACGCCGGTGACGGTCCCAGTCCCTCGGCGACGCGTGGGAGCGGCCATCAAGGGAGCGAGTGGACCCTATTTGGACCCTGCCCGAAGAATTGGCGAGAGCGCGACATCTCGTGTACTGCCCTGGAATCAGCAACTTAGAGGTGGTGCCGAGGGCCAGAATCGAACTGGCGACACCATGATTTTCAGTCATGTGCTCTACCGACTGAGCTACCTCGGCACGTCGTGAGGGGACATGAGGCCTCGGAACATCAAAAATACCGCACGGCGCCCCGTGCGCGCAAGCACGTGTCCGCCCATCGCTTGGCGTCCCGCCGGGACTGGTGTACCGTCCCACTGGACGCTATGGCCGGAGCCGCCGGGCGACGGCTCCTTCCCGCGACGTGACGAGGCAAGCCATGAGAAAGATCGCGTGTTTCCTGTTCGGAATCCTGCTCGGCGCGGGTGCTCCCGCGGGCGCCCAGCAGGTCGATGTTATCGAGCATGAGCTCGACAACGGTTTGACCCTGCTGCTGGTGCCGCGGCCCGGCGATCCGAACGTGGCGGCCGGTTGGGTGGCCAAGGTGGGCTCGGTGTACGAGCGTCCCGGAATCACCGGCGTGGCGCACTTGTTCGAGCACATGATGTTCAAGGGGACGCAGACGATAGGCACCCGGGACATCGAGCAGGATTTGCAGATCATCGAGCAGCTCGACGCGCTGCGGGCCGAGATCCAGGACGCGGAGGTCGAGCTCGACCGCCGGTACCAGCTTGGCGAGATCGACGATCCGGACGATCCCGCCGAGCGCAGTCCACGGCACCAGGAGCTGCTCGCCGAGTTCGAGGCGTTGCTCGCCCGCCAGAGCGATCTGCTGATTCCGGAGGACTTCAGCCGCATCTATACCGCGGAAGGCGCCTCCGGCATGAACGCCGGCACCAGCTACGATTTCACCATCTATTTCGTGAACGTCCCGGCCAACAAGCTGGAGTTGTGGTTCTGGATGGAGAGCGATCGGCTCGCCAACCCGGTGTTCCGCGAGTTCTACGCCGAGCGCAGCGTGGTGCACGAGGAGCGGCGGCTGCGGACCGACAGCACGCCGATAGGCAAGTTCCAGGAGCAGTTCGAGGCGATGTTCTGGCAGTCGTCGCCCTATGGCTGGCCGGTGATCGGTTGGCCGAGCGACCTCGAAGGCATCACCCGTGACGAGGCGCTGGGCTTCTTCGACACGTACTACGCCCCTAACAACCTGGCTCTGGCGCTTGTCGGCGATTTCGACCATGACGAGGCCATCGCCCTGACTGAGCGGTACTTTGGACGTCTCGAGCGGAGCGCCCGCCCGCCGCTCCAGCCGCGCACGCGCGAGATGCCGCAGTTGGCCGAGAAGCGCATGGTCGCTTACGCCGACACGAATCCGCAGGTCGTCATCCGGTATCACTCGGTGCGTGACGGGCACGTGGACGAGCCGGCCCTGGTCGTGCTGGGGCAGTTGCTGAGCGGCCGCACGGGACGCCTCTATCGCTCCCTGGTGGAAGAGCAGGAGGTGGCGACGAGCGCCTCCGGCGGGCAGGCGGGCTTTCAGTTCGAGGGAATGTTCGAGCTGCGTGGGACCGCCCGGCAGGGACGGACCCCGGAGGAGGTGGAACAGGCCATCTACGCCGAGCTGGAGACCCTGAAGAGCGAGCCCGTGGCCGAGCGCGAGCTGCAGAAGGTCAAGAACCAGAACGCCGCGGATACGTTTCGCGGGCTCCGCAGCAACTTCGGGTTGATGATGCAGCTCCTGATCCGCGAGGGGAATCGCGGCTGGGAGCACATCAACACGGACCCGGCCCTCTACGAGGCGGTCACCGCGGACGACGTCATGCGGGTCGCCAACACCTACTTCACGCCGGAAACACGTGCGGTTGCGGTCTACTACCGCGACGAGAGCACCGAGACCGAGGACGATCCGTTGCTGGCGGGGCTGAGCGACGAGGAGCGGCAGCAGATCCGGCAGGTGCGTGCAATGCTCGGACAGATGCCGGCCGAGCAGCTCGATCAGTTTCTCGCGCAGGCGGAGCAGATGGTGGGGCAGGTGCCATCGGAGAACCGGGACATGGCCGAGGCGCTGGTGGCACTGGTTCGGCAGCGGATCGAAGAGATGGGAGGTGGACGGTGACGGGGGCGCAACGGTTGGCGATGTCGTGCTGGATGGGATTGATCTTCGTCGGTCTCGCCGCTCCGGCGACGGTGGCCCAGTCTATTCCGGCCCATCCGCGTGACCTGGTTTTCGAGGACCTGACGTTCGAGCCGCCGGAGCGGGCCGCCCATCGCCATGAGCTGTCCAACGGCGGGGTGGTCTACATCGTGCCGGATCGCTTCCTGCCGCTGGTGACCGTCTCGGTGCTGGTCCGGACCGGCGCGTACCTCGAGCCGGCCGACAAGGCGGGTCTGGCGGCTCTCACCGGCAGCCAGATGCGCGCCGGCGGTGCGGGCGAGCTTGCTCCCGCCGCGTTCGACGAGGAGGCCGCGTTCCTCGCCGCCGAGCTCTCGAGCAACATCGGCGATACCTCGGGAAGCGCCAGCGTCAACTCCCTCACCAAGGACCTCGATGCCTCGCTCGACCTGCTCTTCGACATGCTGCGGCGGCCGCGCTTCGATCAGGACCGCCTCGATCTCGCCAAGAGCCAGGTCCTGCAGCAAATGGAGCGGCGCAACGACAGCACTCAGAGCATAGAGGTCCGCGAGTGGCGCCGGCTTCTGCGCGGCGTCGACCACTTCTCCACGATTCCGTCGACGCGGGCGAGCATCGAGTCGATTACCCGCGACGACCTGGTCGCCTTCCACCGCGAGTTCTACCACCCGGGGAACTTCATCTTCGCGGTGTCGGGAGACGTCGAGCCGGGCGATTTCCTGTCCCGGCTCGAGGCCCGAATGGCCGACTGGCCGGTGCGGGCAGCGGTTGCCACCCCCGTCCCGAAGCCGGACCACGACCTTCAGCCGGGCTTGTATGCCGTGGACAAGGACGACGTGAACCAGG
Source organism: Vicinamibacterales bacterium (assembly GCA_958296065.1). GTDB lineage: Bacteria > Acidobacteriota > Vicinamibacteria > Vicinamibacterales > UBA8438 > WTFV01. The sequence continues at coordinate 10,551 of CATQHX010000046.1, read as the reverse complement.
GACGGGTGGTCATCGGCCATCTCGCCACGATGCGCGACAACCCGGACCGGTACGCGCTGATGGTGATGAACGACATTCTCGGCGGCGGCGGCTTCAGCGCCCGCCTCCTTACTCGCATCCGTTCGGACGAGGGGTTGGCCTACAGCGCATATTCGTCTTTCGGGTTCGGAACCTACTATCCGGGGGCCTTCCGCGTCAGCTTCCAGTCCCGCAGCGAGACGGTGGCGCGCGCGGCGGCCATCGTGCTGGAGGAAATCGAGCGCATCCGGTCCGAGCCGGTGACCGAGGCCGAGCTCGGCACGTCGAAGGCGTCGTTCATCGAGACCTTCAGCCGCAACTTCTCGAGCTCGGCCTCGACGGCGCGGCTGTTCGCCAACGACGAGTACACCGGACGCGATGCGTCGTATCTTGTCACCTACCGCGATCGCATACGCAGTGTCAGTAGCGACGACGTGCTGCGGGTGGCGCGCGAATACCTCCATCCCGACCGCCTGGTCGTTCTGGTGGTCGGTGACCGGACGACTATCGAGGCGGGGGATCCCGACAATCCGGACGTCACGCTGGAGGAATTGGCGGGGGGCGGGATTACCGGCATTCCGTTGCCCGATCCGTTCACCATGCAGTATCCGACAGCGCCTTGAGGGTGGCGCCCCATGATGGAAAACATGTCGGTTCCGCCTTGACAGCGGACTATGTGTAGCGGTGCTGTTTCGTGTATGGTGAGGATGTCCCTTGGCTGGTGATTTGTCTGCGCCTTCGCGATCCGTCCGGCGGCAACGGCCCGGGCGTGCGATTCACTACCTGTTGTTGCTGGCCACCTGCGCGCTCGTCGCGAATGCCCTCGTCGGCGAGAGCGGCATGCTGGCCACGCGGATGGCGAGCGGCCAGGAGTCCCGCCTCGCAGCACGGATTGCCGCCTTGAAGGCGGAGAACGACGCGCTTCGCGATCGAGCGCGTCGTTTGAGGGAAGATCCCGCCTTGATAGAGGAAGTTGCCCGTCGCGAATTCGGGCTGATTCGACCCGGCGAGCGCGTGTTCATCATCCGCCCGGCTCCCGGTGAAACCGGCGCGGACACTCCCTCGGCCGAGCGCTAGCGCCCCATCCGCCCGGCTCCCGGCGACACCGGCACGGACACTTCCGCGGCCGAGCGCTAGCGCCCCGAAACGCCTCGCTGGCTTGGCGTTTCGCGGTAACCTGCTGTCGCGTGCGCGAATGCCCGCGGGTGCGGCGGTGCGGGCTACGCGGTCGCCCCTTCCGCGGCGCGCTCGGGGGAACGGCTTGCGGGCACCAGTCCCAGTGCCTTGCGCACCTCGGCTTCTATCTTGCCGAAGACGTCCTTCTTTTCGCGCAGGAGCAACTTCACGTTCTCGCGGCCCTGCCCGAGGCGCTCGCCGCCATAGGAGAACCAGGCCCCGCTCTTTTCCACGATGCGCTGTTCGACGGCAAGGTCGAGCAGGTCGCCTTCGCGGGAGATGCCCTCGCCGTACATGATGTCGAACTCCGCCACGCGGAAGGGCGGCGCCAGCTTGTTCTTGACCACCTTCACTCGGGTTCGCCCCCCGACCACGCGGTCGGCGTCCTTGATGGCCCCTATGCGCCGGATGTCGATGCGTACGGACGAGTAGAACTTCAGCGCCCGGCCGCCGGTGGTCGTTTCCGGATTGCCGAACATCACGCCGATCTTCTCGCGAAGCTGATTGATGAACAGCAGGCAGGTGCGCGACTTGGACACTACGCCGGTCAGTTTCCGCAGCGCCTGGGACATCAGGCGAGCCTGCAGCCCGACCTGGGCCTCGCCCATTTCGCCTTCGATTTCGGCCCGCGGCACGAGGGCGGCGACCGAGTCGACAACGACCACGTCTATGGCGCCGGAGCGCACCAGCGTCTCGACGATCTCCAGAGCCTGTTCCCCGTTGTCCGGCTGCGACACCAGAAGATTGTCGAGCTGGACCCCCAGCTTCCGCGCGTAGATCGGATCGAGGGCGTGTTCCGCGTCGACGAACGCCGCGTTGCCGCCGGTCCGCTGGGCCTGCGCAATGACCTGCAGGGCAAGCGTGGTCTTGCCGGAAGACTCGGGCCCGTAGACCTCGACGACGCGACCACGGGGCACGCCGCCGATGCCGAGTGCGTAGTCGATGCTGATGGACCCGGTTGAGATGCTCGGTACCGCGGACACCGCGCCCTGCGCGCCCAGGCGCATGATCGCGCCCTTGCCGAACTGCTTCTCGATCTGGCCGACCGCCATCTCGACGGCCTTGGCGCGCTCGCGGGCTATCCGCTCGGGGGTGGACATGGACTCTCCAGTTTCTGTTTGAGGGGCTGACCGCATAGGACGCAACACGTATTCTAGAATCGTGCCGGACGCCTGTCAAGCGAAAGTAAATTTCAAAATAACAGTAACAGACTGTAGAATAGATACTTATGGGTTTTGCAACTTTCGCCATCCGGAAGCGCGGGATGTAATTATCTCCGAATCGCGGCCCGGGCCGTGTCGAGAATTCTGCGGTGTTCCGGCAGAGGTCGCGGGCGGTGTCACAGCGCTACAATGAGGGCAGTCGTCATGCGCAACAACCGGATCGGCTCTGTTCGACCGCAGGGCAGTGGCCCGGTTGGCAGCCGGGGAAGGGGTGCCAGGTGAGCAGTGAGACACGGCGCAATGCGCGGGTTCCGGCGGGTGGGCACGCGGAGAGGCGGCCCTGGCGAAGAGCAGCGCGCATCGCGTGCGCCGCGTCATGCGTGGGGCTCTTTGTCGCGTGTGTGGCGCTGATGGCCCGCGGTCAGGGCGGCCAGACGCCGCACGGGCTCAGCATCGAGGTCGCGCCCGGCGCTTTGACGCTCGAGATAGGCGAGGCGGCCCACTTGTCCGCCACCGTGCGAGACGCCGCCGGCGATGTCGTGGACGACGCCACCGTCGTCTACTACTCCCGCGCGCGGCGCAGCGTGAGCGTGACCCGCACGGGGCGTGTCGAAGCCCATCGTCCGGGTGAGTTCACGCTGATTGTCCTCGTGCCGGAGAATCCCGGCGACCGGCGACGGCGTCCGGATGCCCGCGCGAGGGTGGAAGTCCCGGTGACGGTGCCGCTGCCGCCAATCGCGGAGGTTGCCTTCAGGGACGTCCCGGGCGTCTTCTACGCGGGGACCCACCCGCGGCTCGACGTCCTGGTCAGGGACACCGTCGGTGCGCGCCGGGACGACGTGCCGGTCACGTTCTCCAGCGGCGACACCTCGGTCGCGACCATCGATCGGTTCGGCTACCTGACTCTGCACGACACCGGGACGGTCATCGTGACCGCCGCGGTCGACACCGAGAGCGACGCCCTGACGATAGAGATCGTTGAGAACCCGGTCACCGCGCTGCGGCTGCCGATGGGCGCCGACACGGCCCGCACCGGCGACGTGCTGCGCTTCACGGCGGTCGCAACCGATGCCAGTGGGCGGGAGGTGCCCGGCGTGCCGGTTCGCTACGCAGTCGGCGGGGAGACCGCGCCCGCCATCGTTGCGGCCGGCGCTCCGGCCCAGATTGCGGCGGACGGCCGCTTCGTGGCGGAACGTTCCGGCACCTACACGATAATCGCGACGGCGGGAACCCACACCGCCACCCGGACGGTCTCCATCGAGCCGCGCGACGTGGCGCGCGACGTGGAGGTCGTCGGGCGCGGCAGGGTCCTCGATCGCCGTTCCTCGGATCTCTGGGTCTGGGAGGGTACGGATGGCCGTGACTACGCCATCACCGGGACCTGGGGAGCCGACGGGCATACGTATTTCTGGGACGTGACCGACCCGGCCAACATCGAGAAGGTCAACGAGGTGCAGGTCGATGCGCGGACCGTGAACGACGTGAAGGTCTCCGCTGACGGCGAGGTGGCCGTGATCGGCCGCGAAGGCGCCTCGAACCGCCGCAACGGCATCGTGGTGCTCGGCGCCGGCAACCCTCGGGAGGGGGTTCCGGTGCTGTCGGAGTTCACCAATCAGTTGACCGGTGGGGTCCATAACGTCTTCGTGGACGGGAACCACGTCTATGCACTGAGCGCCGGCCGGCGCTACGACATCATCGACATCGAGGATCCGCGCAGACCCGAGCGGGTCGGGCGCTTCGAGCTGGAGACGCAGGGGCACAGCGTGCACGACGTCTGGGTCAGTGACGGCATTGCGTTCTCGTCCAACTGGACCGACGGGGTGGTGGCGGTCGACGTCGGCGGGGGAGGCCTGGGCGGTACTCCCGAGCGGCCGGTCGAGCTCGGACGATACGCGTATCCGAACGGCTGGAATCACGCGGCGTTCCCGTACCGCAGCCGGTCGACCGGCAAGTTCTACCTGTTCGCCGGCGACGAGGCGTATCCCTACGGCGGGCTGGCGAACGACGCCGACGAAGCCCGGTTGCCCTTCCGCACCGCCGGCTGGATCCATGTCATCGACTGGAGCGACTGGGACAATCCCCGGGAGGTGGCGCGCTACCAGGTGCCGGAGGCGGGTTCACACAACATCTGGGTCGAGGACGACATCATGTACGTCGGCTTCTACTATCCGGGCGGCCTGCGCGTCGTCGACGTTTCCGGCGAGTTGATGGGCGACCTCTACCGGCAGGGGCGGGAGATCGCGCGCTTCGTGCCTTTCGATCCGGAGGGCTTCGCCCCGAATGCTCCCTTCGTCTGGGGGCCGCAGCCGTACAAGGGCCATATCTTCTTCACGGACTACAACAGCGGGCTCTGGGCCGTGCGGCTCGAGGAGAAGACCGGTCCCGGCCGGGTCATCGGGGAGCCGCACTAGACCGCACCAAGGGTGATCCGTATGGCCCGTTGCGCGGGAGCACGGAGTTGACGACGATGCGATCGGCCGGTTCCGGAGTGTTCTCGTTCGTCCTGCTGGGCGGGCTCGCCTGGTGGGGCGCGGGACTTCCGACGACGGCGGCGCCGCCGGATTCGCCGGTGCGGAGCTACTACGTTTACGTTTGCGCGGAGTCGGATGACGAGGTGGCGCTGGTCCGTTACGGTCCGGGCGGCGCAGAGGTCGTCAAGACGATCCGGGTGGGCAGCTATCCCAACGAAATCGAGGGTCCGCACGGCATCGAGGTCGACCCCGACGGGCGCCACTGGTACGTCTCCATCGCCCACGGGCTGCCCTTCGGCAGCGTTCACAAGTACGAGACCGGCACCGACTTGTGGGTAGGGGACGTGACGCTCGGCCTCTTTCCCGCCACCCTCGACGTCTCGCCGGCCACCGGCCTGCTGTACGCCGTCAACTTCAATCTGCACGGCGGAATGGAGCCAAGCAGCATCTCGGCGGTCGAGGTGGAGACGATGACCGAGGTGGCCCGCATCGACACGGGGGTCATGCCTCACGGCTCGCGCCTCAGCCGCGACGGGAGGCGGCACTACTCGGTCAACATGATGAGTGGGGATCTCGTCGAGCTGGACGCGCTCGGCTTCGAGATCGCGCGCCGCCTGCCGCTCGGCGCCGGCGTGCAGCCCACCTGGGTGACGACCCCCACCGCGGCGGGGATTGCCTACGTCACCGGCAACAACGTCGCAAGGGTGTTCGAGGTGGACCTGGGCGCCTGGCGCATCCTGCGGACTTTCGAGACCGGGGCCGGCCCCTACAACCTTGACGTGACATCCGACGGCAGCACTCTCGTCGCGACCTACAAGAACGGTGACGCGGTCGGTTTCTGGGACCTGGCCAGCGGCCGCGAGCGCGCGCGGATGACGACGAGCCGCACGATACCGCATGGCGTGGTCGTCACTCCCGACGGGGAGTACGCGTTCGTCACCCTCGAGGGCGTCGGCGGCGAGCCAGGTACGGTGGAGGTCTATCACGTGCCGACGGCCGAGCGGGTCGATACGGTCGACGTCGGCAAGCAGGCGGGCGGCATCGCCTTCTGGAAGACGGAGGGGTAGATATGACAGGGTCGCGGCTCGCTCGTTACCCCGGGCTCATTGTCGCGGTCGATCCGGAGCCCTGCCCGCCGTGCAAGAAGGGCAGGACAATGGGCAGTAGCCCAACCACTACAGTCAACAGCGTCGTGCGGATCTCCGGATTCGCCATGCCAAGAAATGCCAATCCGAGTGCAGCTCCAATCGCCAATGGCGGCCAAAGGATCCGCCAAGCTCCGCCCCCTCCTTCCTTGCGCCACGCGTCAAGCTCGCCGTGGTCGATATCGTGTTCGACGAACTCGCCGAACGCCTCGCTACGGAACCGCACCACGCCCGTGTCGTTGTCGTCCTCGACGATTCCGCGATTCACGAGGCTGGACAGCGTGGCGGTCCGCCTCGCATCGACCACGCCCCCTCGGGCGAGTGCGTCCAACTGGAGGCGCTCGTCCATGGTCGATCGCGCCCACAGGTCACTAAAGTAGGAACTTGCGCATTTCCGGAATACCGTGACTGCGCGTGCACGATAACTCTCGGACTGACGCATGGCACTTGTTTCGGTGCGACCGGCCGCGTTTACCAAGTCGGCGGCAACGAGTTGCGCAACCTGAAGCAGTTCGGGGTTGGCAGTAGCCTCTCTCCACAGAACCTCCTTGACGCACGAGGGCAGGTTCCGCTCCGTCCCCTCGCCCAACTTCTTGGCAAAAGCGCTCTCGTCCAGAACCCTCCCGCGAAGCACGTAGGAACCGAATTCACAAGGCAACCCGCTCCGTTGACGCCTCCGTTGCGGGTCATTTTCGTAAGCACCCCAATGGCCCGCAGATCCGAACCCACCCGAATACCTGTAGTCGGCCATGACTCTGGACCACACCAGAATCGGGGAGTCGTTGTTCATTGCACGATCCAGCGCCTTTGAGCGCGCACGCCCTTCAACGTGACTCCCGAGCATTTCCTCGAGATCATCAATCTCGTAGCGTAGGTCTCCACCATACTTTTGTTTCAGGTCGTCGAGGAAGGCTTTGCGCTCCTTCTTGTCACGATAAAGCACGACGGCGCGCAGCGGTCCTCCGAAAAGATGTTTCTCATTCCTTACGCCGTCCAGAAGAGATCTAGCTTCCGGCAGACGGACCAAACCGTGACGTCGCTTTTGCACCACCGTACAGATTGAGCAGAGGGAATATGCAATGAATTCTACAAAGCCCGCTATGATGAGCAGAGGGAATAACAGGGTCAATAGAGACCCGAGAGGCATTCCCGAAAGCGGCGGGCGGATCTCGTAGCCGAACTTGCTTCTGAATACTCCATATGTCGACGCAATGCCGTGGGCGGATCCAGGGGTTGAGCCACGGTAGACCATCAACTCGTTCGACAGTTTCGAGAAACCCATCAAGGAACGGACCGCTCCGTAAAGCCAGCCCGCGTCGGGTTCCCGCTCTGCCTGCAGCGGCGGCACTATGTGGGCGATGTCCGAAGTGGCTCCGCCTCCGAACTCCCGGAGCATAGCGAGTCGATAGTCTTCACGGGCCCTGTGAACTGATTCCAGCGTGCGCTCTACCAGATAGTCGTGCAACCCGACGCTGAACGCTGCCCGATGATAGCCGAACCACATGCTGGCGGGCACAGCTCCAAGGCCAATGATCAAGGCGACCAGAACCTGGACGCGCTGAATCGTGAAGGCGAAATGGGTGGCGTTCGTCGGCCGCTCACCAAGGACGCAATACAGGACAAAGAAAATGGCTGCGACGACGTAGGCGACGGCGAGGAATGGAAGGACCCGCCACGCATGCCACGCGCCGTCGGGGACCCACGCGTGACTGGACAGCAGCAATAGCAGCGGCAATCCCGTCGAGACAGCCGCCGTCCATGTGTAGCGGGAGCCAAGGGCCATTACTCGACCGACGGTGGCGGGGACACCTTCAAGTCTATTCGGCTGGCGACAGTGGGCCACCAGGAGCACGAGGGTTGCCGCGAATGCGACGATGAACAGCCATAGGAGTGTATAGAAAATGGAGAAAGCGGTAGTGACAGCAGTTAATCGGTCCTCCAGTTCGTGTCCACGGTATACGACCAGAGCCCAGGGCATTCCCTTTCGAAGCGGTCTGACGTGGGCCCGAATCGGGATGCCAGCGTAGACGAGACTTATGGTGTCGCGTGTGCGGGAATCCAGTAGAGATCGGAGTTCCGGCGCGCCACCGACGTCGTCGGTGAAGTTGGTCGCCATGGCAAGCTCTTCGTCGGAGTGAAACAGAGTAGCGCCCGTTCGGCGATCGATAACGGCAAAATCGATGTGTTGCGGTGGAACCGTGCGTTCCAGCGAGTTGAGGTCAACACCGCTGACGGCCACGGGCCTAGCCAGGTCGCCAGTATTGACGGCAAGAACGGTCTGGACGTCGCCCCGAACGATGGAATCTATGCGTTCCAGAAAGTACGGAATTTCAGCGACGTTGGCGGGAGAGTTTCCGGGATTTACCAGTGTGACGTCTTCGAGTAAACCATCAATTATGCACGGAATCAGAGATTCTTCGTCTTGCGGGAAATGGCCTCTGCACTCGCGTGGATCGAATTGAGCGATGGTTGGCCTCCATAATACGCCCTCCTTTGGACGCCGGAAGTAAGCCCGGAACTCCAGATTGAGCCTGCCTGTCCGTGTCAAGGCGCCATCACCCCTACACACTAACTGATGCCCCTCGTCGTTGAGCAGAAGCATGTTCGTACGGCCTATTGTCGAGGACTCGTACGGCAGCTTCCGTTCCGAATCGTCGCAGTAGAACTCCTTTTCCAACTGGCTCAATTGTCTCCGGCCGCCCGTATTCATTGACGGTTCAAGCTTGTCGTCTGATCCCCTGTCGGGCTCGGTTGTGGTCTGGAGAGTGTCGGCGGCCCATTGCCGAAGTGCGAAAGTCTCCGAATGCAACTCCCGGTCGAACAGATCCACTATGCGGTCGGACAGATGCTCCATCGTACTGTCGAGAGCGTACGCGTCCATGCGATTCGTCACCACACCGCAGGCAAGCACGGCGAGCAGGATGATGCCGATGGCGGGAGTTGCACAGATACACGCCAGTGCGCGTCCGGTGATGAGCAATCGGTCGCCGGCAGTCCAGAACCACAGCAGGGGGCCCAGAGACAGGAGCGCCAGGAGCATCAGGGTGGCGTTGATGACCAACGACAAACGCAACTTGATCGCGGCGCTCTGGAACTCGCTGCTGTCGACGATGCCAACCATGTAGAACGTGGGACGCGTTGTGCGAGTCGACGACGTTTGGCTCTCTTCCGAAGTTTGTTCGGAATCGATGGTAACGTCGATGCCGTCCATGATGAACGGATGCACGAATACGCGCAGTTCGACGTCTTCGACGCGGACCGTCTCTACGAAGGACTGGCCGCGAAAAGACTGCGCGGACACCGTCGCGGCGCGTCCGGCGGGAGCGTCGCGGGAACGAAGGTCGCCGCCGACGGATGACGAGGATTGGGCGCGCAGAAGTTCGGAGATGTCGACGTGGTTCGAGAAGGCGGGCGTCGCCACGCGACTCTCGTCGGTTTCCGTCTCAGGGGTGGTCAAGACGTCGGCTTCGAACAGTATGCGGCCGTTGCTGTCGGCGATCATGTGGCTGTCGAAGAATCTCGACAGGTACCGTGTTGCCTCCAGCATCAGATCGTCGAGTTGCGCGGTGCTCTGGATCCCGAAAAGGTCGATAGCATGGATTACCCCTTCCGAGCCGTGAAACTGCTTTAAGGCCTGTTGGAGTTCGTGAGATCGCTCCTGGAGGGGGCGACAGTCTACGATGGTGGCCGCCATGCGGCGTGCAGTGGCGTGGAGTCGGGGAGACCGCGTACCTGCAGTGCATTCCTCGGACGCGAGCCGTTCGTGTAGGCTTGCGTCACATCTGACCAGAGGCTGTTTGGCGCAGTGTTCGGGCGACAGGTGGAGCGGCGCTCGTGGCAGGGGATTGACGGCGACGTCTATCGTCTCGACCGGCGAGGAAAACCTGCGATGCGTCTCGACCAGGCAACGCAACTGGCCCCAGAGTCTTTCGGTGTGACCCTTGTCGTCCTCATTGGATTGTACGAGGAGATAAGCAGCTAGTCGATATGCGAACTCCCGGCGCTGCTCCATGGTCGGCTGGGGCAGGCTAAAAAGGTAGTCGGGAAACGCGACCTCATCTTCACCTCTCCATCTGAGAGGTCCCGGACCGCCGTCATCAGTACACCCCGTTCTCGCGGCACCGATGCGCTCGGGCCGTCCGGTGATGCGTTCTGTTACTTCGTCCAGGACGGTGAGCGATATGCCGAAGGCGGAGCTGTCGACAACCCCGTTCAGGGTGCTGAGTACGTTGACAACGCGTTCGGCCGCGGCGTCAAGGGTTCGGAAGTTTCGAATGGTCGCCTGATCGACTCGCGAACTCCGGTAGAGGAGCAGATAGACGGCAACGGGAACCACGACCAGCAGTGCGGAGATCGCCGCCCATCGCAGCCACGCGGGAGCTGGACCGCGCCGCCGTGGAAATCTCTTCGCCGGTCGGGAGTGGTCAGCCACGATTCAACCGAGCGATCCACCGATTGTTGGTGCGCGAGTAGACGACGCGACGAAGCCGTGGTCCGTGCGCATGCCACTACCTCAATCGAGCGGTACCGGGCACAACCTACTATCGTGCGGCCGCGAACACAAGACCAAACCGCTCT
>CATQHX010000045.1 GCA_958296065.1 Vicinamibacterales bacterium | reverse complement strand
CTCGAGCCGACCGACGCGGAGCTGCGCCACCGCCTCGCCACGGCGCTGTACATCCGAGGCGACATCGAGGCGGCGCGGGTGGAGTTCGAGCGCGCCGCGGCCGAGGCGCCGGAGCTGGCGCAGGCGCACTACAGCCTGGGCGTGCTGCTGCAGGACGAGGGCCGCCACGCCGAGGCGGCCGAGCGATTCGCGACCGCGCTGCGGCAGCGGTCGACCTACGCCGAGGCCCGGCTGCGGCTGGCCTTCAACCTGCGGCGGTCGGGCGATCCGGAAGGGGCGCTGGCGCATTACGAGCAGGCCTCGAGGGAGGATCCGGACCTCGTCGAAGCGGCGTTCGGGCAGGCGATGACGCTGGTGGTGTTGCACCGCTGGAGCGCCGCGCGGGCACGCCTGGAGCAGGCGGTCGACGCGCACCCGGATGACCCCGGCCTGGCGCACGCCCTGGCCCGGCTGCTGGCGGCGGCCCCGGACGGCCGCGTGCGCGACGGCGAACGGGCACTGGCCCTCGTCGACCGTCTCGCGGCGCGGGGACGCACGCTGGAGCTCGGCGAGACGGTGGCGATGGCGCTGGCCGAGGTCGGCGCCTTCGACCGGGCGGCGGCGGTGCAGCGGGACCTCGTCACCGGCGCCCGGCGTGCAGGCCTGATGGACGCGATCCGCCGCCTGGAGGACAACCTGCGCCGCTACGAGCGGGGCGAGGCCTGCCGCAGGCCGTGGCCCGAAGGAGGCGTGCCGTGACCCGCCGTCAGGGGGCCCCCGCGGCCCCCTGACAACATGACGCTCAAGGTATAGTAGGCAGGCCTTGCCGGTCGCACGTTGCGCGGCGGCGGGCGCCACCCACAAGGCATACGCACTTTTTCGATACGCGATTCCGGCGAGGAGGAGTCTGACGACATGCGCAAGTTGCTCATCTGGGGAGGAATCGCCGCGGCGGGTCTCGTGCCGGCGACGGCCGGCGCCGCCGAATCGGTGGAAAGCGCCGTGACCTACGCCGAGGACGTGGCGCCGATTCTGCAGCGCAGTTGCGAGAACTGCCACCGGCCCGAGTCGGTCGCGCCGATGTCGCTGCAGACCTACCAGCAGGTGCGCCCCTGGGCGCGGGCGATCAAGCAGCGGATCACCATGGGGCCGCGGGCCGGCGTGATGCCGCCGTGGTACGTGGAGCGCAACATCGGCATTCAGTCCTACAAGAACGATCCGTCGCTGAGCGAGGCGGAGATCGCGACGGTGGTCGAGTGGGTCGACAGCGGCGCGCCTCCCGGCGACCTGTCGCAGCTCCCGCCCCCGCGGGACTTCAGCGCCGGCGGCTGGTCGATCGGCGAGCCCGACCTGATCGTGAAGCTGCCGGAAGTGACGGTGGCCGGCGACGCGCCCGACTGGTGGGGCGAAATCGAGTCGACGCCGGTCGGCCTGGACGAGGATCGCTACGTCGCGGCGCTCGAGTTCCGCGAGGTCAACGACTACGACTTCGCCGAGGCGCGCGACACGGTCGGCGGCCGGTACGTGTTCCACCACATGATCTGGAGCACGCAGGTGCTCGGCGAGGACGGCGAGCAGGACGCGGAGCGCCGGCGGGAGACGACCACCGGCTGGCCGGTGCACGAGGTGGGCCGCAATGCCGACATCTTCGATCCGCAGGCGGGCCGGCTGCTGGCCGCCAACTCCAGCGTGGTGTCGAACTCCGTGCACCTGCACTCGAACGGCCGCGATACCACCTCCCATCTGGAGGTCGCGTTCAAGTTCCACCCGCGCGGGTACGAACCGACGCTGAAGCCGGCCGGGCGGGACCTGGGCAACGGCCTCGACATCGACATCAGGGGGATGCAGGCGGGTCAGGAGCTGCACTCCTACACCGTGCTGGAGGAGCACCAGAAGATCACCACGTTCGAGCCGCACCTGCATGCGCCGGGCGAGCGGATGTGCCTGGAGGCGATCTGGGGCAACTTCATCGAAACGCTCAGTTGCGTGGGCTACGACCACAACTGGGTCCGGACCTACGAGTACGCCGACGACCACGCACCGCTGCTGCCGAAGGGCACGATCCTGCACATCACCGGCTACATGAACAACTCGCCGACGAACCGCAACGTGCCGGATCCACGGAACTGGCAGGGATCGGGCAACCGGTCGGTGACCAACATGTTCATCGACCTCGGGCTCGGCGTGGAGCTGTCGGACGAGCAGTTCCTCGCGGAGATGGCCGAGCGGCGCCGGGCGCGGGGCTGGCGGACGGGCGACCACATCATCGGTTGCCCACTGTGCGGCTACCCGGACCTGGAAGCTCCGGGCGCAGAGGACGGGGAAGGCGACGCGGGCGGGGAGGCGGAGTCCGACGGCGCTGCCGCCTCGGTCGGCCCGTAGTCTGTCGTATCGAGATCGTCGCGGTGAATCCGGAAGACCCCCGGGGCGGTTCCGCCGCCTCGGGGGTCTTCGTCTTGGCCACGGCGCGTGGCCGTGTTCGCGGGGAGCATGGGAGAGATGAGGGGAACGCATCGTCGGAGCCTCCGCATACGGGTTGCCGCGGGGTGGGTGCTTGCGGGGGCGGCGCTCCTGGCGGCGGCCGGGGCGGAGGCCCAGGGCAGGGGCGGGGATTACACGCTGTCGTACTCGAGCGGCCTGAACGTGTCGCCCGCCTACGAGGGCTGGGAGCGCGACCCGGACGGGCGCCGCTACTTCCTCTTCGGCTACATGAACCACAACTGGGAGGAAGAGATCGTGGCGCCGGTGGGCGCGGACAACGCCATCGAGCCGGGCGGCCCCGATCAGGGGCAGCCGACCCGTTTCCTGCCGCGGCGCAACCGGTTCATCTTCCGGGTCCCGGTGCCCGATGGATTCGGCGAGACGGACGAGATGGTCTGGACGCTGACGACGAACGGCGTTACGGAGAAGGCGTACGCCACGCTGCGCCTCGACTACTTCGTGGACTCGATGGTGCGGGCGTCGGAACAGGGCGCCATCGGGGCCGGCACCACGAATCCGGTGATTCGCTCCAATACGGGACCGACGCTCACGATAGAGGGGGCGGCCGAGCGGCAGGTCCGCGTCGGGCAGCCGCTGACGCTCGTGGCGCGGGCGACCGACGACGGCCTCCCGGAATCGCGACGTCGGGGGGCGAGCCGGAGGCGGTCGGATCGGATGAATCCATGGCGGCCTCCCTATCGGGGAACCGTAAGCAGCGAGACCGGGCTGCGGGTATCGTGGTTCGTCTACCGCGGCGCGGGAGATGTGACGGTCGATCCGCCGCAGGTGAGCGTGTGGGAGGATACGAGGCCGGGGGCGCACTCGCCCTGGGCGCCGCTCTGGGTGACGCCCGAGGCGCCGCCGGACAACGGCTGGGTAAGCTCGGTGACGTTTCACGAGCCGGGCGTCTACACGCTGCGGTGCCGGGCGAGCGACGGCGCGCTCGACGTGGACCGCGACATCCTCGTCACGGTTGTTCCGTGACGGCCGCGGCCGGAGTCCGCAAGCCCTTTCCGGCTGCCCCCGCGGCGAGCGGCGCGGGGGGGCATTCGTCGGCTCGTCGCGGCGTGGGCCGCCGGCCTGGCGGTTGCGGCGTACCCGGCGCAGGCGACCCCGCAACCCCGGGGGGCTCCCCTTGCGGTTGCTTTCGCCGACGTGTCGGAGCAGGCCGGCATCGCCTTTACGCACGACAACGGCGCGGCGGGGGATCATTGGTACCCCGAGCTCTTCGGCGGCGGCGTGGCGGTGCTGGATCTGGACGGCGACGACTGGCCGGATCTGCTGTTCGTCAACGGCCGCGACTGGCGCTCGTCGGCCGAGACCCGCCACGGACTGTTCCGCAACAATCGCGACGGCACCTTCACCGACGTCTTCGCCGGCAGCGGCCTCGACGGCGCGCAGGCCTACGGCCTCGGCGCGGCCGTCGCCGACTACGACAACGACGGGCGCGACGACATCTTCCTGACCGCGGTGGACGGAGGCCGGTTGTACCGCAACGCGGGCGGCGGCCGGTTTCGCGACGTGACCGCCGCCGCCGGCATGGGGGACGGCCGGTTCGCGGTCAGCGCCGCGTGGCTCGACTACGACCGCGACGGGCTGGTCGACCTGTTCGTCGCCAACTATGTCGACTGGTCGCCCGAGACCGAGACGGGTTGCGGCAATCCGCCCGGATACTGTGGCCCCGACGCTTACGGCCCGGTGCCGCCGACGTTGTACCGCAACGCCGGGGGCGGCCGGTTCGAGAACGTGACCGCGCGGGCCGGCCTCGACGATCCGACCGACAAGGCGATGGGGGTGGCGGTCCTGGACTACGACGCCGATGGTTGGCCCGACCTGTTCGTCGGCAGCGACCGCGTGCCCGCGAAGCTGTACCGCAACGACGGCGCAGGCGGGTTCGTCGACGTGGGCCTGCGCGCCGGCGTGGCACTGAGCGAACGAGGGCGGGCCCGGGCCAACATGGGGGTCGACGCCGCGGACTACGACCGATCGGGCCGGCCGGACATCCTCGTCGGCAACTTTCTTCACGAGATGCTCGGCTTGTACCGCAACCGGGGTGACGGCCTGTTCGTGGATGCCGCCCCGCGTACCACGGTGGGGCGGGCCAGCTATCAGTCGGTCACCTGGGCGGTCTTCTTTCTGGACGTCGACCTCGACGGGCACCTCGACATCTTCGCCGCGAACGGCGGGACCGACGAGTCGCAGGGAATGCTGGATTCCCGGGCGCGGCTCGCCCAGCCGCCGCTGCTGCTGCGCAACCGGGGCGACGGCACGTTCGAGGACGTCACCCGGCGGGCGGGAGAGGCGTTCGGCCGCCCGGCGATGGGGAGGGGCGCCGCCTACGCCGATTTCGACGGCGACGGCGACCTGGATCTCGTACTCACCGCGCTCAACGGACCGGCAAGGCTGCTGCGCAACGATGGCGGCAATCGGAACAACTGGCTGCGGGTCCGGCTGAGCGGCTCCGACTCGAACCGGCGTGGCATCGGTGCGGTGGTGCGAGTGGTCAGCGCATCGGGGCGGCAGTGGCGGACGGTGCGCAGCGGGTCGAGCTACGCCTCGCAGAGCGAGCTGCCGCTGACGTTCGGCCTCGGGCGCGACGCGGCGGTCGAGTCGCTGGAGGTCACGTGGCCGTCCGGTGCGACGCAGCGCTTCGGGGACGTCGCAGCGAACCGGCAGGTCGTGATCGACGAGGCGGCCGGCGCGATGATGGAAGAGCCGCGATCGCGGTGAAGGACGATCTCGGGTCAGCGTCCGCGGCGCGACTCCCGCAGCAGCTCCTCTTCCACGAGCCGCGTGAAGAACTCGAACGGCGGCAGGAACGGCGGCGGCTCCGGCGCGAGCCGGCCGTTGACGAGGAAGCTCGGGCTGGTGTGCAGGCCGTAGCGTATCGCTTCCTCCAGGGCGTCCCTGATGGTCCTGCGCGTCGCCCCGTTCGCGAGACAGGCATTGAACTGGTCGGCGTCGAGACCCGCCTCGCCCGCTGCCTGCCGCAGGCGGAACGCGTCGAGGACCGCCGGCCGTGACAGCAGCCCGTCGTGGAACGGCCAGAACCGACCCTGCAGGTTGGCGCACTGCGCCCCCTGCCCGGCCTGGATCGCGGCCGGGTTGTCCGGCGGCGGCAGGTGCTTGAACACGATGCGGACCCGGTCGCCGTACGTCGCCCGGACGCGGCCGAACACCGCCGCGAACCGCGCGTAGTCGGCACTCTGGAAGTTGCCGAAGACGATCAGCTCGACGGGAGCGGTCGCGGGGCCCAGCGCCGCGTCCTGCACGGTGCGTTCCACCACGATACGGGGAGGATCCAGCGCCAGGTCGGCGTTCGTGGAGACCGCGGTCAACTCCTCCAGGTAGTTCATCCGCGCCAGCTCGCGCGCCGTCACCCGTTCGAGCCAGGCGCGCAGGGCTGGTTCCATCCGCTCGTAGCTGGCGCCCCGGGCGGCCGTGCCCACGTCCGCGTAGAGCGAGCGGACCGCCGATTCCGGCATCTCGACGAGCCGTGGCGGGATCTCTCGTTCGAGCAGCGTCTCCGGGGTCAGATCCTGCGCCTCCGCCTCGCGGGCAATCAGCTCTTCGGCCACCAGGGCGTCGGTGAAGCGCCAGCGGGTGTCGTGGATCTCGCGTGCGAGCGCGATGAACCCGCCCGGATCCTGCCGGCGCCACTCGCGATCCACCTCGGCCACGGTGATGATCCGATCCCCCACCGTCGCGGCGATCGCGCCGGGCTCGGCCGCCAGATCGGGTCCGTTGGCGGCGGCGGTCCCGGTTGCCGGCCCCGGCCCGGGCCTCGTGTCCATGCCGGAACGCTCCGCGGGCGACGACCCGCCGGCCGCCGTGCCGCCGTGCAGGGCGACGTCGAGCGACGCGTGCTGGCCGGCCCCGGAGCCGCGGCTGACGGTCAGGACGTAGTCGCCCGGGGGCATCAGGGAGATCGGTGCGGAGGCGACGATCTCGGTATCCGAGGCCGACCGGACGGCGAGGGGCACCAGGTCGAGCGTGACGAAGGGAAACTGGCCGAAGCCCGCGCCGGCGATGGTCAGCGTGCCTGCCCGCGGGTCGGGTCGCGCGCCGGAGAGGACCAGCGGGGCGGTCTCGGCCGGTTGCGCGCGAAGCATGCCGTCCGCCATGCCGATGGCCAGCACGATGGTCAGGGCGGCAGACGAAACGACGGCGGCGGGAAGTTTGCCGACCATGCTACGTTTGGCAAGAATAACAAGGATCAACGGTGGTGAAAGTGCTTTCAACAGGTTCTTGCGTTCGACGATCTTCTGGCGGAGCCGAAGCTCCCGGCTCGACATCCGGTCGGACCGGGCCGGCGGCGCCCCGGCTGCGGGGACTCGCACGGGCGGCGCTGGCGCTGGCCCTGGTGGGTGCGGGTAGTGGGTACTGGTCCGCCTGCACGCCCGCGGGGCTCCCGCCGGCCGGTTCGGCCGAGTACCGGGAGACGGTGCGCGTCTTCTATCGAGGGTTGGCTTCGTTGGAGGTCGGCTTGCTCAGCGACGCCCGCGATCAGTTCGAACGCGCGAGCGAGCTGGCGCCGAGAGAGCCGGCCATCCACGGCAATCTGGCCGTGGCGCAGGTGGGCGTCGGCAACGACGAGGGTGCCACGGCCGCGTTGGAGACCGCCTTCGCGCTGGCGCCCGACAGCGCCGATATCGCCTTCCTGCAAGGCCAGCTCGCCAGTTTCAGCGGGCGGTCCGAGGAGGCGGTCGCCCGGTACCGGCGAGCAGCGGTGCTCCATGCGGATCACGAGCGGGCTCGCTTTGCCCTGGCGCAGGAGCTGGAACGGGGTGGATCGGAAGCCGATCTGCCGGAAGCGCGGCAGTGGTTGGAGGAGGTGCTGGAGCGCCGGCCGGACAACCTGGCGGTGCTGCTGGAGCGTGCGCGCTGGGCGGCGCGCTCCGAGGACGGCGATGTCCTGGACGACACGATCGACCGCCTGACCAGCCTGAGCGCGGCGTGGCCGGAGCTGGCCGTCGAGCAGTTGCAGGGACTGTCGGAGGCCGCCGCCGGCGGCGACCTCGGACGGGCCACGACCATGGCGCAGTTGCTCCGCAACGTGCTGGTCCGCACGCCGGCCTTCCGCGAGGATCTGGCGGTGGTCAGCGTGGGTGCCGAGCAGATTGCGGCGCCGTTGATACGCTTCCTGGCGCTGCCGTCCCCCCCGGCCAGCGCGGCGGCGCCGGACGAGACGCTCGCCTACGTGCCGGAGCCGATCACGGCGGCCGAGGGCGAGGCCGCGGACCGGGCCAACGCCGAAGTGGCGGCGCTGGCGATCGTCCACGGCGGAGAGGACGCGATGCCGGCCATAGTCGCCACCGACGGTGAGGCGGTGCGCCGGGTGGGCGCGGCTGACGCGGGCCCCGCATTCGACTTTCCGGGCGGTGTGCCCGCGACGGGCCCGGTCGCCGAATCGCTGCTCCCGTTGGACTGGAACGGCGACTACCGCATGGATCTGGCGCTGGTCGGCGCCGGCGGCTTCAGTCTCCTGGCGCGGAGCGAGGATGGCGGGTTCGAGCAGATGACCCCGTCGCCGGCGGAGGACACGGACGTCGCCGGCCTCGCGGGCTACGGCGCCTGGGCGGCGGACATCGAGATGGACGGCGACCTCGACATCGTTCACGGTCCGCTGGACGAGGCGCCGTGGGTGTTGCGCAACAACGCCGACGGGACGTTCGATGCCGTGCGGCCGTTCCCTGCCATGGCCGGCCTGCGCGGCTTCGGATGGGGCGATCTGGACGTCGACGGCGATCCGGACGCCGTCCTGCTGGATGCGGCGGGCGGCGTGCATCCGCTCGAGAACCTGCAGGCCGGACGTTTCGGGCCGTGGCCGGCGTGGGAGTCGTCGCAGCCGGTCGTCGCCCTGACCCTGGGCGACCTGAACGCGGACGGCACGCTCGACGTGGTCACGCTGGACGCGGCCGGGGAGGTGTGGCGCACGAGCTGGAACGACGGGACGTGGAATCGCGAGCCCGTCGCCGCCTGGCCCGCGGTGCCGGCGAACGCCGCTCCCGGCTCACAGCGGCTGCTGCTGGCCGACCTGGACAACAACGGCGCGCTCGACCTGCTCGGATCGGGGCCCGGGGGCACCCGGATCTGGCTGGCCGACGAACGATCCGTGCTGCGGGAAGACGCTCTGGATGCACGGGTGACGGCCGAGATCTTCGGCGTCGCCGACCTGAACGCGGACGGCCGGCTCGACCTGGTCGGGGTGGAGGACGGCGCGCCGGTGCGGTTGATAGGCCAGGGCAGCGCCGGCTACGGCTGGCAGCAGATTCGCCCGCGGGCCCACGTGGCGGCGGGCGATCAGCGGATCAACGCGTTCGGGGTCGGCGGCGAGATAGAGGCGCGGGCCGGGCTGCTCGTGCAGAAGCAGGTGTTGACCGGTGCCCCGGTCCATTTCGGACTGGGGGAGCAGCCGCGGATCGACGTCGCGCGCGTGGCGTGGCCGAACGGCGTCGTGCAGGCGGACTTCGATCTGCAGGCGCGCGGCGTGTTCGTCGCCGAGCAGCGGCTCAAGGGCTCGTGCCCGTGGCTCTTCGCCGACGACGGCACCGGCCTGCGCTTCGTCACCGACGTCCTCTGGCGGTCGCCGCTCGGCATGCGCATCAACGCGCAGGACACCGCCGGGGTCACGCAGACGGAGGACCGCGTGCTGATCCGCGGCGAGCAGCTCGCCCCGCGCGACGGCCAGTACGACCTGCGGATTACCGCGGAGCTCTGGGAGACCCACTTCGTCGACCACGCATCGCTGCTGGTCGTCGACCACCCGGCGGACACGGAGGTCTTCATCGACGAACGCTTCGCCCGCGATCCGGCTCCGCTGGATCCCATCGTCACCGGGCCGTCGCAGCCGATAGCCGGCGCCTGGGACGATGCCGGCGAGGATGTCGGCGACCTGATCGGCAAGCGCGACCAGCGCTACGTCGCCACGTTCGAGCGGGGGACGCACCAGGGAATCACGCGCGATCATTTCCTGGAGATCGAACTCGGCCCCGACGTCGAGGCGCACCCGGCTCTGCGGCTGCTGGCCTACGGCTGGATCTACCCGACCGACAGCAGCATCAACGTCGCCCTCGGCCAGAGCAGCCTCCCGGCGCCTCGCGGCGTCGCGGTCGAAGCGCTCGACGGCAAGGGGCGCTGGACCGTCATGCACCAGGACCTGGGCTTTCCGGCCGGCAAGCTCAAGACGATGGTCATCCCGGTGGAGCGGCTGGCCGACGGGAGGTATCCCCGCCGGCTGCGGCTGCGCACGAACCTCGAGATCTACTGGGATCGCATCGCCTGGGCGCCCCTGCGGGACGACGCGGTGTTGGAGACGCGCCGCCTCGCACCCGCCGTTGCCGATCTCGACTACCGCGGCTACAACGTGACCGAGTACGTCGGCCCGCGCCGCCTGGAGCTGCCGCGCTACGAGCTGGCCAGCCTCCGCCCCCGCTGGCGCGACCTGGTCGGCTACCACACCCGCTTCGGCGACGTTCGCGAGCTCCTCGCGGACGTCGAGGACCGCTACGTGATCATGAACGCCGGCGACGAGCTCCGTCTCCGCTTCGAGGCCCCGCCGGACCCGCCCGAAGGCTGGCGCCGCGACTACGTCCTGATCGCCGACGGCTGGGTGAAGGACGGCGACTTCAACACGGCGCACTCGAAGACCGTCGGCCCGCTGCCGTCGCACGACACGCCCGACTACGACCCCGACGCCTCGCCCGCCATCGAGGACGATCCGGTGTATCAGCGCTACAAGGACGACTGGCGGCAGTACCACACGCGGTTCGTCGCCCCCGATGCGTTCCTGCGGGGGCTGCGGCGGTAGGGTGGAGATAGCTGTCTACACGGCAGAGAGCCATTTCGGTGTACGGACCAGGCGGTGAGACCCATCGAGGAGACTTTGTGTTTCGAGTGTGACGGGACGGTCGGCACGACTTGGTGCCGACATACGTTCACATATGGACTGGGTGACGGTGCCATCGACTTGAGCGTCGAACTTCCAGTTCGCAGGTGTAGATCATGCGGTTTCGAGTTCTTGGATCACGAGGCCGAGACTCTGCAGCACGCAGCCATCTGTACACACTTCGGCCTACTGATTCCTGCGGCGATTCGGCGTATTCGGCAGCGGTACGGGATGTCGCGCTGCTCGTTCTGCAAGGTCACCGGTATCGAAGAAGAGGATCTGAGGCGCTGGGAAGAAGGAATAGAAATACAGAGCCCTCTGGCGGACCGTTATCTTCGCTTTCTTGCTTCGCGTGACTTGCAGGAGCGGAACGGTTGACTTTTCCACACCATGGTGGTGCGTATTCTCGTCGGGAAATTGGTAGGCGTAGGCAGTGAGGAACGGGACGATGACAGTCGGCGGCGAGGCGGAACTGACCTGTGCGCGATGCGGTGCTGGAGGCGTAAGCACCTTCGAGCATCGTCACACGTTCCGGTACGGATCCGGGGATGCAGCGGCGGACCTGACCGTCGACTTGCCAGTCCGTCGCTGCGGGAAGTGCGGGTTCGAGTTTCTCGATCGGGAGTCGGAAGAAATCAAGTTGGACGCGATCTGTAAGCACCTCGGCGTGCTTTCGCCGTCTGGAACCGGCAGAACCGGCCCGCGCGGCGTGCCTGGTCAGGTGCGCCCCTGCCCCGGGAAGATGGAGCAGACGAAGGGAACACCAGGAACACCAGGATGACGACCCCCGTCGTCACCACGAAATCAAGCATCAGGCGGGAAGCGGCGAAGTGGGCCCCGGCTTCCGGGGCTCTCGGAGGAAACGGCCAGAAGTCGTGCGGCGTTCGCGGACAAGGGTCTCAAGTGCGCGAGTTCGTTTCGCCACCGATTCATCTGCCGCACATCCCGTCGAACCTCGGAGTCGAAACCCGGACGTCGCATCATGCCGGTGAGTTCTCCGACGTCGAGGTCCAATGCGTCCACGGGACTGCCCTCGCGCTCCAAGTGCTCCGCGAGCAGCGCTCGATGATCCAGGAGGAGATTCCACCGCCAGCTAGCGATTGACGGGAGGAGTACCGACGCCTGCGCGCTCCAGAGGCGACGCCGAAGGTCCCTCGGCGGATCTTCCAGCGATGCCAGGGCGGCGTGCGACACGCCGTCTCCCGACGCCGTGCCGAGTTCCCAACAAGCATCGGTGTTGGATGTCCAGCCCTTCTCTTTCGCGACCGACTGCAGAAGGGTGAGAGGATCGAGTATCGCGTCGCGTCCCTCGTCGAGCAGCCGCTCCGCCACATCCGGTTCCCAGCTCGCTACGTGCGCCACGGTCGTGGCGAGCAGTGAACGCATCACGGCCCCGGCGTCGCGGCTGTGCAATCGCTCGTGCGCCGCCAGGAGCAGGTCGGTCTCGTCGATCGCGCCGCGCCAATCGAAGCACTTCAGCGTAACGTCGTCCGGCGGGGGATCGGCCGGCGGCGCGCCGTCGAGAACGGCGAGGAACAGGGTCCGCTCGAACTCGGGCACGCTGCGGGAGGCTTGCGCGTAGTTCACGAGGAACTTCTTCCAAGCGGAGCAGTCCTCCCTGTCCATGCGTCCCACGCCGTCGAGCCATATGAGGCGCCCTCGGAAGTCCTCGTGCTCGCACAGGTCGAGAAGTGTCGGGTTCCACTCGGCGGGAAGCTGTGGTGCGAAGCGTTCGCGAAGACGCTCGAACGGTGGATTCGCCGGCTCGGGTCGGAACACCGTGCAGCGCCACGATTCGCTCAGCCGGGCACGCAGCCGCTCCCCGAAGCCCGATGGCGTCGCCACCGGGAACCGCACCACTACGTTCGCGCCGCCACGCAAGGCGCGTTCGAGGCGAAGAACGAACCGCGTTGGGCCGGGCAGCGTCCAGAGATTCATCGAGTTGGTACGGCCTCCAGCAAACGTCTCACCAATGGATTAAAGGTCCACAAACCGTCTCCGGCGGCGGACAGCAATCCCAGGCGCTCACCCCAATCTACCCGTCGCCGCACCAACTGCGGATCCACTCCGATCTCGCTCGACACCAGTTCGACGCTGTCGCAGTCGAACGGGTCGTCCGCGCCGGCCAGACTTCGCAGGACGGTTTCCGCCTCGTCCGTCAACCCGAATTCGTCGCGCAGACGCTTCGCTGGGTTCTTCTCACCTTCGCGCTGCAGCTCCTCGATCCGGGTCTGCCAGCTCTTGCGGGTCCTATTCTTGCTGAACCGGTCGAGCTCCACCGGCCAGCCACCGGAGATCCGCCGGAAGTTCTCTGCCTCGCTACCGTCCGCCGTGGCGTTGATGTCAACCAGCCAGCGCCGCAGGAACGTCAGGTCACACGGTCCGAGCGAAAACCAGTCCACGCCGTCCAGGTCCGCTGCAGCGGTGTCCGTCAGCAGTCGCCAGAGCTGGTCCGGCGTAGCGATGAACGCGACCCGATTCCAGAGGCGCCTGCCCTGCGCCTTCCCCTTGAGAACGTCCTTCGCGGTACGGATCCACGCGTCGTTCCATTGCACGGTCGATGGGACCAGTCGCACCTTCACGCTGTTGCGCACGGACCGCAGCTTCCTGAGTTGTCGTTCGAATCCGCTGGCGTCCGCTGCGGGCTGAATCCGGGAGAATTCGTCGCTCCCGATGCGCAGGGACAGGAACTCCTGCACGTCCTCGAGTCCGGCCGCAGGGCAGCCGCAGATTACGCCCACGCCCCCGCGGTGAAGTGCCGATTCCTGCTGCCGGGTGAGCGGACCACGTCTCGCGCTATGCGGGTCATTCGGATAGCGGGCCCGAAACGACGCCGGTGCGTACGGCCGTTCCGGCGTCCGTTCCCGAGTCAGCGCCTTCTCGAAGTCTTCCCGGTTCCCGAGCAGCAGCAGGATATTCGGGTTCCGGAGCGTATACCGGTCCGGCTCGATCGCCCGCAGAACGCCGAGCCCCTCCATCTCCTGGAGCAGCATGTCGAATTGCTCGTTCCGCAACCGGAAACCGTCCGACCACCAGAACTGCACCGCCTCGAGAATCCGATCGCGCGTCAGACCGCGGTCCAGATCGCCGCCTTCCTTCAGTTCGTGAGCGAGGGCGTAGGCGATGACCTCGTAGCGCTGATCCAGTTGCAGCGTGAGGAGGAACCGCTCGCGTATCGCGTCGCGGAGTTCGCGACTGCCGTACGCTTTATCGATGGCGTCGTCGTCGATGGCGTAGGGAAAGGCCCTTTCGGAGTCGCGAAGCCTGCGCGTGAGTTCGGCACCGTAGAGTTGTATCAGCGACGGATAGTAGTTGGTGTGAGCTAGAATTCGCGTGCTGAGATCCTCCCTTCCGAATCTGCACCCGACCGCCTGAAGGGGTTCCCTTGCCAGATCCTGCGCGGCCTTCCATTCGCCGTTGGAGGTCATCGCACCCACGCATATCGGATCGCCCAGGTGCGCGAGGGGGTGGTTGGCGTGGCGGGTCGTGCGCAGAACGTTGTGCAGGCCAGCAAACACGACCTTGAACCGCCGGTTCGTCTCGTCCATCAGCCCCTTCAGGCGGGCCGACACGCTGAAGTCGTTCGCGGCGTCCACGAACAGGAAGTGGTCGGCCTCGTCCAGGAGCAGGAGCAGTCGACGGGTGTCCCGGCCGGCCAGCCATTCCCGAATCTGACTGAGAAGCCGCTCGACTCGCTTCGGATTCTCGGGATCGATTTCGCCGTCGCCGCGCACCACGCGCGGCGCGCGAAGTGCGCGCTGAATCACGCGCCAGAGGTCGGGCGCCCGGTCGATCTCGTTGACCTTGAGATCGATCCACTTGGCTACACGGTCGTCGCGTCCAAAGTCCTCCTCGACCTGGCGGAGCAGCGCGGTCTTGCCGAGCTGTCGCCCGCCGTAGATGAAGCAGGCGCCGGACAGATCCATGATGGTCTCGCGCTCGCGCCGGCGGCCGTAGAACAGCTCCTGAGGTACCAGACCGGAGGTGGTCGCGTACGGTTGGGCCGCGCTGTAGGGCAGCGTGCAGCGGAATAGAGCAGCCAATCGATTCGGCGCACCGCCAGCGAGGAAGAGCACGAGGGATTCGTCGACGACGAGGAAGAGGCGGTGTTCGCGGGTTGCGCGCTTGCGGATCGCGTCCCGTTCGGCACCCAGACATCCGAAGTGCAGCACGATCGTGGGGTCGCGAATCTCGATCCCGATGGATCTGAAGATGGAGTCCATCGCAGACCGATCTGTGTTGAGCAGCACTCGGTACCGTCCGTTCGCCTCCGATCCGAACTGCCGCGAGGGACAGACGGCGCGGTCGGCTATCGGTTCGGTGGTGACGATGGCCTGGGAGCCGGATCGTTGAGGACTGACGTTGCGTACGCTGAATCCAAGGCCCGTGAGCAGATCCTGGAGCCCCGTCCTGTCGACCGAACGCTTCCGCGCCGTCTGATACCACGCTTCCAGCAGACTCGCTCCCGATTGCGCGTCTTCTTCCGCCAGCTCCTCGAATGGCACCGCCGCCACGCGCTCGCGTGCGCTGGCGCAGCGGATGATGGTCTGGGGGTCCGTCGTCTTGCGGGCGGTCTCGATGGCATCCACCACTGAGGTGAATTTCGAGAACGGGTCGTCGACCGGCGGGGGCGGCTCGACCGACTCCCCGCATTCGAGGCGATTGATCTGCTCATGGGCCGTCTGGACGTATCCCTGCTTGATCGTGCGGTCAACTATGCCCCTCGCGGCTTCGTCCATCCGGTCTGCCGGCACATGCTGCAGGCGACTCCTGACCTTCTCGATGCTGCTGCGACTGGAGGCTTCGATCGCGTGGTTGATTTCGTTGAGTCGGCGTGACGATTCGGTCAGGACCTCCACCTCTTCGATACGGGGCGGCTCGACGGACGAAGGCTCGGCGGCCTGTCGCAATGTAGCGAGAGCCGCCGCCGTGGCGTCGCGGTCGTCGACCGGAAGCTGACCGCGACAGAAGGCGCTCTCCAGGCGCTTCTGCGTACTCCGCAGCTCCGTGCGCAGGGTCTTGCGACGGTCGTTGATGCGGTGGACGAAGGACGCGGTGCACTCATCGCCATCGATGCCGTCCTCGGTCTCGACGAGATCGAGAGCGAGACGCGCGCCGATGAAGTCACTCCGTTCAAGTCGGTCGTGGAAGGCGCTGCGCATCGTGTCGGCGTGCGCGGCGGTGTTCAGCAGGCGGTCGAGCAATTGGCTCTCTTCGATCGAAACGGGATCGAAGCCGGCGTCGATATCCACGTCCTTGACGTACAGCAGGTCCCGCGACCGGAGGACGTTGGCGTCGAGGCTCGATTCCGTAAGCGCGGCGTCGCGGTCGAAGCTCTGCAGCAGTTCGTTGATGGCGTTGCGTGCGTACGTCGATGTGGCTGCGAGCGCGCCGCCGCCTGCAGCGGAGTTCGCGGCGCCGTCAAGCGTCTCTATGGCTTTGCGGCCAACTCGCTTGAGATCGCTGTGGAGCGCGTCGATCCGCTGATTGACGAACCCGGCAGTATCGGGCCGAATGTCCATCAGGGACAGCCACTGCCCGGACAGATGTACGACGGGCTGAACGTCGTTCCACATCTGCTTGAGCGCGCGACCCACGATCGGATTGCGCTTGGTCCCTCTTTGGTCGGTGCTGTGTACGAGCTCGTTGAACGTGCGCTTGTCGCTGATCTCTTCGTGAATGGCCACTACATCCGGGTGGACGGACTTGTCGGAATCGGAGATGAGCTTCATCAACGTCGCGAGCACGCCGTCGTCGCCGATCAGGTCGCGCCAGACCCTGGTTGCTGGACCGAAGATGTTGTGCTTGGAACCTGCGCGGGCTTGCCATGCGCGAACCCGCCCGGCGAGCGCATCGAACTGGTCCTGCCATGTGCCGGTCTCACTGGACCGCAACATGGAGGCGTGGAGTCTGACCCCGAGCAGGCGATCTGCATGGTCGGCAACGCGCGTGGCAAGGTCGTATACAGGTTTCAGAGTATCGGAGAGGCTCACTGCCCGGAGAAGTGACGGGGCGCCGGTGGTCGGCGCAAAGAGCGCGGGCCGCAGGGTGGCGCTGAACAGCAGCAGGCTGACGGCGTCTCGCTCCGGTTGCGGCCGTTCGTCGCTCACGAGTGCGGCTAGGTCGATGCGTTCGAGGATGGGGCGGAGGTCCCGCACCTGCTCGCTGTCCGGCGAATGCACGGCGGGCGCCAGCATCGACGCGGCGATGATGTCGGCCAGCGGCGGTGGGACGTTCGCGTACCCGTGCTCGGCGCACAGGCGAGCGATGTGGTAGGCGATGCCAGGGCGGCTGGCGGCCAGCGCGCGCCATAACCCCTCGATCGCGGATGTCTGCTGCCGGTCGTCGAGCGATGGCGGGTCGAGGCATCCGGCGGGCTGTTCGGGAGCGGTCGGCGGCTCGGGGGCCAGCGGCGGTTCGGCGCTCCGAGCTGTGTCGTCCTCGCCCGTCACGACGGCGTTGGGCGTGGGTTGCGTAGCAGGCGGCGCCGGTTCGACGGGGTCGCGTCCGGGTCTTGCAGCAGGTAGCGTCGGTTCGTCGGCCTCGGGTGCGGGTTGCGTGGTCGTCGGCGTCGGTTCATCGGCGTCGAGTGCTTCCTCCGCAGCCGCTTTCTCGATGGTGCTGGGCGTCGCCGCACGTGGCTCGGGGGTAGGCTCATGGGGGTCTGGTGATTCAGGAGTCGCGGGGGCGTTGTCGGCGTGGTGGTCACGGCGTGGATCGAACACCTGATCGGCCGGCGCGACTACCTGGAAGACGTGGCGGTGCGCCCTCTGAATCTCCTGGGCCGCGCGGCCGAGCTGTTGCTGAAGCTCCGCCTCTTGATCCTGGGCATCGAGGCGCTTCAGTGCGTCATCCTCTTGCTCCACGCACCGTCTGGCTTCCTGGTGTCGTCCGTCGAGTTCGGTCCGCTTCCGAAGCGCTGCCCGCCACCGGGCGAGGGCATCTTCCAGATCGGCCTCGACACGCTCTACGTCCGTACGAAGTGACTCGATGTCCAGATGGGCCCCGAGCGGGTATACCGACCGCCATAGTGCGGCAATCTTGTGCGTCCACCCTGTGATCGGTGAGTCGTCGCCTTCGGCCAGTTCCTCCACGATGTCGTCGACACGCTGCAGGAGCTTCTCGGGCACAGCTCGATTGCGCAACTCGGTGAGGGGACCACCGAGTTTGGTGAGGTTATGCACCTTCCTTGCCAAGTCGCTCAGGCCCTCGATCAAGAGCTCTGACCGGAGCGGATCCGCGCCGAGGGTGCGTGCCGCGACGGCTATGGCGTCACAGGATTCCTTCCACTGGCGGATGACGTCCTGGCCGTCGTCGGGTGTGGCATCCACGGGTTGGTCGTTGAACAGCGGGGAGAAACCCTCGCGGAGCGAATCGATACCCCGGGCGGCCCACTGGAGGAATCGATGGTCGTCGAGGACGGTGGCGACCGCAAAGAGCGCGAGCGCGGTGGCGTCGCGACGATCTTCGGGCAGAGCATTCCAGTCGGCGATGTCTCGCTGCAAGGCCGGCCAAGCCGCCAGCGCTGGGCGCTGCCAGTCCGGTGCATCGGCGACTGACTCAACGACATCAGGGAAGTCACGAAGTGCGTCCTGAACGACCGCAGCGTTGACTTCCCTTTCGCGAAACTCGGCGTCATAACGTTGCAAAGCGATGAACTCGAGGGAAGGCACGGGCTGCCCACGGGAAGCCGTCGGAGGACGGTCGTTCAGCATCTGCCGCCAGAGGTGGCGGCGCGGTTCTGGGTTCTCGTAGAACGCTAGAAGCAGCACGCGGCGCCGGTCTGCGCCTTGGAGTTTCGCGACGGGTACCTGCTGAACAGCGTCCTTGACGGCGGCGAGCACGGCCTCGACGGCCTTGGTGTTGGGAATCTTCAGAAACTTGTGCAATCGCTGGAACCCGGGTCGGCCATCCGAGAACTGTTTCGGGAGACCGCTCGGGAGCGCTATCTTCTGGCTTTGGGTCATATCCAGCATCCAGTCAGGCAAGCAAAACCGTATTCGGATCGCAAGTGAGGTAGCGATGCCGATGGCCGCTTCAAGCGCGACGGTCGACCGCTTCGTGAAGAGATGATAGCCGCAGACCCTGTCAGAATCTGACATGGGTCGGGGTCTGCGGCGGGTGGAAGGCCAGCGGATGGCGGGCGGTGTCGTCGAGACGCGGCCGGGAGGAGTGGATTCCCGGGCGGCTGGCGCCGGGGCGAGGCGGGACGGGCCGCTGGCTGCGCCTGGTCAGGCGGGTCCGGATCGAGGAGTACAGGCGGTTGACTTGTGCGCCGCGTACAATCTCGGCATGCACGCCGAGTACGACGCGTTGCTGGCGGATCTCCTGGACGTATGCCGGCGCCACTACGGCGCGCGGCTCATGGCGCTCGCCGTGTATGGGTCGGTCGGCCGGGGCACGCCGCGCTGGGATTCCGACGTGGACCTGCTCGTTGTGGCGAACGGACTGCCGCACGGGCGGTTTCCGCACGCGGACGATTTTCGCGCCGTAGAGCAGGCGGCCCCGCGGATCGAGGCCGCCGTGATGCGGGATTGCATCCGGAGCTGTCGCCGATCTTCAAGACCCCCGCGGAGCTCCTTCGCGGTACGCCGTTGCTGCTGGACATGACGGAGGACGCGAGAATCCTCCACGACCCGGATCGCTGCCTCGGGAGCGTTCTCGACAGCCTGAGGGCGCGGCTTACGGCGTTGGGTTCCCGCCGGATCTGGCGAGGCGACGCCTGGTACTGGGATCTGAAGCCCGACTACAAGTGGGGCGACGTCATCGAGCTCTTCTGACGGCGGCGTCCACCGAACAAGCAATGACCAACGGATCTCTCGCCGAGAGCTGCCTGTTCAAGGCTTCCAAGCGGCTGAAGGTCCTGCACGTTCTCCTCGAAGAGGAGGCGAACGCCCAGCTACCGCCCGGCACGCTGCCCGCGTGCAGCGTTGGCCCCGGCCTGCCGTGACAGTCCCCACCCTCGCCAGATGCAGTAGACGGCAGGGAACACCAGCAGCACGACGACGGCCGTCGTTACCACGCCGCCGACCATCGGGGCCGCGATGCGCTTCATCACGTCGGCCCCGGTGCCGGTGCTCCACATGATGGGGAGCAACCCCAGCGCGGTAGTGGCGCTCAACATCACCACCGGACGGACGCGGCGGGCCGCTCCGTCGAAGACCGCGTCACGGAGCTCGGCGAGCGTCCGCAGGCGTCCCTCTTCACGGGCCGCGTCGCACGCCCTGTCGAGGTACAGCAGCATCACCACCCCGGTCTCCGCGCTCAGACCCGCCAGGGCGATGATGCCGACCCACACCGCGATGCTCAGGTTGTAGCCCAGCACATAGAGCAGCCAGAACGCGCCGATCAGCGACAGCGGCACGGCCGAGAGCACGATGAGGGTCCGGGCCACCGAGCGCGTGCTGGCGTAGATGGTCAGGAAGATCAGCAGCAGCGTGATGGGCACGACGAGCTGCATGCGTTCCTGCGCGCGCACCATGTACTCGTACTGGCCGCTCCAGCCGAGGCTGTAGCCGGTGGGAACGTCCACCTGCGCGGCGACCGCCTGTCGGGCGCGCTCGACGTAGGTCCCGACGTCGACGTCCTCGATGTCGACGTAGACCCAGGCATTGGGACGCGCCTGCTCGCTCTTGATGGACGGCGGGCCCTTGACGAACGACATGGTCGCCAGGTGGCCGAGGGGAATCTGCTGGCGGGTCGGGGTCTGCACCAGGATGTCGCGCAGCACCGCGGGGTTGTCGCGCAGGTCGCGGCTGTAGCGCAGATTGACGGGGTAGCGTTCGAGCCCCTCCACCGTCGTGGTGATGTTCATGCCGCCGATCGCCGTCTGGATGACGTCCTGCACGTCGCCGACGGTAAGCCCGTAGCGCGCGATCTCGTCGCGGCGGACGGAGAAGTTCAGGTAGTTTCCGCCCATCACGCGTTCGGCGTATGCCGAACGGGTCCCCGGCACCCCGCGGACGACGGCCTCCACGTCGCGGCCGACCTGCTCCAGCACCGTCAGGTCGGGTCCGGAAATCTTGATGCCCACCGGGGTCTTGATTCCCGTCGACAGCATGTCGATGCGGGTCTTGATCGGCATGGTCCAGGCGTTGGTGACGCCCGGGAACCGAATCGCCCGGTTCATCTCGTCGGTCAGCCGTTCGGGCGTCATGCCGGGCCGCCACGCGTCCTCCGGCTTGAGCTTGATGGTGGTCTCCAGCATGCTCAGTGGCGCCGGATCGGTCGCGGTGTCCGCGCGGCCGACCTTGCCGAACACCTGCTCCACCTCCGGGAAGGTCCGCAGGATGCGGTCGGTCTGCTGCAGGATCTCGCGCGCCTTGGTGATCGACACCCCCGGCAGGGTGGTCGGCATGTAGAGCAGGTCGCCTTCCCACAGCGGCGGCATGAACTCGGACCCCAGCCGCGAGAACGGCACGGCGGTCGCGCCCAGCGCCGCCAGCGTCACGAGGACGACCGCCCAGCGCCCGGCGAGCGCCAGCCGCAGCACCGGCCGGTAGAGGGCCATGAGCAGCCACGAGAGCGGGTTGGCCTGCGCCGATACGACGCGACCGCGTATCCAGTAGCCGACGAGCACCGGCACGAGGGTGACCGAGAGCAGGGCGGCGGCGGCCATCGCGTAGGTCTTGGTGAACGCCAGCGGCTTGAAGAGCCGGCCCTCCTGCGCCTCCAGGGTGAAGATGGGGGCGAACGAGATCGTGATCACCAGCAGCGCGAAGAAGAGGGTGGGACCCACCTCGGTGGCCGCGCGGGTGACGATTTGCCAGTGCGGCAGGCGTCCGCGGTCGCGTTCCAGGTGTCGGTGCGCGTTCTCCACCATCACGATCGCGGCGTCCACCATCGCGCCGATGGCGATCGCGATGCCCCCCAGCGACATGATGTTGGCGTTGATGCCCTGCAGGTACATCACGATCAGCGCCATCAGCACCGCCAGGGGCAGGGTCAGCACCGCGACCAGCGCCGAGCGCACGTGCAGCAGGAAGACGGCGCAGACCAGGGCGACGATGGCCATCTCCTCGATCAGCTTCTCCTGCAGGGTGTCGATGGAGCGTTCGATAAGCGCCGTGCGGTCGTAGACCGGGACGATCTCCACCCCCTCGGGCAGCCCGGACTGCAGCTCGGCCAGGCGGGCCTTGACCCGCTCGACCACGTCGTGCACATTGGCGCCGTGGCGCACGACCACGATGCCGCCGACCACTTCGCCCTCGCCGTTCAGCTCGGCCAGCCCGCGGCGGATGTCCGGGCCTATCTGCACCGTGGCGACGTCCTGCACCAAGATCGGGGTCCCGGAGTCGTCCACCCCCAGGGCAACGCTCTTCACGTCGTCGATCCCCTGGATGTAGCCCTCGCCGCGCACCATGAATTCGACCTCGGACATCTCCAGGACGCGCCCGCCGACGTCGTTGTTGCTCCGCTGCACGGCGCTCCGGATGCGCGACAACGAGATGTCGTAGGCACGCAGCCGGTTCGGGTCGACGGTGATCTGGTACTGCTTGACGAAGCCGCCGATGCTGGCGACCTCGGATACGCCCTGGACCGCGGTCAGCTCGTACTTGAGGAACCAGTCCTGCAGCGAGCGCAGCTCGGCCAGGTCGACGTCCTGGGAACGCAGCGCGTACAGGTAGGCCCAGCCGACGCCGGTGGCGTCCGGACCGAGGGTCGGGGTGACACCCGCGGGCAGGCGTCCGCCGACGTAGTTGAGGTATTCGAGGACCCGGCTGCGCGCCCAGTACAGGTCGGTGCCGTCCTCGAAGATCACGTAGACGAACGAGAAGCCGAAGAACGAATACCCGCGGACCACGGTGGCGGACGGGACCGCCAGCATCTGCGTCGTGATGGGGTAGGTGACCTGGTCCTCGACCACCTGCGGGGCCTGCCCCGGGTAGTCGGTGAAGATGATCACCTGCACGTCGGACAGGTCCGGCAGCGCGTCGAGGGGCATCGCCCGCAGCACGTAGATCCCGCCGAACGCGATGCACACCGCTGCCAGGACAACCAGGAAGCGGTTGCCGATCGACCACTCGATGACCTTGGCGAGCATCGGTTTTTCCCGGCTCGTCAGTAGCGGTGGCCGGCCGGCGTCGCCGGCGTGTCGCGTGGTTCGCCGGAAGCTGGCGGCACTGGTTCCGCGCCGTGCCGGTGCTCCGCCGGCATCGCCGGCATGTTCCGCTGATCGGGTGGCGGCATGGCGTCGGCACCGTGGACGTGCTCCGCTGGCGGACCCGACGCGGCCGGTGTACCGGACGGCGCCGCCGAGTGACCCGTCCCCTGCCGGCGCTCCGCCGGCATCCCCGGCATGTCCGTCCCCGCGTCGAGGTTGCGGATGGCTGCCGTCAGGTTGCTCTCGGAGTCGATGAGGAACTGCGCCGACACGACGATCGTGTTCCCGTCCTCCACGCCGTCCAGCACTTCCCACACCCCGTCGCCGTAGCGGCCGAGGGTGACGGGGACGACCTGGAAGGTCCCGGGGGAACGTTCCAGCACCACGAGATCGCGGGTGCCGCCGCGGATCACCGCCTCCTCCGGCACGGTCAGGGCGTTGCGCGCCACCGGCACGTCGAAGGTCACGTTGGCGTACATGCCGGCGCGGAGCGTCAGGTCCGGATTCTCCAGCTCGATGGAGACGGTCATCGTGCGCGTCTGTTCGTCGAAGTGCGGATACAGGTAGCGGACGAATCCCGTGTAGGGCCGTCCGGGCAGGTAGGGCAGCTCCACGCGCGCCCGCTGGCCGACGCGCATCGCCTCGACCTGGTGCTCGAAGACCTCGACGTCGACCCAGATGGTCGTCAGGTCGGCCATCTTGTAGAGATTCATGCCGGCCCGCACGTGCATCCCGTCCAGTGCCTGGTCCAGCTTCTCGACGACGACGCCGGTGACCGGCGAGAGGACCGACAGCGTGCGGCGCGGGATGCGCTCGCGCTCCAGCGTCTCGATCTGCCCGTCGGTGATGTCCCAGTAGTTGAGCCGCGTCCGGGTCGAGGCGACCAGGGACCGCGCCCGCTCGGCGATTGCCGGGTACTCCGACGTCTGCAGGCGCGCGGCGTAGTCGACCGCCTGCAGGTACTCCATCTGGGTGGTGACGAGCTGCGGGCTGTAGATGTCGAACAGGACCTGTCCTTCTTCGACCGTCTCCCCGAGGTAGTTCACCGCCACGTTCTCGATCCAGCCGTCGTACTTGGTGTTTACCCAGGCGATCTGCCGGTCGTTGTGAGCGAGCGTGCCGACCGTGCGGATGGCCTGCGCGATGTTGCGGCGGGCGACCGGCTCGGTGCGGACGCCGATGCTCTGCACGAAGCCCGGGTCGATGCGTACCGTGCCCGGCGGCAGGCTCCCGGCGTCGCTCGCGTACACGGGCACCAGATCCATGCCCATCGGGGACCTGCCCGGACGGTCAGAGGTGAAGGTCGGGTCCATCGGCGCGCGCCAGTACAGGATCTCCCGGTCGTTGCCGGTGGCCGCTCGGTCCGGCGCCGCAACGGCAGCGGGCGTGGAAGTGCTCGAGAGAGCCGGGAAGAGGTGAGAGGCCCACTGCCAGCCGGCGGGGTTGACGACTACCAGCGCCGCCGCAAGAATGCCCAGCCCGAAGCTCCCGACGCCGACTGCGATTGCACCCTTCATGGCGTCCTCCCGATTCCGGGCACGCGCGTACCGATCGCCCGTTCGAGAGCGGTGAGCGCGATGAAAAGGTCGGAGAGGTAGCGCGCGCGCAACGAGCGGACGTCGATCAGCGTCCGCTCGCCGTCGAGCAGCTCGAGGACGCCGAGCTGACCCGTTTCGTACGCGGTCTCGGTGGCGCGCAGCGCCTCGTCGGTCTGCGGAATCAGCACGGTGTCGAGCAGGTCGATCTGCCGGTCCAGGGTCTCCAGCCGGACGACCGCCTCCTGGACCTCCATCTGCATGGCGTTCCTCGCCGCCGCTCGGTGCTCGATGCGGGCGCGCAGCTCGTCGTTCGCCTGCTCGACGCCGGCCCGGTAGCGGGCGCTCCAGAGGGGCAGGGAAGCCCCCACGGAGACCGTGACGGCGTTCCTGCCGTTGTCCGGCGGCAGCGGCAGCCCGGCGGGATCCTCCCGGCGGCCGACGTTGGTCACGCCCACGCTCGCGGTGAAGCCCGGCCGGGAGTGCTTCTTCGCCAACGCGATGGATTGCTCGCTGCCTTCGATCAGCGCACCTGCCGCGCGCAGCTCGTGGCGGTGCAGCTCTCCCAGGCGGTAGAGCTGCTCTCGGTCGACCTCTACAGTGGGCCGCGACAGGGGAGGCACGGGCGGTACCGGCTGCTCCGCGGGGCGGTCGAGCAGCGTGTTGAGGTGCGCCGCGAGGGTCGCGCGCTGCCGCTCGAGGACGTGGCGGCGGTCGACGGCGCGGCTGATTTCCGCCTGCAGCCGGATTACGGCCTGCTGCAGGCCCTGGCCGGTGGCGTAGCGGGCGCTGGCCAGCGTCTCGTAGTGCTCGAGCAACGACTGCTCTTCACGGGCGAGACCGAGCGCGGCGTCGACATATCCCAGGCTGTAGTAGGTCTCCTTGACCCGCGCGACGACATCCCGTCGTTCCGCTTCGTAGCGGTGCTGCAGGGCCGTCGCCTCCAGCAAGGCAACCCGGCCCCGCAGCTCCAGGGTGCCGAACCACGGAAAGGCCTGGGTCAGCGTGACGCTGTTGAGTTGCGGGCCGACGCGAGTCTCCACGCTCCGCAGCGCCTGGGTGAAGCTCAGGACCGGATCGGGCAGCGCGGTGACCTGCGGCACGCGTTGCCGGGCGGCTTCGTAGCGGGCGCGAAACTCGAGGACCGTCGGATTGCGTTCCACCGCCGCGCTCACGTAGGCGCGCAGATCGGGTGCGCCGGCATGGAAGTGCGGCGTGTCCTCCGGCAGCACCGGCTGGGCGGCGGCCGGCGTCGGGAACAGGCTCGCGGCGATCAGACCGGTCACCAGACCGGCTGGGTGGCGCCGAGCGGAAGATGCGTGCATGTGATCGTCCCCGTGTTTCCTCGCGTTCGAGGCGACATCCGTTGTCCGCCGAGCGCGTTGCCCCGACGACCGTCGTCGTGGACGGAAACGGGTGGATCGGCGGCGCGCAAACGCGCCTCCAACCAGGACGCTCGGGCGGATAGACGACGGGCGTGACGGAGGAAGACGATCAGATCAGCAGGGAGGCGTGTCGGAGGAACAGGGGCGGCGCTGCGGAACGAGGTCGAGGGTGGTCGGCGTGCCACCCCGCGTGTTGCATCGTGTGTTGCTCGCGTTCGACCGCGGACGGCAGCGCCGCGTCCGCTTCCGCCTCAGGGGCGGCCTTCACCGACGCTGCCGTCACGACGGTGGCGCAGCAGGTGAACGCGGGCGAGCCGTCGCCGTGGTGATCGTGAGCGGGCCGGTCGTGGCAACTCGGGGCGGCGGGCGTCGCCGCCGCGGTGGCCATCAACGGGCACAGCAGGATGGCCGCCAGCAACGACCAACCGACACCGGCCATGAACGACCGCCGCCTAAATCGCAGCATTGCCACCATCGTCGCACATCGCGTGCTACGGCTCAACTGATGAAGGAGCGGATTACGAGGGTGATCATGCCCACAATCAGCACCACGGTCCCGGTGAGCACCCTGTTCAGCTTCGTCTCGACGCGAATGAGCCGGTTTGCTCGGACGCTTCCCTGGACGGGAACGACGGGGCGATGGGATGGGATAAGATCCGTCGCTTGTGCGCATTCGAAGGCGCACGAAGGAGAGTGCCCACGTGTCGGATGCAAGCGTGACCGGGACTGCCGGACCTGCGGCCGCCGCCGAAACGCTGGATCCCGAGCGCATCCAGTGGCTCAGGAACCTGCCGTTCCTCGCCCTCCAGCTCGCCTGTCTGCTGGTGCTCTGGACCGGCGTCTCCGGCACCGCGGTCGCCATCGGCCTGGTGACCCTGTTCGCGCGGATGTTCGGTTTGACAGCCGGCTATCACCGTTATTTCTGCCATCGGGCGTTCAAGACGAGCCGCGCGTTCCAGTTCGTGCTGGCGTGGCTCGGCGCCTCGGCGGCGCAGCGGGGCCCGCTCTGGTGGGGTGGGCACCACCGCTGGCACCACCGGCACTCCGACACGGAGCAGGACGTTCATCCGCCGGGCGTCAAGGGCATGCTGTGGGCGCATGCCGGCTGGATCATGAGCGCCGGCAACGACCGGACCCGGGTCGAGTGGATCCGGGACTTCGCCCGTTTTCCCGAGCTTCGCTGGCTCGACGCCAACCATCACGTCGCTCCCATCAGCCTTGGCGTCGCCCTGTTCGCGCTCGGGCACTGGCTCGGCGCCGCCTACCCGTCGCTGGGCACGAGCGGCTCGCAGGTCCTGGTCGTCGGGCTCTTCTGCAGCACGACGCTCCTGTACCACGTCACCTTCGCCGTGAACTCCATCGGGCACTGCTTCGGGAGTCGCCGCTACGAGACCAACGA
Organism: Vicinamibacterales bacterium; assembly: GCA_958296065.1. Lineage (GTDB taxonomy): Bacteria > Acidobacteriota > Vicinamibacteria > Vicinamibacterales > UBA8438 > WTFV01. Next base: position 23,806 of record CATQHX010000045.1, on the reverse strand, counting down.
CGCCAGCCGCAACAGCTTCTGGCTGGCCCTGGTCACCGGCGGCGAGGGCTGGCATAACAACCACCACCGCTACCCGGCGTCCGAGCGTCAGGGGTTCTACTGGTGGGAGGTCGATCTGACCCACTACGGCGTGGTGCTGCTGTCGTGGCTCGGCGTGGTCTGGGACGTCCGGGGCCCGTCGTCCGAAGTGATTCGCGAAGGCGCGCGCTGATCCGCGACAGCGGAGCCAGCCGCGCGCCGTCAGGCGGACCCGAGCTTGCGCCGGATCCAGTCGAGCGTCACGCGATCGAACTCCTCCGGTTTCTCCTGCTGCGTCCAGTGGCCGCAGTCGGCGATGACGTGGCGCTCGAGGTCCGGAATGAACGACGGCATCGCGTCGGACGACGAGGGACGCAGGATCGTGTCGTTCTCCGCGCCCACGTAGAGGCATGGGACGTCGATGTCGCCGGTCGGCCGTAGCGCCCCGCCGCCACGGCCGATGTTCGCACGGTAGTAGTTGAACCCACCGGTGAATCCCGTCGCCTCGAAGGTCTCCGTCCAGTAGTCGAGGACATCCGCGGGCAGAATCAGCTCGCCCTGGTAGTTGTCCTCCTCGATCATCCGCAGCATGTCCATCGTCTTCTCGGCCGAGTCGGGCGGATACCCGCGCATGTTCTCGACGTCCCAGTACCATCCCCGGCGGAAGATCATCTCCAGCGCCCGCCGCACGTCGCGGGAGAAGACCGCCTCGGCCCGTCCCGGCTCCAGGAACGTGGTGGCGTAGTAGTTCTCGGTGGGGATGATCAGCGGCGCCTCGGCCGGCGCGCTCGGCGGCTGTGCGCCGAACGCGGGCGTGTTCACGCCGATGACGCCCAGCACCCGGTCCGGGTAGAGCCGCGGCATCGTCCAGACCGCCGCGCCGCCCCAATCGTGGCCGCAGAACAGCGCCCGCTCGATATCGAGGGCGTCGAGCAGGCCGACGAGATCGGTGCAGAGGCTCGGGATGGCGTACCCGTCGACCTCGGCCGGCCGATCCGTCAGCCCGTAGCCGCGCATGTCCGGGGCGATGGCCCGCAGGCCGGCCGCCGGGTAGGAGCGGAGCTGATTGCGCCAGGAGTACGCCAGTTCCGGGAAACCGTGCACGAATACGACCGGCAGGCCCTCGCCCCGCTCGTACACCGCCATCCTGATCCCGTTGGTGGTGACGAAGCGGGGGACCGGCATGCCGGGCGCCGGCCGCACGCCCGGCTGCCCGAGCGCGACGAGCGGCCGGACGAAGGGCGCCGCGGCGAGCGTGGCTCCCGCTCTCCGCAGCAACCGGCGGCGGGACGGGGATGCGGGGTCGACGGTGCGAGCGGCGTGGTTCAATCGTGGGTCTGGCAAGCGGCGGCGCTCCTTCCACAGCGTGGCGCCAAGTCTAGGAGCCTGCGCCGCAGAACGCAACGGAGTGATTTCTGCGGCACAAGCTCCTGGAGAGGTGGGGGCTGGGGCCAGACACGGAGCCTGCGACGGGTTTGGCGGCGCTGGCAGCCTGCTCATCACCCTTGCGACGCGGACGCGGCTTTCCGAGGAAACGGCGGCAGCGCCGAGCATGCCAGCCGCCGGCGAACGTCGCGGAATGCGGCGGTTTGGCACCGCGTCGAGATCGTGGCATGGTTGTAGTAGTGACCACGGTCGCCTCCTTCGAGATCGAAAACACGGGGTATCTCGATGCATCCGGCCGTCCGACGCGGCCGCTGCCGGCCTTCGCGGACGATCGTGACGAGCTCGTTTCCCTGTATCGCGCGATGGTGCTGACCCGCACCTTCGATGCGAAGGCGGTAGCGTTGCAACGCACCGGGCGGCTCGGCACCTACCCCGCGTGTCTGGGACAGGAAGCGGTGGCGGTGGGACTCGGCGCCGCCATGTCGCCGGAGGACGTGCTCCTGCCCTACGCCCGTGAGCAGGGAGCCCAGTTCCTTCGCGGCGTCACGCCGACGGAGTTGTTCCTCTACTGGGGGGGAGACGAGCGGGGCAGCGACTTCAGCGGTCCACGCGAGGATTTCCCGATCTGCGTGCCGGTAGCCAGCCAGGTCCCGCACGCGGTGGGGGTCGCCCTGGCGTTTCAGTTGCGGGGCGAGCCGCGGGTGGCGGTTTGCGTGTCGGGCGACGGCGGCACTTCCAAGGGGGACTTCTACGAGGCGCTGAACGTCGCGGGCGCCTGGCGGCTGCCCGCGGTGTTCGTCGTGACCAACAACCAGTGGGCCATCTCGGTTCCTCGCAGCGCCCAGACGGCTGCGGCCACGCTGGCCCAGAAGGCGGTCGCCGCCGGGTTCGCGGGTGAACAGGTCGACGGGAACGACGTCATCGCGGTGCGCGACGTCGTCGGGCGCGCCCTGGCGCGGGCCCGCGGCGGCGCCGGTCCGCACCTCGTCGAAGCCATCACGTACCGGCTGTCGGACCACACCACCGCGGACAACGCCAGTCGCTACCGCGACGACGAATCGGTCGGCCGCCATTGGCGCGAGGATCCGATCGCGCGGCTGCGCGCCTACTTGACCGCCGCGCATGGGTGGACGAAGGACGACGAGGAAGCGACGCTCGCGTCGTGCGCGAAGGACGTCGAACGAGCGGTGGAGGAGTACCTGGCGACACCGCCGCAGCCGCCCGAGGCGGTCTTCGACTACATGTACGAGCGCCTTCCCGCCGATCTGAGGGGACAGCGCACGGCCGCCACGGAAGCGCGGGCCGCGGCGGTGCCGTCCGATGATGGCTGAGCAGGACGGGCTGACGATGGTGCAGGCGCTCAACGCGGCGCTTGCACGCGCGATGTCGGAGGACGCGCGCGTCCTCGTGCTCGGTGAGGACGTCGGGGTCGACGGCGGCGTCTTCAGGGTGACCGAAGGGCTGCTCGATCGCTTCGGCGCCGACCGCGTGCGTGATACGCCGCTCGCGGAGAGCGCCATCGCGGGATTGTCGATCGGTGTCGCGGCGCAGGGATTTCGGCCGGTCGCCGAGATGCAGTTCATGGGATTCATCTACTCCGCGGTCGACCAGCTCGTCAGCCATGCGTCCCGGCTGCGGTGGCGGACGCGGGGGCGGCTGACCTGCCCGCTGGTGGTCCGCGCGCCGTACGGTGGGGGCATTCGTGCCATCGAGCACCACTCCGAGAGCACGGAGGCGATGTTCGCCCACGTCCCGGGCCTTCGCGTCGTGATTCCGTCGTCGCCGGCGCGCGCGTACGGGCTGCTGCTCGCGGCGATCCACGATCCGGATCCGGTGCTCTTTCTCGAGCCGAAGCGGATATACCGCGCGGGCAGGGAAGACGTGCCCGACAGCGGCGCGGCTGCGCCGCTCGACTCCTGTTTCCAGCTTCGCGACGGGGACGACCTGACGCTGGTGACCTGGGGCGCGATGATCGTGGAGACGCTGGCGGCCGCCGAGCAGCTCGCGGCGGAGGGCGTGACGGCCGACGTGCTCGACGTCGCCACGCTGTCGCCGCTCGACATGACGACGATTCTGCGCTCGGTCGAGAAGACCGGACGGTGCGTCATCGTGCACGAGGCGGCGCTGACCGGCGGTTTCGGGGCGGAGATCGCGGCGCGGCTGGCCGAGCACGGATTGCTGTCGCTGCGGGCGCCGGTCAAGCGCGTCACGGGCTACGACACCGTAATGCCCCTGCCGCGACTGGAGCACCTCTACATGCCGTCGACCGAACGCGTGCTGGCCGCCGCGCGGGAAGTGCTGGCGTTTTCTTGAGCAGGGAGCCGATGTCCGGAGCGACCACGATGGCGGTATTCACGCTTCCCGACCTCGGCGAGGGACTTCACGAGGCGGAGATCGTCTCGTGGCACGTGACGGAAGGCGACCACGTGGTCACGGATCAGCCGCTCGTGGCGGTGGAGACCGACAAGGCCGTGGTCGAGATTCCGTCGCCGCGGTCGGCGCGCGTCACCAGGTTGCACGGCGGGGCGGGCGACCGGGTCGCCGTGGGCGATCCGCTCGTCGAGTTCGAATCGGCCGACGCGGCGGCGGACACCGGGACGGTCGTCGGGACGATAGCGGAGGCCACCTCGCGCCCGGCCGCGGCCGGAAACGTTGGCGGCGGCAGGATGACGCCGGCGGTACGCGCCCTGGCTCGCAAGCTCGGCATCGACACGGCGGTGGTCCAGGGTACGGGACCGGCCGGCGCGATCACGACCAGCGACGTGGAGCGGGCGGCACAGGTGCTCGCCGCCGCGGCGCCCGCCGTGCCGCTGCGCGGCGCCCGCCGCGCGATGGCCGAGCGCATGGCGAAGTCCCACGCCGAGGTCGTGCCGGCGACGGTAACCGACTCGGCGGATGTGGACGCGTGGCCGACGGGTACGGACGTGACCCTCCGCCTCATCCGTGCCGTCGCGGCCGGCTGCACCGCCTCACCCGCGCTCAACGCCTGGTTCGAGCCGGAGACGATGTCTCGCCGGCTGCACGAACGGATCGATCTGGGGATCGCGGTGGATCTGGATGACGACGGCCTGTTCGTCCCGGCGCTGCGGGATGTCGGCCGAAGGGATCCCGTGGAGCTGAAGCGCGGCCTCGAGCGGCTCAAGGCGGACGTTCGTCAACGCACGATTCCGCTCGGCGAGCTGCGTGGACAGACGATCACGCTGTCGAACTTCGGAACCGTCGGCGGGCAGCATGCCGAGCTGGTGGTGGTGCCGCCGCAGGTCGGTATACTCGGCGTCGGCCGGATGACGCGGCAGGTCGTCGCCGCGGGCGGCGTGCCGGCCGTCCACCGCGTGCTCCCGCTGTCGCTGACCTTCGATCACCGGGCGGTGACCGGCGCCGAGGCTGCGCGGTTCCTGCGCGCGGTGGTCGAGGAGCTCGAGCTGGAGCACTCATCGGCCGCGTCCGTCGCTTAGAAAAGTGGTGTTCAGCGCACCCCGAACGGGAATCCGGTGGACGTGACTCCCAAGGACATGCTGGGCACGGCGCTGTCGGTCGCGGGTCTCATGGTGCTCGGGTGGCTCGTGCTCGTCGGGCTGCTCGCGTTCCAGGAGCGCCGCCTGATCTTCTTCCCGACGCGGCCCCTGGCCGCCGCGCCGGCCGATTTCGGGCTCCGGGCCGAGGAGCTGTCGATCACGGCGGCCGATGGGGTGATCCTCCACGGCTGGTGGATCGAGGGGCCGGGGGACCGCGTGCTGATCTGGTATCACGGCAACGCCGGAAATATCGGTGACCGGCTGCACAACGCCCGCTGGTTCGTGGACCGGCTCGGCGTCGACGTGGTGCTCGTCGACTACCGCGGGTACGGGCGCAGCGAGGGGTCGCCCGACGAGGAGGGGCTCTACCTCGACGGATTGGCCATCTACGACGCGGTGGCGACCCGACCCGTGCCAGAGGGGAACATCGTCCTGTTCGGCCGTTCGCTGGGGGGCGCGGTCGCCATCGAGACGGCGCTCCGGCGTCCCGCGGGCTTCCTGGTGCTCGAGTCGGTGTTCCGCTCGGTGCCGGCGCTGGCCCGCGAGCATTACTGGTTCGTGCCGAGCGCGGTCGTCCGTACGCGGATGGACAACCTGTCGAAGATGGCGCAGGTCCGGACGCCGACGCTCGTGCTCCACGGCGACCGGGACGGCATCGTCCCGCTGTCGCACGGCCGGCGGCTGTTCGAAGCGGCCGGCGGCGCCGCGCGCCTCCATGTCATCGAAGGCGCCGGTCACAACGACACCTATCTCGTCGGGGGTGAGCCCTACGCGCAGGCGTGGGAGGCCCTCCTTCGGGGGTATAGTGGGGGTGCGCCCGCCACGACGCGGGGTAGGCGAGGGAGGGAGACTCGACATGAAGAGACAGGCTCAGACCCGGGTGGGCGTCCTGCTCGCCATCATGGCGGCGGGCGTGTTCGCGATCTTCGCGTTCGGCCAGCCATCGGCGACCGCGGCTCTCCAGAGCAACTTCGTCGGCGGTGAGCCGAGCCGGCCGGACTCGACCGACATGCGAGCGCTTCGGCTGCGCTTCGAGGCTGGGGTCCGCTCGAACTGGCACGCCCATGCCGGCTGGCAGATCCTGGCCGCCGAGGAGGGCCGGGGCCGCACGCAGGAGCGCGGCGGGGAGATCATCGAGATGGTGCCCGGCGGGCGGCCGGTCTTCGCGCCGGCGGGCGTCGTGCACTGGCACGGCGCGTCGCCCGACGAGCATGTCGTGCAACTCACCGTCCTCGGCGGCGGCGACGGCGGGCCGACTTCCTGGTTGGAACCCGTGAGCGAGGAGGAGTACCGGGGCCAGTAACGACGAGATCCATCAGGTCTTCGGTCGTCCCCTGCTCGTCGAGTTCTGCGGGCCGGTGGGATGACCGGGGACTGCTGGCCGCCGGGCCGTCACGTCCTCGGGCGCCTTGCAGCCGCGCGTCTTCACGCGGCGCATGCGCGAATACCCAGCGGCGCGGGCGCTGCCGAAGACGGACCGGGGGACGAGATGTTGAGGACACCAGAAGACCAGGGCTTTTCGCCGCTGCTCGAATCCCATCTGGAGGACCCGGAGTGGGAAGGATGGACGCTATGCGGCCAACGTCTCCGACCCGCACGCGGTGAGACGGTCGGCCTCCTGTGCGCTCTGTCGGCATCCGGGGCCAGTTGTTCGACGTGTCGATCCGCCGCCAGGGAAGCAGCCTTGCCGCGTCCCGACGATTCCGGAGTGCGCGTCGGCGTTCGGGTGCGAATCACCTGTGCGTCTGCTCTGGAGGGCCGGACGGGCACCGTGACGTTCGCCGACGACCAGGAGCAGGTGGTCACGGTCCGCATCGACAGCGATCCGAGGCACGGCGGGAGCCCGATTCGCCTGAAGCTCGCCGAGGTCGAGCCGGTTGCCGCGGCGCGCGGCAGTCGATGAGATTGGCAAGTGCGAGGTCTGCGCCGCAAGCCTGCGCCTCGCAGAGTTGCTGCGGGTCGTCGAGTACGGCGAGTCGATAGCGATCTCTGGGCCGCGCTCGTCCCGAGCGGTCCGGACCGGGGGCAAGTATCACAACCATCGTATTCGTAGTCGACGTTGCCGCGCTGTTTCTGCTGCTGGCCGGAACCGTTTGGTCCGTGGTGCGGCCCGACCGCCGGATCTGGCCTCCCCCGGGCCGCCGCTCCTGGCAGTTCTTCCTGTACTGGATCTGCTACTGCACGGCCCTCGGACTGAACGCGGCCCTGTTGCTTCTCGACTGGAATTCCTGGGTCTTCGCGGGCAACCTCCGGTTTCTCGTCGGCGTCCCTCTGGCTCTGCTGGGAGGACTGCTGGCCTTCTGGGGCGTCGTCACGATCGGCTGGACGAACTCCTCGGGCGTGCGGGACGGCTTCACTTCCTCCGGCCCCTACCGGTTCACCCGAAATCCGCAATACCTCGGCGACAACGTGTTCTTCCTGGGCCTGAGCATCGTCGCCAACTCGGCGCTTCTGTGGATCAGCCATGCGCTGCTCGCCCTGGTGTTCATCATCGCGCCCCTGAGTGAGGAGGTCTGGCTGCAGGAGCAATACGGCGAGGAGTACGAGCGGTATCGGCGAGACACGCCGCGATTCCTGTGAGCCCCGCCCTGCAGCAGTTGCAGCGTTGCGGTCACATCGACTGTTGCGATCCGTCTTCGCGAGCCGTCCGGTACGTACCCGTGCAGGACCCGCGAGCGATCGTGTCGAACGCTGCTCCGCGGACTCTCGCCACAGCCTCCTTGCCCGCGAGGCTCTGATAGTCGGTTCTGCGAAAGCGTCTCAGAACCTGGTTCGTCGCCCGAATCCACGCGGAGTTGTCTCCCGCTATCGTGCCCGCTATCGTCGCAGACTCCCAGTTCAACTTGTGCATGACGAGCTGTCTCTGAGCTTCCGACTTGGTGGACATAAGAGAGATGCCGTCCCACCACACGCGCTCGCGATAGTGCCTCAGTCCCAGGCGGGTGAGGCTCTCGTAGATGTACAGGTCGGCCACCCTGGCCGCCTTCATCGACCCGCCATATTCCCGGGGAATGACATTCGAAATCTCATTGAAGGAGCGAATGAGAATATTGTTCACCTGATCATGGTCGAATTTTCGTTTCGCCAATGAAATGATGTCAGGTCCATCGTTGTGTTCCAGGAGGTTCTGATAGAGCGCGACGGGCAGGTCGTAGTTTATATGGGCGTTGATCCCCAGGAGCAGGTCCTGGACCACGCTGGATCTCTTGTCGGTGGCCATTCCGTGAGCCACTTTCCATGCCCGTTCCTCCTGCGGGCGCTTGTCGAAGGTATTCAGTGAGGCAAAATAGAGCGATGCAAACTTGCCCGAGAGCGCCCGAATCCAGTCCGGTTCGAAGAATATAGGGTTGTCGAAGTCCTTCTGTTGCTCGATGGCCCTGCTGACGTTCTTCGTGGTGATGTAATAGGCTCTGAGAAAGACGGCTCGGAAATCACTGGTCCGGTGAAAATACTCCAGGCCGTGTTGCATTGCTTCGAGAGCAGCCTCGATCGTGGTGGGCCGGAACCGGGCGATGTCTTCGAGTCTGGGCATCGGTGGGCTTCCGATAACGTCTCCGGGAGCGAGAGGTCAGCGATATTGTAACGCAAGTCGCGAAGGCGGCCCCGGTTAGCGAACTGGTATGTACTTCTTGCGGACCAGATGCCAGACCGACTCCAGGAAGGCGGTCAGCGGAATTGCCAGGAACAGTCCCGGGACGCTGTCGAACACCGTGCCCCAGAACAGAATCGCCACGACGATGGCCATGAAGTGGAGGCCGGTACGTGTCCGTGGCTCCCTCAGCCCCAGAATGCGGCGACCCGCTCGATGACCCAGAAGCTCGCGGCGGCGCCCAGGCCGTACGCGGCGGCGTGATCGAGCCGGGCCCGCCGGTCCGGCGTGTCGAGGAGCCGATAGCAGCCCCACAGCACGATGCCGCACGCGGCCGCGAAGCCAATCTGCCCGAGCTCGATGCCCAGGTTGAAGAGCAGCAGCGTCGTCGGGAGGTCGCGGCCCGCCAAGCCGGTGTCGAGCAGGGCGCCGGCGAAGCCGAACCCGTGCATCAGGCCGAACGCGAACGCCATCGTCCACGGCTTGGCGGAGCCGGCGGCCGCGTCGTCGCGACGCAGGATCTCGTACGCCAGATAGACGATCGACAAGGCGATGAAAGCCTCGACCGGCGGGCCCGGCACGCGCACCACGCCGAGGACCGTCATGCCGAGAGTGATGGAGTGCGCGACGGTGAACGCGGTGATGGTGGCGACGAGGCGGCGCCACCCGCGGACGAGCAGGATCATGCCGGCGACGAACAGGAGGTGATCGACACCGCCCAGGATGTGCCCGACGCCGAGCGCGAGCCGGTCCCAGGCTCCCGCCGAGCCCGGAGTCAAGGGGATCTCGGTCAACGGGCCCGACGCCACCCGCGTCAACCGGTTGCCGTCCTCGTCCTCGACGCGCACGAGAACATCGACGAAGCCGCCCGCGAGGCCCGCGAGCCCCATCGCCGGGGCGCCGACGGTCACGTCGCAGAAGAAACGTTGCTCGACGACGAGGCTGTCCGCCTGGCGGGAGCGGCGGTCGGGGCCCCGGGGCGCGCAGGTCGCGGGCAGCCGCACCTCGATCGGCCACGCCGTCGCCCCCGTTACCGGGATCTTCAGCACGGATACGAAGTCGCCGGCCCCCAGCGCGCGCACTTCCAGGAACGCCAGGCGCGTCTCGTGGCCGTTCGCCGGCGATGCCAGCGACCACAGCGCCACCGCCGTCAACAGGCGGCCTGCCGCTCTCATGGCTGCACCAGGTCGCCGATCGACGCGAACGGCGCCACGTCGACCTCGTAGCGGGCGCGCATCTCGGCGTAGCGCTCGGACTCGCGGGCGGCGACGTGGTCGCGGCGCCAGTCGTCGAGCACGGTCTCGCGGACCTCGTCGAGCGTCCGTCGGCGTCCCTCCCGGTAGGCATCCAGCCGCACCAGGTGCGCGCCGTACGCCGAGGGGACGGGTCCGAACCACGCGTGCCGCGACCCGGGCCGGGCCGCGTGCTCGACCACCGCATCGCGGAACCCGGTGCCGAAGATACGCTCCAGCCGGTCGGCGTCCTGCAGCTCCAACGTCTTGGCGGCGTGGAAGCTGTCGTCGTCCACCGTACCGCCGGCGACCAGTGCTTCGAGCGCCGCCTGGGCGTCCGCTTCGACCGAGCCGCCCCGGCGGTCGCGGCTGAAGAACCGGTGGGTCAGGGTGAGCCCGGGCGGCTCGACATACCGGTCGGCGTGCGACTCGAAGTAGCGCCGGAGGTCGTCGCCGCTCGGCTCAGCCGTCGCCGCGACGTCGTTCAGCGCCATCTCGAGCTTCTCCGCGAGGCGGCGGCGCACCAGGACGTCGTTCTCGTCGAGGTCGAGGGCCAGAGCTTCGCGATACAGGACCTCCTCGCGCACGCGGTCCACGACGAGCCGCGACAGCTCGTCACGGGTCGGCGGACGCCTCCACTGCGCCTGCCACAGCGCAGCCAGCGTCTCCAGCTCGTAGCGGTCGATGACGATGTGGCGGTCGTCGGTCGGCGCCCGGCCTCCCACCAGCGCGTACAGGACGAAGAGCCCGGCCCCGGCCGCGAAGAACCGCGTCAGGGGTTCACGCCAGAGCCGTCGCCACGGGGATGCGTTCATGAAGCGGCTGGCCGGTCCGTCAGGCACGGTCCGTCAGTTGTTCGGCATGTACCAGATCGGGGAAGTGTACGCGCGCTCCTGCAGGGTCGGCATTACGTCGCCGCGCGGGGGGAGGCCGGCCGCCGCGGTGTCGTAGGTCGACCAGCGCGGGGTGGGGATCTCGATCACCCGCACGTAGTACACCGCGTGCACGTCCGGGTCGAAGTCGGGGTCGCGCCAGACGGCCTCGAGCGACGCCGCGCCGATGTCGTTGGTGTAGGTCGCCCGCATGACGTCGACGGTGTTGCCGACCGGCGGCGCCTTCCCGGTGGGGCCGACCTGCCGGCCGTCGGACAGCGCGACGTCGTAGATGCGCTCGAACGTCTCGCCCTCCGCGCTCCAGCCCTTGATCACCTGGATGCGGTCGAGGTTGGCCGCTACGGGGTCCTTCGCGGCCCGGATGACGAACGTCGGCGTCTCGCCCTCGCCCCCGCGCAGCACCCCGCCCATGGGGACGCCGCCGGCATACCCCCGCGCGACCCAGTCGTCGCCGTCCAGCACGTCGTCGCCGTAGTTCCAGCCCCCGAAGAAGCGCACGGTGATGCGGGTCCCGGTCGTGGCGTAGGTCTCCCGGCGGCGGAACGCGGTGTAGAGCTCTTCGCGGGTGTTCGCGTTGGCCCACGCCGCGGTAAGGCCGGCGGCGCTGCGCGCGACGAACGGCAGCCGGCTCCAGGTGTTGGTGACGAGCCGCTCCTCGAGCGTCGCGTCGACCGCGTCGCCCGACATGCTCGTCATGTTGTTCTCTTCCACCGCCGAGGTGCCGGAATGGAAGTCGGTCGCGCCGACGAAGCCGAACTGGAACGGATTGAACCCCCGCTCGGCCTGCATCCGCACGCCGTTGACGAGCGCCTCGCGCGCGTAGCTGCCGGGCACGAGCCCGTCGACGCGCACCACCTCTGCGCGGGGCCCGTCCCCGCCGATGGGGCGGTTCGCCGTGAGGAGCTCCGGGAACAGCTCGAAGTCGGCGAACTCGTCGTTCGGCGACAGGACCGGGTGCGTCTCCGAGGTGCCCTTGGCCTGCGTTATCTCCACGACCGGCTCGTTGCGCAGGCGCTGCGCCGCGTAGTCGGCGGTCATCGGCGCCCCCGCGAAGTCGACCAGCGCGAACATCTTGCCGTTGCTGACGTTCGAGTTATGGGGAATCGCCAGCGCCTCGACGCCGGCGGCGCGCTGCGTGTCCAGAAAGTCCCAGAGGTCTTCCGGGTTGTCGGAATCGAGCCGCGAGAACGGGAAGGGCAGGTCGTCGGTATCCGCGAAGATCACGTTGCGGTGCAGGTTGCCCTCGCGCGTTCCCACCGTCCACTCGTAGGCGGCGAATGTGGTGAACTCGCCCGGCGCGTAGTGCCTGACCGCCGCCTCGACGATCTCGGCCCAGACCGCGCGTCCGAGGTCCGGGGGAGGATTGGGCCCCGCCTGCCTGCGGCCGAGGTTCTCGGCGTGGTCCGTCACCGCGAGGAAATCGAGCGGGGTCCGAAGCTGGATCTCGATGCCGCCGAGGTGCGGGACGGCCTCGCCCTTCGCGTAGCGGTAGGCGTCGTCCGGCGTGCGCGTCGTGCCGAACGTGGCGGCGTCGTTCGAGTAGCGCGTGTGCAGGTGCAGGTCGCCGAAGTAGACGTTCTCCGACACGGCCGGACCCTGGGCCGCGGCTCCCGCCGCGAGCAGGGTCGCCAGCCACAGCCTAATGACCACTCTCATCATGACCTCTACCGTCCGTTGTCCTTGCCCCGGTCGTCTTCTCTACTTGCCGCCGGGCTGGTTGAAGTAGTCGCTCTTGTGCGGGTAGTCGTCGCCCACGACCCCTCGCGATTCTGCGCCGACGGCACGACCCAGTCGCAGCCCGGCGTGTTCTCCGGCCCCGCGAGCCAGCAGTCGACGAGCTCCTGGTAGTCGTCGGGACGACGCGCCGCCGGCCGACGACAGCAGGGCCAGGCGAGCAGGAGCAGGGAGCGGCAGCCAGGGCGTGACCTGATGAACACGATTGAGATTATGGCCGCCGTGCACCCACGGCGTCCATCGGCGACGCCGCGGCACGGCGGCCGGCCTGTACGAGTCGGTGGACCTCAGCCCCCCGCCGTCAACCTCCGAGGTCCGATGGAACCGGTCGAGCAGATCCGCGCGCGGCGCCCGGATCAAGTACATGCTCGACCTCGCGGCGCACCGGCGCCGGCTTGACGATCATCCCCCGGCTGGGTACGGTCGGGGGAGACGACCTTCATCATGCCCACCAATCTTGACACCATCGTAGTACTGGCACTGGGCGTCCTGGTCATGGGGTTGCCCGGGGTCGCGCAAACGCAGGATGCGCCGGAAGGGAATGCGGCCGCGGAGACGGCCGCGCGCGAGGCGCTGCAGACGTTCATCACGCAGTGGAACACGGCCGACGATGCGAACCTGCGCCGGGCGATGCACTTTCCTTTCGCGACGGTGCCGGGCGGCGGGACGCTGATCGTCGACGCCCGGCCGGAGGATTTCTCGGCCGGCTTCGACCAGATGCGGGCGCGCGAGGGGTGGAGTCGCAGCTCGTTCGACTTCGACTCGTTCGCGGTGGTCGAGTCCTCGACCGACAAGGTGCACGCGTCGATCGGCTTCAGCCGGCAGGGCGCCGACGGCACCGCCTATCGCACCTCGCGGGTGTTCTACATCGTCACCCGGCAGGACGGCCGCTGGGCCATCCAGCTTCGGACCCCGGCCGCCGAGCCCGAGGATCTGGGCGGTGACGAGCGGGCGGAGATCGTCGCGGCCGCCCGCCGGGCGGTGCTGGACTTCTTCACCGCCTTCAACGCCGGCGATGTCGACGGCACCGTCGCGACGCTCAACCACCCGCACCTGTTCATGACCGCCGGCGGCGGCTTCGCGGTGGCCGAGTCGCCCGGCGACGGCCCGCGTCCGAACTTCGACCGGATGCGCGCCGACGAAGGCTGGCACATGAGCACCATCGACGCTCTGGAGGCGAGCATCGTCACGCGCGACAAGGTGCACTTCGAGCTGACGTTCACTCGTTGGCATCCGGACGGCACCCGCTACTGGACCGTCCCTGCGCTGTGGATCGTGACCCGCGCGGGAGACCACTGGGGCATCCAGGTCCGCTCGCTCATGCCGGCCACCTTCGACGCGCGCGCCCGGTAGGCGGTTCGGGGCGGCCGGTCAGTCGAAGGGTCGTGTTGTGGCGAAGCTACGCGTCGAGGGCGGCGAAGTCCTACTCCGCGCGGTAGGACGAACGAACCCACGAGGCGTGGGGACTGGGGGGGCTACGGGGTGGTCTTTCCGGTCGGCCAGCAGGATGTTGTCTTCTACCTGAGCGTTCCCGGGAAGCCTCCCGATGCCCGCTCGGATCCTGACCGTCGACCGGCAGCGGCAGGACGAATCCCGTGGTGGTCCCGCTTTCGTCCGCGAGCGCCTTGCTGGCCTTGGGTATTGTGCGGGAACAGGGAAAACCAGCAGGTGGCGTCCCCAACGGGATTCGAACCCGTGTCTCAGCCTTGAAAGGGCTGGAACCCAGGTTGGGTCTATGTGCTGGGACGACGCTAGAAACTCTTTTGTATTCAGTAGTTTATGCCTTCTTGCGAGCTTTTGTCGAGCGATCAGAGTGGGCGAAAGTCGGGGCGAAAGGTGAACGTACCCGAACGCTTCCGAACGGAAAAATATGCGTACATATGCACTACGGCTTCGTGACGTGCTTGGTGAACCGTTCGAGTGCGGCCACCAGCACGGGGTCTACAGCCGCGCGGGCGTACCTTTCGGTCGTGCTCGCGGATTGATGGAGCATCAGCCGCTGGGTCGTTTGCAGATCGCCGGTGGCCGCGAGCAGGGCCGTCGCGTAGGAGTGCCGGAAGTCGTAGGGCCGCACGCGGTTCAGGTTGATCGTGACGCCATCGCGCCGGAACCGTTCTTCCACCTTGCGGCAGGCTCTTCGCAGGCTCTTGCGCATCGCGGCGGCGGAAAACGGTCCCCAGCAGTTCAGGGCGTCGAACTGGTGCAAGGCTGCCACCGCCTGTGCCGTGATGGGTTTGCGCTGACTCCTGCGTTCGGTTCCCGCCGCTCCCTTTCGTCGTCCTCGTACCCAGATGGACGGTTCGTCCCAGTCGATGTCTTCTGGTTGGAGGTTGGCGAGCTGCACCTGTGCCAGACCGGTCCATGCCATTACTGCCAGTCGGGCCTTGGTGCGGTTGCCGGCAGTTCGCGTGCAGCCTTTTTGTGTCTGGGTGATATCCGGCATCGCCTCGAGGAGGGCTTCGATGACGGCGTAGGGGAGCGCACGTGGTTCGCTCTCGATTTCGTCGGCTTCAGGCACTTCTCGAACAGGGTTCGCGGCGTGACGTCCGTCGAGCACGCGCCAGAGGTTGCTCAAGGCGCGGAGCCGCTTATTGACGGATCCTGGCGCATACGGTGGCTGGCGCCGACCTTGTCGATCAGTTCGTGGTTCGGTCATCCATCGGTCGCGCTGTGCCCGGATTTCGTGCGGTCGTATGGAACTGCGCGGGCGGTCGCCGAACACTCGCGTCCACTCGTCGATGTGTTGCCGGCGCTGCTCGATGGTCGGCAGCGCAGCGACGCTCTTGAGGTATCGGGCGGCGTCGTCGGCGAAGGTTGAGGAGTCCGTCTGCAGGTGGCCCTCTCGGGCCTCGACCCGCATCCGTTCCCGCCACGCTCGGCGATCGCTGAGCAGTGAATCCGCCGGGAATGTCTTGGACAGGAAGCGGTAGCGGGCTTCGCCCTCGACGTGGACCTGGACGTTGACCTGCCATTTTCCCGACGGCAGGCGTCGTTGGCCCGGTTCGCGTCTCCGTTGCTTCTTCATGCTTGTTGTCTCTGGCAACGGTGGCCGGCTTGTGCCGCGGCCCCGGTCACAGGGTTCGTCCCGTCCACATTACCTGTCCAATGACCTCGGCCTCTTGTGGCCATGGTTTTGGAGGGTAGATCCGGTGGCGGCTTTGCTCGTTGGTCTTGTTGTTGTCGCTGTCGAGCCACCAGCCGTCTTTGTTGTGTCGGAGCCGCTTGACGATGGGCCCCTCTGCGTCGCGGATCGCGAAGATCTTGTTCCGCCGCTGTGTCTTCCGTTGGAAGTCCACGAGGATCACCGCGTGGTCTTCCAGTGTCGGTTCCATCGACTGGCCGATGACTTCGATCACCGCGCACTGCGCGGCGTTGAGCCCGTGGCTGCGCAGCCAGTCGTTCCGGAACGGGACGTAGCTGAGTACGTGCTCGTTGTCGGCGTGGCCTCCCGTGCCGGCAGCGATGCCGGCGTTCTGCAAGAGGGGTACCGGGCTGATGCCGGGGCGGGCGAACCAGTGAAGCTGCGGCGTGCTGTCGCTCGGGCTGGCGGCGAGCGCCCCGGAGTCGTGCAGTTCGGTGGCCCTGGCCCGGTGGTGAGCCAGTTCGCCGGCGAGCCAGGCGGCGGGCTCGGGGTCGTCGGTCAGGCCGGCGAGGTAGTCGACGGAGACCTGAAGTTCCCTCGCCGCCTTGACCACACCGTCGAATCGGAGCCCCTTGTGGCCCGATTCCACGCGGGAGACCATCGCCTGGTCGTACCGCGCGCCGAGCGCGGCGGCGAGTTCTCTCTGCGTCAATCCGGCTCGCTCGCGCGAGGCCGCTAGTCGTTTGCCGAACATGTCCAGTGAACATAATACAGTGCACGAGGGGTTGACATTATGTCTCCAGGGCATCTAGGCTCCGATGTATGTCCGCAGGACATGTTCGCGGGGGCACCGCGCCGAGTCGTTTCGTGCGGGCGCAGGTGACGCGTCGGCGAAGGCTGGCCCGAAAGGAGGCGGTGTGAGCACGAAGCGCAGCCTGATCACGCGCCGAACTGCGATGGAGCGCTTTGACTTTCCCTCAACGGACGCCGTGCGGATGTTCGCCAAACGGCACGGTCTTCCGGCCATGAACCGTGGCCGCCTGGTCGTCTACGACCCGCGCGATTTCGAGAGGCTGCTGGCGCCGGCCTCTGGTTTTCTTGACGGACCATCAAGCCGCAAGCGGAGAACGGCATGAAGGCACGGGAACTGGTGGCCGGGTTGTTCCGGTGGCGTCGGCGGGCCGTCCGGACCCTGCCTTCGTGGCGGCGATTGGGAATTCCGACGAGCGGCGTGACCAGCTCAGGCAGCGCACGGCGCCGTAGGCGAGCGTGTGCGGTTTCGGTGATGAAGGCTGGGACTTCATCGCGGGTTTCATCGTGTTCCGCTCGGCGTGGATCGTGGGCAGGGAGGTTCCCGGCGGGAATCGGATCTTCTGCTGTCTCGTCTTGACGTTGACCGTCGCGGCGAGGCTGTCCTGGTTCTCGCAGATCCCTTCCGAGACTGCGTCCGTCTGTGCTTCTTCTCGGACCGGGGCAGTCCGTTTGTTGCTGCTCTTGGCAAGGGGCCGAGGCCGCACGCACGGTGGGCGCATCAATCGCCCCCGGTTTTGGTAGCGTGTAGTTATGCCTTTTGTTCGCCCTCTGGAGCCGGGCCGCCGCGGGTCGTTTCGTGGGGATCCTGACGGCTCCGGGGGCTTGGTGGCTGCGGGTTGCGGCGGCGCACGGCTCCGTAGGCTTGCGCCGTGCCTGCTTGCATTGCGTGGCCGGAGGGGAGGCTGATGGGGAGGACGTTCGACAAGAGCCTGAAGGTCGAGCTCGCGCGCCGCGGCCTGACCCAGGCTCCGGTTGCCGAGGTGCTGGGTGTAAGCCCAACGACCTTCCGCTGCTACATCCTGGGGTACCGGCCTTTGCCATTGGGGTTCCGGCAGCGGTTCGACGCCGCGCTGGATCTGGTCGAGCGCGCCGAGCGGGCGGCCGACGAGGCGCGCCGGAAGGTCCTTGCCGGGGGCCTGCCATGAGCGGGCTCTCGCGGTTCTCCCGGGTCGACCGCAAGCGCCTGCCGCAGGTTCTCCTGATCGGCGCCGTGGCGAAGCTCCGGCGTTGCTCGGTGTCGACGATCCGCCGGAGGGTGCGGTCGCGGGACTTTCCGGTAGCGCCGTTGCCGAGCATCGACAAGAAGCTGCGGTGGCACGCGGCGGCGGTCTGCGACTGGATGGACGCGTGCAACGCGCCGGACGCTTCCGTCACCGGGGAGAGTCCGTCGTGAGGCGGGGCCGGCCGCCGGGGAAGCCGGGACCCGGCGTCCATGACCCGGCGGCGGTGTCGCTGCGCGTGCGGATCGCGGCTTTGGGGATACGGCAGGGGCAGCTGGCCGCGCTCGCGGACCTGACACCGGCGATGCTCAGCCGTATCGTCATGGGCCGCGCCAGGCTCGCCCGGGACGTCGAGCTGCGGCTGCACCGGATCCTCGACATCGAGGAGCGCGCGCAGCAGGCCGCCGAGGCGGTGCGGCGCCGGGAGTACGCCCGCGCCGCTGCCGCCGGCGTTTTCGGGGATGTCTCGAAGCCGAAGATGGGGGTGGCTTCGTGATCGCGAGCGAGCCTGTCTCGTGGTCCGTTCTCGAGGGGCACCTGCGCGCGCGCCCGCGATGGCGGCGCATCGGGCGCGAGTGGCACGGGCCGTGCCCGGTGCGCGGGATCGGCGAGAACACGTGCTGGTTCGCGCCGGGAGCGCGGACGCCGGTGCGGGGCGGCTGCCGCAAGTGCGGGGGCCGCCTGTCGTCCCCGGACTTCCGGGAGCACCTGGCTGCGGTCGTCGGCGATCTGGAGGCGGCGTCGGCCGCCAGCGAACAGACGCCGGTAGTGCGCGGTTCGGCTCGGACCGGCCCTGATCCGCTGCCGGGGCGCGTCTGGTCGGCTTCGGTCGTCCTGGCTCCCGATTCTCCCGGTTTCCGGTACCTCCGCAGCCGCGGCGTCCTCGACGTCTCGGCTCGCGTTCCGCCCTCGGTGCGCTGGCTTTCTCTCGGTGCCGCCGTGTCGGTCCGCTGTGCGCCGCGTCTGCCCGCGGCCTGCGCCGGGGCGCTGGTCTACCGCTTCGCCGGTCCCGGCGAGGCCGAGACGTGGGCGGTGCAGTTCGAGCCGGTGGACGCGGCCGGCCGCCGGCTGGCGTGCTCGGTGCGCGGCGCCACCATCAAGCGCCCGTCGGTGGCGGGTTCGTCCTTCGGGCTCGGGCGGCGCGTTTTCCGCGCTGACCCCGGCGCCGACGGCAAGGGCTGCTGGCTGGTGGAGGGTCCGCTGGACGCGCTGGCCGTCTGCCGCCTCGACTCGCTCGGTCTGGTCGCTCTCGACGGAGCCGCGGTGTTCGGCGCGGCCGGCGTGCCGGGCGGGTTCAGGCCGCGGGCCTGCTGGGTCGCCGGACCGGTCGTGCTGGCTCCTGACGGCGACGAGCCGGGCGTCGAGGCCGCGCTGCAGCTCGGCGCCGAGCTGGGGCTGGCGGGCCGCGCGCATGCCGTTCACCGGCCGCCCTATGGCACCGACTGGTCAGACTTGGCGCATGACGCCGGCATCGAGAGGGAGGGCATCGGTGAACACTGAGCAGGGTCCAGAGGTTCGGCGGGGTCCGGAGGGGCTGCCAGACGCGAGGCTCGCGGAGGAGGGAGCGTGGCTGGCCAACGTCAGCGACGAGGATGTGGAGAACGCCATCAAGGAAGTCGTGGGCAAGCTGCGGGCGTCTCGCGGCGGGCCGGCCGCATCCGGCGCCGGGGGCGAGCCGGAGGGCGACGAGGGCTGGTCGCCGTTCGTCGACGCGCTCGATCTGGCCGCGTCGCCGGCGCGGCCTCCGGCGGTGCTCGGCGGGCTGGCGTGGCGGGGGCGGGTGTCGGTGTTGTCGGGCGCGCCGAAGGCGGGGAAGTCGACGGCGCTGGCGCAGTCGATAGGCTGCCGCTTGAGCGGCGAGGCGTTCGCCGGGCAGACGGTTGCTCCGAGCGGTCCGCTCGCGCTGGTCACCGAGGAGCCGCTCGAGCTGCTTGCGCAGCGGCTTCGCGTCTACGGCGTCGGGCCGGGCCACCGGGGCGCTGTCTTCGTGGCGTCGCCGGCCCACGGTGTCGACCGTCTGGTCGACGCATTGCGGCGGTCGCAGCCCGAGGTCGTGATCATCGACTCCTTCGCCTCGTGGGCGGTCGCTGGCGGGTGCGAGTCGCTGAGCGACCCGGCCGTGATGCGGCGCGTGATGGACACGCTGCGCACGGTCGCCGAGGATGGCTCCGGCGTCCTCGTCGTGCACCACGCGCGGCGCAGCGACGGCGAGCTCGCCGATTCGCGTGACATCGCCGCCTCGGTGGACATGATCGTCACCTTCGACGCTGTCGACGCGCAGCTGGACCGTTGCGCTCCGCGATCGTCGGACCTGCGGCTGCTTTCCTATCTGGGCCGCTGGCCCCAGGAGACGGTGGTGTTCGACTTCGATCGGTTCGATCGCCGTTACACGTACCAGGGCAACTGGGCTGGCACGCCATGACTTCGGAACTTCTACAGGAGGACAAGGACGAGCGCGCGCGGGAGAGCAACCGGCGCGCGTGGCGCATCGCGGACGGGCGCGGGGGCATGCGCACGGTCTACGACGCGGCTGTTTCACGCCGTGGCGTCGAATCGCTTAGGCAGGCTGCCGCCCGGCTGGTGACCGCGCGGATGCAGGGTCTCGAGCGCGACCGGGCGCTTCGTGCGCGGGGCCGTCTCCAGGCTTTTTCCGCGCGGTTGGGGGAGATGGCCGCCGAGGGCGTCAAGGCGTCCGACCTGGGCTGGTCGCCCGAGCTCGGCACCGCTCTCCAGGGTGTTCTGCCGACGCGGATGCCGGGCGGGAAGGGCACCGGCGGCGCGCGGGCTGCGGATGTGGTCTCCCGGCTGCTCGGGGAGTTGCCGGCGAATGATGGCCTGACGGCTCTGGCCGTGGTCGTCGAAGGCGCGGAACTGCCCGAGCCGGTGGTGATGAACGGGCATGGCAGTCCGCTGTTGCCGACATCGGTGGCGCTGGTGGGTCCCGGGTCGCTTTTCGCCAACCAGGGGCACTTCGCCGTGCACACGCGGCTGGACAGCGGTCTTCGGGTCAGCGAGCTTCCGGTTCTCGAGCGGGACATCGAGGGGCCCCTGCTCCCGCTGGTGCTCTACAACCTGCTGGCGGCGCCGGGGTGCCGCAAGGGGGGACACGGCTCGGCCGATCTGGCGTTGCGCATCTACATCGAGGGCCTGTGCTCGGTGATGCAGTGCGACTGGCAGCGGTCGGAGTACCGTCCGGTGCTCGTCTCGACGACGCTGCGCGAGTTCCTGACGTGGTTCTATCCGAACCGCAGGCCGCGTCCGAGCGAGTACTGGCCGCGCCTGATGGCCGCTTGCGCGGCGCTCGACCGCGAGGAAACGCGGGTGCCGTGGCGCGACCGGGAAACGGGGCATTCCGGCCTGCGCCGCGTCGTGAGCCTGGTCGACATCCCGCGGGGACCGGAAGCGCTGGAGGACACGGTGGGCATAGCCGTGCATCTGCCGCCGGGATCGACCTGCGGGCCGAAGATCCAGCGCAGCCGGATGCGGTACTGGGGCTACACGTCCGAGCCTGCGTACCGCGCGCTGGTGGCGCTCGCGTACCAGTGGCACCGGCCCGGGTACACCCGCGTCCCGGGCAACGGCGGATGGGTCCAGAGCCAGGACCCGAAGGCCTACGAGGAGTACTCGCCGAACCGGATCATCGAGCTGTGCTATCCGACGTCCGTGAACAGCAACCGCAGATTGCTCGCCTCCCGGGCCTGGAAGGTGCTCCGCCGGCTCGACGAGGCGGGTGACGTGCGGATTGTCGGGAAGCGGATTCTGCCGCCGCCGCAGGACGCGGAGATCATCGTGTAGAGAGCGCGATTCGGAGTGACAGTGGGTGGTACGCCCCCTCTGGCTCGCCGCGACAGGCGGGTCGGCGGGGGCGTTCGCCTGTACGGGCTGCGCTCGGCCCATTGTCGGTGGGTGTTACGGTTTCTGCCAGTGGGTGTTACGGTTTCTGCCGGTGGGTGTTACGGTTTGCGTCGGTGGGTGTTACGTTTGGGTCGATTTCGACCAATTTTTACGGGGCTTTTTCGCCTCTCCGACTTACGACATACGACAGTCGACTCGTAAGAGTCGATCTGTCGGTATGTACTCGTACGTACAGCGCATGCGGGCGGGTCGGCGATCCCGCCCTTAGGGGCGGGTCGCCGCCCGCGGCGCGTAGTTGGATCCGGAGACGGAAACGGCGCTCGGCCGGCGCCGTGCAGGTGCGGGGGTGCGGGCAGCGAAGGCGCCTGGTTCGGTTCCCCGGCGCCTAGTTCGGGTTCGGCGGCGCTACCGGGAGTACGCCGGGACGTCGAGTTCGTGCTGCCGTGCGTGCTCGCCTCGCGCCGGCGACGGAACGGCGGGCGGGGCGGGCGTTGGCAGCGTCTCGACGGTGCGCAGGGCGCGGTCGACGGTGTCGTGGCGGGGCAGGTCGCGGCGGTCGCCGTCGTGGACGTAGTGGCGCGCCAGCCGCGCGTCGGGGTGGCTGTGGCTGGCCTCGTTCAGCGCCGTCCAGACGCGCTCGCGCGCGTCGTCGGGGACGCCGGCGGCGGCGAGGTTCTGCAGGTCGACCGCCATCCCGGTGTCGTGGTCGAACTCGGCGCTGGCCACGCCGGTGGGCGGGTGCGACGGCGTACCGCCCAGCGCGATGATGGTCGCCGGGTCGGCGTGCAGGCCGACGCGGTCGTTCATGCCGACGGTCAGCTCGACGGGCGGTCCGCCGGGGTCCGCGCCGGGGACCTGCATGGTCATGGTCATCGCGCCGTTGTCGTGGGCGGTGACGTGGTACTCGGCGTCGCCGTTGGCCAGCGCGGCGTGCTCCTCCCAGGCCTCGTGGATGTCGCAGCCGCGCTCGAACGCCCCGTCGGGGCCGTAGAGCAGGGTCTCGGGCGAGCCGAGTCCCTCGTCGGCGTAGAAACCGGCGGCGGCGGCGCCGTCGTCGGTGATCGCGCCGTGGCGCGCGTAGTCGGCGACGGCGACCAGGCGGTCGACCACGCGGTTGATCTCGTCCAGGGTCTCGGCGGTGATTCGGGCTTTCATCGGATCCTCCGTACGCCGCGGTGGCGTCGTGTGTGTCGCGGGCGCGAGTGTACGTGTCGATCCGGCCGGAACGTCGGGCCTGGGCTTGTCGGCGATCGGGGCCGTTAGGCCGGCGTCGTGGCGTCGTGCGGGGGGCGTGCCCGCTGCTGCGCGGGAGGCGGGGGGACGGAGTCGTGAGGCGTGGCGGCGGGTCGTGCCGTCGTCGCGATCCGGATCTGTTCCATTGTCCCCCGTCCGCACCCTCCCCTCGTGGTTCGTTCGGCGTTGCCGCGCCGATGTCCGAGAGGCGCGGCGGCCCCGTTGGGGCTGACGCGTTGCCGGTGTCCTGATCCCCGGATCCGGCCGTTTCGGTCCCTCTTAGCGAATACTCGGCGCAGTGAGCTGGATTGGGACTCGCGGCGAGACGGCGGGCGAGCGCCGGCGGCGGATGCGCACGGCGGGCCTGTTTCTCGAGGAGATGTTCGAGTCGGTCGCGGCGGACTCGGGCCGGGCGCACCGAGAGCACGTGTGCGTGTTCTGCCGCAGCCGCAACCCCGAGGACGTCGGCAAGCCTCGTTCCGATGTCCAGATGCAGCTGTTCCCGCGGGTGGCCGAGCTGGCCGGCGCGCCGGTGGGCCGTTCGGTCGAGGGCTGGCGCAAGTCGCGGGCCGAGTACCTGGAGCGCGTCTTCGAGCGGGTGAACGAGCGCGGCTGGGACGTCTTCGTCGCCGTGAATACCTTCCGGGCGGTCGATTCGGGCGGCGGGCGGGCCGAGGCGGGCCGCACGCGGGGGGCACATCGCCTCGGTGCTGCGCGTGCAGCTGGACCTGGACGGCTCGCTGCCCGAGAACGCGGCGACGTTCGAGCGGATGCGCGAGGACGCGATCGACGGCATCGTGCCGGCGCCGTCGTTCGTGCTGCGCTCGTCGCCGGAGAAGTACCAGGCCCTGTGGAACGTCGACGGCGGGGACTGGACCGCGGGCCAGGCGGAGCTGTACAGCCACCTGCTGGCGGCCCGCTACGGCGGCGACGAGGTGGTGACGCCGGCGACCCAGGTCATGCGGGTGCCGGGGTTCCGGAACGCGAAGCAGGAGTACCGGACCGAGTCGGGGTCGCCCGTGGTCGAGGAGGTCGAGCTGTCGCGGCGGCTGTGGCCCGTGCGGCCGCGGGCGAAGCTGGACGTGGACCGCTTTCGTCCGCTCGAAGGGGTCGTCGGCGTGGACGCGCTGCGCCGCGGGCTGGAGAAATGGGTCGCCGCGGACCGTCCCCCTGGGCGTGCCGCCGTCGAAGGTCGACGAGGCGGCGGCGCGGGCGGGCGAGATGGCGCACGAGAAC